>NZ_JAYWMH010000002.1:0-447636 GCF_040946105.1 Corynebacterium sp. LK2590
GCACTGGAGCACCCGGTAGAAGCCAGAAACAAGGTTTCTACCGGGTGCTTTCGCATGCCCGGACGTCTGTATGCGCCCAAATTGCATCGCAAAAGGAAACGAGTCTCTGTTGTATCGACGTTCTTTGCTTGTGCGCTAACCCGGTTTTGGGCTAGCGCGCCTAGGTGATTGTCGTCGCCGTCATCGGCGGGTCTACAATGACGAACTATTGTCTACTTCTTGAGAAAGTTCGGATTTACACCATGCCCTTTAGCTCTTTTGACAATGCGATTAGTAGCCGCGGTTACGTCACCCCTGAAATGGAGAAGGTGTGGTCCGTCCGAGAGACCATCGCCGGGTGGTACGCCGTAGAGGCGGCGTTGGCAGCGGCGCAGGGCCAGGTGGGGATGATCCCGGAATCCGCGGCGACTGCCATCGTGGACAACGCCTCGGTCAGCTCTGAGGTAGAGGAGGCTATCAGCCGGGGTGCGATGGGCAACCCCTTCACCCTAGGCCTAGATGCGCTCCGCGCGGAGCTACCCGAGGACGCCCGCGGCTGGGTTCACTTCGGGGCGACGACCCAAGACATTCTGGATACCGGGCGCGCGCTGCAGATCAAGGCGAGCCTGGATCTGATCATGCATACCCTGCGTCGCCTGATCGACGTACTCGTGGACCTGGCGCACGAGCACGCGGATACGGTGATGGTCGCGCGTACCAATGGACAGTATGCTCTGCCAACCACCTTTGGCTACCGGGTGGCTACGTGGGTCAAGGCGCTGCGCCGTTGCTACGGGCGGCTGCAGAACACTCGCGATCACGTGTTGCTCGTGCAATTTTCCGGCGCGGTGGGCACCTATGCCGCAATGGGAGAGTACGGCTCGACTGTCGCACGACTGGTCGCCCGCCGCTTAGGCCTTGAGTTCGAGGAAATCGCCTGGCACGCTCAGCGAGACACGATCACGGAGCTCGCGTGTATCGTCAGCATCTACGGCCAGACCTTGGCCAAAATCGCGGAAGACCTCTTTGAGATGCAGCGCTCCGACGCCGGCGAGGCCGAGGAGGAACTGGACCCGCACTTCTCTGGCTCAAGCACTATGCCGCAGAAGCGGAACCCGTTTACGACCATGAAAATCTCCGCCGCCGCGCGTATGGCGGCGGGCGCGGCGTCTACCATGCTGACCCAAACTCCTAGCGCGGATGAGCGCGACCACCGCTCCATCGAGGTCGAACGCGATTGTTTGCCGCGTATCTTCGCCGCCGTGGAAGGTGCCGGCCGAAAGCTCGAGAAGCTACTCGGCAACCTCTCCTTCGATGCGGATGCCCTACGCGCCAACGTCGAAGCCGAGGGCGTGTTAACCATGACCGAAGCCATCATGATGGAGTTCGCCAAGGTCATTGGCCACGGAGCGGCCCACGACCTAGTCCAGGACTTTGCTACCCAGTACCGGGACACGGGGATTAGCCTGGAAAACTTTATCGCTGGCCGCCCCGAGGTCGCCGACCAGCTGAAGTTTGTGGACCTGACGCAGATCCAACGGCCGGAGAACTATACGGGCCTAGCAAGCGAAATCGCCCGCGCCATTTAGTAGCACGGGCGATAAAGCGGTAGGGGATTTACCTACGGCGGAGCAGAAGGGCTGCCAGGATGATGAGCAGGAGGATGCCGCCGCCGACGGCGATCCACATCAGGTTGATGCCGCCTTCGTCGGATTCGGATTCCTGAGCCTGCTGGTCGGTGTCAGCGTTTTCGGGCTCCTCGGCCTCAGCAGTCTCGGTCTCTTCCTCTTCGGCACTCGGCGGGGTGTCGGACGGCGGCGGGCCGTCGGCGTTGACCATGCGCCATTCGGGGCCCTCGACAGGTTCGCCCTCGACGTCGAAGGCGATCTTGTAGGGCTGGTCGATACCGGAAGTCCATCTGCCATCCCCGTAGTCCATGGCGATTCCCACGTAGTAATCGCCCGCCAGGGACAACGTGCCACCCATCGTGTTCTCTCCGCGGTTGCTGTAGAGGACCGGCTTGTCAATCGTCATGGTAGCGGACTCGGATCCCTCGTTCACAGGTAGCCGGAGCTCGAAGTCTCGGGCTTTGTGGAGGTGGGGTGAGTAGATGGCACCCGTGATGTGGTCTTGCTTCTCGCGCTCGGATTTACCAGTGCGGATGGTCACCACGGGGCGCTGACCCCAGTCGATCGGGAGCTTGTAGAAGCGGTACTCGCCGGGGACGATCGTGTCGGAGTAGGCGCCGGGTTTGACCTCGGTGGCGTCGGCGAATCCAGTGCCGCCGGTGACCGGCGTGGTGTCGTCCAAGGGGAGGTCCTCCTGGCTCTTCTGGCCACCGCTAGAGTCACCTTCAGGGAGACTTTCCGCAGGCTTTTCGTCGGGGACGGGCTCGAAAGCGACCTGAACCTCGACGGACGCATCACGGTCGACCCTGCTGTCGCTGTAAAACATGTCGTAGCCGAGGTACCACTGTGCCGTGTCGCAGTCGTCGCCCTGGGGTTCTTCGATCGCTGCGACTAGGGGGTTCAGCGGATCCCATGGGCCGAGGTTAGATTCTCCTTCCGCCACTCCCCCTCGTTTTCCGGGGCAGTTCTTACCGTTGGAAGTGTTGCCTAGTTCATCTAGGTTGTAATTGAGCTTATCCCCAAAACCGGTGTTGCTGCCGCCATCACCGCTGGTGTTGCGGTCGGGGAAGGCTGTCAGCGTGACGTAGGCGGTGTGGCCTTCGGGGACGGCGACGCGGATGTAGTGAAGACCCTGGTCCTTTTTTGAATTCGGAGTCACTCGGGTGTGGTAGCGACCTTCGCCCAGCCATTTGGCGTCTTCGACGGTGTCGGCGAATTCGAACTCGGTGCCGGCGGCTTTGTAGGTGTTCACAGCGCGCTGGGCGAGGAACTTCAGGTCCTCGGCGAGTTTGTCGGCGTCGTCGGCCTGGCGGTACTCGCCGCCGGTGGCCTGGGAGATGCATTCCAGTTCTTCGCGGGCTTCGTCGTCGACTTTGAAGCCTACGGTGTGGATGGCAAGGCCCACGCCGTCTTTGGCGAGTTCCTCAGCGACCGTGCATACCTCCGGTGGCGCGCAGGTATCGATGCCGTCGGAGACCAAGATGATGGAGCGGTCTCCTTCGTCGGGCAGCTCGTCGGCGGCGTGGCGCAGGGCGTTGCCCATCGGGGTGTAGCCGGTGGGGGTGAGCCCGTCGATGCCGTCGTTGAACTTGTCCCGGTCGAGTTCGGCCACAGGGGCCAGGGTCTCAATGTCCTGACAACCGGCCTCGTGGTTTTCGGGAGCGTCGGTTTCGTTGGCGCCGTAGGCGACTAGACCCATCGTGGCGGTATCCGGTAGCTCGTCGACGAGGGTGTGGGCGGCCTTTTTGGCCGAATCCATTCGGGTGCCGTCGCCGTCGGGTTGGAGCATGGAGCTGGAGGCGTCCATGATGAGCACCGAGGAGGCTTGAGCGTCGCCTTTGGCGTCGTCTTGTGCGGTGGCAGTCGGTGCCCAGATGCCGGTGAAGGCTGCCACCAGAGCGAGGACCGCGACCAGGGCGGTGACTCGCTGTGGTTGTTGTCCTGTTCGTGTCATGGTGTGCCTCTTTTTAATTTCATTAGTGAGATGGGGCACATTAAACATATATTGACCAGACAACTGTCGCTACTTAAAGCCGGTTACGGCTTTGTAACAATGCTTAGATACGCAAAACCGCCCGCGCCAACGGGTGGTGCGGGCGGTTGCTGAGCCGGGGTTAAGAGAGCCCTGGAGGCTAGAGGACCAGCAGGTCGAACTTGGTGGCCTTGACGTCGCTCAGGCGCTTGCGGGCGCGCTCGAGGCGCTGCCACTGGTCCTGGGGGATGGACTTGCGGGCGATGTCGACGACCTCCTGGTCCGGGGTGCCCCAGGCGATGGGCATCGGGGAGATCTGCTGCCAGTGGTTCTTGTCCGAGTTGGTGTGGTGCCCGCCAATCGCGGCGACGGGGACCTTGGTGCCGACCTTGCGGTCCACGCCCGGGATGGAATTTACCCGGCGCAGCGCGGCGCCCCAGCGGGGCTCGGCTTCCGGATCGACGTTGGTGTTGACCAGGGCCAGCAGGTACATCTCTCGGTCGGTGACCTCAGCGATGACACCGGGGGCGAGCGGGTAGGAGTCGTAGAGCTGCTGGGCGGTGCCCACCTTGCGGGAGGAAAGCACGCCGACCACGGCGCACATGATGCCGAACAGGATGATGCCCAGCCCGACGGTAAAGCCCCATGCGGACTCGACGAAGTACCACAGCGCCGCGCCGATTATCACCAAGAGCACGCCCATGATGAGCCCGGACATCAGCAGCCGCTTGGAGTCCCGGAGCAGTTCGTTGTGCTTTTTCGCGAAGGCCTCATCGACCTCAAATTTAAAGATCTTCATCGCTACCCAAGTCTACTGCGTCGACCAAGCGGTAAGCATATCCCTGCTCCGCGAGGAATCGCTGCCGGTGAAGAGCGAACTCGGCGTCCACGCTGTCGCGAGTGACCACGGTGTAGAACTCGGCCTCGTTGTCGTCGGCTTTGGGGCGCAGCAGGCGGCCCAAGCGCTGGGCTTCTTCCTGACGCGAGCCGAAGGTGCCGGAGACCTGGATGGCCAGGGCGGCCTCCGGGAGATCGATGCTGAAGTTTGCCACCTTCGAGACCACCAGGGTGGTGGTCTCACCGGTGCGGAAAGAGCGGAAGGCCTCCTCGCGCTTGGCGGTCGAGGTCCGGCCGTCAATAACGGGCGCGCCGAGGCGCTCACCGATGGTCTTGAGCTGGTCGATAAAGCCTCCGATAATGAGCGTTGGAACACCCGGGTGGGCAGCCACGAGCTGGTCGACCACGCGGTATTTCGCCTCCGCGCTGGCTGCTAACCGGTAGCGGTCCTGTGTCGGCGCGGTCGCGTACGTCATGCGCTCCTCAGGAGTCATCTCCACGCGGACCTCGGTGCACTCGGCGGTGGCGATATATCCGGCGTTTTCCAGGTCCTTCCACGGGGCGTCGTAACGCTTGGGTCCGATAAGCGAGAAGACGTCACCCTCCAGGCCGTCCTCGCGGATGAGGGTGGCGGTAAGGCCTAGACGGCGCCGCGACTGCAGGTCGGAGGTCATGCGGAAGACCGGGGCGGGTAAAAGGTGGACCTCGTCGTAGATGATTAGGCCCCAGTCGCGGGAGTCGAACAAGTCCAGCGCGGCGTATTCCCCGCGGGTCTTGCGCGTGACCACCTGGTAAGTCGCGATGGTTACCGGCTTGATCTCTTTCTTCTCGCCGGAGTACTCGCCGATCTCCGAGGCGGTCAGGCTCGTGCGGCGCAGCAGCTCATCGCGCCACTGGCGTCCGGCCACCGTGTTGGTCACCAGGATCAGGGTGGTGGCTTGGGCGCGGGCCATCGCGGCGGCGCCGACCAGGGTCTTGCCCGCGCCGCAGGGCAGCACCACCACGCCGGAGCCGCCCTCCCAGAAGGAATCCGTGGCCTGGCGCTGGTACTCGCGCAGCTGCCAGCCGTCTTCGGTCAGGGCAATCGGGTGGGACTCGCCGTCGACGTAGCCGGCGGTATCGCTGGCCGGCCAGCCGACCTGCAGCAGCGCCTGCTTCAGGCGGCCACGGTGGGACGGCGGCACCGCGAAAGTGTTTTCGTCGATCCGGGCGCCCAGGAGCGGGGCGATCTTCTTGTGGCGCTCTAGCTCCGCGAAGATGGCCGGCTCCGCCGAGGTGAGGATGAGGCCGTGGGCTGGGTGCTTGTCAATGCTGACGCGGCCGTAGCGCGACATCGTCTCCGCGACGTCGACGAGCAGCGCTTGCGGGACGGGGAAGCGGGAGTAGCTCTCCAGCACGTCCACGACCTGCTCGGCGTCGTGGCCGGCGGCGCGGGCGTTCCACAGCGCCAGGGGCGTGATGCGGTAGGTGTGGATATGCTCCGGCGCGCGCTCGAGTTCTGCGAATGGGGCAAGCGCCCGGCGGGCGCTATCGGCCTCCGGGTGATCGACCTCCAGCAGGACGGTCTTGTCGGATTGGACGATGAGCGGGCCGGGCATGGGGCGGTGGTTCTCCTCGAAAACGGTCGGGACAACCCAGCGCGGCTTAACTCTTGAGGGCAGCGCGCCAGGTCATTTTCTTTCCGTTATTGAGGATAGCGCCGCGGTAGATGCGGGCAACCAACCAGATGACCGCGGCGGTGGTTGCTGCGAAAAGCAGGTAGGACAGCGCCAGCTGGGCGGCGCCGAAGTTGCCCACCGCGTACTGCATCGGGGCAGTCAGCATGGAAAACGGCGGCAGCCAGCCGGCCACCTGCATGAGCGTGGAGTCCAGGTTGTTCCAGCCGAAGGCGGGGACATAGGCGGTGAGGATGAGCAGGATGAGGATCGGCGTCTGCGTGGACTGGAGGTCCTCGGTGCGCTGGATGAGGGAGCCGGCCGCGGCGTAGAGGCTGCCGAAGAAGAGCAGGCCCAGCAGGCAGCCGACCAGCATGACGCCGAAGAGGCCCCAGTCGAGCGAGAAGCGGTCCGAGAACTCGGTAAACGCCAGAGCGGCGGCGCCGGCACCGACGAGCACCAGGGTGGTCACGAAGCCGAAGATGGTAACCCCCAGGATCTTGCCGGCCAGGAAGTCCAGCGGGCGGACGGAGGAGAGGATGATCTCCACCACGCGGGAGGACTTCTCCTCGGTCACGCGTCCGCCGACCAGGCTGGCGAAGGTGATGACCGAGAAGATGATGATCATCGCTGCGGCCAGCACGGTCAGCACGGAGACGATGTCGTCCTCGCTGCTGGCCGTGCCGTCGGCCTCGTCCACGCTGACGAGGTTGACCGTGGTCTCCGGCAAGGCTTGGGCGTAGTCGGCGGGGCTAACCCCGAGCTCTTGCAAGGCGGTCTGGCTGGAATACGCCTCGACGACCTGGTTGATGGTCGCGGTCATGGTCTGGCTGGGATTCCCGTCCTGACTGATGAGGTCCCAGCCCTTTTCGCCGGGGGCCAGGGCGGCCTCGGCGTCGTCGTTGCGGACCAGCTCGGCGGCCTGGTCGGCATCGTCAGCCGCCCGGGCGTTCAGCCCGCTGTTGTCGAAGGCCTCGGTGGGCATCTCGACGACGGCGACGGTATCTGGCTCGTCATCGGAGCCTAAGAAGAAGTTGGCGGCGGTGATGCCGCCGATGGTTACTAGCAGCAAGAGGGCGACGGTGATTTGGACGGCGCGGGTTTTGGCCGTGATGGCCATCTCGCGCTTGGCCACGGTCCAGATGGTGGCGGGGGAAGAATAGCGCATGAGTTTAGGCCTCCTGGTTGGTCGAAGAGACGACGTCGCGGAACAGTTCGGTCAGGTCAGGGACCACGCGGCCGAAGGCGTGGACGGGCCCGGCCTGGAGGGCGGCGCGGAGGATGGTCTGGTCGTCCACGCCCTCCGCGGTGAGCACCACGTGTTCGGGGCCTTCCTCGACGACCTCGCAGCCGGGCGGGTACCAGCCGCGGGCCTCCGTGGCCACGCGGTAGCGCACCGGGCCGGAGTTTCGCAGCTCTTCGACGCCGCCTTCAGCGACGAGCCGGCCGTGGGAGAGGATCCCTACGCGGTCGCACAGGCGCTGGACCAGGTCCAGCTGGTGGGAGGAGAAGAGCACGGCCGCGCCGGAGCGGGCGCGCTCGACGAGCATCTCACTCATGACCTCCACGGCCACCGGGTCCAGCCCGGAGAAGGGCTCGTCCAGGATGAGCACGTCCGGGGAGTGGATAAGCGAGGCGGCCAGCTGCACGCGCTGCTGGTTGCCCAGCGACAGATCGTCCAGCTTGTCGTCCTTGCGCTCGCCCAGGCCGAGGCGCTCGAGCAGCTCGCTGGCCTTGGCCTTTCCTTCCGCGGTCGGGATGCCGTGGAGGGGGGCGAAGAAGGTCAGCTGGCTTATCAGCGACTCCTTGCCGTAGAGGCCGCGCTCTTCCGGCATGTAGCCGATCCGGCGGCGGTTGCTGTCATCCAGCGGCTCGCCGTCCAGGCGGACCTGGCCGGAGTCGGTGGACAGCACGCCCAGCGCGATGCGCATGGTGGTGGACTTGCCGGCGCCGTTGGAGCCGACGAAGCCATAAATCTCACCCGCGTCGACGTTGAGCGAAAGATCGTGGAGGACACGGTGGTCACCGTAGGACTTGTTGAGTTGGTCTATTTCCAGTCGTGGCACAAGAGGGCCTTCCGGGTCGGGTCGATGTTCGTAGTAAAATATTGCATAAACACAACATTGCGTCAAGGGCACTTGCAATATTACCGCCGGAGTAGCTTCGCTGCGTGCCGCGCGGAAGGGCCGGGTCGGCCCGATTAGTCCAGGGCGAGCGAGGTAATCCGGGACAGCGGGATGCGCACGGTCCGCACCTGGGCGCGGGCGTCGACCTGCCCGCCGGAGACCGTCAGCGGCGTGGCCCGCAAGGATTTCTGCGCCCCGGTCTTGGTGGCATAACCGATGACCACCGCCCGTCCGGAGCGCACGGCCGCCTGCAGCAGATCCAGGTCGGGGCCGGTTGCCGCCGTCGGCTCGTCGGGGCGGCCGGCGCGGACGGCGTCGACCGCGGCGTTTAGGGCAGCCGGGGATAGCTGGCTCGCCGAAGGGTGGAAGGCCTTGGGCGGGGGCACGGTCGCCCGCAGCGGGGCGACCTGCACCGTGGCGCCGGCGGCGTCCTCGGCGGCAGGGCTCAGGCCGGCGCGGTGGAGCTTGTCCAGCAACGTGCGCAGCGGCAGCTGGGATACGGCCACGGTGGGGGCGAGCAGGCGCAGCTCCGGCACGGCGCTGACGGCCTGAGCAAGCACCGCCGGGTCGTCGCTGCGCAGGTACGCGTTGGCCGGGCCGGCGCGCAGGGCGCCGTGGCGCCGGGCGCTATCTCGTACCAGGTAGCTCACCGGCTGCGGGACCTCGTTCGCGGAGTGCTCGGAAAAGAAATCCTGGAAGTCAGCGGCCGACCAGCCGGCATCGAAGCCGCGACGCAGCGACTCCTCGCTGAGCCGGTAGGTGCTGGCCAGGCCGGGTGATTCGAGATCGGCAATCAGGGACAGCTTCGCCTGGACGGGGCTGGTCAGCGGGCCCGGGGCGATGACGCTGAGATCACCCTGCAGGAGGAAATAGGAAATCTCCTCCGGCGCGAGATCGGTCGCGTTGCCGGTCAGCGCGGTGGTGGCGCGCCCGCGGGCGATAAGCCCCAGCCACTGCGCCTCCGCGGCGAGGGCGTTGATGGTCTCCTCGCCGGTAAGAAGCGCGAAAAGCGGCGAGGAAAAGCGCAGCTCGGCGTAAAATTCCTCTGCGCTGAGTGCACGGGCGCGGTGCCGGTAGACCTCCAGGACGCGCTGCCGGTAGTCGGGCAGGTGCGCGTCGACGGCCTCCTTGTCCAAGGGCCGCTCAGCCGACCACGACTGCCACGGGCTGGCCATCCACGCCTCGATGAGCGCCTGCCAGCGCTCGCCCAGGGCCAGATCCTGCCAGTCCGTCGCGGCCGCGGTGGGGGCCAGGAAGTTGCCCTCGTAGCCGGTGGGTTCGCCGCGGCCGAGCAGGCCGGCGCTATAGCCCAGGTGGATCAGCCGGGTGATGCCCGGCTCCGGCAGGCCCAGCGCCTTGGCCAGCTGTTTCACGCTCGCCTTGCCCACGGACTTGTCCTTGAGCAGGCTGACAGGGCTGCGGCCCAGGTGCTCGATGAGGCGCTCGAGCTCGCGGGCGACGTCGAGTCCGCTGGCAGCCCCGGCGGCATCGGCGGCCGGATCCGGGTGTGGTTCCTCGGGCGGGGCGATCGGCTCGAGCGGGATGACTGGGTGCGCGCGCCCGTGGACGGCCCCCAGGACCGCCCGCGGCAGGCGCAGCGTGCCCGGCTCGGGGCGCAGGACGAACCCGCGCTCTTCGAGGTTGGCCACGGGCTCTTTCGCGAACGTGCTGGCCGCGCTGGCGCCGCCGGCGTGGGCAATCCCCTGAACTACCTCGAGCTGCTCTTCCGGCAGCTGCGCCAGGTCCGCGGGGGTAACTTCCACCTGGTTGAGCAGCGACCAGCCAGTCGGCAGCGCCGGCATCACCTCGGCCGGCAGCATCACCTTGTCCGGGCCGGTGCGATACAGCAGGGCGCGCTCGCACAGCGCGTCGGTGATGGGAGTCGCCGCGACCTCGCCGGCGCCGACCTCTTCTAGCTCCGCTCCGAGGTTGGCCGCGCGTTCCAGCGCAGCTAGCAGGTCAGCCGAGCAGTTGCCCAGCGCGCGGGCGATGGAGGTCCGCAGCAGCAAACGGGTGGCTAGTGGCGCCGGCCCCGGCGGGGGAGGGACCGCGGCGTCGGGGCGGTGCCCGAACAAAGTAGTGAGCTGATCCGAGTCCAAATTAGCGAGGAAATCCCGGTACTGCGCGGTGCGGCTGGGGCCAGAAGGGGTGATACTCATCGTAGAAGACAAGTTTAGTGCCATTTGAGTTACTTTTTTCGCGCGGGTTTGGCACAATAAGGAGTATGTCGAATGTAGAGAAGAAGGGCTTTGTTTCTCCGGCTTGGCCGCAGAACATGGAAGGCCGCGAACACGCCATTACCGAAGTTACCGCTCCGTTTGCGGGTGCCTCCAGCCCGTACGGTGACGACACCGTCCTGCCGCTGCCGGCAGACAAGCTGAACTACGTGCACCCCTACACGCGCATCAACAAGTAGTTCACCCGCAGCAATGCCCGGTCTGGTGACCGGGCATTTTTCTATGCCTTAGCCACCCCTGCGCCGGCGGCGCGGGGTTCATCCGGGCACGTGGCTCCAGGTGCTGCAGGAGAGATGCCAAAAGGCGCCACCCGGGGTGGGTGGCGCCTTTTCTTTTACCTGTTGGAGATGACTCCGGCCGGGGCGGGGCCGGCGTGGACCTTTCTTAGAGGTTCAGGATGGAGTCGATCTGGCCGCGGTTAGCGGTGTAGAAAGCGTTGAAGTCGTGGCGGTTGGCCTCGTAGAACTGCTGGATCGGGGCCGGGACCTGGATGCCGTAGGTGGCCAGCTTGGACTTCACGGCGTTGTAGAGGGCGTCGACGGCGAGCTCGCTGGAGCCAGCGTTAGCGGCCTCCTTGACGGCGGCCGGGGCGTTAGCCGGAGCGGCCGGAGCCGGGGCGGCGTTCGGGTGAGCGCGGTCGGTCGGGGCGGAGTTCAGGCCCAGGCTAGCGGAGCAGGCCGGCCATGCGCCCCAGCCCTGGTTAGCCAGGACCTTTTCGGCGACGAAGATCTGCTGCTCACGGGTAGCACCATCGGCGGTCGGGGCGAACTCGTTGCCGCCGTAGGCCTGCCAGGTGCCAGCGTTGAACTGCAGGCCGCCGTAGTAGCCGTTGCCGGTGTTGATGTTCCAGTTGCCGCCGGCCTCACACTGAGCCAGGCGGTCCCAGTCGGAGTCCGGAGCGGCCGAGGCGGTCGGTGCCAAAATGGCAGCGGCGGCACCGACAGCGACGGTGCTAGCGGCGAACTTGGTGGCTACGGAAGTAGTCTTTGCCGAGTGGCGTCCCATTGTTGAAGGTCCTCTCTATTTCCCCGGTCGGTTACAATTCTTTTGCACGTAAAAATTTGGCCGCCAGCGCGGGAAGGTGGTTAGTCGGGGATGTCTTCGACCAACGCGGCGGCCAAGTGCCTAGACGACAGAGTATCGGTTTATAACGAAAGTGTCACGTTCTCGACACTTTTCGACACACATCGACGGGCCCCGAGTGGCGCGTGTGAAAACCTTAAAGCGAAAACCGCAGGTGAGACGATCAGCTCCCAGGGAAAATTTATCCATGTGAGATGGATCACCGCGGTGTTATTGTGGACCGATTATTGACTTCATTTTTGGGGCCGCCAGGGGTTAGAATGGTGAGTTCCATTATGAGAAGAAGAAAGTGGTGAACCAACGTGCCCATCGGTAAGGTCAGGTGGTTTGACGCGGAGAAGGGCTTCGGCTTTGCCTCCAACCCGGGGGATGAGGACGTCTACATCGGCCGCAACGTGCTGCCCAAGGGCGTGACCGAGCTGCACCCTGGCCAGCGTATTGAATTCGATTTCGCGGCCGGCCGCCGCGGCCCGCAGGCGCTGCGCGTGAAGGTGCTGGATAGTCCGCGCCGCCGCAGCCCCGGCCGCAAGCCGGAAGAGCTCGGCAGCATGATCTCGGACGTAATGACCGTGCTGGAGACACAAGTACAGCCGGCCTTAAGCGCCGGGCGTTACCCGGAGCGCAAGACCGGCCGGCAGGTCGCAGAGATCCTGCGTGCCATCGCCAAGGACCTGGACAGCTAGATCCGCGCTGGACGATAAGTCCAGCGCCTGGGCAGCTAGTTGTTCTGCTCCTGCGCGGCGCGCTCGGCCTCGGACATCGTCGATAGCGACCAGACCGTGGTGTAGGGGGTTTCCTCCCCGTTGGCGTCCGTGCCAATCATGATGGAGGAGACTTCTACCACCATCAGCTTCGGGCGTTCCTGTTTGTCCCCGGACGTGGATTCCTCAATCGGATCCACGGAACCGGGGATTTCTACTGTCTCGGTGTCGTAGGCGCCGTGGGTGGTCTCGTCGTTGGCGGCCGGGTCGTCGTAGATGCTCAGCACCCGCCACTCGTGGTTATGGATGGCCTCCGGGATATCCAACACCAGCTTGTCGTCCGGTCCGACCTCCAGGTTGGGGACGTCCTTTTCCTCGCACTCGGTCCCCGGCTCGCAGGACATATACGGGTGGACCTCGAGCTCCTTGTCGCCGACGTGAGCGGTAACCGCTACCTCTTCCGGCTCCGGGCCCGGGCGGCTGTTCCACCAATTCTGGAACAGCACCACCGCCACCACGATGACGATGACGGCGATGATCAGCGCCAAGACCTGGATCAGTTGCTTGCGTTTTGCCTCTTTGCGGGTGGCCATGGGCATAGATCTTACTCGAAGGTCACGCGGTAGAGATCCGGCCACCGCTTACCGGTTAAGTAGAACTCGTCGGTGCCCGGGATATGCGCTATCCCGTTGAGCACGTTGTCGGGGTTAGGCGCGGCGTTATTGGCCAGCCCCGAGGCGTCGATGACGGCGTCGACCGTCCCGGTGGCCGGGTCGATGCGCAGGATGTCGGTGGAAAACCAGACGTTGGCGTAGATCTTTCCGTCGACGCATTCGAGCTCGTTGATCTCATCGATCTCTTCGCCGTCCAAGGTCACCGTGACACGGTCCAGCTCGTCGAAGTTGTCGCGGTCCACGAAGCGCAGCGTGGAGGAGCCGTCGGAGAGCGCCAGCCGGTCACCCATATCGCACAGGCCCCAGCCCTCGCCGGAGTACTCCGCGGAGCCGGTGGGCTCGAGGGTATCCGCGTCGAAGGACAGTGCCGTGCCCGACTTCCACGTCAGCTGCCAGAGCGTGTCGCCGCTACGGGTGATGCCTTCGCCGAACTGATCATCTGCCAGCGCGGTCGACTGCTGCGGGGAGGTCTCGCCCGGGACCAGCCGGTGTACGCCGGACTCGCCGTAGCGCCCAGTGCCCACCAGGAGTTTGCCGTCTTTGCCCACCTCGAGGCCCTGCGTGAACAGGCTCTCGTCGTAGTCGAGGCGCTCCACCACCCGCGCCTGAAGGCGCTCGACCGTGGGCGCGGCGGTGGCGGCCCCGTCTTCCGGGGCGGAGGCAGCGGGATCGGCGCCGCGGTCGGCGTCCGGGGTGGCGCTGCAGGCGCTTAAGGCCAGGCCGGCGCAGGCCAGAAGCGCGCCTAACCGGCGCGGTTGCTGACGACTGCGGGGGCGCTGGCGGTGACGTAGTGGCGACAAGAGGGAACCCATACACCATATTGTGCCGCATATGCACCATAATGATTCGATGTGTCCTCTAAAAAGCGCCAATCCACCTCCACCAACCCGCTGCTGGGCCCGGCGGCCGTCGACACCGCTCGCTGGGCCCTGGAAGAACTAGGCGACGGCGACGTCGGCCGCCACATCGGCATCGGCGGGCTGAGCCCGCACGCGGTCACCCACCGGTTCGCCGCCGAAGTGCCCGGCTACCACGGGTGGGAATGGCAGGCGGTCCTGGCCTGCGCCGCCGGCAGCGACGAGGTCACCGTCAGCGAGCTGGCCCTCGTCCCAGGCGGCGAGGCCCTGCAGGCGCCGGACTGGGTGCCGTACACCGACCGGGTGCGCCCCGGGGACCTAGAACCGGGCGACGTCATGCCGCCCGCGCCGGGGGATAGCCGCCTGAGCGATGACGGCACGCTAAGCCAGGCCGGCTGGAAGGAGGCGGCGAAGCGCTGGCTGGCTGCTTACGGGCCGGAAGCGCCCATGGCCGCCCAGGCGCACCTGCAGTGCGCGACCTGCGCGTTCTTCCTGCCGCTGAAGGACGACTTCGGCGTGTGCGCCAACGAGTACTCCGCGGACGGGCGCGCCGTCCACGCCCGCTACGGCTGCGGCGCCCACTCCCAGACCACCATCGCCCCGGAGCCGGCGGTGGACCCGGACACCGTCTTCGACGACGAAGCTCCCTTCTACTAGCGGCCGGCACTGCTGGAGTAGCGGCTTGCCGCCCGCCTTCGGTGGCAGGCGCGGCGCGCGACGGATGCGGTGGGGTGGCAGTGCCGGAGCCGGGCGGGGGTGGAGGATTTTGTGCGCGGGGCTGACAAGTATGAAACTGTTAGCGGTAAATCAATAGGGCACGGTGACATTAGTAAAGGGAAGTCAGCTCCATGCGCGCGACGCTCGATCGCTATTTCAAAATCTCCGAACGCGGATCCACCATTGGCACCGAGATTCGAGGCGGGACCGTCTCGTTTTTCGCGATGGCCTATATCATCCTCCTCAACCCGCTCGTCCTGGGCACCTCCCAGGACGTCGAGGGCAACACCCTGGGAGTGCCCCAGGTAGCAGCCGCCACCGCGCTCGTGGCCGGCGTGATGACCATCGCCTTCGGCGCCATCGCTAACTATCCCTTCGCTTTTGCGGCCGGCCTGGGGCTGAACACCTTCGTGGCGGTCAGCCTCGTGGCCACGGAGGGCCTGACCTGGTCGGAGGCCATGGGCCTGGTGGTCATCGACGGCATCATCATCGTCATCCTGGCGGTCTCCGGCTTCCGTACCGCGGTCTTCAAGGCCATCCCGGCCTCCATGAAGGCCGCGATGGGCGTGGGCATCGGCATGTTCATTGCCATGATCGGCTTCGTCGACGGCGGTTTCGTCACCCGCGTGCCGGACGCGGCGAACACCACCGTGCCGGTCAGCCTGGGCATTAACGGTTCCATCTCCACCTGGCCGAGCCTGGTCTTCGTGCTGGGGCTTATCATCTGCGCGGCCCTGGTCATCCGCAACGTGCCGGGCGGGCTGTTCATCGGCATCATCGCCACCACGATCATCGCCATGGTCGTCGAGGCGCTGACCGGCGCCGGCTCCGCCGCGGAGAACACCGGCGGCTGGAACATGGCGGTGCCGAAGGTGCCGGACTCCCTGGGTGGGCTGCCGGACCTGTCGATCGTTGGCGCCGTCGACCTGCTGGGGGCGTTTAGCCGCATCGGCGTGGTCGCCGCGACCCTGCTGGTTTTCGCTCTGGTGCTGACCAACTTCTTCGACGCCATGGGCACCATGACGGCTCTGGGCCGGCACGGCAACCTGACCGACTCCGAGGGCAACCTGCTGCACCTGAAGAAGGCACTGGTCGTCGAGGGCTTCGGCGCCGTCGTCGGCGGCCTGGGCTCGGCGTCGTCGAACACCGTCTTCGCGGATTCCTCCGCCGGCATCGGCGACGGTGCGCGCACCGGCCTGGCCAACATCACCACCGGCGTCCTGTTCATCCTGGCCATGTTCCTGACCCCGCTCTATGAGGTCGTGCCCATCGAGGCCGCCTCCCCGGTGCTGGTGGTCGTCGGCGTCATGATGGCCGGCCAGCTCACCGCCATCGAGTGGAACAAGATGTACGTGGCCATCCCGGCCTTTTTGACCATCGTCGTGATGCCGTTTACCTACTCCATCGCCAACGGCATCGGCATCGGGTTTATCTCCTTTGCCCTGATGTCCACCTTCGCCGGCAAGGCCAAGGAGATCCACTGGTTGATGTGGCTCATCTCCGGCCTGTTCGTGGTCTACTTCGCCATGGATCCCATCATGGGGCTGGTGGAATAGCGTGAGCTAGATTAGGGGGCATGGATAGAACTTTCATCGCCGACCCGAACGACCCTCGCCTGGACGATATCCGGGACTTGAACAAGTCCGATAAATCCGGCGAGGGTTTAGTCATTGCGGAGGGCCACCTGGTGGTCTCCCGCCTGGTCGAGTCCCCGTTCCCGGTGCGCTGCCTGGTGGGCTTTCCGCAGAAGATCGACCAGTACGTCGAGACCTACGGCGAGCCCGGCTGCCCGGTCTACGAGGTCGAGCGGGACACGCTGGCCCAAGTCGCCGGCTTCGACATGCACCGCGGGCTTGTCGCCGCCGCGGACCGCGCCCCGCTGCCGGCAGTCGGGGACGTGGTGGACAAGGCGCGCACGGTGGTCGTGCTCGAGGGGGTGGGCGACCACGAGAACATCGGCTCCATCTTCCGCAACGCGGCGGGCCTGGGCGTGGACGCGGTCTTGCTGGGCAGCGGCGCGGCCGATCCCTTATACCGGCGCAGCGTGCGCGTGTCCATGGGGCACGTGCTGCGCCTGCCTTTCGCCCGCTTCGAGGGCGGGTACACCACTTGGCAGCGTTCGCTGGACGTGCTGCGCGAGGCCGGCTTCCGGCTGGTCTCGCTGACCCCGGGCGGGGATACGCACATCGCCGACGCCGTCGCCGGCGCGGAGAAGGTGGCGCTGCTCGTCGGCGCGGAGGGCCCGGGGCTGACTGAGCACGCGATGCGCGCGACCGACGTGCGCGCGAGCATCCCCATGGCGCAGCACACGGATTCGCTCAACGTGGCCACCGCCGCGGCCGTGGCCTTCTACGAGCGCCAGCGGTCCTTGAGGGACTGAGAGACCTTGCGCGAGGCCTTGGACCACCACTTGTTCGCGGTGGCGCCCACGCGCCGGGCGGCGGCCGCAGACGCCTGCGCCAGAGCGCGGAACTCGTCGCCGGTGGATTCCTCCTCGGCCGCGGCGTCCTCGTAGTCGTCGTAGTCGGTGTTGCCCGGGCCGATGCCCAGCTTCGACGTCGACGCCGAGGTCACCCGCGCGATGGTGGGGCGCTTCGGCTTGTCGATCTTCGGCTCCGGGCGCCCGTCCACGGCGTAGCCCACCACGTCCAGGTCCGGGCCCTGGGCGCTGATGTCGACGCCCAGCCAACTGCGCTGGGCCTCCTCCATCAGGTCGCGCGGGCGGAAGGGCAGGGCGATGCCGCCGGTGGAGTCGTTGTGCTCGCCGGCCCAGTAGGGGCCCTCGAAGGGCTCGGGCAGGCCGGAGTCTTCCAGCACCTCCATGCGGGTGCAGCACAGCGAGCGCTTGAGCTCGCCGCCCTGGAAGTGTGCGAAGCCGGCGTAGGTGTCCTCGTCGTGGTGGACGAAGGCGTAGAGGTTGTCCCACGGTGCCGCCTTGCGCAGGGCCTGCGGCAGCTGGGAGAGGATGATGCCCTCGCCCTCAATCACCGTCTGGACCACCGTCACGCCCGGGTAGCCGCCGATGTAGTACTCGGCGCTATCAGCGGGGGCGGAGCGGTTAAAAGGGAACTGTCCGATGGGAGTGATGGGGAAGGCCGGGGTGAGCTGGGCCAGGAACTTGCGGCCATAGCCGCGGTCGGCCTTGGGCTCAGCTTCGAGAACGGCAGCGGGGTTAGGGGAAGTCACGTACCACAAGGTAATGACGGCGCGGGAAATATCCATGGTCCTGGTAGTCGCTTAGTTTTTCGGGCGCTTGGTGTTGGCACGCACGCCGAGTAGCACGTCCTCCCAGTGCGGGGTCACGGCCTTGCGGCGGCGCTTGGTCGGTTTCTTTTCCGGATCCGGGTTCTGGAGGAATTCCTCCGGGGAGTTTTCCTCCGCACCGCTGTGCTCCGAGGAGTCGGAGCGGTCGCGATCGGCGTCGCCGGAGTCCTCCGGTGCGGAGGCGTCGTGCAGGGACTCGCCGTTGGCGGCGGACACGGCCGCGGCGTCGTGCTCGTCGTCCCAGTCGTCGCCCAGCACCGCGGTCTCGTAGCGGTTGCCGCGGCCGACCGAGGTCAGCGAGCGCACCGGCTGCGCAAAGTCCGGGTCGGTCAGGTCAGCGGCCACGGAGTTGCGGGCCTCGACGGTCGGCTCGGAGGTCATGGTCTGCTTGAACAGCCACTCGGCCTCGTTGTCGGACAGGCCCGCCCGCCAGCGCAGGCAGACCACCCAGGGCTCGCCCTTCTCGCGGTAGGCGTCCCACTCGGCCTCGGCCAGGGTGTGCCCGCGGGCGGCGAAGGCGGTGGCCAGCACCTCCCAGAGGGTCAGCTTGGCCGGGCCGTCCTCGCGGACCGGGTGGGCCTGCTTGGCCAGGTCCGCTACCCGGTAGCGCTCCAGCATCACCGGGTGGGCGAAGGACTCGAGGCGGGACTCGTCCACGCCCAGCTCCTCGGCCAGGCTGGCTGCCGTTGCCCCGGCCCGGATGCGGTGCTGAATCTCCGCCGGGCGCAGCGGCAGGGCCTTCTTGGACTCCGCGTGCGTGGCCGGCCGTGCCCGCCCGGTGCCGGAGGCCCCGGACGGCGACGCCGCGTGCAGGCGCGTCGGCGTGCTGGCCGCCGCACTAGCGCCGGCGTGGTCGGCGGGGCCGTGCACCTCGCCGGTGGCGGAGCCTTCGTGGTCTTCGCTGCCCGCGGCGGCAGAGACGTCCTGCGAGCTATCAGCGCTCACGTCCCCGGCGCTGGTCTCATCATCCGTAGGGCGGATGGTCGAGGCCAGCGTGGAGCGGGTCGCGTCGTCGACGGCGAGGAAAAACTCCTCCCCATCGTTGGCGCGCAGCACCAGGGATGATTCGGTTGAGTCGCTGTTAACTAAAAACAGCTCGCGCATGCGAGTCTCCTTCAGCCGTGGAGGACAGGGTTACTTGTGATGGGCTCCACTGTAGTCGACCCAAGGCGGAATTTATGCCAAGTCAGTGGGTATGTTGGCGGCACCGGCCTCCAGGCAGTAGTCAATAGCCTGGGTCAGGGTGCGGATGTCTTCCGGATCGATGGCAGGGAACATGCCCACGCGCAGCTGGTTGCGGCCGAGCTTGCGGTAGGGCTCCACGTCCAGGATGCCGTTGGCGCGCAGGACGGCGGCCAGGCGGGCGGCGTCGACGGTCTCGTCGAAGTCGATGGTGCCGACCACCAGCGAGCGGGCCGCCGGATCCTGCACGAAGGGCTGGGCCAGGGCGTGGCCGTCCGCCCACTGGTAGAGGATCTCGGAGGAGGCGCGGGTGCGCTGCGTCATGCCGTCCAAGCCGCCGTTGTCGTTCATCCAGCGGACCTGCTCGTCCAGGAGCAGCAGCGTGCCGATGGCCGGGGTGTTGTAGGTCTGGTTCTTGCGCGAGTTGGTAACCGCGGTCTTGAGATCCAGAAACTCCGGGACGTAGCGATCCGTGGCGGAGATCTTGTCGACCCGCTCGAGGGCGGCGGGGGAGAAGGCTGCCAGCCACAGGCCGCCGTCGGCGGCGAAGCATTTTTGCGGGGAGAAGTAGTAGGCGTCCGTGGCGCTGATGTCGACGGGCAGGCCGCCGGCGCCGGAGGTGGCATCGACCAGTACTAGCTGATCCCCGTCGGCCTTCGGCCGGGCGACCGGGGCCATCGCGCCGGTGGAGGTCTCGTTATGGGCCCAGGCCACGCAGTCGCAGTCCGTGGTGTCCGCGTGGAGGGGATACGGGGCCGAGCCGACCGGGGCGTCGGTGATGACCGGCTCTTCCAGCCACGGGGCCTTGGCTGTGGCCTTGGCGAACTTCGAGGAGAACTCCCCGTAGGTTAGGTGGGCGCTGCGGCGCTCGATGAGCCCGAAGGCCGCGGAGTTCCAGAAGGCCGTGGCCCCGCCCAGGGACAGGACGATCTCGTAGCCCTCCGGCAGTTGGAAGAGCGCGCAGAGGCCCTCGCGGATGGAGCCCACCAGGTTCTTTACGGCGGGCTGGCGGTGCGAGGTGCCCATGATGTCCTGGCCGTGCCGGGCGAGGTAGTCGATCTGGGCGGGGCGCACCTTGGACGGTCCGCAGCCGAAGCGTCCGTCGGTGGGGAGAAGTTCAGTTGGCAAAGTTAACTCGGGCGTCGTCATGCGCATAGCCTAAACGGCGACCAACCTATTTTCTGTCAGTTATTAGAATTTAACCTAGAATGGGTGTACCGGTAACGGGAAACGAGGCGGTAGCGGCATTTAACAGGACGCTTGTCCGGTTGGTGTAGTAGGGGTCACAGATAATTGGTAAAGTGGTGCCTGGTATGCCCGAACGCTTTTAGGGCATAGTATCGCTGGGTAAAGCCGACCGCATCTTTTTCTCTGGCTCCCAAGCGCATGAAGGATTACAGAAAGGACAAGCACGTGGCTTCTGAAGACAACAAGGTTGTACTGCACTACCCGGGTGGCGTGTACGAGATGGACATCAAGCAGTCCACCGAAGGCGACTCCGGTTTCGATATCTCCAAACTTCGCAACGAGACCGGCCTGGTCACCTTCGACCCGGGATACGCCTCCACCGGCTCCACCGAGTCCAAGATCACCTTTATTAACGGCGAAGAGGGCGTTCTGCGCCACCGCGGTTACGACATCGCGGACCTGGCAGAAAACGCCACCTTCAACGAGGTCTCTTACCTCCTTATCAAGGGCGCTCTCCCGACCGAGGAGCAGCTGACCCACTTCAACCAGGAGATCCGCCACCACACCCTGTTGGACGAGGACTTCAAGGCCCAGTTCAACATCTTCCCGCGCGACGCCCACCCGATGGCCGTGCTGGCCTCCTCGGTTAACATTCTGTCCTCCTACTACCAGGACCAGCTGAACCCGCTGGACGAAGAGCAGCTGGACAAGGCGACCGTCCGCCTGCTGGCCAAGGTCCCGATGTTGGCCGCCTACGCCTACCGCGCCTCCCAGGGCAAGCCGTACATGTACCCGGACAACGCGCTGAACGCTCGCGAGAACTTCCTGCGCATGATGTTCGGCTACCCGACCGAGCCCTACGAGGTCGACCCGGTCGTGGCCAAGGCCCTGGACAAGCTGCTCATCCTGCACGCCGACCACGAGCAGAACTGCTCCACCTCCACCGTGCGCATGATCGCTTCCGCACAGGCGAACATGTTCGTCTCCATCGCCGGCGGCATCAACGCCCTGTCCGGCCCGCTGCACGGCGGCGCCAACCAGGCCGTGCTGGAGATGCTGGAGGAGATCCACGCCAACGGCGGCGACGCTACCGACTTCATGAACCGCGTGAAGAACAAGGAAAAGGGCGTCCGCCTGATGGGCTTCGGTCACCGCGTCTACAAGAACTACGACCCGCGCGCGGCCATCGTCAAGGACACCGCGCACGAGATCCTGGAGCACCTGGGCGGCGACCACCTGCTGGACCTGGCCGTGAAGCTGGAAGAGATCGCCCTGAACGACGACTACTTCATCCAGCGCAAGCTGTACCCGAACGTGGACTTCTACACCGGCCTGATCTACCGTGCCATGGGCTTCCCGACGGACTTCTTCACCGTCCTGTTCGCCATCGGCCGCCTGCCGGGCTGGATCGCTCAGTACCGCGAGCAGCTGGAGATCAACACCAAGATCAACCGCCCGCGTCAGGTCTACACCGGCGAAACCCTGCGCAAGGTTTCCCCGCGCGCAGAGCGCTAAAACCCACAATTCCGCAGGACGGCTGCCCGGCCCGGCTTCGGCTGGGCGGGCAGTTGCCTTATACTAGGGAATATTTGGTTCAGCGGTAGCCCCACTGAACATGCCAAATCTTCCCAATACTCCCAAGGAGAACTCCCCATGGATAAGCCACAGATCGAAGCCCACACGGAGCCGGCGCCGACTGACGTCGTCATCGAGGACATCGTCGTCGGTGACGGAGAGGAGGCACAGCCGGGTGGGCTGGTCGAGGTTCACTACGTGGGCGCGGATTACGAGACCAACCAGGAATTCGACTCTTCCTGGGACCGGGGCCAGTCCATCGAGTTCCCGCTGACCGGCCTCATCGCCGGTTGGCAGGAAGGAATCCCCGGCATGAAGGTGGGCGGGCGTCGCCAGCTCATCATCCCGCCGGAGAAGGCCTACGGCCCGGCCGGCGGCGGGCACCCGCTGTCCGGTCGTACGCTGGTCTTCATCATTGACCTGCTGCGCGCCTCCTAGTTAAGACGCCCGCGGCCTACCGCGTAT
Organism: Corynebacterium sp. LK2590; assembly: GCF_040946105.1. Classification (NCBI taxonomy): domain Bacteria; kingdom Bacillati; phylum Actinomycetota; class Actinomycetes; order Mycobacteriales; family Corynebacteriaceae; genus Corynebacterium; species Corynebacterium sp. LK2590. Next base: position 22,141 of record NZ_JAYWMH010000002.1, read on the forward strand.
TCTGTGCATTCCCCCTCCCGGAAATCCGGGAGGGGGAATTTTCTTCTACTTAGCCCACACGGGTGCGGGGTTTCGAGGCACAATGGAGACTATGACAGTTCCATCAGTTAACTTCCACGACGACCGCTCTATGCCGCAGCTGGGCCTGGGCACCTACAAGCTCTACAGCGAGGAGTGCATCTCCGTGGTGCGCGAGGCCATCGAGCTGGGCTACCGTCACTTCGACACCGCCACCCTCTACGAAAACGAAGAAGCGCTGGGCAAGGCGCTCAACGACGCTATCAGCGCTGGCGACGTCACCCGCGATGAGCTGTTCGTGACCTCGAAGGCATGGCACGATCACCACGGCGCGGAGAAGGTGCAGGAGGCTTTTAGTGAGTCGCTGCGGAAGCTGGGCCTGGACTACCTGGACCTGTACATGATCCACTGGCCGTGGCCGCAGGGCGGGCTGTTCGTGGAGACCTTCGAGTCCATTGCCCGCCTGCAGGGCATGGGGCAGATCGCCTCCGTGGGCGTGGCGAACTTCTACGAGGAGCCGCTGCAGGAGATCATCGACCAGACCGGCGTGGTGCCGGTGGTCAACCAGGTGGAGCTGCACCCGGGCTTTACCCAGCCGGAGCTGCGCCGCTTCCACGCCGAGCACGACATCATCACCGAGGCCTGGTCGCCCCTGGCCCGTGGCGTCGTGCTGAGCAACCCGGTCATCGAGGAGGTCGCCCACAAGCACTCCGCCACCCCGGGCCAGGTCGCCTTGGCCTACCTTATGGACAAGGGGATTTCGGTCATCCCGAAGTCGGCGAAGTCCGAGCGTCTCAAGGAGAACCTGGGCACGGTCGACGTCGAGCTGGAGGCGGCAGATGTCGAGGCCATCGATGGCCTGGAGGGCCAGCAGGGCTTCGGCCGCATGTTTAAGGACCCGCGCGAGTTCCCGGGGGAGAACGCTTAAGTCCAAAACCCCTGCCATAACCCCCGTTTGCAACCTTTGCAAGCGGGGGCTTTCGTGTATCTGGGGGTAATTTGCTAAGCAATACTGACGCAGGTCAGGTGGGGGAGTGGGGGTAGCTAATTTCTGCTAAGGCGAAAAACTTGGCCGATTTCACAACCTTGCAGTGTGACTAAGGTAACTTACCTGGCAACGCAGATGTGATGGGTAACTCATTGTCGGTTATCTGTGAAGCGTGTGTGAAATGTTCGCGGCTGCGACCGCGGACGAGGAAGTACGTTTAGTGAAGGAGAAAGCAGTGTCTGAAGTAGGTACTCCGCCGACCCAACGGCGCGAACCCACAGCGGAAGACTTTATAGAGATGCAAAAGTCGCCGCAGTTTTCTGAACTGCGCGGCTCTTACCGGAAGTTCGCCTTCCCCTTGACGGTGGCGTTTTTCGTGTGGTACGTCCTCTATGTGGTGATGGCCGTGTTCATGCCGGACTTTATGGGGCAATCCCTGGGCGGCAACTGGAACGTCGGCCTGGTCTTTGGTCTGTTGCAGTTCGCGACCACGTTCTTGATCACGTGGATTTACGTCAAATACGCCAATAAGAACATCGAGCCGCGTGCGGCCGCGATTCGCAAAGAACTGGAGGGCTAGACCGTGAACTCGACGATGATTGTGGCCCAGGAAACCTCGGCCGGTAATCCGCTCCTCAATATCGCCATCTTCCTCGCCTTCTTAGTGGTGACCATGTGGCTGGTGCTGCGCGCCGGCAAGTCCACCAAGGAAGCCTCCGATTTCTACACCGGCGGCGGCAGCTTCTCTGGGCGCCAGAACGGCCTGGCCATCTCCGGCGACTACCTGTCCGCGGCGTCCTTTTTGGGCATCGTGGGCGCAGTCGCCCTGACCGGCTACGACGGCTTCTTGTACTCCGTCGGCTTCTTCGTGGCCTGGCTGGTGGCCCTGATGCTGGTGGCCGAGCCCCTGCGTAACGTGGGCCGGTTCACCATGGCCGACGTGCTGTCCTTCCGCCTGCGGCAGAAGCCCGTGCGCGTCGCCGCGGCCATCGCGACGCTGTTCGTGTCCCTGTTCTACCTGGTCGCGCAGATGGCCGGCGCCGGCTCCCTGGTGGCCGTGCTCCTGGACATCCACGAATTCGTCTGGCAGGCCGTCGTGGTCGGCGTCGTGGGCATCATCATGATTGTCTACGTCCTGATCGGCGGCATGAAGGGCACGACCTACGTGCAGATGATCAAGGCCGTGCTCCTGGTCGTCGGCGTGGTCATCATGTGCGCGCTGGTGTTCATCTCCATCCGCGGTGGCTTCAACACCCTCTTCCAGGACGCCATCGACATGCACGCCGGCTCGGAGAACCTCGCTAAGGAGGGCTACCAGGCCGAGCAGATCCTGGAGCCGGGCCTGAAGTACGGCGCGACCCTGACCACCAAGCTGGACTTCATCTCCCTGGGTATCTCCCTGGTGCTGGGCGTGGGCGGCCTGCCGCACGTGCTCATGCGCTTCTACACCGTCCCGACCGCCACTGAGGCCCGCCGCTCGGTGACCTGGGCGATCGTCATCATCGGTGCCTTCTATCTGATGACTCTCATCCTGGGCTACGGTGCGGCCGCCCTGGTGGGCCCGGACCGGATCCTCAACGCGCCGGGTGGCGCGAACTCGGCGGCCCCGCTGCTCGCCCTGGAGCTGGGCGGTTCCATCTTCATGGCGATCATCTCCGCGGTGGCGTTCGCGACCGTGCTGGCCGTGGTCGCCGGCCTGGCCATCACGGCCTCGGCTTCCATCGCCCACGACGTCTACGACGCCGTGCTGCGCGACGGCCAGGCCAGCGAGGAAGAGCAGGTGCGCGTCTCCCAGATCACCGTCGTGGTCCTGGGTATTGCCTCCATCATCCTGGGTATTCTGGCCATGACCCAGAACGTGGCCTTCCTGGTCTCCCTGGCGTTCGCGATGGCCGCCTCCGCCAACCTGCCGACCATCCTGTACTCGCTGTACTGGCGCCGCTTCAACACCACCGGCGCGGTGGCATCCATCTACACCGGCGTGGTCTCCTGCCTGGTGCTCATCTTCTTCTCGCCGGCCGTCTCCGGCACTGAGACCTCCATGTTCCCGGGCGCGGACTGGGCCATCTTCCCGCTGAGCTCCCCGGGCTTGGTCTCCATCCCGCTGGCCTTCCTGGCTGGCTACATCGGCACCCTGGTGGGCAAGCCGGATCACCTGGAAGCACTCGCCGCCGAGATGGAAGTTCGCTCCCTGACCGGCGTGGGCGTGGAAGCTCCCGTGGATCACTAAAGATAGGCGGACAACTCGCTAGAAAGAGGCGCCGTGGGCAATACCCCCACGGTGCCTCTTTGTATTATGTAATCCGTGAACCCTAAATCCTCCTCGCGCCACCTGTTGCTGCCTGCCATCGCTGTGCTGGTCATCGCCGCTTTGGCGACAGCCGCGTGGGGACTCGGGCGCTTCGACGGGCAGAACACGCCCGCCCAGGCCAGCGCTAATAAAGACAAAATCCCGCAGCTGGAAGCCTGGCACGAGACCCGCATCCTCGGCGACAGCGACCGCCCCGACCTCGTCTTCGCCGCAGACTCCGAAACCACCGAGTCCGCGGAGAGCACTGAGGCCGCTACGACCACCGAAGCCACTACAGACAGTAAGAGCAGCAAGGACGGCAAGGACAGCAAAGACTCTCCGCGCTCGAAAGAAAAGCGCTCCGAGACCGCCAAGTCCGCGACCGCAGAATCCACAGCCAGGGACTCCAAGGACTCCAAGGATGTAAAGGGCGAAAAGGACGAAAAAGACAAGGGTAGTGCTGGCAAAGACTCCAGCAAGGCTGAGAGGACCTCGGAGGAGGAGACCTCGACGGAGGAGACCACGACCTCGGGCGCTGCGGGTACCGCAGGCTCCGCCGCCGAGACCTTCCCGGACCAGCCCGGCCAGCTGACCTACGTGCGCCTGAGCGATGGCATGCACATGGCCACCGCCAATGAGCGGGAGTCGCGGCCGGCGCTGAGCCTGATCAAGCTCTACATCGCCGAATACGTGGTGGAAAACGGCAAGCCCGAAGAGCAGTTTGAGGCCCTGGACATGGTGGCCAATTCCTCGGACGAAAGCGCTGAGGAGCTCTACGAGAAATACCCGGACTCCATCGAAGACGTTGCGGAGCGCTACTCCCTCAAGTCCACCCAGCCGGATAAGCGCTGGGGATACTCGACGACCTCGACCTTTGACGTGGCCAGCTTCGTCGCCCAGCTGATGGACAAGGATCCGCTGCACCCGGTGCTGGTGGCGATGTCGCACAGCGACCGCTTTGCCGAGGACGGCTACGCCCAGGACTACGGGACGTCGCAGCTCGACGACGTGGTGGGCACGAAGTTCGGCTGGTCCAACGAGCACGACATGCACTCGACCGTCTCCTTCGGGCACGACTTCGTGGTCGCGGCCAACTACTACGGCGACGCCGACGACCTGACCGATTTCGTCACCGCTCACGTCACCGACGACTACCTGGAGCAAGCCAGCGCCGCCGCCCGGAAGTCCGCGCCGGTGACCGTGACCGAAGACCCGCAGGACGCCGAGCAGCAGTCCGAGTCCACGGCGAAGGACAGTGGCAAGGCGGACAAGGACGACAAGAAGGACCGGAAGAAGGACAAAGAAAAATCCGACAAGTCCGGTGAGTCCAAGTCGCGGGACAAGGAGCCGAAGGACGAGGACTCGAAGGACAAGAAAAGCAGCCGGAGCGAAACGCGCGGCAAGGATGCCAAGTCCGGCGACGACGGCTCCCGGGACAAGGGGAAGAAGGCAAGCGACGATAAGGACGGCAAGTAGGCCGTCTGGGGCCAGGGATAGAAAAAAGGGGCAGAAGGTTTTCTTCTGCCCCTGATTGGCTGGTGAGTTTTAGCGGCCGCTAAAGCGCTTGGCCAGGTCCGCGGCCTGCTGGACTTGGTCCATGGAGATCGAGGAACCGTTGTAGCTGATGCTGTTGCCGTCCACGCGCGGCAGGTTCGGCATGTTCGGCACCGTCTCGTTCAGGCGGGAGCTCAGGTGGTTGATGGCGTCGGTCGTGGAATTGCCTGCCGGGGCCTGCGGCGCCGGGGCAGCGGGGCGGTTCTGGGCAGGCCGCTTGCCGGCCGCCTGGCCCGGGGTCCACTGGCCCCAGTCCTTGGCGTAGACGTGGTTGATGTCCACGACCACGCCGCCGACGGTGCGCTGCTGGGCCTTGGGCAGCTGGTGGATGGTGGTGCGCGGGTGGATCTTTCCGCCCGAGCCCCAGTCGTGCATCCAGAAGAAGCTGCCGATGCCGTCCTTGCTAGCCCAGTCGATCACGTTGTAGTTGCCGTAGACGCCGGTCTGGTAGCCGGCGGCCTTGAGCGCGGCGGAAAAGGCCTGCAGGTAGGGCTTGATCTGGTTGGTGTACTGGGCGCGGGTCGGGTTGTCATCGATGGCGATGTAGATGGGGCGACCGGTCGGCCCGCCGGCCGCCTTGTGCAGGGCGATGGCCTGCGGGGCGTGGGTGGCGGCGCCGGCGGCGCCGGCCAGCCAGTCGGCGTTGCCGGCCCGGCCGAACTGGTAGACCGAGGCGGTGGCCAGCCCGTGGGCGGCGAAGTCCTTGGTTTCCTTCAGGCTGACCGGCTTGCCCAGCATCCAGTTCGCGCCGGGGCGGCGCTGCGAGACGTAGCGCACCGCGCCGAGGTGGCCGGCGGCCTTGACCGCGGCGGCGGAGGGCACGCCGGCGGAATAGTCCAGCACGGTGCCCAGGATGGGGCCCAGGGCCTGGGCCTGCGGGGCGGCCTGCAGGTTGTAGGCGCCGAAAACGCCGAAGGCGGCGGTCAGAGCGCCGGCCTTAAAGAGGCCGCGCCGGGACAGGGAACGGTTGCCGATGGATGGGGTGGACATAGGAGACCTCGCAAGAATTAGAATTGACCACAATAGTCACATCTGTAACAGGGGTACCATATCACGCCCGCCCAGTTCCGTCGAGGCTAACGCGCGCTGGCGACGGCCTCCGCCAGGACCAAATCCTCCCAGGGCATGCCCGTGAACTTGAAGACCACCGGCCGGGTCCTATCCAGGTGCGCCTCGCCGCGCACGACGTCCCGGAAGGTGACCAGGCGCTCGCGCTCGAGGGCGCCTTCGTCCACGGCCTGGATGACGTCGCCGGCCTCCCGGAAGCAGGTATCCGGGTCCTCGATGATGACCTGGGAACGTCCCAGCAGCGCGCCGGGCAGCTCCCGCGCGGACGGGGAGTGGGAGCCGACCGCGACGACGACGGCGTCGTCGCGCACCGCGGAATCGTCCAGCACCGGCTCCGCCGCCGTGGTGGTCGTGATGATGAGCTCCGCGCCGCGAAGCACCATGTCGGCCTGCTCGGTACCGGCCTGGGCCCACGGCTCCAGATCCTCCGGCTGGCTGCGGCTAAGGAAGGTCACCTCGACCTCGCGGCTGGAGTAGACCTCGCGCACCGCCGCGGCGTGGGCGCGCGCCTGCGGTCCGGTACCGAAGATGGCGACGGACAGGGGGCCGGTGGACTCTGGATCTAACACGTCCGCAATACCGGCCAGGGAGACCGCCGGCGTGCGCAGGTTGGTCAGCGCGATGCCGTCGATGGTTGCCTTGGGCGCGAACGTTTGCTGGTCGAAGAGCACGTAGGTGCCCTGGATGCGCGGGTCGTTGCCGCGGGCCTCGGCGTTGACCGACAGCAACTTAATCCCGAACCCGGCCGGGGTGGCCGAGGGCATGAGCAACAACTCCCCACCGGGGACGTCGATGGCCTGGCGTGCGAGATCCTCGGCCGGGTTGAAGCCGTCCTGCAGCGTACCCCGCAAGGCGGCCACCGCAGACGGGTAGTCGAGACGGGCAAAGACGGTGTCATAATCGAGGAAATCCATGCCTCAATGATGGCAAAGAATGGCCTCTGTCGGGGCCTTTATCGCAGCGAAAGCCCTCAGCGCCGCGAAAAGAGTGCCCCAGAGTGGATTCGAACCACCGACACCGGCTTTAGGAGAGCCGTGCTCTATCCCCTGAGCTACTGGGGCCTAGGAAGCTAGGTTACCCGAGGGCGCGTAAGGCGCGGAAATCGGCTAGCGTGGGCGGTATGGAACACCGAGGCAGTGAGGTTGGCGGCGCGCAGCGTAGGGCGGACGCGGAATTCGTGGATGTCCAGCGCCGGGAGATTTTCACCCAGATCATCCAGCGCGATGGGGTGGAGGTCCTCGCCGTGGACAAGGCCATGCCGGGCGGGGAGCGCAAGCGCGTGCTGCTGCTCAATAAGTATGATGCGCAGCGCCTGCGCGCGGTGCTAGAGACCTACCTCAACACCATCTACAGCAAGGAGCTGGCCGGGATGGCCGGCACCTTGTCCCCGGCGGATATGGTGGAGCTCTTCGGGGAGGAAGAGGACTAAGGGGGCTAGGCGGCGAAGACTAGGCTTCCTCGCCGGTCAGCTCGCGCAGCTTCGCGCGCACGGCGGAGGCCTCCGGGTTGGTCTCGTGGGTGCCGTCGGAGTAGAGGACGGTCGGCACGATCCGGTTGCCGTCGTTGACGGACTTGATCCACTCGTTGATGTCCTCGGTGCCCTCGGCCTCTGCGTCGACCAGGGTGTAGGGGGTCTCGGTGCGGTCCAGGCGCTTAATTAGGCGGGAAGAAAACGGGCACCAGTCCGCGTAGAAGATGGTGACGTGATCGTGGGTTTCCGGGGTGGTAACGCTCATGTTAAGCAGCGTCCTTTCGTTCGTAGGTTAAAAAGCGGTACTTCATGGGAAGATCGCTGGGCGGGGTGCCCGGGATGGTCAGCCGGCCCTTGTCGGAGGTGAGCCAGTCGCTGTCGCGGCTGAGCCCGAAGTGGGCAGGCACCGCGGGGGCAAAGACCGCCTCGTCGCCGTAGATACTACCGATGTTAACGCCCATCAAGGTGATTTCAATGACGTCGACGTCGTCGATCGTGGCGGCGTAGAGCTGCCCGCCGCCCATCACCCAGGCGGAGTCGAGCTCCGGCAGCTTATCGATGCCGGCCAGCACCTCACCGCCGGCGGACCACTCGCCGGGGGTGCGGGAGGAGATGATGAAATTCTCCCGGTCCGGCAGGGGGCGGAACTTCGGGTTCAGCGACTCCCAGGTCTTGCGGCCCATGATCACCGGGCTGCCCAGGGTGGTCTGCTTGAAATGTGCCAGGTCCTCCGGCACGTGCCACGGCATGTCCGTGCCGTCGCCGATGATGCCGTCTAAGGACTGCGCCCAGATGGCGCCCAGGCTAGCCATCTACACCGCCACCGGGGCCTTGATGGTCGGGTGCGGGTCGTAACCGATGACCTCGAAGTCGTCGAAGTCGTAGTCGAACATGGACGCCGCCTTGTGCAGCTTGAGCTGCGGGTAGTCCCGAGGAGTGCGCGAGAGCTGCTCTTCGACCTGGGCGCGGTGGTTGTCGTAGATGTGGCAATCCCCGCCGGTCCAGACTAGCTCGCCGACCTCGAGACCGGCCTGCTGGGCGAACATGTGGGTCAGGGCGGCGTAGGAGGCCAGGTTGAACGGCACGCCCAGGAACATATCGGCGGAGCGCTGGTAGACCTGCAGCGAGAGCTTGCCATCCGCCACGTAGAGCTGGAAGAGCAGGTGGCAGGGCATCAGCGCCATCTTGTCGAGCTCCGCGACGTTCCAGGCGGAGACCAGGTTGCGGCGCGAATCCGGGTTGGACTTGAGGGTTTCCAGCGCCTGCGAGATCTGGTCGATGTGGGAGCCGTCCGGGGTGGGCCAGGAACGCCACTGCACGCCGTAGACCGGGCCCAGGTCGCCGTTCTCGTCCGCCCACTCGTTCCAGATGCGCACGCGGTTGTCCTGCAGCCACTTCACGTTGGAGTCGCCGCGCAGGAACCACAGCAGCTCACCGATGACCCCGTGGAAATAGACCTTCTTGGTGGTCAGCAGGGGGAAGGACTCGGATAAGTCGTAGCGCAGCTGCCGGCCGAATAACGAGGTCGTGCCCGTGCCGGTGCGGTCGCCCTTGGGGGAGCCGTGGTCGAGGATGTCGCGAAGCAGGTCTTCGTACGGGGTGTATGCCATAGCGCTAGTTTAAAACCCTCCGTTTTCTTTGGCGTAGTCCGCCGCGTGGGCCAGGATATCGTCGGCCAGCTCCGGGCGGCAGACCAGCAGGTCCGGGATGAACGTGTCCTCGTTGTTGAAGGTGATCGGGCTGCCGTCCAGGCGGGAGGCGTGCAGGCCGGCGGCCAGCGCCACGCCCACGGGGGCGGCCTGGTCCCACTCGTACTGCCCGCCGGAGTGGATATAGCCGTCGTAGTCGCCCAGCAGCACGTGCATGGCCTTCGCCCCGGCCGAGCCCACGCCGATGGTCTCGAAGCCCATCTTCTCGGAGATGTAGTCCGCCACCTTCGGCGGGCGGTTGCGAGAGACCACGAACTTGTGGGACAGCGGCCCGGTGACCGCGCGGACGTCGGAGGACTTGAACGTCACGCCCAGGTCCGGCAGGCCCACCGCGGCGTGCGCGGGGCGGCCGTCGATGGTCAGGGCGATGTGCACGGCCCAGTCCTGGCGGCCCGTGGCGAATTCCTTCGTGCCGTCGAGCGGATCGACCACCCAGACGCGGTCCTTGGAGAGGCGATCCGGGTTGTCGGTGGCCTCCTCCGACAAGAATCCGTCGTCGGGGCGGTGCTGGGCCAGCACCCGGGAGATCCACTCCTGGGCGAGCTCGTCGCCGGCGTCGCCCAGGGCGCGGCTGCGCAGCAGGCCTCCCTTGCGGACTCCTTTGAGGATCTCGCCGCAGCCTTCGGCGATCATGTTGGTCAGGCGGGCATCATCTAGCTGGACGGTCATACCCGTAGAGTCTAGCCGCCGCGTTAAAGTAAGGCATGGCCGAAAACATCCTGTCGCGCTTCAGCCCGCCGGTGCGGGACTGGTTTACCGAGGTCTTCGCGCAGCCCACCGAGGTGCAGCAGGAGGCATGGTCGGCTATTTCACAGGGCGACCACGCGCTGGTCGTCGCGCCGACCGGCTCCGGTAAGACCCTAGCGGCGTTCCTCTGGGCGCTCAACGGGCTGGTCGAGCGCGACGGCCAGACCAGCCTGCCCATCGGGCAGGAGGCCAGCCGCACCTCCACCCATGGTGGGGTGAAAGTGCTCTATATTTCCCCGCTCAAGGCCCTCGGCGTGGACGTCGAGCACAACCTGCGCGCGCCACTGGCCGGCATCGCCCGCGTGGCCGAGCGGCTAGGCCTAGACCACCCGGACATCTCCGTGGGCGTGCGCTCCGGGGATACCCCGCAGGCCGAGCGCAACCGCCAGGTCCGCCGCCCGCCGGACATCCTTATCACCACGCCCGAGTCGGCCTACCTCATGCTGACCTCCAAGGCCGCGGGCATCTTGAGCTCGGTCGAGACCGTCGTGGTGGATGAGATCCATGCCCTGGCCGGCTCCAAGCGCGGCGTGCACCTGGCGCTGAGCCTGGAGCGGCTGGCGCTGCTGGCCGGCGACTTCCAGCGCATCGGGCTCTCCGCCACCGTGCGCCCGCTGGAAACCGTGGCGCATTTTTTGGGCGGGTCCCGCCCAGTAGAAATCATCGCCCCGCCGGCCAGCAAGCGCTGGGACCTGGCCGTGCACTGCCCGGTGGAGGACATGGCGGACCTGCCCACCCCGGAGCAGGGCTCGCCCATCGGGGAGCTGACGGTGGATGATTCCATCGGCATTACCAGCGGGGACGACCTGCTGGAAGAATCCGCGCTGCCGACGGCGAAGTCCATCTGGCCGTTTATCGGGCAGGACGTCTACGCCGAGGTCATGGGGCACCGCTCGACCCTGGTCTTCGTCAACTCGCGCCGCACCGCGGAACGGCTGACCAGCCGGCTCAACGAGCTCTACGCGCAGGAGCACGACCCGGAGTCTTTGTCCGCGCCCACGCGCCGGGACCCGGCCCAGCTGATGAAGCAGGTCGACGTCGCGGGCCAGGCCCCGGCGGTTATCGCCCGCGCCCACCACGGCTCCGTGTCCAAGGACGAGCGCGCTATGACCGAGACCATGCTCAAGGAGGGCACGCTCAAGGCGGTGGTGGCGACCAGCTCGCTGGAACTAGGCATCGACATGGGCGCGGTCGACCTGGTCATCCAGGTCGAATCCCCGCCGTCGGTGGCCTCCGGGCTGCAGCGCGTCGGCCGCGCCGGGCACACCGTGGGCGCGGTATCGGCCGGCTCCTTCTACCCGAAGCACCGCGCCGACCTGGTCCAAGCCAGCCTGACCACCAAGCGCATGCGCGAAGGCCTCATCGAGCGCCTGCACACCCCGTCCAACCCCTTGGACGTGCTCGCGCAGCAGACCGTGGCCGCCGTCGCCGCCGCCCCGGACGGGCTCGGGGTGGAGGATTGGTACGACACGGTCCGGCGGGCCTGGCCCTACCGGGACCTGCCGCGCGAGGTCTTCGACGCCGTGCTCGACCTGGTCAGCGGCGTCTACCCCTCGACGGATTTCTCGGAGCTAAAACCCCGGGTGGTCTACGACCGCGTCGGCGGCGTGCTCACCCCGCGCCCGGGCGCGCAGCGCGTGGCGGTGACCAATGCCGGCACCATCCCGGACCGCGGCATGTTCGGTGTCTTTTTGGTCTCCGGCGCCGAAAACCAGGCCCCGCGCCGAGTGGGCGAGCTCGACGAGGAGATGGTCTACGAGTCCCGCGTGGGCGACATCATCACCCTGGGCGCTAGCTCCTGGCGGATCGAGGACATCACCCGGGACCAGGTGCGCGTTAGCCCCGCACCGGGGCACACCGGGCGGTTGCCCTTCTGGAACGGGGACGCCGCCGGCCGCCCCTATGAGCTCGGCCGGGCGCTGGGCGCCTGGCGCCGGGACGTCCACCAGGACCCGGGAATCCTCGCCGACGTCGACGCCCGCGCGCGGGACAATATCGTTTCCTACCTGGGCGAGCAGTACGAGGCCACCGGTCTCATCCCGGATGACACGACCCTGTTGCTCGAGCGCTTCCGCGACGAGCTAGGCGACTGGCGCGTGCTGTTGCACACCCCGTTCGGCCGCGGGGTCAACGCCGCCTGGGCGCTGGCGGTCGGCGCCCGCGTGGCGGAGAACACCGGCATGGACGCCCAGGCCGTGGCCGGCGACGACGGCATCGTCCTGCGCTTGCCGGAGGCCGACCGGGAGCCGGACGCCAGCCTGTTTAACTTCGACGCCGACGAGATCACCGACATCGTCACCGAGCAGGTCGGTGGCTCCGCGCTCTTTGCCTCCCGCTTCCGCGAGTGCGCCGCCCGCGCGCTGCTGCTGCCGCGGCGCAACCCCGGCAAGCGCGCCCCGCTCTGGCAGCAGCGCCAGCGCGCCGAGCAGCTGCTGGACGTGGCCCGGAAGTACCCGTCTTTCCCCATCATCCTGGAGACCGTGCGCGAGTGCCTCCAGGACGTCTACGACCTGCCCGCCCTGCAGGAGGTCATGCGGGAGCTGGGCCACCGGCGCATCCGGATCGCCGAAATCACCACGGACAACCCCTCGCCGTTCGCCTCGACCCTGCTGTTCAACTACACCGGCGCCTTCATGTACGAGGGCGACTCGCCGCTGGCGGAAAAGCGCGCCGCGGCGCTGGCCCTGGACCCGTCCCTGCTGGCCAAGCTGTTGGGCACGGTGGAGCTGCGCGAGCTGCTGGATGCCGACATTATCGACCAGGTCCACGCCCAGCTCCAGCGCACCGCCCCCGACCGCCGGGCCCGCACCACCGAGGAGGTCGCCGACCTGCTGCGCACCCTGGGCCCGGTGGCCACCACAGACCTGCCGGCGCACACGGACGTTCCGTTAAGCGCTATCGATGCCGCCCTGGCCGGCCGCGTGATGCGCGTGCGCATCGCCGGGACCGAGCACCTAGCCCAGGTCAACGACGCCGCGCTGCTGCGCGACGGCCTGGGAATCCCGGTCCCGCCCGGGGTGCCGGCCCAGGTGGACACGGTCACCGACGCGCTGCCGCAGCTGCTCAGCCGCTGGGCGCGCACCCGCGGGCCATTCGTCATCAGCGAGGCCGCGGCCGCCTTCGGGCTGTCGGTGTCCGCGGCCTACGGGGTCATCACCGGCCTGGACAAGGTGGTCGAGGGCCACTACCGCGCCGGGGTGGAGGAGACCGAGTACTGTGCGGCTGAGGTCCTCAAGGTAATCCGCAGCCGCTCGCTGGCCGCCGCCCGCGCGGCGACCGAGCCGGTCAGCGCCACCGCCTACGCCCGCTTCCTGCCCGCCTGGCAGCAGGTCGCCCCGGCCGGCACCCGCCCGGCGCTGCGCGGGGCCGACGGGGTGCTGGCGGTCATCGAGCAGCTCGCTGGCGTCAAGGCCCCCGCCTCGGCCTGGGAGAGCCTCATCCTGCCCGCCCGGGTGGGGGATTATTCGCCCGCCCACCTGGACGAGCTCACACTGTCCGGCGAGGTCCTCATCGTCGGCGCGGGCAAGGCCGGCTCGGCAGATCCCTGGATCATGCTGCTGCCGGCGGACTACGCCGCCCAGCTGCTGCCGCAGACCGAGCCGGAGGGCTATTCCATCCTCGAGCGTGCGCTCCTGGAGCACCTGGGCACGGGCGGGGCCTTCCACTTCGGGGAGCTGGCCGCCGACGCGCCGGGCACCGAGGAAGAGGTCCGCCAGGCGCTGTGGCAGCTGGTGGAGGCCGGCGCGGTCTCCCCGGATTCCTTCGCCCCGGTGCGCGCCCGCCTGGCCGGCAAGACCGGCGGCAAGGCCGCCCACCGCGCCAAGCGGCGTCCGAACCGCTCGCGCCTGCGGATGGGGCGGACCTCCTTTGCACAGGCGCAGCGGGTGAGCACCCCGCCGGACGTGGGCGGGCGCTGGGCGCTCACTCCGCCGGCGGCACAGGACCCGACGGCGCGCTCGGTCGCGCACGGCGAAGCCTGGCTGGACCGTTACGGGGTGGTCACCCGCGGCAGCGTCGTGGCCGAGGACGTGCTGGGCGGTTTCGCCCTGGCCTACAAGGTCCTGTCCGGCTTCGAGGAATCCGGAAAGGCCATGCGCGGCTACGTCATCGAGGGCCTGGGCGCGGCCCAGTTTTCCGTGCCCGCGGTCATCGATCGCCTGCGCGGGGAGCAGGACAGCCCCGACGTCACCGGCTGGCCGTCGGGCCACGAGCCGGACACCGTGGTGCTCGCCGCCTGCGACCCGGCCAACCCCTATGGCGCGGCCCTGGCCTGGCCGGAGACCCCCGGCAAGCCCAACCGCGCCGCCGGCGCCCTCGTGGCGCTGGTCGACGGGCTGCCCATCGTGCACTTAAGCCGCGGCGGCAAGTCCCTGACCACCTTCCCGCACGTGCTGCCGGAGGGCGTCGACCCGGCCGAGGCAGTGCAGCGGGCGTTAGGTGGGCTGCGCGAGCTCATCGCCGCCGGCCGCCTGCAGCCCCTGGTCGTGGAAAAGATCAACGGCGTCGCCGCTTTCCATGCCCCCGAGGCCGAGGCGCTGCGGGCCGCCGGAGCAGGGCTGAGCCCCCGCGGCCTGCGGATCGCCGCCACCGCCGCCGCACCCCGCACCGGTGCAGCCCGCGGCAGCCGCCGAGCCCAGCAGGGCCCGCAGACAGGGTCGGTGCCGTCGCGGCGGGGCCGGCGGGTGACCGACCTGATCGCCAGCTTCGACGATGACGCTTTCGAGGATTTTTAGTTAAGGAGGCGTAATGCCCGAGGGCGATTCCGTCCTGCAGCTATCCAACCGCTTGCAGTTCATGCGCGGCCGGGAGGTCACGCGCAGCTCCCTGCGGGTGCCGCGCTATGCCACCGTGCGCTTTGACGGGGAGACCTGCGAGCGCGTGTGGCCCTACGGCAAGCACCTGTTCATGCAGTTCGGGCAGCGCCTGCTGCACACGCACCTGAAGATGGAGGGGCAGTGGGCCATCCATTATGCGGGGCAGCGCTGGCGCAAACCGGGCCACAGCGCGCGGGTGGTCCTGCAGCTGGCGCACCACCCGCGCGATATCGAACTCGTCGGCCACTGGCTGGGCCTGGTCGAGGTGATGGCCGCCGACGACTACGCCGGCTGGGTCGCCGGCCTGGGCCCGGACATCTTGGACCCGGATTGGGAAGGACCCGGCGGGCGCGAGGAGGCACTGCGCCGGCTGGCGGCCCGCCCGGAGCGATCCATCGGGACCGCGCTGCTGGACCAGACCAACGTGGCCGGCATCGGCAACGAATACCGCGCCGAAATCTGCTTCCTGGCCGGCCTCCACCCGGCCACGCCCGTGGGACGGGTGGACCTGGAGGCGGTTATCGACATTGCCCGGCGCATCATGTGGGCCAACCGCGACAGCCCCATCCGCGTGACCACCGGCGTGCGCCGGGCAGGGGAGACCACCTACGTCTTCGGCCGCAACCGGGCGCGCTGCCGGCGGTGCGGCACCCGCATCGAGAAGGGATTTTTGGGCGGGCCGGACCAGGGCGGCGACGAAGGGGAACTGGAGCGGGTCATCTGGTTCTGCCCGCACTGCCAGCCCAAATACTAGGACGTCCAGGGTCTCACAAGAGGCAGACGCATTAGCCGCGGGCACGCTAGGATCGGGGCTATGCGTTTGTTGCTTAATATCATCTGGTTCTTGTTCGGCGGGCTGTGGCTGGCGCTGGCCTATTTCATCTTCGGCATCCTGGCCTGCATCTTCATCATCACCATCCCGGCTGGCGTGGCCAGCTTCCGCATGGCCGCCTACGCGATCTGGCCGTTTGGCCGGGCCGTGGTCCAGCCGGTGGGCGGGGCCAGCGGCATGTCGACGTTTTCCAACGTCGTCTGGTTCATCGTCGCCGGCGTGTGGCTGGCACTCAGCCACCTGACCACGGCCGCGGCCCAGGCGATCACCATCGTCGGCATCCCGCTGGCTATCGCCAACCTCAAGCTCATCCCGATCACCTGCTTCCCGTTCGGCAAGCAGATCGTGCCGAACGACCGCATCCCCGCCGGCTTCGAGCCGATGATCCGGATGTAGTTACCGGGCTAGCCGCGGTGGGCGCGGTACCACTGAATGAGCGCGTCGGTGGACGCGTCGCCCGAGGCGGCGGTGTCCTCGCCGCACACGGCGGCGGCCAGGTCGTTGGCCTGTTGCTTGCCGAGCTCCACGCCCCACTGGTCGAAGGAATTCAGCCCCAGGATGACGCCCTGGGTAAAGACGATGTGCTCGTAGAGCGCGATGAGCGCGCCGAGTGCCTGCGGGGTGAGCTTCTCGGCCAGGATGGTGGTGCTCGGGCGGTTGCCGGGCATGACCTTGTGGGGGATAAGCTCGGTATCGACGCCTTCTGCGGCCAGCTCCTCGGCGGTCTTGCCGAAGGCGAGCACCTTGGTCTGGGCGAAGAAATTGCTCATCAGCAGATCGTGCATGGAGCCGGTTCCGTCAGCAGTCGGGAAGTCCCGGTGCGGCTGGGCGAAGCCGATGAAATCGGCCGGGACCAGGTGGGTGCCCTGGTGGAGCAGCTGAAAGAAGGCGTGCTGGCCGTTGGTGCCCGGTTCGCCCCAGTAGATCTCCGAGGTGGTCGTGTCCACCGCCGAGCCGTCGCGGCGCACCGACTTGCCGTTGGATTCCATGGTCAGCTGCTGGAGGTAGGCCGGGAAGCGGGAGAGATCCTCCGAATAGGGTAGTACCGCGTGCGACTCGGCTCCCAAGAAGTTGGTGTACCAGATACCCAGCAGCGCCATCAGCACCGGGACGTTGGTGCTCAGCGGTGCCTGCGCAAAGTGCTCGTCCATGGCCCGGAAGCCTGCCACAAAGCGCATGAAGTCCAGTGGCCCGATGGTGCACATCAAAGACAGGCCGATGGCCGAGTCCACGGAGTAGCGGCCGCCGACCCATTCCCAGAAGCCGAACATGTTCTCCGTGTCGATGCCGAACTCGCCGACCTTCTCCGCGTTGGTGGACACCGCCACGAAGTGCTTGCGGATAGCCGACTCGTCGCCGTCGAACTGCTCCAGCAGCCAGCGCCGGGCCGCGTGGGCATTGGCCAGGGTCTCCTGGGTGGTAAAGGTCTTCGAGGCGACGATGAACAGCGTCGTTTCCGGGTCGAGGCGATCCAGGACCGCGTCCAGGTCGGCCGGGTCGACGTTGGAGACGAACTCCGCGCTAATCCCGGCTACCTCGTAGGAGCGCAGCGCGCGGGCCGCCATGGCCGGGCCCAGATCGGAGCCGCCGATGCCGATGTTGACGACCTTCTTGATGGTGTGCCCGGTGTGCCCCAGCCACTTGCCGGAGCGCAGCGCGGTGGCGAAGTCGCGCATCCGGCCTAGCACCTCGTGGACATCGGCGGCGACGTCCTGGCCGTCGACCGTGAGGTCTTCTTCGGCCGGCAGGCGCAGCGCGGTGTGCAGCACCGCGCGGTCCTCCGTGTTGTTGATGTGGGCGCCGGCGAACATGGCGTCGCGCACCTGCTCCACGCCGGCGGCCTCCGCCAGGGCGATGAGGGCGCCGAGGATTTCCTGGTCCACCAGGTTCTTCGACAAATCGACGTGCAGGCCCGCGGCGGCGAAAGAGAGGTTGTCCGCGCGGGATTCTTCCGCCCGGAAGAGCTCGCGGAGGTTGAGGGCGGTTTCCCCGTCGGCCAGCTGCTGAAGAGCCTTCCACTCGGCAGTGCTGGTGATGGTCGAACCAGTGGCGTAGGCGGTATTGGAATAATCCATGACGATTGGCTTCTGCGGCCTTTCTTCCGGTGTCTAAACGCGTGCTAGGTGCTAACCACAACCGTAGTCGAAGAGTTCTGCGGGCGTGGTTAGAGGACGATGGCGGCCGTCCAGCCCGCCACGAGCAGCGGGATGTTGAAGTGGAGGAAGGTCGGGATGACCGAATCCCGAATGTGGTCGTGCTGCCCGTCGGCGTTGAGCCCCGCGGTGGGTCCGAGCGTCGAGTCGGAGGCCGGGGAGCCGGCGTCGCCCAGCGCGCCGGCGGTGCCGATGATGGCAACGGTCGCGGCGGGGCTGAAGCCCAGCGACATGCACAGCGGGACGTAGATGACGGAGATGATGGGCAGGGTAGAGAAGGAGGAACCGATGCCCAGGGTGACGACCAGGCCCACCAGGAGCATGCCGCCGGCGGCCCAGAACTGGTGCTCGCCGAAGATTTCGGCGGTGGCGTCGACCAGGGTCTCGACCTCACCGGTGGCGGTCATTACCGAGGCGAAGCCCTGGGCGGTAATCATGATGAAGCCGATGAGCGCCATCATCTTCATGCCCTGGGAGAAGACGTCGTCGGCCTGGCGCCAGTTGACCGTGCCGGAAATGAGCAGGATGCCCAGGCCGATCAGGGAGCCGACCAGGAGGCCGTCGGCTTCGAAGTCGAGCGCCTGCATGATGACCTGTACGGCGAAGGTCGCGATGATCGCGATGACGGAGACGGTCACCCGGTAGGGCGAGATCTCCGTGGAGGCCGGGGCGTCGTCCGAAATCGGGGTATCGGCGTAATCGCGCGGCTTCCGGTAGGAAATAAAGATGGCGATGAGCAGGCCGACCAGCATGCCCGCGGCCGGGATGGCCATGATGGGCATGATGGACAGGTTGCTGGTGTCCAGGCCGGCCTCGGAGATGTTAAACAGCAGGATGTCGTTGAGGTAGATGGAGCCGAAGCCCACCGGCACGAAGAAATAGGTGGTCACCAGGCCGAAGGTCAGGCAGCAGGTGATCAGGCGGCGGTCGAGGCGCAGCTTGTTCATGACGGTCAGCAGCGGCGGGACCAAAAGCGGGATGAAGGCGATGTGGACCGGGATGAGGTTCTGGCTCATCACGGCCATGGCGATAAGGCCCAGCACCAGGATCCACTTGGTGGTGGCCACGGCGGCCTTGTTGAGCTCGCCGTCCTGGTTGCCCAGGCGCTTGACCAGGAAGTTAGCCAGTAGGTGGGGGAGCCCGGCCGAGGCCACGCCCATGGCGAAGGCACCCAGCAGGGCGTAGCTTAGGGCGATCTTGGCGCCGCCGCCGAGCCCGTCCTGGAAGGCGAGCATGGTGTCGTCCAGCCCCATGCCGGCCATAAGCCCGCCGGTGAGGGCGCCGAGGAACAGCGCAACGACCACATGGACTCGCAGGAGCGCGAGGACGAGCATGACGAGGACGGCTATTAAGACGGCGTTCATGCGTATAGATTACTGTACGGATAGCCCAAATCGGGCGCGGGGGTAGGCAGTATTATCCCAGGCGGCCGCGGCCCATGCGCAGCAGCGCGGAAGCGATGGCGGGGCCTTCTTCGCCCAGCTCGTCGCGGAACTGGTTGAGGATGGCAATCTCCCGCGTGTGCACCAGCCGGGTGCCGCCGGAGCCCATACGGGTCCGGCCGATGGCCTGGGAGACCGCAGTGCGGTGCTTGATGGCCTCCAGGATGATCTGGTCCATGCGGTTGATCTCTTCCCGGTATTTCTGGATTTCCTGATCCGAGAGGGGATCGTCCGTGCCGGAGGGCGTCCGGACCTCAATGTTGGCTAGCTCGTTGTGTACCGCGTCTGACATAACCCAATTGTGCCACCTGGGCAGCCAAAAAGTAACTCCGCTCGGCTGTGTGTCGGGGCCGGCTAGTAGGTTGGTAGTCATCATGAATGATTCCTCGCCTTTTTCCCAGCCCGCAGACCGCAACCCCTTCGGCCGGCCCGCCGCGTCCGCGGCCGCGTCCCAGCCCGGCCAGGCCCCGCAGCCTGACGTAGACCCGCTCGTCGAGGGCCTGAACCCGCAGCAGGCCGCGGCGGTGACTCATACCGGCTCGCCGCTGCTTATCGTCGCGGGCGCCGGTTCCGGCAAGACCGCGGTGCTGACCCGCCGGATCGCCTTCCTGATGCGCTCGCGGAACGTGGCGCCGTGGGAGATTTTGGCCATTACCTTTACCAACAAGGCCGCCGCGGAGATGAAGGAGCGCGTCGGCCAGCTGGTCGGCCCCGTCGCGGAGCGGATGTGGGTGGCCACCTTCCACTCCATCTGCGTGCGGATCCTGCGCGCCCAGGCGCAGCTGGTGCCCGGGCTGAATACCAACTTCACCATCTACGACGGGGATGATTCCCGCCGCCTGCTGTCCATGATTGCCAAGGACCAGCAGCTGGATATTAAGAAGTTCACCCCGCGGGTGCTGGCCAACCAGATTTCGAATTACAAGAACGAGCTCGTCGGCCCGCAGCGCGCCGCGGAGCAGGCCGCGGCCACCAAGAACCCCTTCGACACGACCGTGGTCGGGGTCTACGCGGAATACCAGCGCCGCCTGCGCGCGGCGAACGCGGTCGACTTCGACGATCTCATCGGGGAGGTCGTGCGGATCTTCCAGCAGCACCCGCAGGTGGTGCAGTTCTACCGCCGCCGCTTCCGGCACGTGCTCATTGATGAGTACCAAGACACCAACCACGCCCAGTACGCGCTCGTTGCCGCGTTGGTCGGTCAGGGCAACGGCGCCGCCACGGGCGACGGGCAGGATACCCCGGAGCAGGCGGTCCCGGCGCCGGAGCTGTGCGTGGTCGGTGACTCGGATCAGTCCATCTACGCCTTCCGTGGGGCCACCATCCGCAACATCCAGGAATTCGAGCGGGACTACCCGCAGGCTAGGACCATTCTGCTGGAGCAGAACTACCGGTCGACGCAGACCATCCTGAACGCGGCGAACGCGGTCATCGCCAAGAACGAAAACCGGCGGGAGAAGAACCTGTGGACCGCCCACGGTGAGGGCGAGAAGATCATCGGCTACGTCGCGGACAACGAGCACGATGAGGCCCGCTTCATCGCCGCGGAGATCGACAAGCTGGTCGACGGCGGCCGCAACCTCAACGACATCGCCATCATGTACCGCACCAACAACGCCTCCCGCGCGCTGGAGGATATCTTCATCCGCTCCGGGATCGCCTATCGCGTGGTGGGCGGCACGCGCTTCTACGAGCGCAAGGAGATCCGCGACATCGTGGCCTACCTGCGCATCCTGGACAACCCGGATGACACGGTGAGCCTGCGGCGCATTATCAATGTGCCCAAGCGCGCCATCGGGGACAAGGCCCAGGCCCAGATCGCGCTGCACGCGGAGAACCTCGGGGTCAGCTTCGGCAAGGCCCTGCTCGACGGGGCGGGCGGCCAGGTAAACGGCCTGGGCACCCGCGCGGTCAACGCGGTGGGTAAGTTCACCGAGATGATGGACGGCATCCAGGCCCAGCTGCCGGGCATGACCAACCAGGTCACCGGGCAGCCGGACCTGGGCGAGCTGATTTCCTTGCTGCTCGATGCCACGGGCTACCGGGCCGAGCTGGAAAACTCCAACGACCCGCAGGACGGCGCGCGCCTGGACAACCTCAACGAGTTGGTCTCCGTCGCGCGGGAGTTTTCCTCGGAGGCGGCCAATCAGATGGCCTTCGACGGCTCCGATGCCGCGCCGGAGGCCGACCCGGCCGACGACGGGCAGGCCGCGCCGGGTTCCCTGCAGGCGTTTTTGGAGAAGGTCTCCCTGGTCGCCGACGCCGACCAGATCCCGGACGAAGACTCCGGCGTGGTCACGTTGATGACTCTGCACACGGCCAAGGGGCTGGAATTCCCGGTCGTCTTCCTCACCGGCTGGGAGGACGGGCAGTTCCCGCACATGCGCTCGCTGGGCGACCCGAAGGAGCTGAGCGAAGAGCGGCGCTTGGCCTATGTGGGCATTACCCGCGCGCGGGAGCAGCTCTACGTCACCCGCGCCATCATCCGTTCCTCGTGGGGCAACCCGATGACCAACCCCGCCAGTCGCTTCCTCGCCGAGATCCCGGAGGATCTCATCGACTGGCGGCGGGAGGAAAACGATAGCTCCCTCAACTCCGCGTGGGGTGATGATAGCTATCAGTACGGGCGCAATTTCGGTTCGTCCTGGTCCGGCTGGTCGCGCAAGTCCGGCTCCGCTGCGTCTTCCCCATCGCAACGGAAAAAGCCGGCGGCTGCTACGTCCATGCCGAAGAACAAGAACCTGAATTTGGCCGTGGGCGACCGCGTCAACCACGCCAAGTATGGCCTGGGAACGGTCATTAGTTCCGACGGTTCGGGCGCGCGGGCGACCGTCACCGTGGATTTTGGCTCTGCCGGGAAAGTCCGCCTGATGCTGATTGGCGGACTTCCCATGGAAAAGCTCTAGACGGAAATACCGCGCTCCGCGAACCAGGTAATCGGGTCCACGGGGGCGCCGCCGCCCGGGTGCACCTCGAAGTGCAGGTGCGGGCCGGTGGACACGCCTTCGTTACCGATGGAGGCGATTTGCTGGCCGGCGGTGACGCGCTCGCCGACGCCCACCAGCAGGGAGCTGGCGGCCATGTGGCCGTAGACGCTCACGGTGCCGTCGTCGTGCTGGATGCGGATCCAGTTGCCGAAGCCCTGCGCCGGGCCGGAGGAAATCACCGTGCCGTCCATGACGGCGTAAATCGGGGTGCCGACCGGGTTGGCGATGTCGATGCCGTTGTGCATCGCGCCCCAGCGGGAGCCGAAGCCAGACGTCAGGGTGCCGGTGGTCGGGAACACGACGGTGTTGCCGTTGGCGTCCTGCGAGTGGGTGGCGCTCAGGCCGGAGTGGTCGCCCTCGGGAGCGAAGGCGTCCTCGAGGCCCGGCACGGCCGCGGGGTCGAGGACGATGTTGAGCCCTGCCTCGGTCTGGTTGACGGACGGGGTGATCGTGCCGTTGAACAACTGGGTAGTGGATTTAGCAAGGCCGAAGAGGGCATCGGTGAGGGCGTCGTGGTTGACGTCGCTAACGGTCGGTTCGGAGGAACCGTCCGACACGTTCACCGTCGCCGCAGGAGCGGCGTTGGCGGCCGTGGCACCAAGCGTGGCAGCCAGGCCAGTGGTCAGTGCCAGGGCACCGGCCACAGCCGCCCGGCGGGCGCGATGAGTGCGCTTCATAGACTACGTCCTTTAACAACATGAGGGTAAGTGGTGGCAAGCCAGTCAGCGGGCAGTACCGCTAGGGCCCGCCCGGCGCTTGAGGCCGGCGCGGCCGCCGAATGGCAACGAAGTAAAAGTTAGCCCGGTTGGCGGGGGAGCGCAACGCCAAAAAGAGCAGGTAGAAGGCCAACTCTGTTCGAAAATAGTCGAACATGCCAGCGTGTTACGCGTGTTGTAATTGGGACTAAAGTTGCAAATGTTTTTAATGTGGCGAACGTGGGGGTGGTGCCTGGGGGTAGCGCAAAGGCCCCTCGCTGCGCGTTGCAGCGAGGGGCCTCGGGTTGGAAAGAAGTTAGCGGCTTTTAGGAGATGTTGATGCCGTGCTCAGCGAACCACGGGATCGGGTCGACCGGGGTGTTGCCGTCCGGGTGGATCTCGAAGTGCAGGTGGGAGCCGGTGGAGAAGCCGCGGGAACCCATGCCGGCGATCTTCTGGCCGGCGTGGACCTGGTCGCCGACGGCGACGTCGAGGGTTTCCATGTGGCCGTAGACAGCGATGGAGCCGTCCTCGTGCTTGATGCGAATCCAGTTGCCGAAGCCGGAGGCCGGACCGGAGTCGATGACGATGCCGTCCATGGCTGCGACGATCGGGGTACCGATGGCGTTGGCCAGGTCGATGCCGTTGTGCATGGCGCCCCAGCGGGCGCCGAAGCCGGAGGTGTAGGCACCTTCGGCCGGCTTCACGATGGACGGGGCGCGGGAGGCGGCGTCCGCGGCGATGCGGGCGTCGGCGGCCTCGATGGCCTTGTTGAGCTGCTCCGACAGGTTGTCGACCGGCTTGGACTCGGCGATAGCCAGGATCTGCGGGGCGGCGTTTTCCACGGCGGCTGCGCCGTTTTCGGCCAGCTCGTTGGAATCCGTGGTCAGGTCGTAGTCGACGCTCTGCGCCTTGGTCTCCTGATCGGCGTTAGCCTGCAGCTGGGCAGCTGCGGCGCCACCTACGCCCGCAGTGGAGGCCGCGCCGGCAGCCACGGTCACCAGGGCGATACGGCCCTTGGCAGTCTGCGAGGTAGTGGTCTTGCGGTGGCGTCCCACGTCAGCTCGCTGGGTCTTGCTTCGCATTAAACTTCTTCCCGTACTTGTCTTAAATCGCGCAACGCTGCTTCCGCGTTACTTAATCTCGCTCAAGGTTACACGATTGTGACCTTCTTGTTACCAACGTCTGGTAACAATAGCGGTTCGTACAAGGCCAAGCAAGCTAAATCGATGTTATAAAACCGCCGTGAGGGGGTTTTCACACGTCAGTGCAGTAAATTTCTAGGTCACACTGGCGGGGGTGCGTTCTTGGCGCAGATGACTTCCGTCCCTCCCGTAACACTACCGGTGCCGTCAGGCGCACGGAAACTGGGGCGGTATTTAGCTTTCCTTCCCACCTTTTCAGGAACGCGGGGAAACCTGATAGATACGGAAATCTCTAAAGTTCAACATGAGGGTTAATACAGTATATATAGGAACCCCGCTGCATCCTCCGGTGCGGGCCCGCCGGGGTAGGGGATTCGCCGGGGCGGGTGATTCGCCAGCGGTGGGCCGTGCCAACCCGAAAAGGCGCCGGTGGCGTGGCAAGGTAGAGGCGATGAATAAGAACACCAGCCCCCACTCGCGGTCGTCGTCGGGCCCGCGCAGCCAGGCCCGCGGACGCACCAGCCCCTCCAGCGCCACCCAGCCGGCTGCCCGCGTGGCTTCCCGCGCTGGTGCGCAAGCTCGGTCCCGCACCGCGCCCAAGGCGACGGGCACCAAGGCCCGCCTCATCCGCATGCTGCTAACCGTCGGCGTGCCGAACCTGGCCGTGGTCGGCACCATCGTGGTCATCGCGCTGGCCGCGGTCCTGCTCTCGAGCGCGCCGCTGGCCTGGTTGCCCTCCATCATCGGCGGGGCCTGGATGGTCATTAACCTCGTGCCGGTACACGCCGGCGGCAACACCATCTCCGTGCTGCCCTTCCTGCCCACCATCGGCCTGGTGTGGTTGCTGGCCGGGCGCATCCACCGCGCGGTTAAACACAAGGTCAGTGTCAACGACCTATTGCTGCTGCTGGCCTGCGCCGTGGGCGTGCCGGTCCTAATAACGCTCGTGGCCTGGTTCATGCTCTGGGACGCGAGCAAGGTCTACGACCTGTCCGCCCCGAACGTGGCCGTCGCGGTGCTGCGGGTCGCGGTCATCCACCTGGTAGCGCTCGCACTCGGCATGGGCCCGCGCCTGTGGACCGCGCTGCTCAAGCGCTACGGCCTGCCGGTCACGGTGGTGGCTAGCGCCCAGGTCGCCTTCCGTTTTATCGGGGCGCTGCTCGTGGCCGGCCTGGCCGTGCTGCTGGTCGTCGGCCTGTTCGGCTGGCAGCGCCAGGGGGAAATCCTAAACTCCTACCCGGATCTGCCCGCTGCCGGCGCGGCCGCCCTCTACGGCCTGAGCCTGCTCTACCTGCCCAACGCCGCCCTGGCGGCCGGGGCAAACCTGCTGGGCGCGGAGTTCCACATGGGCCAGGCCAGCGTTTCGCTGTTTAGCATCCACCTGGTGCCGTTGCCGCCGCTGCCGCTGCTGGGTGTTATCCCGGGCAGCGCGCCCGCCTGGGCCCTGGTTTTGCCGGTCCTGGCCGGCGGAGCTGCCGCGTGGGCGTGGCGGGGCAAGAACCCCAGCCCGCGGACCGCGGTGGAGGCCTCCGTCCTGGCCGGCCTTGCCGTGGCCCTGCTCGCCGCGTTTAGCACCGGCGAAGTCGGCGTCTACGGCTCCACCGGCATCATGGTCGCCATGGCCGGCGCCCTGGCCGTCGTCTGGGTCCTGGCCATCGGCCTGGCCGCCTGGGGCATCGCGCTGTGGCAAAACCGCCGCGCCACCGCCGGCCCGGCTAGCGCACCGGCTGCCACGCCGGCTGCCGATGCCGCCGCCACCCCGGACGCAGACGCTGTCGACGTGGAACCTGCCGACGCGGACGCTGTGGACGCTGCCGGGGCGGACGACGCTGAAGAGCCTGCCGCCACGGCCGAGGTTGCCGGGGAGGACGAAGAAGCCGAGGTAGTCGAAGCCTCCGAGGCGGCCGAGGAGGACGGCGACGTCGAAGACGCAGCGGCCGCGGCGGACCCGGCCCAGCTCGACGATGCCGTCGAGGTCATCGACGCCGAGGACCCGGGTGCCGAGCAGGTTGAGTCCGGGCAGGTTGAGTCCGGGCAGGGTGCGGACGAGCAGGTTGCGGAACCGGTTGAGGCGGCCGAGGCTGGGGAAGAAGAGGCCGCGGGCTCGCAGGATACGGCCGCCGAGTCCGTTGATGGGGTGACGCGCGGGGGAAGTCAAAAGGACTGAAAGTTCCGCGAGCCTACCCTTTGGGGCTAGTCTGTTAGGCGTGACTTCACCCGCAGATGCTTCTGTTGATTTCATTGACTCCGACAATCGGGCCCAGCCGGCGGGCGTGACTGACGCCGCGGCATCGGGGCCCCTGCGCGTCGTGGTGCTGGTCTCCGGTACCGGTTCTTTGCTCCAGGCGATTCTGGACTCCCAGGACGAGTCCTACCGCGTGGACAAGGTTGTCGCTGACAAGCCCTGTCCGGGCCTGGAACGCGCGGAGGCGGCCGGCATCGCTAGCGAGGTTGTCTCGCTGGGCGAGGACCGCGCGGCCTGGAACGAGGCGCTCGCCGCGGCGGTGGGCCAGCCCGACGTGGTGGTCTCCGCCGGCTTCATGAAGATTCTGGGGAAGGAATTCCTCGACCAGTTTGCCGGCCGCATTATTAATACGCATCCCGCACTCTTGCCCGCCTTCCCAGGCGCGCACGGTGTTAGGGATGCGTTGGCGTATGGGGTGAAAGTCACCGGCTCCACCGTTCACTACGTTGATGCTGGCGTGGACACCGGCCCGATCATCGCCCAGGAGCCCGTGCGGGTGCTGGCCGACGATGACGAGGCTAGCCTCCACGAGAGGATCAAGGTCGTGGAACGGCAGCTGATCGTCCGCGTGCTGCGCGCTGCGGTGCGTGACGCGGACGCCGCCGCCGGCGGCATAACCTTTGATTGCTAGATTTTGGTGTCTATTTTTCTGTCAGGAAGGCAAGACTAATCCATGAGCGATGAACGCAAGCCCATCAAACGCGCGCTGATTAGCGTCTACGACAAGACCGGGCTGGAAGACCTGGCTCGCGCCCTAGCCGACGCCGGCGTGGAGATTGTCTCCACCGGCTCCACCGCCAGCCGGATCGCGGACCTGGGCATCGACGTGACCCCGGTCGAGAAGCTGACCGGCTTCCCGGAGTGCCTGGAAGGTCGCGTGAAGACGCTGCACCCGCGCGTGCACGCCGGCATCCTGGCCGACACCCGCAAGGAAGACCACCTCGCCCAGATCAAGGACCTGGACATCGAGCCCTTCCAGCTGGTCGTGGTGAACCTGTACCCGTTCGCGGAGACGGTGGCCTCCGGCGCGGATTACGACGCCTGCGTCGAAAAAATCGACATCGGCGGCCCGTCCATGGTGCGCGCCGCGGCGAAGAACCACGCCTCGGTCGCCGTCGTGGTCAACCCGAACCGCTACGACTCCGTCATCGACGCGCTGTCCAACGGCGGCTTCGATCAGCAGGAGCGCTTCCAGCTCGCCGCCGAGGCCTTCTCCCACACCGCCCAGTACGACGCGGACGTTTCCGGCTGGTTCCGCGCCCAGGGCGCGGACGCGGATTCCGGCACGACCGCCCTGCGCTACGGCGAGAACCCGCACCAGGCCGCCCGCGTGGTGCGCAACCGCGACGGCAAGGGCCTGGCCAACGCCGAGCAGCTCGGCGGCAAGGAGATGAGCTACAACAACTACCAGGACGCCAACGCCGCCTGGCGCGCCGCCTGGGACCACGATCGCCCGTGCGTGGCCATCATCAAGCACGCCAACCCCTGCGGCATCGGCGCCGACGATGAGAACATCGCCGCCGCGCACAAGGCCGCCAACGCCTGCGACCCGATGTCCGCCTACGGTGGGGTCATCGCCGCCAACCGCGAGGTCACCCTGGAGATGGCAGAGCAGATCAAGCCGGTCTTCACCGAGGTCGTCATCGCCCCCAGCTACGCGGACGATGCCCTGGAGCTGCTGCAGACCAAGAAGAACCTGCGCATCCTGCGCGCCGAGCGCGACGAGGCCGCCGAGGAGGAGCGCCCGATTTCCGGCGGCGTGCTCGTCCAAGACGTCGACGCCTACCAAGCCGAGGGCGACCAGGCCGAGAACTGGACCCTGGCCGCCGGTGAGGAGCTCGACTCCGAGGCCCTGTCCCAGCTGGAGTTCGCCTGGCGCAGCGTTCGCGCGGTCAAGTCGAACGCCATCCTGCTGGCTCGCGACAACGCCACCGTCGGCGTGGGCATGGGCCAGGTCAACCGCGTGGACTCGGCCAAGCTGGCCGTCGAGCGCGCCAACACCTTGAGCGAGGACGGGGAGGAGCGCGCCCGCGGTTCCTTCGCTGCCTCCGATGCCTTCTTCCCGTTCGCCGACGGCCTGCAGGTGCTCATCGATGCCGGCGTGACCGCCGTGGTCCAGCCGGGCGGCTCCATCCGCGACGAGGAAGTCATCGCCGCCGCCCAGGAGGCCGGCGTGACGATGTACTTCACCGGCACCCGCCACTTCGCCCACTAGGCCGCGCCGCCTACTCCCACCGCGCCCGCGGCCTGTTGTGTCGACAAGCCAGGCCCGGGCGCTAGGTACGTGTTAGATTTACTAATCGCAGACCTAGACAAGGGAGAAACATGGCGCACACGCAAGGCGCGGGGCCGGGCGCGGGGAATAACCCCGCCGAGCCGGTCACCGCGGAGCTACCGGTGGTCGGCGCGGAGGACAAGCCGCGCCGCACCCCGGGCCGGGGCGCCCTTGTCGGCGCCTTCGGCATACTCGCGGTCATCATCGCGGTGGCGGTCGTGGCCGCGCTGAGCCTCCAGCGCGGGTGGCTGGGCATGTCCTCCACCGACGAGGACGAGCCCGCCCCCGCGCCCGCGGCCAGCTCATCGACTGAGGCAGAGGATTCCGCGGAAACGAGCAGCTCGGCGTCGTCGACGAAGTCCGCGACCTCGTCCGCCAGCTCTTCTGCTAGCTCCTCGGCGCGCTCCTCCGCGCAGTCGGAGCCTTCCTCTAGCCGCTCCAGCACGCGGGCGGCCGCGGCGGACCCGACTCCCCGTGACAGTGAACCGACCCAGGAGGTGCCGGCGCCGCGGCAGTACAGCTCTGCCGCGCCCGGCAGTGAGGAGACCTCCGCCGCCTTCGCGGATTCCGTCTATTCCGCTTTCACCTCTGCCTACTCCCAGTCCGGCAACCCGAACACCCCGGTGGAGGCCTACAGCCCGGTCACGGGGCAGTGGTACAAGATGCAGTGCACGGGCAACTCAAACGCGGTGACCTGCCGCGGCGGTAACGGCGCGGTGGTGAATATCTCATGACCAAGCACTGGGCCGTTCCCGTCTGCGCGCTCGTCGCCAGCGCCCTGCTGGGCGGCTGCAGCAGCACCGGCGGGGGAGAAAACTCGGCCCCGCCGACGAAGACGCGGGTCACGACGACGGCCCGCGTCGAGAAATTCCCGGACGGCATCAACCAGAAGGCACTGAAGCGCGCGGTGGCCTCCGCCACCAAGAAATACGGCGGCGACGCCGGGGTCGCCGTGGCTACCCGCAAAGAGGTCATCAGCGCCGGCACGACCACGGGCTTTCCTGCCTGGTCGACGGCCAAGGTACCCATCGCCATCGCCGCCTGCCAGGCCGGCACCGCGGATCCGGCCCTGGTGGAGGCGGCCATTACGTTTTCCGACAATGACTCCGCGCAGGCGCTCTGGGTCAGCCTGGGCGTCGCCGAGACCGCCGTGGACAGCACCCAGACGGTGCTGCGCGAGGGCGGCGACACCGTCACGGAGGTCCAGGGCAAGATGACTAAGGAGGGGTTCACGCCCTTCGGCCAGACCGAGTGGGGGCTCAAGCAGCAGGCCGCCTTCGCGGCGCAGCTGCCGCGCCTGGACGATGCCGACGCGGTCATCGAGGCCATGGAAACCCCGGACCCGCTGCAGGACTACGGGCTGCGCGCCCTCCCGGGCGCGGCCATCAAAGGCGGATGGGGCCCGGACGATGACGGCTTCTACAGCGTCGTGCAGCTCGGCCACGTGAAGGTGGACGGGCAGGAGCTGGGCATGGCGATCTTCTCGCGGCCCGAGGACGGCACCTATGAAACCGCCCAGCAGCAGCTCGACCATCTGGTCTACGAGCTGACCGGTGAGAAGACCGACTCGGCCGCCCAAGCTTCCTAGGCCTGGCACGGCCCGGGTTAGGGCGGCGGCGGGTAGCACCCTTAGTCTGGACTAAGAACTACCGCTAGGGAAGGACGCACCACGAGCATGACGCAGCATTACAATTTTTACGAAAGCCTGGGTCTGAACAACACCGAGTCCTCGGACCAGCTGGCCGCCGAGTTCAGCGCCGCGCTGCAGGCGCTCGAGGAGCAGGGCGCCAGCATGTCCAATCCCCGCTATCACGAGGCCGCCACCGCCCGGACCATTCTGGGCCAGGAGCGCCTGCGCGCCAAGTACGACGCCCGGCTCGCGGATAGCGCGGCCCAGCCCATGCGCATCGGCGACCTTATCTACCTCGCGCAGCACGGCGAGTTCCCGCAGCCGCAGCATCCCGCACCGCGGCCGGCGACCTTCGCCATCGAGACCCGCAAGGTCGAAGAACTCGAGCCCACGGGCCGTCCGCTGGCCCGCCTCAAGCTGGCGCCGGGCGTGGTGAAGACCGTGCTGGGGATAGCGGCCGTGGTGCCGGCGGTGATGACGCTGGGCTTTGTGCTGATGGCGATTGTCTCGGCCGTCGATAGCGCCCGCAGCAGCGCCTATTCCGGCGGCGGTTTTCTGGACGAGTTCGCGACGGTCCTCGACAGCTCCTTGACCAGCTTCTACCTGCTGGTGCTGGCCGTCTTCGTGCTGGTCAACATCCTGTGGTCTCTGCGCGTTATCCAGGACGTGCTCTACCCGCAGCGCGGCGGACAGAACGTCGTGCTGGCAGTGGCCGCCCTCGGCTTCGCGGTGGTGGAGCTTTTCGTGATGGTAGGCGTCGGCGCCGCGGACTGGGTGATGTTCGCCCTGCCGTTCCTGGCGCACACCGCGGTGGGCAGCCTGCTGTTTTCCGGCTTCGTGGGCCGTTAGTTCCAGGGGGAGATCCAGACCCGCCGGGTCGTCGAGGAAGCTGCGGCCTAGCGCTTCTTTTTCTTCTTGCGGCGGTCGGCTGCAGCCGCGGCGGCCGCGGAGATGGAGTCCGAGCGGGACTCGAGCAGTTTGAGGGTGGCCGCGACGCGGTCGTCGGGGAGGGCGGCGTCGAGGACTGCCAGGGAGGCATCGGCAAGCATGACGGCGGTGTCCGGGATGGTCTGGTCGGAGGCCAGGAACGGGGGAGTGCCGTCGTTGCCGCGCATTTCAATAACGGAGAGCGCGATGTGGAACGGCAAGGTGGTGCGCGGGTCGTCGTCGCCGACCAGCGCCGCGGCGAAGGTCTGGAAATGGTGCTCCAGGCGGGCGCGGGACTGGTGGTACTCGGCGAATTCCTCCGAGTTCGCCACCGGCAGCTGGTACAGCCGGCCGACGTTCCACCCGCTGGTCAGCAGCAGGCGGGACTCCGCGGCCACCAGCGCCCACAGGCGCAGCTCCGGGGTGGTCTCCAGCTGGGCCAGGTCGTCGGCCAAGTCGAGGGAAGGCTCGATGGTCGAATTCAGCAGCGTTAGAAAGATCTCGGTCTTGGACGGGAAGTGGTAGTAGAGTGAGGCTTGGCGGATGCCCACGGCCTCGGCGATCTGGTGCGTCGAGGTCGTGGCGAAGCCCTGGGTGGTAAACAGCTCGGAGGAGGCGTCCAGGATCTCTTCGCGCGCGGTGCTACCCCGACGACGCGGAGAATTCTTCCGCGGCCTGCCAACTGCACCAGCCATAGACCTACCACACCTTCCTGTTCGCCTGAGGGTCGGACATCAAAGAACCAAAGAACATATCAACCTTATATCTTAGAGGCCATCGCGCTAAGTCGCGCGGGCGGCGATGCCCTGTAATATTGCCGACACCGTGCGGCACGCCGAACCGTAGGCCGTGCGATCCAACGGCGGCAGGTCCGCCAGGCGCTGCTGTGCGGTGCCCGCGTGGTTGAGCCAGGCCCGCAGGTAGAGTTCCAGGCCGGTGCGCCACGCCAGCGACAGCGCCTCGCCCTCGGCGGGAGTAATCAGCTGCTTTTCCGCGCCGATGGCCAGCCGGTCCGCCGTCGGCCGGGGCGCGGGGGCGGCCCAGCGGGCGAGGGAGGCGATGGGCACGAGCAGGAAGTTGTGGATGTCCACGGCGGCATCCGGGTCCGGCAGCCCGTTGACCAACTGCAGCGCCGGCGGCTGCGTGCCCAGTGCCTGCCGCAGCAGCGCTGCCGATGCCTCCTCCGGCAACGGCAGGCCCGCGTCGGCGCGGTAGATAGCCGCGTCCTCCACGGCACGCGGCTCGATGCCTACGGAAGACAGCAGGCCGTCCAAGTCCGCGTTGGCGGGGCCCAG
This sequence comes from Corynebacterium sp. LK2590, assembly GCF_040946105.1. Lineage (NCBI taxonomy): Bacteria > Bacillati > Actinomycetota > Actinomycetes > Mycobacteriales > Corynebacteriaceae > Corynebacterium > Corynebacterium sp. LK2590. The sequence goes on from NZ_JAYWMH010000002.1 coordinate 54,426, forward strand.
GTAGTCCACCGGCAGGCCGGGTAGGCCATCGCCGCGGGCGATGGGGCCGGTCAGCCGCACCGGGGAATCGACCGCGGGGGAGTAGACCACGCCGTGGACGACGCGGGAATACCACGCGGCCAGCTCCTGGCCGTCCTCGCGGTGATGGAGGGCGTTGCGGGCCAGCTCGTGGGACTCCGCCAAGATGCCGCGGGCGGCGGGCAGTGACTCGCAGCGCCCCGCCTCTTCGGCGAGCTCGGTAAGTGAGGGGTGCAAGGCCATAAGCAACGCGCCTTCCTTTACAGGGACTGTCTCTAGTGCGGGCAGGGTCAATTACGCTCCAGTCTAACGGGTAGCGGGGCCGGCCCGGCGTTGGCTCGGGGCTGGAGAAAAACCAAACGCCGCCGCGGCGACCCCAGGCCCACGAGGGGCGGGGTGCCGGCGACGGCGTTGGTTAGATTCTTTTACCGTGTCACACTTGCCAGCGGCAAAAGTGCGCTGTTGAAACCCTGCTACTTAGTGTTTAGCGGGTGGTGAACGGCAGGAGAGCCATTTCGCGAGCGTTCTTGACCGCGGTAGCAACCTGACGCTGCTGCTGCGGGGTCAGACCGGTGACGCGACGCGAACGAATCTTGTGGCGGTCAGAGATGAACAGACGGAGGGTCTTGGTGTCCTTGTAGTCCACCTTCTCGATGCCCTCTGCCTTCAACGGGTTCTTCTTCGGACGGCGGGTCTGCTCCATCCGGAACTTCTTGTGGTTATTGCGCTTCATTGTTGCAATTCCCCTTTACCAGCTGGACTTACGAACGCCCGGCAGCTCACCGCGGTGAGCCATGCCGCGCATGCGGACACGGGACAGGCCGAACTTGCGGAGGTAACCGCGCGGACGACCATCGTGGGCGTCGCGGTTACGGATGCGGGACTTGGAAGCGTCGCGCGGCTGACGGTTCAGCTCGAACTGTGCCTCCAAACGGTCCTCGTCCGAGGTGTTCGGGTTCTTGATGATTGCCTTGAGCTCAGCGCGACGCTCCGCGTAGCGGGCGACGATTTCCTTGCGCTGCTCGTTCTTAGCGATCTTGGACTTCTTAGCCATTGATTATCGCTCCTCGCGGAATTCGACGTGCTTGCGGGCGATCGGATCGAACTTCTTCAGAGTGATGCGATCCGGGTTGTTGCGCTTGTTCTTACGGGTCACGTAGGTGTAACCGGTGCCCGCGGTGGACTTAAGCTTGATGATCGGGCGAATATCGTTACGTGCCATCTTTAGATCTTCTCCCCACGTGCTCGGATCTTGGCGACGACGGACTCGATGCCGTCGCGGTCGATGATCTTCATACCCTTGGTAGAGACATTCAGGGTGATGGTACGGCCCTCAGAGGGCAGGTAGTACCGACGACGCTGCACGTTGGGGTTCCAACGGCGCGAGGTGCGGCGGTGCGAGTGCGAGACCTGCTTGCCGAATTGCGGCTTGCGGCCCGTTACCTGGCAAATAGCCGACATGGGTCTTCTTTCTCCTAGCCGCCCACATCTTGACTAATTAAAACCACGTGATCGAGTGCCTAGAAGGCTTACTCCGCTCGGAATGTGAGGATGAGCGATTAAAAAATCACGCCGTTTCATTGCAGTAGACGGGGCGTAAACGTACATTGTGACAACAGCAAGGGAAAACCTTACCTTCTCGCGCCCGAATTTCCTAATCGCCTCGTGCGAGCCATGCTTGGCGCCCCGCGTGGGGCCTTGTGTGGCTCCGGGCAGTAGGGGAGTGCGGGGACAGCGGGGGCGCTATACCTCTATATCTTCGCCCTGTCTGAGGACGCCCAGCGTGCTGGGGATAATCTTAAGCCCTCGGCGTAGAATTCGCGCGGCGAAGCCCGCTTTCCGGGCGTGGTTGCCGGGGTGCCTGTGGCTGCTGTGGACACCCGTTGCGTTGGCGCGGGCGAGATTTGGGAAAAGGGCAGGTCGGCTGTAATATAGTCCGAGTTGCTATCGCTCGGGTGCTGCTCGACGGTAGCTGTTTGTCCGTTAGAAAACCCAACTCGGGCACGATCTCCGCCGCCTAGGCCTAGTTTTATAGGCCCGGTGAAAGCGGAGAACCGACCCGAAGTTTCAACCCTGAGGGAATTCGCATGAAGAAAGATATCCACCCGGATTACCACCCGGTGGTCTTCCAGGACGCCGGTACCGGTACCCGCTTCCTGACCAAGTCCACCGCCTCCTCCGATCGCACCGTTGAGTGGGAGGACGGCAACGAGTACCCGCTCATCGTGGTCGACGTTACCGCCGAGTCGCACCCGTTCTGGACCGGTGCACAGCGCGTGATGGACACCGCCGGCCGTGTCGAGCGCTTCAACCAGCGCTTCGGTGGCATGGCTCGCCGCAAGAAGAAGAACGCGTAAGGAGGATAGAAGAAAATGGCAACTCCTAAGTTCAAGATGTCCCGCGCGAACACCCGCTCGCGCCGCTCCCAGTGGAAGGCCGACAACGTCGACCTCCAGGAGGTCACCATCGACGGCCAGACCGTGCGCATCCCGCGCCGTCTGGTCAAGGCCGCCAAGCTCGGCCTGGTTGACGTGGAGCAGTTCTAAGAGTTTTTAGGACGACATAGCTGGGCCGCTAACTGACCGGCCCCTCGCGCCCCGAGTTACCCCGAATAAGGGTAGCCGGGGCGCTTTTCTTATTAAGATTCCCTAAGGGGTACTGACGCGTTGCGTTGTTTTTGCAGCTGAGTGTACCCCTGTTCGATCCTTAATCGGGCCCCAAACCTTAATAAAATTACTTTTACTTTCTGGGTTTCTGGAAAGACTTATCTTAGGACATAATTGAGATATGAAAATTCTCGTGGTGGACGACGAACAGCCGGTGCGTGAATCGCTTTGCCGTTCGCTGAGCTTTAACGGCTACCAGGTCGTCTTGGCCGGGGACGGCGTCGAAGCTGTCGAGACGGTGCACCGGGAATCCCCGGATCTGATGATCCTCGATGTGATGATGCCCAACATGGACGGCCTCGAGGTATGCCGCTCCCTGCGCAGCGAGGGCTGGGAGCGGCCCATTCTCGTGCTGACCGCCCGGGACGGCGTCGCCGATCGGGTGGCGGGGCTGGACGCAGGTGCCGATGACTACCTGCCCAAGCCCTTCGCGCTCGAGGAGCTGCTGGCCCGCGTGCGTTCGCTGGCGCGGCGCGCGGCAGCCGATCCCATCCAGGCCACACCGGAAAAGGAATCCAAGCTGGCCTTCGAGGATCTCTACCTCAACGCGGATACCCGCGAGGTCTGGCGCGGCAAGCGCATGATCTCGCTGACCCGCACCGAGTTCGCGCTGTTGCAGCTGCTGCTGGAAAACCCCCGCAAGGTGCTCGCCCGCGACGTGATCCTAGAAAGCGTGTGGGGTTATGATTTCCCGACCTCGGGCAACGCGCTGGAAGTCTACATCGGCTACCTGCGTAAGAAGACCGAGGCCGAAGGCGAGCCCCGCCTTATCCATACCGTCCGTGGCGTCGGCTACGTGTTGCGAGAGAACACCCCGTGATTTTTCGGAAGCCGGTGTCTCGGGCGCAGTCTTCCGCTCCGCCCGACGAGTTTTCAGACGAACCGACGGTTTACACGGGAAGCTCGCGTCCGTGGGTCTCGCGCACGTCGCTGCGCTGGCGTCTGGCTATTCTCACCGGCCTGATCGTGGCCGTTACCTCGGCTATCATCTGCGCCGGTTCCTACGGGGCCGTGGCGGCCTGCCTGCGCGCCGCCGACAACGAGGCCTTGGAGTCGCACGCGCAGGCGATGCTCGTGCGCACCCAGGCCAACCAGGACCCGGACTACCTGCTCAACGAGATTGAGCACTTCAAGACCGTACACCCCGAGGCCCGGCTCACCGTCTCCCCGGCCGGCGACGCCACCACCTACGGCGACGACCAGGTCCCACCCGAGGATGGCCTCTCCATGGAGCAGGAGGGGGATCTCCACACGATCTCGCTGCGCGCTAACGACGCCTCCTGGGTCGTGCTAACCGACAGCCGGGCCGAGACCGAGAACGTCATTGACATCGTGGGCACGGTGCTGCTGGCCGTCTTCGCCTTGGGGATCCTGCTGGCCATCGCTGGCGGCGTGTGGGTCTCCCAGACCGGCCTGCACCCCATCCAGCGGCTCAAGCGTGCCATCGACCAAGTCGCCAGCACCGGCGACCTGCGCCCCATCTCCGTCGTGGGCACCGACGACATGGCCCAGCTGGCTGTGGCGTTTAACCGCATGCTGGACGCGCTGCAGGAATCCCGCATCAAGCAATCGCAGTTCGTCGCGGACGCCGGCCACGAGCTCAAGACCCCGTTGACGTCTATGCGCACCAATATCGAGCTGCTGATGATGCTCAACAAGTCCAACACCGCGGACAGCCTGAGCGAGCAGGACCGCGCCGAGCTGGAGGCGGACGTCCTAGCCCAGATGCAGGAGCTTTCCGTGCTCATCGGCGATCTGGTGGACCTGGCCCGCGAGGACGCCGTCGACAAGGAGATGGAGCCGGTCGCGCTGGACAAGGTCGTGGCCTCCTCGCTCAAGCGCGCCCGCCGGCGCCGGCCCGACGTCGAATTCCAGGTCCACCTCGAGCCCTGGGTGATGGTCGGCGATCCCTTCGCCCTCGGCCGGGCGGTGCTTAACCTGCTGGACAACGCCGCCAAGTGGTCGCCGGCCGCCGGCATGGTGCGCGTGCGCCTGCAGCGCCTGGACGAGCACACCGCGCGCCTGCGCGTCGACGACTCCGGCGTGGGCATCCCGGAGGCGGAGCGCGAGAAGATCTTCGAGCGTTTCTACCGCTCCGCCGAGGCCCGGAAGATGCCCGGCTCCGGCCTGGGCCTGGCCATCGTGCGCCAGGTCGTGGAGCGCCACAAGGGCACCATCACCGTCGGTGACTCCGACGACCACGGCACGCGCATGGAAATCATCTTCCCGGGCAGCGCCCCCAACACGGACTGGGACACCGAGGACGCTGCGCTCAACCCCGGGGAGACGACCGCCGGGCTGGACGGGTCCTCGGCCTCCGAGCGGCGCGGGCGCGAGTTCGCCAAGCGCTGGTTCAACCAGCGCTAGCCGCGCGCCTGGTAAACGGTTTAGAAGCAAGCCCAACCAACAGTCTCGTGCCCGGGCGGTTGGCCGAATTGTGGACTTGTCACTAAGATCGAATCCCATACAGCAACCTGCCAGATACTCCTAAGCTGTTTGCAGTCGGGTATCAGAGGCACCAAAGGTCAGGGAGGGATACTACGGCTATGAACAACAACAATCCCCATAACGCCGAGCCCACCGGCTCGTCGAGCCCCTACGGTCGCCAGGGGCAGCCCCAGTCGCAGTCGCAGGGCTGGAACCAGCCGCGGACCCCCGACGCGCAGGACACCCAGACGTGGCAGTCTGCCGACGCGCAGTGGGGCCAGCCCCAAGCGCAGGCCAATCCGCAAGCCCCGCAGCAGCCACAGGCTCAACCGCAAGGCCAGCCGGAGGCACCGACCGCCGTCGCCGAGGCGCCGCAGAAGAAGCGCTCCGTCGGCCTGGGCACCGCGCTGGCCATGATGCTGGTCGTCGCCGTGGGCGCGGGCGGTATCACCGGCGCCGTCGTGGGCGGGTCCGGCAGCAACGACTCGACCTCCACCGTCAACGAGGTCCTCAACCGCCCCGCCAACAACGACTCCGCCCCGGCGCCGGCCGAGGGCTCCATCGAGGAGGTCTCCCAGAAGGTCCTGCCCGCGGTCGTGGCGATCCAGGTCGTCACCCGCGGCGGCGCGGCCGAGGGCTCGGGCTCGATCATCTCCCCGGACGGCTACGTGCTGACCAACCACCACGTCGTCGAGGGCGCGGAGCGCTCCTCGGTCGGCGGCATCCAGGTCACCATGAACGACGGCACCCGCAAGGAGGCCGAGCTGGTGGCCTCCGATGCCAACACCGACGTCGCCGTCATCAAAATCAAGGACGCCGAGAACCTGCCCTACCTGGAGTTCGCGGACTCCGATCACCTCAACGTCGGCCAGCAGGTCGTGGCCGTCGGCTCGCCGCTGGGGCTGAACGCGACGGTGACCTCCGGCATCGTCTCGGCCGTCAACCGCCCCGTGCGCGCCTCCCAGGCCGGCGGGGAGCCCTCGCTTATCGATGCCGTCCAGACCGACGCCGCCGTCAACCCCGGCAACTCGGGCGGCCCGCTGGTGGACATGAACGGCAACATCGTCGGCATGAACTCCGTCATCGCCTCCTTGTCCTCCTCGTCGGGGCAGGAGGCCGGCTCCATCGGCCTGGGCTTTGCCATCCCGTCCAACTTCGCCAAGCGCATGGCGGATCAGCTCATCAACAACGGCGAGGTCAAGCACCCGATGCTGGGCGTGCAGGTCGACGGGCGCAACCTCACCCAGGGTGCGCCGGTGGTCAACGTCGAAGAGGGCAGCCCGGCCGCGGAAGCCGGCATCAAGGCCGGCGACGTCATCACCCGCCTGGGTGATCGCCTCATCGAGGACTCGGACACGCTCATCGCGGCGACCCGTTCCCAGGAATTCGGCGAGACCGTGACCTTGGAAGTCGCGGATCCCGACAGCGAGGAGACGCGACAGGTAGAGGTAACGCTGTCGAACGAGTAGATTAAAGCGCAAAGCCGCACCACCGTTAAGGAGAACCATGCCTGTAGACGCCAGCGATTCCGATCGCACAGCCACGCTCGCCGACGCCCCGCGGGGCGGCAACCGCGACAGCCTCCGCGACATCGCGGGGCCGGACGATGCCTACCTGTTGGCCCAGGAGCGCGAACAGTCCATGAACGCGCAGCGCCGCGCCCTGATCGTCATCGTGACGGACCACCCCGAGCAGCATGCCGAAGACAACCGGCGCCTGTGCTCGGAGCTGCTGGCCGAGGCCAATTTCCGCGTCGATGGGGCAGTGGTGGTGCGCTCCAAGAAGTCGAAGATTCGCCAGGCGATTGAGACCGCCGTGGTCGGCGGCGTGGATCTGGTGCTGACCGTCGGCGGCACGGGCGTGGGCCCGCGCGACAAGACCCCGGAGGCCACCCGCACGGTGCTGGACCAGCTGGTCCCGGGCATCGCCCAGGCCCTGCGGTCTTCCGGCCAGGCCTGCGGCGCTGTCGATGCCTGCACCTCCCGCGGCATCGCCGGCGTGTCTGGGTCCACGGTGGTGGTCAACGTGGCGGCCTCCCGTGCGGCCATCCGCGACGGCATGGCGACCCTGACCCCGCTGGTGCACCACCTGGTCGACCAGCTGCAGAAGTACTCGGTGGACTAAGCAGCAGCCAGCCATGACGAATTCCCACTCCCGGCGCGGCAAGCGGCGGCGCGCGGTGCGCCCGAGCGACAGCCCCGACTACGACCGGACGGCGGACCGGCCCCCGTTCGTGTCCGCGTTCGGCTCCGCAGATGCAGAAAGGGCCGTCGAAGTAGACGACGGCCCTCAAAGCTTAGAAGGTCCTGATGGGGACGGGGCGCGCGGGGAAGCGTTCTACCGCGAGCAAATCCCGCCGCACTATTAGAACTTGTAGTGCCGATCCTTAGGCGCGGTGCTTGCCGGCGGCATCATCACCGGTGATTGACTTGCCCGGACCCTCGGTCGATTCTTCGGCCAGGTCGCTGGTCTGGCCGGTGACCTTGTCGCCGACGTTGTTCTGGGCGGCGAGCAGGTCGCGGATTTCGATGAGCAGGTCGTCAGTGGTGGGGGTGGCTTCCTCCGGGTCGATGCCCTTGCGGCGCTTGGCGGCCTCGGCCAGCTTGTTCATCGGCATGACGATGAGGAAGTAGACCACGGCGGCGATGATCAGGAAGTTGATGGCCGCGGTGATGACGGCACCCAGGTCAATGCGGGTGGTCGGGTCATCGGCCTTGATCTGGAACGCCAGCCCGCCGACCTCGGCGGAACCGAAGGAGTTGATGAGCGGCTGGATCAGGGAATCGGTCACGGCCGTGACGATGGCGGTGAAAGCGGAGCCGATGATGACGGCGATTGCCAGTTCAATCACGTTACCGCGGAGGATGAAGTCTTTGAAGCCCTTCAACATGGCGAAGTCCTTTCGATGTTTAGCCTGCTCGGTCTCCGGTGACCACCACGGTGAGCGGAAAACTCAGCGAGGCGGCCGCCACTTTCTTCGCGGCGGGGGCCGGCAGTGCAATTAGAATAGTAGCCGCTTGGGAGCCCGTGGTCTCTCCCGCGGCGGCCGTGGAGACGATTTTTCCCTCCTGCGCCACGACGGTTTCCGCCTCCCCGGCGTCGGCCGGCGGCGCGCCCTGACCTGTCCCACCGTTGCTGACCACGCTGACCGTATCCCCGTGCGCGAGCAGCGCGGCGATGTCCGGCTCCGCGAGCTTAATCGGCACCAAATGATAGTCCTGACCCGTCGATTCCCCCAACGCGTGGGTAAGCTCCTCGCCCAACAGGCGGGACTCGGTGACCACCTCGCCGGCCGATCCGGCCGCCACGACCACCCGCCCCGCTAAATCCTCCGGCCCCGCCTGGTCGGCCACGCCCGCCGGGATGGCGTCGCGCGGCAGGGAACGCCACTCGACGTCCTCGGCCGCCAGCTCCTGGCCGGCCGCGACCTCGCGGGCGAAGACCGGCACCCGCGGGTTGTCCTTCCACCCGCTCAGCCCCACCAAGCCGGCCGCGACCACCAGCGCGCCGGCCGCCAGCTTTTTCAGAAGGCTCGCGCGCGGGTGCCCCGGGGTGGCCAGGGTGTGCCGCAGGGAAGAAAAACCAGTAAAACTCCGCATGTCTATATAGACTGCGCCCGGACCACCGCCGGTTCCCAGGCAGAGGAACTTAGTGCCTAGAACAGCTCCACGCCGGCGTCGGTGAGCGCGCCGTCGCAGGGCACGTCGTGGGCATCGGCCGGCAACTCGTCCACGACCTCGCTGGAGTGCACCACGGCCAGCTTCAGCGGCCCGCCCGCCGGCAGGCCGGCCAGCGCGCGGTCGTAATAGCCCGCGCCCTTGCCTAGCCGAAACCCGCGCCGGTCCACGGCCATCGCCGGCACCAGCAGGACGTCGAGGCCTGCCAGCACCGTGGAATTAAACCGCGGGCCCTCCGGCTCCGCGATGCCCAGCGCCCCCGCCCGCGTGGCCTTCTCGCCGTGGTAGCTGGCCCACAGCAGTGTGCCGCCGGGCATCGACAGCGGCAGCCACACCTGCTGGCTGGCCGCCGCGACCGCCGCCAGCCACTCCTTGCCGCCCGGCTCGCTGGCCAGCGGGGCATAGGCCGCCACGCGCGGGTGCTCAAAGGCGCGCAGGAAGCGGTCGGTGTGGGCGATTAAGGAGGCATCGTCGGCCGGGGCGCGGCGGGCGTTGCGGAAATGCTCGCGCAGTTGCTGCTTATCGGCGTCGGGGGAGGGCAAATTCATAACTTAAATACTAATAGGGCGTATCGGTGCCCGAAACGGATTAGGCGAGCAGGTAAGGTCAGATCCATGTCTAACGAGCGCGAGAATACCCCGCACGGGGTGAAAACCGTAGTGGTTCCGGCCGCCGGCATGGGGACGCGTTTCCTCCCGGCCACCAAGACCGTGCCCAAGGAGCTGCTGCCAGTAGTCGATACACCTGGCATCGAGCTCATCGCCGAGGAAGCCGCCTCCGTCGGCGCCCAGCGACTGGCGGTTATCACCGCCCCGAACAAGCAAGAGGTCATGCGCCACTTCGAGCGCTTCCCCGACCTGACCGAGACCCTGGCCGAGCGGGGCAAGGACGAGCAGGTCGCCAAGGTGCAGCGCGCCGCGGACCTCATCCACCCCATCGCCGTCGAGCAGGCCGAGCCGCTGGGCCTCGGCCACGCCGTCGGCCTGGCCGAGTCCGTCCTGGACGAGGACGAGGACTTCTTCGCCGTCATGCTGCCGGACGACATCGTCCTGCCCGCCACCGTCATGGAGGACATGGCGCGCGTGCGCGCGGCCCTAGGCGGGTCCGTCCTGTGTGCCTTCGAGGTCGACCGCGAGGAGACCTACAACTACGGCGTCTTCGACGTCGAGGACACTAACGCGCCGGGCGTGAAGAAGGTCGTCGGCATGGTCGAAAAGCCCGATCCTGCCGATGCCCCCTCCAACCTCGTGGCCACCGGCCGCTACCTGCTGGACCGCAAGATCTTCGACGCCCTGCGGCGCATCGGCCCGGGCAAGGGCGGCGAGCTGCAGCTGACCGACGCCATCGAGCTGCTCATCCAGGAAGGCGAGCCCGTGCACGTGGTGGTCCACCGCGGAAAGCGCCACGACCTGGGCAACCCCGGCGGCTACATCCCCGCCAACGTCGACTTCGGACTGCGCGACGAGAAATACGGCCCGGCGCTGTATAAGGCGATCAAGCATATTATTGCGGAGTACGAGCAAGAGAACGGGTTGGCGGAGAACTAACCGGGGAAAGGCGGCGCGTTGCTATGCGTTCTGTGGAAGAGCAACTGGAGTTTGTCACCGATGCGGCGGTCACGCCCGAGCCGGTGCGGATCGCCATCGCCAACGCTTTGGGGCTGAAGTGTGCCGAGGAGGTCCAGGCGCACCAGCCGCTGCCGGGCTTCCCGCAGGCGGCCATCGATGGCTACGCCGTCCGCGCGGTTGATATCGGCGGCGAGCGCGGCCTCGGCCTGCGCGACCCGGACGCGGAGGAGGCCCCGGAGCCGGAGACCGAGCGTTCCCTGCCGGTGGTGGGGGAGGTCCCGGCCGGTTCCCGGCAGCCGCTGCGCCTCCAGCCGAAGCAGGCCGTGCGCGTCTACACGGGCGCGCCCCTGCCCACGCTTGCCGATGCCGTCCTTCCCCTCGAGTGGACCGACCGCGGGCGCAAGCGCATGGTCGCCCACCGCCCGGTGCGCTCCGGCGATTTCGTGCGCCGCGTCGGCGACGACATCCAGCCCGGCGACGTCGCCGTGTCTGCCGGCACCATCCTGGGCCCGGCCCAGATCGGGCTGCTGGCCGCGGTGGGGCGCTCGAAGGTGCTGGCCTACCCTCGCCCCCGCGTGACCGTGATTTCCTTCGGCCGCGAGCTGGTCGACATCGACCGCGAGCCGGGCCTGGGCCAGGTCTTCGACGTCAACTCCTACGCGCTGGCGGCCGCCGCCCGCGAGGCCGGCGCCGAGGTCACCCGCGTGGGTATCGCCGAGGGCGAGCCGCGGCGCATCCGGGAAAACCTGGAGACCCAGATCGCGCGCAGCGAGGTCATCGTGATTTCCGGGGCCGTCGGCGGCGCCGGCTCCGCCGCCATCCGCGAGGTGTTGGACCAGCTCGGCGACATCGACACCACGCGGGTGGCCATGCACCCGGGCTCCGTGCAGGGCTTCGGGCTGCTGGGCGACGAGCGCATCCCGACGTTTTTGCTTTCGTCCAACCCGGTCTCCGCCCTGGTGGTCTTCGAGGTCTTCGTTCGCCCGCTCATCCGGCTGGCGCTGGGCAAGCGCAACGCCGCGCGCCGGGTGGTGCGCGCCCGCGCCGTCAACCACATCGACTCCCGCCTGGGCCGCCGCGGCTATATCCGCGCCCGCCTGATGCGCGACGCCGACACCGCCGACTACCTGGTCGAGGGCCTGTCCGGCGCGGGCGGGGCGCCGGCCCACCTGCTGGCCGGCCTGGCCGAGGCCAACGCTCTTATCCGCGTGCCGGAGTCCGTGACGGATATCCGCCCCGGCGACGTCGTCGACGTCATGTTCATCACCCAGCGCTCATGATCGACCCCTTCGGCTGGGCGCGGCACAGCTGGCAGCGCCACACCGGGGCGCGGGAATCGCGCGCCATCGAGCACCCCGGATGGCCGGAGGTCACCGAGACCGTGCGCATCCGCCCGAACGCCCGCTTCCCGCGCGGGGCCGAGGTGCGCCTGCGGCCGTTGCACCGCACGGACGGGGCGGACTGGCGCACGCAGCGCCTCCACGACGAGGCCCACCTGCGGCACGTCGAGCCGACGATGCCCACCAGCTGGGCCGCCGCCCACAGCTCCCAGGCCTGGTGGAATCACCTGTGGTACCTGGGCGCGGCGGCGCGCCAGGGGGTGGTGGTGCCCTTTGCCATCGAGTGCAACGGGCGTTTCGCCGGGCAGCTCACGCTGGGCAATATCCAGCACGGCAGCGTGAGCGAATGCTGGATCGGCTACTGGGTCTTTTCGGAGATGACCGGCGGGCACCTGGCCACCGTGGCCTGCGCTTTGGGCACCGACCACGCCTTCCGGCGCGTGGGCATGCACCGCGTGACGGCCACGTTCCTGCCCAACAACGCCGCCTCCGGGCGGGTCTTATTCAACAACGGCTTCCGCGAGGAGGGCATCGCCCGCCGCAGCCTGCACATCGATGGCGAGTGGCGCGATCACCATTTCGTCGCCTTGGTCCGCGACGACTTCCCGGATAGCTGCGTCGCGCGGCTGCGGGCGGCCGGCGTGCTGGATTAGCTCGCCGGATTGGGCGTGGCGCAGGCCGGTTGAGGGTCAAGCGCGAAGTACTGTGGTTGTGACAATCGTCAAACTATGAAAGAGGTAGCGCGTAGTGTCTCCTGGCCTCATTCTCATCCTGATCCTGGTGGTCTGGCTCTTCGTCCTGGCGCCGTGGCTGCTGCGGGGCCAGCGCCCGGTCAGCCACACCGGCGACGGCTTCGAGGACACCCGGGTGCTCTTCGAAGGCGACCAGGGCAAGGTCGCCGGCCGCCGCAAGCCGCGGGTGACCGCGCAGGACGTGCACCGCACTGATGCCGACGACGACTACGAAATCGTCGACGCCGAGCCGGCCAGCCTGGCCGTGCCGGTCTCCGCGCAGGAAGAGACCATCGACGGCGAGGTCGTCGACTCGCCCCTGCTCGACGATGCCCCCGCCGCGGACGCCGAGACCGGCGAGGACGTTCCGGCCGAGGACAGCGAGGGCGCTGAGGATTTAACTGCGGAGGAGGCCCCCGAATACTTCGACCCGCCGCAGGTCGACGAGGTCGCCGCCGACGCCTACCCGCTGGACGCGTCCTACACCTCCCCGGTGGATCTCATGTACCCCGGCGCAGTCGACGCCGATGCCGCCGCCACCGCCAGCGCCGCCGAGGAGACCGCGGAGGCTGCGGAAGCTACGGAGGAGGCCGAGATCAGCGGCGATGACGAGCTTTCTGCCGAGGAGCTGGAATTCGCCAAGCGCCGGCTAGGCCGCGGCGGCTGGGATCCGGAGGCCGATAAGGCCGCGTCCACCGACCGCTACCAGCGCCGCCAGCGCACGCTGCTGGGCCTGGCCGTCGCCGTGGTGGCCACGGTCGCCCTGGGCATCATCCTCGGCGGCTGGGGCTGGCTGCCCGCCGCCGTGGTCGCCGTGCTCTCCGTGGTCTACCTGGTGGCCCTGCGCACCCAGGTGCGCCAGGAGCAGGCCCTGCGCCACCGCCGCGTCCGCCAGCTGCGGCGCGCCCGCCTGGGCGTGCGCAACGCCGCCGACGAGGAGCTGGCCATCCCGCGCAGCCTCCGCCGCCCCGGCGCGGTAGTCCTCGAGGTCGACGACGATAGCCCCGACTTCGACCACCTGCCGGTCTACTACCACGACGACGACTCCACCGGCGACCGCGCCCCGGTCCGCCGGGACGACCTGGCCGCCCGCCGCGTCGGCTAGCCCCAAGACCTTGCCTCAGAGCCTGGCGTCGAAGCCGTGCCCTTGAGCTTGGTCCCGAGGCCTAGTCCCAGAGCCCCGAGCACCCGCGCCGGTGCGAGCCCACCAGGTGGGTATCGACCATCCCGATGGCCTCCATCAGCGCGAAATAGGTGGTCGGCCCCACGAACTTAAATCCCCGCTTCTTCAGCGCCTTCGACATCTGCGTCGATTCCTCTGAGGTGGTGGGGATTTCTTTTGCCACCTCCGGCCGCGGCGTATCCGCCGGCCGGAAGGACCACAGGAATTCGCTCAGGCCGCCCTCGGCGCGCAGGGCGACGGTGGCGCGGGCGTTGTCGATGGCGGCCTGGATTTTGCGGCGGTTGCGGATGATGGTGGCATCGTTAGCCAGGCGCTCGACGTCGTCCGCCCCGAAGGCGGCCACGGTGTCGGGGTCGAAGTCGGCGAAGGCTAGGCGGAAGGCGGGCCGCCGGCTCAAGATGAGTCGCCAGGACAGGCCCGCCTGGAAGCCCTCCAACACGAGCCTTTCGTAGAGGCCCGCCTCCGAGTAGACGGGCAGGCCCCATTCGGTGTCGTAATACTCGCGCAAAAGCTCGTCCCCAGCCGCCCACGGGGTGCGCGCGAGCCCGTCGGGGCCGGTTACTGGTCCGGTGTCAGTGCTAGTGCTATCCATCGGTAGTTGCTCCTCAAAGGTAAATGTGCGTGATTGCTACCGTTTAGACTGCCGCCGGGCCCGTTTGGGTTCCCCGGCCCGCCTCCAGCTCCAGCAGCCAGCGCTTGGCGGCCAGGCCGCCGCGGTAGTTGCCCAGGGAGCCGTCGGAGCGCACCACGCGGTGGCAGGGCACGAACAGCGGCAGAGGGTTGCGCGCGCAGGCGTTGCCCACCGCGCGCACGGCCGCCGGCTGGCCGGCTCGGGCGGCCAGCTGCCCGTAGCTAAGTTTCTCGCCGTAGCCCACGCGGGCCAGCTCGCGCAGCACCGCCGCGGTAAACGGCGGCTGGCTGGTATAGTCCAACGGCACGTCGAAGGGCTTTGGCGAGCCCGCAAAATAGGCCCGCAGCTGCCGCGCGGCCTCCTCTAGGAGTGGCGTGGTGCCGGGGGTGGCATCGGCCGGCAGTTCGTCGCTGGGCAGGGCGAGCTGCGTTAAGGCCTGGTCGGTGCCCGCCAACCCGAGGTGGCCCAGCGGGCTATCGAGCAGATACACGTGAGTCATCGCGGCGCCTTTCTTTAGCAAAGTGGGGCTACCAAGGTAGTCTAATGCTCATGAACAAACCCGCCGTTAGAGATGCCGCGCTGCTTGTGCTGCGGCTGATTCTCGGCCTCGTCTTTTTGTGCCACGGGGTGACCAAGCTGTTTATCGACGGCATGGACGAGACGGTCGGGCAGTTCTCCGCCCTGGGCGTGCCCCAGCCGCAGATTTTCGCCTGGCTGACTGCGGTCGGGGAGCTGGCCGGCGGCGCGCTTCTGGTCATCGGCCTGCTGACGACGGCCGCCGCCGCGGTGCTGATGGTCCTGGTCAGCGGGGCCTTCTACTTCGCGCACTGGGGCAACGGCTTCTTCGCCACCGAGGGCGGGATCGAATACGTCAGCGTCTTGTTCGTTTCCCTGCTGATGGTCGTCGTCTTCGGCGCGGGGCGGGCCAGCCTGGATGAGGTGCTCAACCGTGTTGACGCATGAGCAAGTCCAGGCCGCCATTTCCGCGCGCCTGGACGGGGAACTCCACGGGCTGGACGAGAACGTCGTCGACGCCCACATCGCCGAGTGCGCCGAGTGCCGCGCCTTCCAGGACAAGGCGGCCCGGCTGAGCCGCTCGCTGAGCTTCGCGGAGCCGGCCGGGGAGGGCATGGCCCCGCCGCAGGACCTGTCCGAATTCATCCTGGGCGGGGTGGAATCCGAATGGCAGCGCACCGCCGGGCGCCGCCACGCGGGGCTGGCGATGGCGCGCATCGCCCTGGTCGTCATCGCGGTCCTCAGCGCCGCGTGGGCCGTGGCCATGGTCGCGCAGTCCTCCGGCATGGTGCCGGGCACCGGCGAGGTCCTCGACCCGACGGCGGATCCGGACGGCGCCTCCGCGCTCATCGAGGGTGCGGCGCTGCGCCTGGGGCTGGCTTCCGGCCTTCTTTTCGCCGCCTGGCGCCCCCGCCTGGCCCCGGGGCTCATGCCGCTGACCTGCACGCTGTTCGCCTTCCTGTGCGGCTTCGCGATGCGCGACATCGCCCTGGGCAACCTCGTCCTGGACCAGGTCTACGCGCTGCTGGCCACGGGGCTGGCCACCGCGGCGCTGGGCTGGGCCTGGGCTGCCGACCGCGGCTTCAGCCTGCGCGGGGCCTGGCGCGTTTTGGGCGCGGACCCGAACTAGGCCGACAGCACGGCTGGCCCTGGCTAACCCCGGTCAGCCCCAGCTAGGTCCAGCTGGGCAGCCACATCATCGACTGGTACCAACTCTCCGGGACGGTGAACCCGTAGAGGATGGGCGCGAAGTAGAAAAACATCGCCACGACGGCGGCCACGTAGCCGACCACGGCCACCGAGCCCCACCGCAGCGGGCGGGCCCACCGGGCGACCGGGCCGCGCCCCGCCAGCTGCCCGGCTATCAGCGCCAGGCCGACGATGACGAAGGGGATGAGCGCGGCGGCGTAGAAGAAATACATCTGCCGGTCGTAGGCGGCCAGCCACGGCAGGAAGCCGGCGGCGAAACCGATGAGCACGGGCGCGAAGCGGCGGTCGCGGCGGACAAACCAGCTCCACGCCGACCACAGCAGCACCGGCACGATGAGCCACCAGATGATCGGCGTGCCGAACAGGAAGAGCATCCGCCGGCACTCGATGCCGCCCGTGCACGTCATCTCCGTCTGCGAGTGGTAGAGAATCGGGCGGGCGGCGACCAGCCACGCCCACGGCTTGGAATCCCACGGGTGGGAATGCCCGCCGGAAGTGGTCAGGGAGGCGTGGAACTCCAGCACCGAGAAGTGGTAGTAGAGCCAGCTGGCGAGGGCATCGGGAAGCAGATGCAGCCAGGAGCCGGCCTCGATGGTGCCGTCGGTGGCCGCGTGGCGGTAGACGGCGGTCTCGCTGGTAAACCAGGCCCGCCACGACCACACGTACAGCGCGGCCGGCACCGCCACGAGCGAGGCCAGCGCGGCCGGGGTATCGCGCAGCAGGGTGCCTAGCACGTAGCGGCGGACCCCGTAGCGGCGCCGCAGCCACAGGTCGGCGAACACACTGGCCAGGCCGAAGAACATGATGTAGTACAGCCCGGACCACTTGACCGCCAGCGCCAAGCCCAGGAAGACGCCGGCGCTGAAGCGCCACCAGCGGAAGCCGAAGCGGGGGCCGAAGGCGGCATCGTTGAGCAGGCCGGTGCGCCAGGCGTCATCGAGGCGCTGGTGGACCTGCTTGTGGTCGTGGACCAGGGCCCAGGCCGCGGCGACGATGAAAAAGACCTGGAAGATGTCCAGCATGCCGAAGCGGGAGGAGACCAACAGCACGCCGTCGCAGACCGCGATGAGGCCGGCGATGGTCGCCACCACCGTCGAGTTCGACAGCTGGCGGGCCAGTGCCATAATCAGCAGGACGGTGCCGACGCCGAAGAGCGCGGCCATCGTGCGCCAGCCTAGCGGCGTGTAGCCGAAGACCTGCTCCGAGATCGCGATGAGCTGCTTGGCCAGCGGCGGGTGCACCACCAGCCCGTAGCCGGGGTTCGACTCGATGCCGCCGACGAACAGGTTGTCCCAGCTGCGCACCATGTCCCAGGCCTGCGGCACGTAGTGCTTCTCGTCGAAAATCGGGGTCTCGTCGCTGGTGGGGTATTGGAGGCCGACGAAGCGGCTAACGAGCGCCAGCGCCGCGATGACGAGCGTGGTCACCGTGTCCGCCATAGTCCACGTCACGGGCCGGGGGCCGGCGGCAGGCCGAGTGTGGGCGCCGCGCGGGACGGCGGCGGGCTGGGCGGAGGTAGTGCGGATACTCACCCCAGATAGTTTAGGGTACGGCCCTGTGCCATGCTGTTAGGTATGAGCTTTGAGTTTTCGTTGGAGCCTCTCCCGCGCGGCGTCGTGCTGGCCGCCACCCCGCTGGGCAACCCGGGGGACGCGAGCGCGCGCCTGCTGCAGGCGCTGGGGCAGGCCGACGTCGTCGCGGCGGAGGACACCCGCCGCGTGCGCGCCCTGGCCCAGGCCCTGGGCGTGGAGATCCGGGGCAAGGTGGTCTCCAACTTCGACCACAACGAAGAAGCCCGCGCCGCCGGGCTTATCGATGCCGCCCGCTCCGGCACCGTCCTCGTCGTCACCGACGCCGGCATGCCGATAGTCTCCGACCCGGGGCACTCCCTGGTGGTCGCCGCCGCCGAGGCCGGCGTGCCGGTGACGTGCCTGCCGGGGCCGTCGGCGGTAACCACCGCGCTGGCGCTGTCCGGGCTGGGCGTGGGGCACTTCATCTTCGACGGCTTCGCCCCACGCAAGGGCGGGCCGCGGCGCAAGTGGCTCGAGTCGCTGCGCGGCCAGGAGCGCGCCGTGGTCTTTTTCGAGTCGCCGCACCGGCTGGCCGAGACGCTCTCGCTGGCCGCCGAGGTGCTGGGGGAGGACCGGCCCGCGGCGGTCTGTCGCGAGCTGACCAAGACCTACGAGGAGGTCAAGCGCGGCCCGTTGGGGCAGCTGGCCGAGTGGGCGGGCGAGAACGCGCGCGGTGAGATCACCGTCGTCATCGAGGGCGGTGCGGCCGCCGCCGTGGGCGTGGACGAGCTGGTGCCTAAGGCCCAGGAGCTGGCCGCTGCCGGGTTGCGGCTCAAGGCGGCCTGCAAGCAGGTCGCTGGCGAGGCGGGGGTCTCCAGCCGCGAGCTTTACGATGCCGTCTTAGCCGCCCGGGACTAGCGGCCCGAGGCTAGCCGCCCGGGAATCGCTGCCCGCGACTTGCCTCCGCGGCCCGTCTCGCCGCCCGGGCCGGGCCTTGTGAGGCCCGCTGCCGTGGCTGGCAGTTCCCTGAGACCGGTGGGTGGGAAACAGCGTATTTTTGGTCTACTTGCAGGGAAAATAACCGTTCACAGCAATTCTTAACCCAATTGTTATAGGAACGTGTTGTGTCACCGTCGGAAAACTTAAAGACTAGCGGTTATGCCGAAGCCTGCAGAGGTCACGGCGCGGCGAAAATCGGGGATAAACCCCGGAGATTAAGGAAAAAACGCGGTCGGCAATTTGAAAGACTTTCCGGTTTCGAACAACCTAGATTGCATGACAAATTCGGAAAACAACGTGCCTGAAGGGGCGGATCCGCACGATCCGGACGTGCTGGATTCCAAACCGGTAGATCAAAAATACGAAACCGTTGATGAGGCGCTGGACGGCCAGTCGGCGACGAGCCAGCTGGCTTCCATGCTGGACAACGAGGGCCTTTCCTCCGAAAAGCACGAGGAAGAGCCCGTCGAGATGGCCGCCGACGGCGACGCCAAGATCGACTGGACCGTGACCGGCGTTGCCGGGGCGTTGGTTCTGGCTATCGTCATCTGGGGTCTGGCTGGCGCCGACAGCTTCGCTGAGTTCTCCGGCAAGGCCCTGAACCTGGTCGTCGATAACTTCGGCTGGGCCTACGTGCTGTTTACCACTATCTTCGTGGTCTTCGTTCTCGCTATCGCGGTCTCCAAGTTCGGTACCATCCGGCTGGGGCATATCGACGAGGAGCCGGAGTTCTCCACGCCGTCGTGGATCGCGATGATGTTCGCGGCCGGCATGGGCATCGGCCTGATGTTCTACGGCGCTTCCGAGCCGCTGGCCTTCTACCGTGACGGGGTTCCGGATCACAACCCGCACGAGGTCGATACCGCCATGGCAACCGCCATGTTCCACTGGACGCTCCACCCGTGGGGCATCTACGCCATCGTGGGCCTGGCTATTGCGTACTCCACCTTCCGTATTGGTCGTAAGCAGTTGCTGTCCTCGGCCTTCGTGCCGCTCATCGGCGAGAAGGGCGCTGCCGGCCCGGTCGGCAAGCTGATTGATATCCTGTCGATTTTCGCCACCGTTTTCGGTACCGCCTGCTCCCTGGGCCTGGGTGCCCTGCAGATTCAGGCCGGCCTGTCCGCCTCCGGCATCATCGAGGATCCGGGCAACGGCGTGGTCATCGGCATCGTTCTGGTTTTGACCCTGGCCTTTATCCTGTCCGCTCTGTCGGGCGTGGGCCGCGGCATCCAGTACCTGTCCAACGCCAACATGGTCATGGCCGCGCTGCTGGCCATCTTCGTGTTCATCGTTGGCCCGACCGTCAACATCCTGAACCTGGTACCGGGCTCCATCGGTGCCTACCTGGATAACTTCACCGAGATGATCGGCCGTACCGCCGAGTCCGCCAACGGCGAGGCCGGCGAGTGGCTCAGCGGCTACACCATCTTCTACTGGGCATGGTGGGTCTCCTGGTCCCCGTTCGTCGGTATGTTCCTGGCGCGCATTTCCCGCGGCCGTTCCGTCCGCGAGTTCTGCGTCGGCGTCCTGTTGGTCCCGGCCGGCGTGTCCACCCTGTGGTTCGCTATCTTCGGTGGCTCGGCCATCCACGCCGAGCAGACTGGCAACTCGATTGCCGGCGAGAGCGCCGAGGAAGAGCTGTTCAACCTGCTCAACGGCATGCCGCTCGGGGCGATTGCTTCCATCATCGCCATGATCTTGCTGGCCACGTTCTTCATCACCTCCGCGGACTCCGCGTCGACGGTGATGGGCTCGATGTCGCAGAACGGCAAGTCCGACGCCCAGCCGTGGCTGTCCGCCATCTGGGGTGTGCTGACCGCCGCGGTTGGCCTGACCCTGCTGCTGGTCAACGAGGACTCGCTGAACAACCTGCAGAACGTCACCATCGTGGCCGCTGCGCCGTTCCTGGTGATTGTCGTGCTGTTGATGTTTGCCATCGTCAAGGATCTGCGCAACGACGTCATCTACCTTGAGTACCGCGAATCCCAGGCCTTCCAGCGCAAGCTCGCCCGCGAGCGCCGCCTGCACCGCGAGTACCAGCGCGCACAGGAGACCAAGCGCCGCCGCGCCGAGCGCCTCAAGCTCAAGCGCAAGCACTAAGCCTCTCGCGCATACGCCAAAAGCGCACCGACCCTTTTGCGGCCGGTGCGCTTTTTTCGGTTCAGGCACGCCGAGTAGGCGCTACGGAGTAGTTTCCGTGGCGCCTTTCGCGTATTTGGCTGGGGTTGTTCCTTGGGGTTTGCGGCTGCCCCCCGTGTCAGCCGTCAGCCGTCAGGGCCCGCCGCCCCAGGGTGGATCCCAGGTCACCCTGCCGTGTCTTCGGTTGACCCGTCCGTGTCTGGGATAGGCCGGGTCGTCGTCGTTCCACGAATTATGGAACTCGCACAACAAGGTCAGGTTCTCTTGGTTGGTTTCTCCGCCGTCTACCCAGGGGTGGATGTGGTGGACCTGGCACTCATCGGCCGGTTTCCGACAGTTCGGCCAGGCACACGTCGTGGTCTCCGCCTTCGCCATGTCCTTCTGCTTCGGTGAAGCATGGCGCTGGTACCGGTATTGATTGACCGGACCCCGCCTCGGATCCACCAGGGTGGCCAGGCCCGCGTCCAACAAGCATTGGCGGACGTACTCGGCGCCCGTCATGGTGGTCCCGTTGGTGAGCTGCAGGGTGATCTCGTCCCCATCACCGGCAAGGATTTTCACCCAGTCGGGCAGGGAGATGACCACGTGCGTGGCCTTCGGTTGCTTCTCCAGGCCACCGCTGAAGAGGGCTTCGACGTCGGGGATGGTCTTGATGGTGGCCCAGAGGTTTTCCACCAGCTCAGGGTCCCCGGTCACCGAAAACGTGCTGGGGCCGTCTTTGCGGCGGGTGACCCGCACGCCTTCGGCCGGCGGTGCCGGGCGGTTAAGCTCCAGGACCTTTTTGTTGGCTAGTCTACGCAGCGGTTTGGTGGTGCCAGGCGTGTTGCACAGTTCGATGAGCATGGCCCAGGCCTCGCCCTTGTGTCGGACCCGGCGGAAGGCGTTGTCCAGCACCAGCAAAGTATCTAGATGGTGGCCCTGCGCGGCGGCCGCTTTCCTCGCGGCGGCCTGCTTGCGCGTATACGTGGTGTGCCCGAAAAACGTCTGGCACGCACGGTAGTGCGCGGCTGCGGCAACGTCCGACATGACAGCCTTCAAAGCGGGCAGGCTCAACTCGCGGCACAGGCCCAGGTAGGAGATCCCGTCCGCGAAGATAGAGTGTGCTGCTTTCAAAGTGTCCATGGCTGTCGTTGTCATGACTCACACGCTAGAAGCCCCTGGCAACCCCTACAAGGCCCGAAAACCCGATCTGTGGATAACTCGGAGCAAAGTAACCACCCTGCGCAAACTATCCACAGGCCGAAAACGGCCGTTTTTGCGCCGCGACCTGCCCAAAGGGCGAAAAATGGAGCAATGTGCCCAGGTAGGCATCGTTAAGCGTGGGACTGAAGTAGGAGGCCCGGGTGGAATTCGATAGGCTAGTAGGCATGACTGAGTCGGTAGTTGTAAACGTTGCCTGGCCGTATGCCAACGGCCCCCGCCATATCGGACACGTGGCGGGGTTCGGCGTCCCCTCGGATGTGTTCGCGCGCTACCAGCGAATGCGCGGCCGCAACGTGCTGATGGTCTCCGGTACGGACGAGCACGGCACCCCGCTGCTGGTGCAGGCCGACAAGGAGGGCATCTCCGTCCGCGAGCTGGCCGATCGCTACAACCGGCAGATTGCGGAAGACCTCGCGGGCCTGGGCCTGTCCTACGACCTATTCACCCGCACCACCACCCGCAACCACTACGCGGTGGTCCAGGAGCTGTTCAAGGGCCTCTACGCCAACGGCTACATGATCAAGGAGACCACCAAGGGTGCAATCTCCCCGTCGACGGGCCGTACCTTGCCGGACCGCTACATCGAAGGCACCTGTCCTATCTGCGGCGCCGACGATGCCCGCGGCGACCAATGCGACAACTGCGGCAACCAGCTGGACCCGGCCGATCTGATTAACCCGGTCTCCAAGATCAACGGCGAGACCCCCGAGTTCATCGACACGGAGCACTTCCTGCTGGACCTGCCCTCGCTGGCCGACGCCCTGCGCGAGTGGCTGTCCACCCGCGAGGACTGGCGCCCCAACGTGCTGAAGTTCTCCCTGAACCTGCTCAAGGACATCCGCCCGCGCGCGATGACCCGCGACATCGACTGGGGCATCCCGATCCCGGTCGAGGGCTGGGAGGAAAACTCCGCCAAGAAGCTCTACGTGTGGTTCGACGCGGTCATCGGCTACCTGTCTGCCTCCATCGAGTGGGCCCACCGCACCGGCAACCCGGACGCGTGGAAGGACTACTGGCAGAACCCGGACGCCCGCCACTACTACTTCCAGGGCAAGGACAACATCACCTTCCACTCCCAGATCTGGCCGGCCGAGCTGCTGGGCTACGCCGGCCGCGGGTCTAAGGGCGGCGAGCAGCACCCGCTGGGCGAGCTGAACCTGCCGACGGAGATCGTTTCCTCGGAGTTTTTGACGATGTCCGGCTCGAAGTTCTCCTCGTCGAAGGGCGTGGTCATCTACGTCAAGGACTTCCTGAAGGAATTCGGCCCGGACCCGCTGCGCTACTTCATCGCCGTCGCCGGCCCGGAGAACACGGACACGGACTTCACCTGGGACGAGTTCGTCCGCCGCATCAACAACGAGCTGGCCAACGGCTGGGGCAACCTGGTCAACCGCACGGTTTCGATGGCGCACAAGAACTTCGGCGAGGTGCCCGCCCCGGCCAGCCTGAGCGAGGCCGACAAAAAGATCCTGCAGCTGGCGGAGGAGTCCTTCGCCACCGTCGCCGAGGCTCTGGAGCACTCCAAGTTCAAGGTGGCCATCACGGCGGCCATGCACGTCGTCGGCGAGGCCAACGCCTATATCGCCGACCAGGAGCCGTGGAAGCTGGCCAAGGACGACAGCCAGCGCGAGCGCCTGGCGACGGTCCTGTGGACGGCCCTGCAGGTCGTCTCCGACTGCAACGTCATGCTCACCCCGTTCCTGCCGCACATCGCGCAGCAGGTCCACGAGACCCTGGGGCGCAGCGGCGTCTGGGCGGCGGAACCGCGCATCGAGGAAGTCGCCGACGACCTGCCGGTCGAGCTCGTGGGCGTGGGCCTGCCCCCGCAGGGCCACACGTACCCCATCATTACGGGCGATTACGACCAGCAGCAGGCCACCTGGGCCCGCGTGGACGTCGAGCCGGGCACCGCGCTGGCCAAGCCGAAGCCGCTGATCGCCAAGCTTGATCCGGAGCTGGGCGAGACCGGCCCGGAGTGGGCGCCGGTCCAGAAATAACCGGACGTGCCCTTTAAGACCCCCGCTACTGCCAGCGGGGGTCTTTTTATTTGAAGTGGCGCTGCAGGTGCACCAGGCCCAGGCGCTGGTCGTGCTTGGTGTGGATATTCGGCATGCGGCCGGTTTCCTCGAAGCCGAGCTTGCGGTGCAGCGCCAGGGAGGCCTCGTTGGTGTCGACGATGTAGGTGATCATCGTGTGCACGTAGGGGTTTTCGCCCGCGTGCTCGACGACGGCGCTGAGCAAAGCGGTGCCGACCCCGCGCCCGGTGGCGGCGGGGGAGAGGTAGATGGTGTCCTCGACGGTGCCGTAGTAGATGCCCGGGATGACGAACTGGAAGTAGGCGGCGAAACCGATAACCCCGCTGTCGTCGGTGGCGACGAAGACGGGGTAGCCGTCGGCCTCCAGGTCGGCAATCCACTTGGCGCGGTCGGCGCCGGTTTCCTGCCAGGTCACGAGGTTGTTGGCCGGCTCGGCGTTGGTGCCGGCGTTGAAGATGTCGGCGATGGCGTCGGCATCGTCGGCCGTGGCGCGGCGAATCTGGAAATCTGCCAAGGTGTTGACTCCTTAGTGCGTACTGCGGTTGTTCCGGTACGTTACAGTACTCCGCCTATAATGGCGCCATGTCGAAAAAGAAGCGCCCGACCCCGCAACCTGCTGAATTTATCCCGCACCTGGTGGATGCCCACACCCACCTGGCGTCGACCGGCGAGGCCGCTGAGCTGGTGGAGCGCGCCCGCGCCGCCGGCGTGGAGAAGCTGTGTACGGTCGGCGACGGCCTGGAGGAGGCGGCCGCCGCGCTGCGCACCGCGCAGGAGTTCCCGGACGTCTACGCCGCCTGCGCCATCCACCCCACCCGTGCCCACGAGCTGGACGCGGCGGCCCGGGAGCAGCTGCGGGAGATGGCTTCGGATCCGCGCTGCGTGGCCATCGGCGAGACCGGCCTGGACACCTACTGGATCAAGCACAGTCCGGAGGACACCGCCTCCCTGGAGGTCCAGGAGGAGGACCTGCGCTGGCACATCGACCTGGCGGTGGAGACCGGCAAGACGCTGATGATCCACAACCGCGAGGCGGATGCAGACTTGCTCCGCGTGCTTGCCGATGCCCCCGCCCCGCCGCGCATCATGCTGCACTGCTTTTCTTCGCCGCTGGAGGTGGCCAAGGAGGCCATCGACCGCGGCTATATCTTGTCCTTCGCGGGCAACGTCACCTTCAAACGCAACGAGGAGATGCGCCAGGCCGCCGCGCTGGCCCCGGCGGGGCAGCTGCTGATTGAGACGGACGCGCCGTATATGACACCGGAGCCTTTCCGCGGGTCCCGCAACGAACCGGCCTTCATCGGGCACACCGCGGCGTGCGTGGCGCAGGCGCGCGGGATGCGCGTCGAGGAGCTGGCAGAAGAGGTCTCGGCGACCTTCGACGCGGTCTACGGGCTGGCTTAAAGCCTAAAGTGTGGCGATCTTCACACGCGCCGTTTGTGCAGGTAGCCGGTGGTGCCTGTGAATGCAGTGGTAGTTGGTGGCGCTGGGATGGCTGTGTCTGTTTAGTGCTCGACTGAGCTGGGCTGTTATCGTACTGTTATTAAAAGTTGACGCCCCGGCCGCAGCCACGTGAATCTACGCGAACCGCGTGCGGCTAGGGCGCACCCACGTGGATAACACCATGGGTAAAACCAGCCGTGTCCCCAGCAGAAGAAAGCTCAGAGAGTTTAGAGTTCGATGACTACTTCCCACCAGATTAAGCGCATTAACAACACTCGTTCCCTGCCCCTGCGCATCGCCACCGGCGGCGTGCTGGGCACCCTGGCCGTCGGCGGCGTCGTGGCCGTCGGCGCCCAGAAGGACGTCACCGTCGACGTCAACGGGGAAGAGGTTGCGCTGGCCACCTTCGCCAAGGACGTGGAGGGCGCGCTGGATAGCGCCGGCGTCCAGGTCGGCGACGAGGACGTGGTCTACCCGGCCCCGTCGGAGGACCTGCGCGGGGGAGACACCATCACCGTGCGCACCGCCAAGCCGGTGGCTGTGACCGTCGATGGCGCGCAGCAGAAGCTGTCCTCGACCGCCCTGACCGTTGAGGACCTGGTCGGCCAGCTGGAAAACATTGCCCCGGGCGCGGCCATCCTGGCCGGCGGCTCCGAGGCTAACGCCTCCGACAAGGTCACCGAGAACATGTCGCTGGAGGTCGTCAGCCCGAAGATCGTCCGCATCAACGACGGCGGCAAGATCACCTACACCAAGATCGCGGCCAAGACCGTCGGCGACGTGCTGAAGGACCGCGGCATCGAGGTCGACAAGGACGACCAGGTCACCCCGGCCATCGACGAGGTGCTCACCGAGGGCATGGAGATTAATGTCGACAAGATCTCCACCGACGAATTCGACGTCACCGAGGAATTCGACGCCGAGCCGAACTACGTCGACGACCCGGAGCTCGAGGAGGGCACCGAGGAGGTCCGCGAGGAGGGCACCCCGGGCGAGCGCACCAAGACCTTCCGCGTGGTGACCAAGAACGGCAAGGAAGAGTCCAAGGACGTCATCAAGGAAGAGGTCCACAAGGAGCCGACCGCCGCCGTGGTCGCCCGCGGCACCAAGAAGGCCGCCTCCGCCCCGGCCGTGGCCGGCGGCTCGGTCTGGGACTCCCTCGTGCAGTGCGAGGCCGGCGGCGACTGGAACATCAACACCGGCAACGGTTTCTCCGGCGGCCTGCAGTTCACCCCGTCCACCTGGGCGGGCCACGGCGGCACCGAGTACGCGCCGGAGGCCTGGCAGGCCACCCGCGAGCAGCAGATTGCGGTCGCTGAGCGCGTGCAGGCTTCGCAGGGCTGGGGCGCCTGGCCGGCCTGCACCGCCAAGATGGGCCTGCGCTAAAACCCGCGCGGGCATGGACTAAGATGGGTGCCCATGAGTGACACCCTCCTGGGCCCGCAAGAAATCCGCCAGCTGGCGCAGCAGCTGGAGGTAACCCCCACCAAGAAGTGGGGGCAGAATTTCCTGCTGGATCCTAATACCATCCGCCGGATCGTCGCCGCCGCCGAGGTCGGCCCAGACGATCGGGTTATCGAGGTAGGCCCGGGCCTGGGTTCGCTGACGCTCGGGCTGGTGGGCCAGGCCGCCCAGGTCACGGCCGTGGAAATCGATCCGCGCCTGGCGGGGCAGCTGCCGCAAACCGTCGCCGAGCGCGATCCGGATAACGCGGCGAAGCTGCGCGTGATGGAAAAAGACGCGCTGAAAATCACCGCGGGCGAGCTGGGGGAGCCGACCGCGCTGGTAGCCAACCTTCCGTACAACGTTGCGGTGCCCGTGCTGCTGCACCTGCTTGCGGCCTACCCGTCCATCGAGCGCGTGCTGGTCATGGTCCAGCTGGAGGTCGCCCAGCGCCTAGCGGCGCAGCCCGGCAGCAAGATCTACGGCGTGCCCAGCGTGAAGGCCGCCTTCTACGGGAAGGTGCGGCAGGCGGGCACCATCGGGCGCAACGTGTTTTGGCCGGCCCCGAATATTGAATCGGGCCTGGTGCGCATCGATTGCTACCGCCCGGGGCAGGCGCCCTGGCCGGTGACCGAGGAGGCCCGGGCGCAGCTCTGGCCGGTTGTCGATGCCGCCTTTGCCCAGCGCCGCAAAACCCTCCGCGCCAGCCTGGCCGGGCACTTTGGCTCCGCCAACGCGGCGGAGGAGGCGCTGCGGGCAGCGGGCATCGATCCGCGTCAGCGCGGCGAAAAGCTCGCGGTGGAAGACTTCGCCCGGCTGGCGGGCATTGCCGGCGCGGCGGGGGAGGCGAACTAATGGGTGAGTTTGCGGTACGCGCGCTGGCGCACGCCAAGGTGAACCTGCACCTGGGCGTTGGCGACGCGCGCGAGGACGGCTACCACGAGCTGGTCAGCGTCTTTCAGGCGCTGGATATCCACGACGTTTTAGACCTGGAGACCCGCGGAAGCGTGCGGCCGGGCGAGCCGGTTGTGCTGGGCATGGACGTTTCCGGCGCCTACGCGCAGGGGGTTCCGGCCAACGAGCAGAACCTGGCGTGGCGTGCCGTGGAGATGGTCGCCCGGGGCTTTCGGGACCGTGGGGTGGGCGAGCTGCCCGGTATCCATATCTCCCTGCGCAAGGGGATTCCGGCGGCCGGCGGGATGGCCGGCGGCTCGGCGGATGCGGCGGCGGCGCTGCGGGCGGCCAACGAGGCCTTTGCCCGGGCGGCCGGGTACGCCGGTTTGGACGAGTCGGCGCTGTATGCGGCGGCCGAAGAGCTGGGGTCGGACGTGCCGTTTACCCTGTTGGGCGGCACGGCGTTGGGTACGGGCCGAGGAGAGAGGCTCGCGGAGATGCTCACGCGCAGTTCCTATCACTGGGCGCTTATCACCTCCGCGCAAGGGTTGTCGACCCCGGCGGTCTTCGGCGAGCTGGACCGGCTGCGCGCGGCCGGGCAGGGCGGTCAGCCGCGCCTGGACGCGCAGCCGGTTTCGCAGGCGCTGCTGCGCGGCACGCCGGAAGCGCTGGCTGAAGCGCTGGCGAATGACCTGCAGCCAGCGGCGCTGAGCCTGCGCCCCGACCTGCGCCAGACGCTGCGGGTGGGCAAGTCCGCGGGAGCGCTGGCCGGCATCGTCTCGGGTTCGGGCCCCACGTGCGCTTTCCTGTGCGCGGACCCGGAGGCCGCGGCCGACGTGGTGGGGGAAGTCACCACGGAAATCCCGGGCACGCGCGGGCTGGTGGCCCAGGGCCCGGCGAAGGGCGCGCACCTAGTGGAGGCGCCGGGCTCAGAGGATTAGAAGACTTCCATCTCCGTGACCGGGGTCTCCAGCTCGACCCGTTTGACGACTTCCTTCTTGAACAAGTCGATGATGACCAGTTCCTTCTGGTTGGCGTCGGTGACATACGCGTAGCCGTTAGCGGCCTTGAGGATGGGGCCGGGTGCCTGCCATTCCTCGTTTTCGGTCCACGGGGAAATGGCCTCGATGCTGTCGGTGACCTCGGCCGAATCCGGATCGATGACGTTGAGCTTGCCGTCGGTGGTCAGCACCAGGCCCTCGTCCAGCGGGCCGCGGGCCAGGGAACGGAACCAGTAGCTGCCGTCTAGGTCGACGGTGCGGGCGGAGTTATCCTCGGCGTCGATGAGGGCGACGGAGGTGGGCCGCTCGTGCTCGGCGTCCGCGTCGGTCTTGTTGTCGGCCAGGATGATGTTGGATTCCTCCGAGCCGGCGGCGTTGCCGGAGCGCTGGTAGCCGCCCTTGCCGGCGAACGCGGAGACGTCGACCTTGTGGAAGTCGGAGCCGTCGAAGACGACGGGGCCGTCCTCGCAGCCGAAGACGATATTGCCGTTCTGGGCGGCGGCCTCGCCGTGCACGCCGGGGCACTCGGTGGTCTCGGCTAGCTTCTTGCCGTCTGCGTCCAGGTGCTGGATGGTGTGGCGCTCGTCCTCGGTGCCCTGGGTGACCACGACGGAGCCGTCCTTGAGCGGCACGGCCACGCCGTGGTGCGGGGCTCCGGTCTCGACGGTGTTGACGGGTTCGGCGGCCGCCCCGTCGGCAACCATGTCCTTGGTCTTGTAGATCTGGGCCTTACCGTCGCCGTCGGAGAAGAGCGCGGTGTAGCCGTCGTGGCTGACCACGTGGCCGGCGTGGGGGAGGCCGGCGAAGGTGGCATCGCTGAGCGCGGGGTCCTGGGTGAAGTAGTGGAAGTGGTCGCCGTGGGCCTGGCGGATGAGCCCCATGTCGAAGGCCTGGAACTTGTCGCCGCGGGTGACCAGGGCGTGGCGGCCGTCGCCGGCGGGGTTCAGGCGCTTGAATCCGGAGGCCTCCGCGTGGCCGATTTCCTCGCCGGACTTGGCGTCCAGGCTGATGAGCTCGTCGTCGGTGCTGAGGAGGATACGGCCCGGCAGCTGGGCGACTTCCTCCTGGCCGGCGGCGGCCTCGACCCCGTCGTGGTGGTGTTCGTGGTCGGAATGCGCGTCCGCGGCCTCGGTGTGCGCGGCCTCGGAGGGCTGGGACTCGGTGCTGTCGTCGGGGCGGGAACAGCCGGTGACCACCAGTCCGGCGGCGGTTAAAGCGGCAAGGGTTCGAATAGCTGATTTCTGCATACCGAAAGCCTATTGCAAACAGCTTTCATCTGCAATAAGGGGTGTGGTGGGCGGCGAAGTAAGATGGTGGGCTGTTATGGCGAACCTTTTAAACTTGGAACAAGTCAGCAAGTCCTACGGCCTAAAAACCCTGCTCGACGGGGTGTCGCTGGGCGTGCAGACGGGCGACCGCATCGGCATCGTCGGGGTCAACGGCGGGGGTAAGACGACCCTGCTGGAGGTCTTGAGCGGCATCGCGGAGCCGGACGCGGGGCGGGTCAGCCACGCCAACGATCTGCGCATGGCGGTGGTGACCCAGCGCTTCGAGCTGGACGAGCAGCTGACCATTGCCGACTGCGTGGTGGCCCCGCTGGGGCTGGAGACCTACGAGTGGGCCTCGAACGCTAAGGTGCGCGACGTGCTCTCTGGGTTGGGCATCGCGGAGCTGGGCCTGGAGACCCCCGTCGGGCAGCTTTCCGGCGGGGAGAAGCGCCGCGTGAGTCTGGCCGCGGCCTTAGTCAAGGACCTGGACCTGGTGGTTTTGGACGAGCCGACCAACCACCTCGACGTCGAGGGCGTGCAGTGGCTGGCCCAGCATCTCCTGGCGCGCAAGCTGGCGCTCATCGTGGTCACCCACGACCGCTGGTTCCTGGACACGGTGGCCACGCTGACCTGGGAGGTCCACGACGCGACCGTCGACGTCTACGAGGGCGGCTACAACGACTGGACCTTCGCGCGGGCGGAGCGCGCCCGGCAGGCCGACGCCATGGAGCAGCGCCGCCGCAACCTGGCGCGCAAGGAGCTGGCCTGGCTGCGCCGCGGGGCTCCAGCGCGCACCTCGAAGCCGCGCTACCGCGTCGAGGCCGCCGAGGCGCTAATCGCCGACGTGCCGGCCCCGCGCGACAAAGTCGAGCTGATGAGCTTTTCCAAACAGCGCCAGGGCAGGGTGGTCATCGAGCTGGAGGACGCGACCATCGCCGCCCCGGACGGGCGGGTGCTGCTCGATCACTTCACGTGGCGCCTGGCTCCGGGCGAGCGCATCGGCCTGGTCGGCGTGAACGGCTCCGGCAAGACCACGCTCCTGCGCGCGCTGGCCGGCGACTATGAGCTCAGCGCCGGTAAGCGCATCGAGGGTCAGACCGTGCGGCTGGGCTGGCTGCGCCAGGAACTCGACGACCTGGACTCGCAGCGCCGGCTTATCGACGCCGTCGAGGACGTGGCCACCTACGTCCAGCTGGGCAAGAAGGAGCTATCCGCCTCGCAGCTGGCCGAGCGCCTGGGCTTTAGCCCGAAGCGCCAGCGCACCCCGGTCGGGGACCTCTCCGGCGGCGAGCGCCGCCGCCTGCAGCTGACCCGCGTGCTCATGGCGGAACCGAATATCCTGCTGCTGGACGAGCCGACCAACGACCTGGACATCGACACCCTGCAGGAGCTGGAATCCCTGCTGGACTCGTGGCCGGGCACCCTCGTGGTCATCTCCCACGACCGCTACCTCATCGAGCGCATCGCCGACAACGCCTACGCGCTGTTCGGGGACGGCAAGCTCACGCACCTGCCCGGCGGCATCGATGAGTACCTGCGCCGCCGCGCCGAGCAGGAGGCCGCCGCCGAGCGCGGGGTCATCAACCTGGGCGAGGGCGAGGCCCCGGCGCCGGAGAAGAAGGGCCTGTCGCAGGCCGAGGAGCGCACCATCACCAAGAAGATGAACGCCCTCGAGCGCAAGATCACCAAGCTGGACCAGCAGATCGACCAGGTCAACCAGGAGATGGTCGAGGCCGCGGAACAGGTCGACACCGAGCGGCTGACGGCGCTGGATGCGACACTGAAGGGGCACCGGCAACAGCGCGAGGAATTGGAAATGGAATGGTTGGAATGGGGCGAAAAGCTGGAAGCGTAGCGCTAGACCACGCGCGCGAGGTCTTCTCCCGGCTCAACGCCTGGGGCGCGCTGGCCGCCGCTATCTTCTTCGTCATCGGGCTGACCCCGTCCATCCTGCCGCGCACCTGGTACTACCAGGGACTTATCTGCGGCCTGGCGGCCGGTCTGGGCTACCTGGTGGGCCTGGGCCTGGAGTGGCTGTGGACCCGGATCGTCAGGCGCTACCTCGCGCCGCGTTACCGCTGGCTCGACGCGGAGACCTGGTCGCCGCGGCAGCGGACCTTTACCGCTTACGCCTTCTACGCCGTACTGGGCATCTGGGTGCTGGCGGTGACCTTCTACTCGGTGCGGTGGCAGCGCGACGTCGCCGAAAACTTCTCGGTGCCGGCGCTCAGCCTGCCCAAATACCTGCTGGTCCTGCCGGTGGCGCTGGCCGTATTCACCGCGCTGGTCGTCGTGGCCCGCGGGCTGCGGGCCCTAGTCCGCGCGCTGGGGAAGGCGATCCCGGGCAACTGGCCGCGCCGCCGCCGCCAGATCATCGCCGCGGCGGTGGTGGCTGCACTCGGCGTCTACCTGCTCGACAGCGTCGTCCCGGGCGTCATCGTGCGCGCCGGGGAAAAGATCTTTACCGCCCAGAACGCCGACCCCGGCCCGGCCACGCGCGCGCCGGCGAACCCGGAGCGTTCCGGCTCGCCCGAGTCGGTCATCGACTTCGACGGGGTGGGGCTGCAGGGCTCGCGCTTCCTCAACGCCGGCGCCTCGCGCGCCGAACTCGAGCGGGTCACCGGGCGGCCGGCGAAGGAACCCATCCGCGCCTACGCGGGCCTGGGCAACGGCGCGACGAATGCGGAGCGCGCCCGCTTGCTCATCGAGGAGCTGGAGCGGACCAAAGCCACCGAGCGCGAGGCCATCCTGCTGGTGATGACCACGGGCACGGGCTGGATCTCGTCGTATTCCGCGCAGGGTTTCGAGCTGCTCTACGGCGGGGATACCGCGGTGGTCGCCGCGCAGTACTCGGCGATGCCCTCGGCCTTCCACTTCCTGGCCGGCGGCGAGCAGGTCGAGCGTGCCGGGCAGGAATTCATCACTCCGATCGTCGACTGGTGGAACACGCTGCGGCGCGACGACCGCCCGCGCCTCTACCTCTACGGCGAGTCGCTGGGCACCACCGGTATCGAGGCGGCGTTTTCCGGGCTCCGCGACATCGCCAACTCCGTCGACGGCATCCTGCTGACCGGGCCACCGCACTTCAACCGGCTGCGCACCCAGTTCGTGGAGCGCCGCGACCCCGGCACCACGGAGATCAAGCCGGTCTACGCCGGCGGTCTGGTGGTGCGTTTCGCCACCACCAGCGCCCAGGCCCGCGAGTGGGCCAGCCTGCCGGAGCAGGACTGGGGCCCGACCCGCATGCTGTATATCCAGCACACCTCGGATCCGGTCAGCTGGTGGTCGCCGGGGCTGACCTGGCGTGAGCCCGACTGGATGAGCGAGGACACCCAGGCCAGCCGCGATTCAGCGATGTCCTGGTTCCCGGTGATCACCTCCCTGCAGGTCGCCGCCGACCTGCCGGGGGCGAAGAACGTGCCCGACGGCGCGGGACACAACTACGGCGAGTCCGTCATCGACGGCTTCGTCTCCATCGCCGGCTCGGAACTTGCCGCCGAGCGCGACCCGGCGGAGCTGCACCGGCAGTTCGCCGAGCTCGACGTCGATAAGTACTAGCGAGTGCCGGGCCGCAAAGGATTACAAAGCGATATCGATTCGCCGCCACGGGCGCGCTCGCGTGGCGAAAGGAGTACGCGGCTGGCAGGGTCGGGAGTATGCGCAACCACCGTCGAACTCGTAAGTTTTCTACCGTCCTGGCCGCCGTCGCCGTGACCCTCGGCGGGACGCAGGCAGCCCAGGCCCAGGTGCTGCCGCAGCCGGCGGACCTGTCATCCCAGGCAGGCGCCCAGGTCGAGCAGCTGTCCTCGCAGCTCCCGCAGGTGGAGCTGCCCGCCCCGGCCTACGAGGCCGCCGACCGCTTCGGCATCCAGCTGCCGGCCTTCATCGCCCCGCCGCAGGGTGCCGCCTTCGCCCAGGTTCGCTCCGATCTCGGCGCGGCCACCCACGCCCACCTGGTCAAGCAAGGCCACCACCCGAACCAGCGCGCGGCGGGCATCGCCCAGCAGTGGGCCGACGAGGCCGCGGCCGGCAAGGTCCACTTCAACGGCAAGGTCGGCCACGGCACCGCGGCTGCCGATGCCGGCGAGGGCTCCGTCCACCGCCTGACCGAGCAGGAGGCCCGCGAGCGGACCGCGTGGCTCAACCGCGACGTCCCGGTCACCCGCATTGACGATGGGCGCGGCTTCGGCGTGGCCACCGCCACCGACGGGAAGTTCGTCTACGTGGCCGAGTTCTTCCTGCGCTAGTGTGATTAGCGCCTCCTCAGCGAGGCAAGGCCCCATCCACCCAGACGGGTAGGATGGGGCCATGATTTTTATCAACGTTCAATTCCACGTCAAGCCCGAGTACGCCGAGACCTTCCTCGATGAGATCGACTGGTACACCCAGGCCTGCAACGCCGAGGAGGGCTGCCTGGACTTCAAGTGGTTCCGCGATCCGGAAGACCGCCAGAAGTTCCTGCTGCTGGAGACCTACGCCGACGGCAAGGACGTCGACCACGTCCAGTCCGAGCACTTCGAGCGCTCCTGCCGCGAATTCCCGCAGTACCTGGTCGAGACCCCGGACATCATCAACTTCCACATCGAGGGCAAGGAGTCCTGGGACAAGATGGCCGAGTTCAAGGTCGAGGACTAAACCTCACACTTAGTCGTCGTGGCCTTCTCGCCGTGGGCGTAGCGCAGCAGCCCGTAATAGAAGGCCAGGGCGTATTGATCGGTGCCCACGCCCGCCACCGGATGAATCCCGTCTTCGCGCAGGTAGTTCGGGTCGTGCTGGGCGTGCGAGCACCAGTCCGCTAGGTAGACGTTGTCGTATTTTTCTACGGCGGCAATGGTCTCCTGCCGCGCAGCGGTCATCCAGTCACGGTCGCCGTAGGGGGTGGCGATAAGCACCGTGCGCTTTGGCCCGATGGCCTTCATCATCTGATCGATTTCGTCGTCTAACTGCGGCCCGTTGGTGCCGAATCCCAAAAAGACCGTGTCCCGCAGCTGGCCCGAGTCCGCGAGCTGTTGGATGGCCGGCACTCCCTGGTCGTAGTGCCGGGAGACCGCCGCGTCGATATAGATTCCGGGGAAGCGGTCCTGCAGCGACTGGCTGGAGGCCAGCATCACGGAATCGCCCACGGCGGTAATCTCGTCGCCGCTGGGCATGGGGTGGACCATGTCCGGGGTCTTCTTATCCTCCGAAGTCTTGCCATTCGGGGCGCTAGCGGCGTCCCCGCCACCCTTGCGCGGGCTGTCGTCGCTAGGCGCCTGGGCGTTGTGGGACTGGTTCTGCGCGGCCAGGTCATCTAGCTCCTGCTCGAATGAGGTCTTGTCGCCGGAGTGGGCCAGGCCCCAGGCGATGCCGCCGAGGGAGCTGAAGACCAGCACGGGGACCAGCGGCCACGCCGCCACCTTCCACGCCGAGCGCAGCGTGGCCCAGTCGGGGCGGGCGGACCAGAAATCGCGGGCGGTGGTGCGGTAGCCGCGGCGGCGCAGCGGGTTTTCAATGCACCGGTAGCTGACCTCCGCCAGCCCGGCAGACAGCAGCAGGGCGAGGATACCCACGGCCCACACGTTCGCGCCCCCGATAAGCTCCCGCAGGATAATGACGACCGGCCAGTGCCACAGGTAAAGGGAGAAGGAACGCTTGCCGGCCCAGCGCATGAAGCGGTTGGCGAACAGCGCGTTGAGTACTGGGCGCTCGGCCAGGATGCCGCAGATGATCGCCACGCCCAGCACGCTGGAGGCCAGCAGCCCGCCGCGGTAGGTAAAGGTTAAGTCGTCGGCCATGAACAGCAGCTGCGCGGCGTAGGCGACCAACGCCACCAGGCCGACGGCCTCGGCCACGCGCCGCCCGGAAGCGGAGTAGTGCGGCCACGCGGGCGCTTCCGGGTTCGGGTTGCGCGTGGTGATGATAAGGGACAGGCCCGCGCCGGCCAGCAGGCCGAAGGCGTGGGTATCCGTGCCGTAGTAGACGCGGGTCGGATCCTCGCCCGGGGTGACCAGCCAGGCCATCGCCAGCGCGGAGGCAACCCCCAGCGCCACGCTGACCCCTAGCGCGAGGCGCCGCGGTTGCCGCCTGCCCAGGGAGAACAGCCCCAGGATAACCAGCGGCCACAGCAGGTAGAACTGCTCTTCCACGGCCAGGGACCAGTAGTGGGCGAAGACCTGGACCTCGTTGTCGGCGAAATAGGACTGGGAGGTCGCGATCTGGACCCAGTTGTTGGCGAAGAACAGGGTGCCGAAGAATTGCTCGCGTAGGTTGACGGCGATATCGCCGCCGATGGCGCCGACCAGCGCCGTGCAGATAGCCAGCACCGCCACGGCCGCAGGCAGGATGCGGCGGAAACGCCGGACCCAGAAATCGCGCAGGCTAATCCCGCCGGTCACGTCGAATTCTCGGACCAAAAGCGAGGTAATCAGGAACCCGGACAGGACGAAGAACATGTCCACGCCCAGGTAGCCGCCCGGCAGCACGTCGCCGAAGAAGTGGTAGATAATCACCGCGGCGACCGCCAGCCCGCGCAGGCCGTCGAGGGCGGGCACGTAGCGCAGCCGCGCCGTGTTCTTCTTCCGCGGTTGCTTCCCTCCCGCGGCGGCGCGGACACCGCCCACCTCCCGCGGGCGCGGAGCCGCAAGAGAAGATCCCGCCTTGCCGCCTGCCGGCAGCGCCGCCGGCGCAGCCTTGGCCACGCGGGGTTGCGTAGCGGCCGCTGCCTTCGGGGCAGTGCCCACTACCTGGGGAGCGGCCTTGACCACCGGGCGCCGGTTACTCGCCGGCGCAGCTGTGCGGCCGGCGGGAAGCGCCTTGCGCACCGGGTTGGGCCCGAGCGCGCGTTGCGGCTGGGGCACCGCGGCAGGCGGTGTGGTCGGGGCTACAGGCGATGCAGGGCCCTGTTTTGCCGCCTCGCCGGGGCTGCTCGGCTCCTTCTTCGCCTCCGGCTGCTCCGGTTCCGGCTGGGGAGTTGGGGCAGGTTGAGCAGGTGGCGTGCTCGGCGAAGACGGCACACCGCTAGTGCCGGTGCTCTGGCTGCGACTGCGGCGCTGGTTCAGCTTCTTTGCAATGCGCTTGCCCAGTTTGCCGGCCCTAGAACTCACCACTGGCTCCTACCTAGCTTGGGGGAAATAACCGTGCCCTGATCTGCGAGTGAGACTCATTATCAGGGCAATGGTGGGGATTATTCTCCAAACCAGTCGCGGAGTACTTCTAACACGCCGTTGCGAAGATTGGAGGGAGCTTGGAGATCGGCGATCTCTTTCAGGCGGGGGTGAGCATTCTCCATCGCCACGGCGGTGCCGGCGGCCTGGAGCAGCTGAAAGTCGTTGAGGTAGTCGCCGAAGGCGGCGGTTTCATTCATCGGGATGTCCAGCTTCGCGGCCAGTTGTTCCAGCGCGTGGCCCTTGTCCGCGTCGGCGGACATGACGTCCAGCCAGTTCTTGCCGGAAATGGCTAGGTTGTTGCCCGCGGCTGCGGCCCGCAGGTGCGGGGCGACGTGCTCCTCGGAGTCGCCGGTGCAGTAGACCGCCAGCTTGACCAAGGGCTCTTCGGCCGCGACCGGGGCAAGGTCGTCGACCACGGTCACGGAGTGGTAGTACTTGTCAATTTCGGCCCGGATGTCAGCCGGGGTACCCGCGGCGACGTAGGCCGTTTCCGGGGCGCAGAGGACGACCGCGTAAGTATGGGCGCGGTCGATGTTCTCGCAAGCCGTCAGGCAGTCCGTGACCACGTTGGCGGGCAGCTGGGTGGTGTCCACGACCTGGCCGTGGTGGCTGACCACGGTGCCGTTTTCCGCGATGAAGGACTCGATGCCGCGGATTTCGGCGAACATGTCGCGGAGGGTGGCCAGCTGCCGGCCGGAGGCGGGTACCAAGACCGCACCGCTGTCGTGGAGCTGGGCGGCGAGTTCGGTGAACCCGGCGGGGATGCGGCCTTCGCCGTCGAGGAGGGTTCCGTCCATGTCGAGGGCGATGAGCCGGGGAGTAGGTGCAGGCATAATGATCCTCCGTGAAATATGGGGCTGCGGCGCCGCTGTGTGACGTGGAATACTGGATACCATGACTGAACACAACGATGCCCCAGTAATTCTTGACGTCCGCAACAGTACCGGAGTGGTGGAGCTCAACCGGCCCAAGGCTTTGAATTCCCTCAACCCGGAGATGGTCGACAAGATCGTCGAGGGACTCAACCAGTGGCGCGACGACGACGCCATCGAGCAGGTGCTCTTTGTCTCCCGCAGCCCGAAGGCCTACTGCGCCGGCGGCGACGTGCGTGCAGCCCGGGAGGGCCTCATTGATGGCAACGTCGCCGAGGTAGACCAGTTCTTCTCGGACGAGTACGCCATGAACGCCCAGCTCGCGCACTACCCGAAGCCGGTCATCGCGCTCCTCGACGGAATCGTCATGGGCGGGGGAGTAGGGATTTCCGTGCACGGCAGCCACCGCATTGTCACGGACAAGACGTTTGCGTCCATGCCGGAGATGAATATCGGCTACGTCACCGACGTCGGCGCGGGCTACGCCGCCCAGCGGACGGTGGGCACGCGCGGGAAGTCCTCGCCGGCGCTGGCGAAGTTCTGGGCGCTGACCGGCTACCGCATGTATGCCGCCGATCTCCTCTACTCCGGCCTGGCCACCCACTACGTCAAGGACGCCGAGGCCGTGGAAAAGGACATCGTCGAGCGCGGGATCGATGCCGCCCTGGGCGAGCACGCCAGCCAGCCGGAGGAGGCGGCCCCGCTGGCAGAAACAATCGACGATATTGAGGCGGTCTTTAGCGCGCCGACGTGGGAGGAAATCTCTCAGCGCCTGGAGCAGCCCGGCAATGAGGAGCTGGCGCGCCAGGTCGCGGAGCTTACCCGGGCCGCCAGCCCGACCTCGCTGGTGGCCGCGGCCGAGCTACTGGCCGCCGAGAAGCGCGCCGAGAGCGTCGACGACGCGCTTGCCATGGAAAACGCGCTGGGGAAATACCTGCGCGGGCTGCCCGACTTCCGCGAGGGCGTGCGCGCGGTGCTAGTCGACAAGACCCAGGACGCGACGTTTACGCCGGCTGCTGTAAGCGACGTCGACGTGGAGGGCATCCGCGCGGCGCTGGGCAACGTGTAGACACGCTGCGCTACGCCTAAGGCTGGCGGTAGAGCGGGCCATCGACGGCCCGCTGGTAGGTCTCGACGAGGGAGCGGGTGGCCGCCTCCCAGGACCACCGCTCGGCCTCGGCGCGCGCGGCCGTGCCCATCGCAGCGCGCCGGTCGGCATCGCAAAGCACGCCCGCGAGTGCCTCGGCCCACGCGCTATCGGAGGCGTCCTCGTCGACGAGCAGGCCGGTCTTCCCGTCATCGATGACGAAGGGGATCCCGCCCGCACGGGTGCCGACCACCGGCACGCCGGAGGCGAAGGACTCCAGGGCGACTAGCCCTAAGGTCTCGGTCCGGGAGGGGAAGCAGAAGACGTCGCCGCAGGCGAAGGCCGCGGCCAGCTCGTCGCCGGACAGGTAACCGGTAAAGACCGCCTCGTCGGGGCTGAACTGGGCCGCTAGCTGCTCGGAGTACGGGCCGGCGCCGACCACCGCCAGCCGCGCGCCGGGCACGCGCTCGCGCAGCCGCGCCATGATGCCGGGCAGGCGATCCAAGTCCTTTTCCTTGGACACGCGCCCCACGTAGGTGACCAGCGGGGCCTCGGGGTGCCCGCCGGTCAGGCGGGAACGCATCTGCTCGCTGTAGCGCTGCGGGTAGTAGTTGTCCGTGTCGACGGCCTTCGGCCACAGCGACACGTTCCGGATGCCCAGCTCTTGGGCGCGCTCGACCATGGGATCCGAGGTGCACAGGTTCTCCACGGCCTGGTTGTGCAGGTAGCGCAGCGCCGTCTCCGTGGCGGGCCGGACCCAGCCGATGCCTAGGGCGTCGACGTACTCGGGCAGGTTCGTGTGGAAACTGCCCACCAGGGGAAGCGCCTCGCGGCGGGCGGCCCACACGCCCAGCGCCGCGGTCCAGATGGGGTTGACCACGTGCACGACGTCGGCGTCGAAGCGCCGCAGCCGGTAAAGCACCCGCGGATCCGGCAGGCCCCATTTCAGCTCGGGGTAGACCGGCCACAGGGACAACGAGGGGATGGACACGACCTCGAAGCCGGCATAGGTCGCCGGCGGGTTACCGGGGGCGAAGACGAGCACCTCGTGCCCGGCGGCGTGCAGTTCGCGCAGGGTGTGCGTCAGGCGGGTGACGACCCCGTCGATTTTGGGCAGGAAGACTTCCGTGAAGATGGCAATGCGCACGGTGGTTGACTGCCTTATTCGTTCTCGGGAACGCCGGCGGACTGCTGGGCGGTCCACAGGGAGCGCGCCGGGATCTTGGAGCGATCCACGCGGTCGCAGTACTTGCGCGCGACGTCCTCGACCTCCTGCAGCAGACCCTCGGACAGGGTGGTGGGCTCAAGGCCCAGGCGCAGGAAGGTGTCGTTGGAGACGTGCAGCTCGTTCTCGGCGGACTCCTTGCGCGGGTTCGGCACGTGGGCGACCTGCGCGCCGGAGAACTTCGCGACTAGCTCCGCCAGGTCGCGCACGCGGTGGGTCTCGGTCATCTGGTTGATGATCTTGACCCGTTCGCCGCGCTGCGGCGGGTTGTTCAGGGCCAGCTCGATACAGCGGACCATGTCGCGGATGTGGATGAAGGCGCGGGTCTGCCCGCCGGTGCCGTGGACGGTCAGCGGGTAGCCGACGCCGGCCTGGACCAGGAAGCGGTTGAGCACGGTGCCGTAGTCGCCGTCGTAGTCGAAGCGGTTAATTAGCCGCTCGTCCCGGCGGGTCTGCTCGGTGTGCGTGCCCCAGATGATGCCCTGGTGAAGATCCGTAATCCGCAGCTCGTCGTTCTTCGCGTAGTAGGCGAACAGGTGCTGGTCCAGCACCTTGGTCATGTGGTAGAC
Source organism: Corynebacterium sp. LK2590 (assembly GCF_040946105.1). Lineage (NCBI taxonomy): Bacteria > Bacillati > Actinomycetota > Actinomycetes > Mycobacteriales > Corynebacteriaceae > Corynebacterium > Corynebacterium sp. LK2590. Next base: position 95,227 of record NZ_JAYWMH010000002.1, read on the forward strand.
CGAGCCCGGGTTGGACGGGTAGAGGATGGACTGCTCGACCGGATCCGAGCCCGGGACCTCGACCTTGACGTCCAGGTAGCCTTCCGGGATCTCCATGCCGGCGGTGCCGTAGCCATAAACCCCCATGGTGCCCAGGTGGGCGATGTGGATGTCCAGGCCGGACTCGACCACTGCCGCCAGCAGGTTGTGCGTCGCGTTGATGTTGTTGTCCACCGTGTAGCGCTTGGTCCGGGAGGTCTTCATCGAATACGGCGCGGCGCGCTGCTCGGCGAAGTGGACCACGGCATCCGGGCGCTCGGTGTTGAGAAACTCCAGCAGCCCCTCGTAGTCGTGGGCCACGTCGATGTGGTGGAAGCCGATGGTCTTGCCGGAGACTTCCTTCCACGCCTCCAACCGCTCCTCGATGCTGCGGATCGGGGTGAGCGATTCGGCTTCGAGCTCGGCGTCGATGGCGCGCCGGGAGAGGTTGTCAACGATGTGCACGTCGTGGCCCTGGTCGGACAGGTAGAGGGATGCGGGCCAACCGCAGAATCCGTCCCCGCCCAGAATGGCTACCTTCACTGTGTGATACTCCAATAAAACTATCGCGAATAGGGAAAACCTGAAAAAGGCCTAGACATAAATTTTACCCTGATCCAACGCGTGCGGCGCTGGATCAGGGTAAACCTTCAGTGAACATTTGCCCAAGTGGCACGTGCCGCTCGGGCCTAGCTTCGGCTAGGTAATGGAACGCAGGGTAGCGAAGGCGCGGCGGACCAGTTCCTCGCCCTGGGCCGGATCGCGCGGGGCGGGCAGGGCGAAAAACTCCTGGGTCGCCGAGGCGCTAGCCGCGACGCAGGCGTGCAGGACAACCTGCACCTCGAAGGCGTCCCGCTCGGGGCTGCGGCGGGCAAAGACCTCGCGGATCTTTTCCGCCACGCGCTCGGCCTCCTCGCGGCTGACGTCGGTACAAGACGCCTTTTCCAGGTAGTCCATCACCATGAACAGAGACGTCATGGAGTGCAGCTCCGGATCGTTCCGGCGAAAGCCCTGGCGGACGATGTCTTCCACGATCTCGGTCGTGCTGGCGGTGTCCGGGTACTCATCGACCTTGTCGACTATGAGGCTGGCCGCGTCGAGGGCGAACTGGCACAGGCACGCGTTCACGCTGGAGTAATAGTTGTGGAAGGTGCGGGCGGAAATGCCCGCCTGCTCCGCCACGTGAGAAACCGTGAGCGCCTCGGCGCCTTCGGCCAGATAGATGCGGCCGGCCGCATCCGCTATCGCCTGCCGGGTCGCGCGCTTTTTCGTTTCTCGGAGATTACTCATTGCCAGTTAGTGCCTTCTTGACCTTGGTCCACCAGGAACCCTTGGCAGAAAGGTTATCGCCTTGCCGCCCCCGGGCGCTAGTTTCCGCGCGCTGGGCATCGCCGGAGGGCAGCGGGGTGGCCGGGCCGGACTCGGCGTAGTCGCCGGCGCGCCGGGCCGTCACGACGTGGGCGGCGTAGCCGCCGTGCTCCGGGTGGAAGTCCGCGTAGGTGGCGCGGCGCGACTCCGCAGCCGTATTCGCGCCGGCGTGGCCGGTCGCGGTGGTGGTAGCGGTGGCCGTGGCGGTAGCCGTGGCCGCTGCGGTTCCGGCTGCCGCCGTGGTGGCCGGCTGGGCGCTCACCTGGGTGGTGTCGCCGCCGTCCATCAGAGCCGCGCGGTTGGCGGTGAGGGCCTCGCCCTCGATGTCCATGTTCGGTAGGGCCTTGTCCAGCCACTTGGGGCTCCACCAGGCCTTGTCGCCCAGCAGGAACATGGTGGCCGGGATGATGGTCATGCGGACCACGAAGGCATCGATAGCCACGCCGATGGCCAGGGCGAAGCCCATGGTCTTAATGAAGGGCTCGTCCATGAGCATGAAGGCGGCGAAGACCGAGATCATGATCAGGGCGGCGGCGGTGACCACGCGGGCGCCGTGCTTGAAGCCGTTGGAGGTCGCATTGCCTGCGGTCTTGCCGTGGACGTAGCCCTCGCGCATGCGGGTGACCAGGAAGACCTGGTAGTCCATGGCCAGGCCGAAGGTCAGGCCGATGAGCATGATCGGCAGGAAGGACAGCAGCGGCTGGGGATCGTCGATGATGCCGAACATGCCCTCCTGGAAGATGGCCACGGTGATGCCGAAGGCGGCGGCCATCGAACCCGCGAAGCCGAGCGCGGCGATGAGCGGGACCCAGATGGAGCGGAAGACCAGCAGCAGGACGATGAACGCCAGGCCCAGGACCACGGCGATATAAGGGATGAGGATCTCCGTGAGTCGCTCCGAGATGTCGTCGAAGATCGGGGTGACACCGGTGATGCCGTATTCGCCGCCGGTGGACTCCGTGAAATCGGACTGGTAGGAGCGCAGCGCGTTCAGGGTGTCCGTGGTGGCCTCATCGGTGGCGCCCGTGGTCGGGGTGATGAGCACCTGAGCTGCGTCCATGGTGTCCGTCGTCTGGACGATCTGGGCGTTTTCGACGCCCTCGGTGCCGTTGAAGTCGGCCAGCAGCTGCTGGAAGGCCGGCATCCGCTCCTGCTCGTTGACGTCGGCGACGTCGACGAAAGCGACCATCGGGGCGTTGCGGCCCTCGCCGAAAGCGTCGGCGGTGATCTCGTAGGCATCGCGCTGCGGGCTGCCCAGCTTGGCGGAGCCGTCCGTCGGCATGGCCAGGGACAGGTTGGCGGCCGGGATGGCCAGGATGCCCAGCAGGACAATACCGGCGACCAGGTTGGTCACCGGGCGCGCGCGGATCTGGCGGACCCACTTGAGCCCCATGGTGGGCTTTTCGTCCTCCGGGTCCGGAACCTTCGGCCCCGGCACGCGGGCGGCGAAGATCTTGGTGCCCAGCAGGCCCAGCAGGGCCGGGATGAAGGTCAGGGCGACCAGCACGGCGATGGCCACGGTGGCCGCTGCGGCGATGGCCATGGTGCCCAGGAAGGGGATGCCGATCATCGTCAGCGCGACCAGCGCGATGACCACGGTGGTGCCGGCGAAGACCACGGAGGAACCGGCGGTGCCCAGCGTCATGCCCATGGAGTGGGCGCGGGTCTGCTTGTCCATCTTCTTGAGCTCTTGGGCCAGTTCCTTCGGGCTCAGGTTGTTCAGCCCGGAGGAGGTGATGAGCTCGTTGCGGTAGCGGTTGACAATGAACAGGGCGTAGTCGATGCCCACGGCCAGGCCGATCATGGAGGCCAGCATCGGGGTCATGTCCGAGATGGTGTCGGTGAAGATGGTGCCCAGCTGCACTCCCAGCAGGCCCACGCCGACGCCGATGACCGCGGAGATCAGCGGCATGCCGGCGGCCACGAAGGAGCCGAAGGTAATCAGCAGCACGATGGCGGCCACGGCCATGCCGATAAGCTCGGCGGTCATGTTCATCTCTTGGCCGGCGGCGGAGAAGGCGTTGCCGCTGTATTTGACCGTCAGGTCACCGGAGTCGTAGTCGTCCAGGACGTCGGTGACCGCCTCGCGGTCGGCCGCGTCGATCTCCATAACCTCGGGCGCGTCGAAGGTGATGGTCATGGTGCCGGTGGTCTTGTCCTCGCTCAGCGGGGACAGGGCCTTGAGGTTGGACTGGATCTGCTCCTGGGGCATGCCCTGGGCGGCCATCTGCTCGCCCATCTGCTTCTGCATGCCGCCGGCGGCCAGCACCGGGTTGACCATCTGGTCCGTGTCGGTCAGGGCCTCGGTGCTCTTAAGTTCATCGATGAGCTCGTCGACCTCGCCCATCACGGCCGGATCGTCCAGGGTCTTGCCCTCGCCAGCCTGGATGACCACGTTGCCGGTGGGCTCGCTCATGGCATCCGAGTCGTTGTCGAAGCGCTCGTTCATCTTGTCTTGGGTAACGGTGGAATCCATGTCCGGCATGGAGAAATTCGGGTTCGGCTCTTTCGCGAAGCCCGCGGTCAGTCCGGCCATGGCGATGAGCAGGACCAGCCAGAAGGCCAGGAAAGGCCAGACCTTCCGGTAGGACCAGCTGCCCAGCCGGTAGAGGAATTTAGACATAAATCGTTCTTTCTGAGGCGAAGAATGTGCAACGGTTGTCCCGCTCCGCGCCGCGCGAGACGTCGAACGGGCGGGGAGGGGAGGAAATGGAAAGAAGGATTCCGTGGCACACCGGCGTAAAGATGTACTGACACGGAAAACATTGCACAGTGTACGAAAACTTGCAGACTGTGTGCAACTTGGCAGGGCTTCGGACGCGCGGGGCTTAAGCGGTAAGATTGCGCCCATGCTGCACGCCGCTAGTTTCGCCTTCCTGGACTCCGTCAATGCCTTGCTCATTGGCGTGGTCACGGCGCTAGGCGTGATGCTCGAGCGCGGCAAGTACCGCCGGATCGTGCCGCTTCTGATCTTCGGCGACTGGTTCGGCGTCTTCGCCCTGTCGGTCGTGACCATGTTCGTGCTGGACCAGCTCAAGGCCTACGTCGAGGGATTCCTCGAGACCCCCATCCTGGGCGTGCTGCTCATCGTGCTGGGCCTGGCCGCGGCGGTGATGACCTGGCGCCACCGCGGGGGAGAGTCCAACGAGATGGTGAGCAAGCTTTTGCGGCCCCTGCAAAACCCCAGCCCGCTGACGTTTTTGACCGGCTTCATCCTGGGCGTGGCCCAGTCGATTACCTCCGGCGCCTTCTTCGCGGGTCTCATCTATTTGGCCGCGGGGGACTATAGCGCGGGCATCCGCTACGGCGGGCTCTTCCTCTACGCCACCTTCGCCCTGTCCCTGCCCATCGCGGTAGCGGCCTTCGTCGGGCTGGTGCGGCGCAAGCCCAACTCGGCGGCCGGGCGGCTTTTCGCCCAGGCCCGGGAGGACAAAGAGACCGTCAGCAAGGTGGGAAGCTACGTGGTGGCCGCCATCCTGGTCATCATCGGCTTTGCGATGCTCTAGGCCCTAATCCACCACGAAGGCCAGACGCTCGGAGATTTCGAACTCGCCCGGGCCGGTCAGCTTCTCCGCTACCGCGCGGCGCTCCTCGTCGGAGACGGGGATAAGCCAGCCCTTCTTCGGATCGTGGACCGGCAGGGTGGTCTTACGCACCGGCAGGAGGTAGACCGCCGTGCGCGCGTCCCCCGGGGAGGCATCGCTGGCGCCGTCCGTCAGCAGCAGCGGGCGGGCATTATCGGCCGCCTCCCGCACCGCCGCGGCGGTGCGCGCATCCACGATCACGATGACGAGGGACTCCGCCGTGGTTACCTGCAGGTGCGCGGCGGCGAGTTCCGGCACGTCAACCCGGGCCCGGGCCAGCGCGGGGCCTTTTTGACCGGTCAGCTTGGACCAGATACTGCGCACATCCATGGCTTCGATTGTATCCGCGGTTAGAATGGCGGCCATTATGATTGATGCCTCGGATACCGCGCTCGTCATCGAAGGCGGCGGGATGCGCAACTCTTATACCGCCGCGTGCATCGTGCAGTTCATCCAGCAGGAGGTCCAGTTCGGCTGGGTCGGCGGGGTCTCTGCGGGTTCCTCGCACACGGTCAACTACCTGTCGGGGGACCCCATCCGCGCGGAGGATTCCTTCACCGATTTTGCCAAGAACCCCAGCTTCGGCGGCGTGGGCTCCCTGCTGCGGGGCAAGGGCTATTTCAACGCGGAGTACATCTACGAAAAATCCGCCGACCAGGACCTGCCCTTCGATTGGGAGGGCTACCAGGCCAACCCGGCGGAGATGAACCTGGCCGCCACGCGCGCCGACACCGGGGAGTCCGTCTACTGGACGCGCGCGGACGTGACCGTCCCGGAGGATCTTTTCGTGCGGGTGCGCGCTTCCTCGACCCTGCCGTTGCTGATGCCGCTGCGGGTGATCGACGGCGCGCCCTACGTCGACGGTGCCCTCGGCGAGCACGGCGGGATCACCATCGAGCAGGCCGAGCTGGCCGGGTATACAAAGTTCTTCTTCGTCGGATCCAAGCCGCGGGACTATATCCGGCCCAAGACGCGCCGGCCCAGCATGGTGCGCGGGCTCTTCCGGCGCTACCCGGCCATCGCGGACGCACTCATCGCCCGCCCGGACCGGTTCAACGCCTCCCGCGCGCGGCTGGCGGAGCTGGAGCGGGCCGGCCAGGCCTATCTCTTCTGTCCGGAGGAGATGCTGGTGTCCTCGACGGAGCGCTCGGTGGCCAAGCTGCGGGCCAACTTCGCCGCCGGCGCCCGCCAGGTCGAGCGCGAATGGCCCGCCTGGCAGGAGTTCCTGCGCGGCTAGGTCGCGTCCCCGCTTAAGCCTCGCCGTTGCCGGCTGCCGAGGCGTGCGGGGCGGCGGAGACGTAGGTTGCGACCAGGTAGCGGTTGATGTCCGAGCGGTTGATGACGCCGACGACGCGGCCGGCGGCATCGACTACGGGCGCCTTCTTCAGGTGGCGCTCGGCCAGCACCGCGGAAATCGTACCGAGGTCGTCGTCGGTATCAACCGTGACCACGTCGGTGGTGGCGATGTCGGCCACCGGCTTGTCGAGCACCGCGGCGACCTCGACGCTGAACTCGTCCTCGCCGTGGTGGATGAGGAAGGCATAAGGCGTGGTAAAACGCGGGACCTGGGTGCCCAGCGCACCCAGTACGTCGCCGTCGGAGACGATGCCGCGTAGGGTGCCGTCGGCGGCCAGCAGGGGCACGGCCGAGATCTTCTTGTCCACGAAGACCTGCAGCGCCTGGCGGATCGTGGCGGCAGGCGGCAGGTGGTAGACGTCGGTCTTCATGAGCTGGCTGACCAGGGAATCCGTGACCGCCGGGGCCGCGTGGTCCGCCTCCGGGGCGGTGTCGGTGGCGTCGTGCGCAGTGCGGGACCGGGTGCCGGCAACCGCCAGGACTGCCGCCCCGGCGGCGAGGACGAACAGCAGCGCGCCGACGGACAGGAAGCCGCGGTTGGCGGTGTCATCAGACCCCTGCCCGGAGGAGACGAAGGCGCCGTAAATGCCGGTGGAGACCGCCGAACCGATACAGCCGGCGACCTGGAACGAGGTGGAGAAGATGGTCACGCCGTGCGCGTTCAGGTGGCGCGGCAGCGAAGATAGAGCGAAGGACTGCACCGGGCCGATGGCCAGGGCGGAGCCCACGATGGCCGGGATGTACCACAGCGTGATGGCCCAGAGGACCTCCCCGCTCATGGCCCAGGAGGTCGCCAGGGAGAACACGGCCATCAGCGCCATACCCAGCGGCAGGATGAGCTGCGGGCCGCGCGCGTCGTAAATCTTGCCGGCGACCGGGCCGAGGATGACGGCCATGAGGATGGCGGGGAAGAGCACCAGCGAGGCGGTCAGCCCCGTGGTGCCGTGCACCGACTGCAGGTGGATCGGCACGAGGATATTCATCGAGAAGACGATGATGAGCGCGACGATGTTGATGGTCACGCCGGCGCGGAAGGCGAAGACCCCCAACGGGCGGAGATCGATGAGCGGATCGGCGCTGGTGCGCTGGCGGCGCACGAAGGCGGCCAGGGCTAGCGCGCCGATGACGATGGCGGCGATGGCGACGAGGCGCTGCGGGCCGAAGATGGTGGAAATGCCGTAGAGCAGCCCGATGAGCGCGACGGCAACCAAGGCCACGGAGAGCGCGTCCAGGGTGGTCTTGGCGTGTTCGGAGATGTTGTAGACCACGATCCAGCCGACGAAGAAGCTGATTAGGGCCAGCCCGCCGAAGAACCACAGCAGCAGGCGCCAGGAGGCCAGCTCCAGCAGGCCGCCGGAGACCACGATGGCCACGGACGGGCCCAGCGTGGTCATCGCGCCCATCAGCCCCATGAACGTGCCCAGCTTCTCGCGCGGGGCGACGGTCAGGGCGATATTCATGCCGATGGGCACGAGCAGGCCCGTGCCTAGCGACTGGATGATGCGGCCGAGCAGCAGCACGGTGAAGTTCGGGGCCAGGGCAGCGACGACGGAGCCGATAATCAGGGTGGCGGTCGTGGCCAGGTACAGCGGCTTGGTATTAAAGCGGCGGAAGAAGAAACCCGCGGTCGGGGTCATCACGGCCGCGCCCAGCATATAGGCGGTGGCCAGCCACTGGACGGTGGTCACCTCCACGCCGAAGTCGGCCATGATGGGAGTAAAGGCCACGTTCAGGAAAGTCTCATTGAACGTGGCGAGGAACGCCGAAAACGCGGCGGCGATGATGATGGAAAGCCCGGCCGGCTTAGCCGATTGGGCAGGCGCAGCAGAATGTGAAGCAGCCAAGGAAACACCTCTGTAGGTTGTAGCGGGTGAAGAGAAAACGGACTATCACCAGGAAGACCTGCGTGACAAAGGCATCGTGGCGTTAGCAGATTTACTCGCACCGCCGCGCCCTCAGCGTGGGTATAAAAATGGGCGCTAAAGGTGGGTACCAAAAGTGGGTACTAGGCGCGATACATGTCTCGTGTTCCAGCCGGCCCGACAGTGTAGCGGCACCTGCTGGGGCGGCTCTAGTTGGTGGGCGCTGTCGACGTCGAAAGTTTGCCCCTGAAAGGGGTGCTGCCCAGCGACGGGCCTAGTCAGGGCAGGGCCTCGGCTGGCGAAGCGCACCCGACCGCTTAGAATTAAGTAACGTGTTAGAAATTTTAAAGGTAATGAGCTACTGACCATCTTCTTGATGATCGTGCTCGGCACCTTGTTCGGGATGATCCCCTTCGGGCCGCTGCGCTTCGGCGCGGCCGGCACGTTGTTCGTGGGGCTCGCCTTCGGTTCCTTCGTGGACCTGGACGAGACCATCCTGAGCAAGTTACAGGAAATGGGCTTGGGTCTGTTCATCTACATGCAGGGCCTGTCCGCCGGGGAACGTTTCTTCAAGGAATTATCTGAGCAGATTAAGCAGATGATGGCGGCCGCGGCCGCAGTGATCTTGGCAGCCGGGGCCGCGCTGGGCTTCGGTGGCATTCTGGGGATTTCCCCGTTGGGCGCGGTAGGCGTCTTCTCCGGCGCGACGACGTCGACGGCCTCGCTGGCCGTCGCCCAGCAGCAGACCGGCGAGGACCTGCCGGCCGTGGCCTACTCCCTGGGCTACCCGGTGGGCGTGGCCGTGGCCATCCTCATGGTTTCCTTCATCCTGAAGCAGACCTGGCCCGCGAAGAAGGACCAGGACAACTCCGCTGATCAGGTCTTCCGCGCCATCACAGTGCGCGTGACGAAGAACGACGTCAACATGGCGGACCTGGAAGAAGAATTCGGCGAGCACTTCATCATCGCGACCATCCGCCGCGGCAATAAGGTCATGGTGGCCGGCGACTCGCCGGAGATCCACGCCGGCGACATCATGCGCGTGATGGTGACCAAGTCCTACTCGCGCGAGCTGGTCAAGGCCCTGGGCAAGCGCCAGCCGCAGACCCCGTTCGTGGACAAGCGCCTGGTCATCGAGGACGTGGCGATTTCCAACGAGGACGTCGCCGGCCGCACCGTCGGCGAGCTCAACCTCTTCGAGCGCTACGGCGGCCGCATCCTGCGCGTGCGCCGCGGCGACGAGCTGTTCTTGGCCAACGATGACACGCACCTGGCTTCCGGCGACGTCGTGGAGCTCATCGTGAAGTTCGACCGCCTGGGCGATATCCGCGACTACTTCGGTAACTCGGTCAAGTCCTACGCGGAGCTGAACTGGGTGGCCGTGGCCGGCGGCCTGTTCATCGGCTACCTGATTTCGCTCATCGTGATCCCGCTGCCGGGCGGAGCCTCCTTCGAGCTGGGCTTCGCCCTGGGCCCGCTGATCACCGGCCTGGTGCTCGGCGCGGTCCACCGCACCCGCCGGGTGCCGTGGCAGGTTCCTTCCTCCATCAACACCTCGTTCCAGCAGTGGGGCCTGATGATCTTCCTGGCCTCGGTGGGCCTGGCCTCCGGCGAGGCCTTCGTCTCCACCGCGTTTTCCATCGTGGGCCTGAAGGCCATGGTGCTGGCGGCGCTGGTTACCATCGTCGTCATCGTCCTCTTCGCGCTGTTCAGTCGCATGCTGGGCCAGTCCGAGACCCGCACCGTCGGTGGCGTGTCCGGTATCTTCGGCCAGCCCGCGGTGGTCAACTACGCCACCGGGGTCAGCACCGACTCCCGCATCATGACCGGCTACGCCTCGACCATCGTCGTGGCCCAGGTGGTCAAGATCGTAGTCATCCCGTTCATGCTGATGTTCTAGCTGGCTGCGGGCCTAAGCCTGAGGCTCTAGTCAGCGGCTGCAGAGAATAAAGCAAATAAAGGGTGCCTGACCGGTAAGTTTCCGGTCAGGCACCCTTCGTCTATGGCCCCGGTTGTCGGGGCGGCTGGTGGCCTAGTCGGCGACCAGGGTTTCCATGGTCAGCTCGGGGTGTTCCTTCTCGATGAAGGCCAGCTTCCACTTGTCGCCGAAGAGGGCGATCAGCTCGCCGTCGGTGCGGGTGAAGATCTCCACGCCGCGCTGGCGGCCCAGCTCGGGGGCCGACTCGGCGTCGGTGCGGCGCGCCACGGAGTAGGGGATGGGCTCGGTGACGGTCTCGACGTTGTACTCCAACTCCATGCGGGCCTGCATGACCTCGAACTGCATGGGGCCGACCGCGGCCATGACCGGGGAGGCATCGCCGCGGGCGTCGTTGCGCAGGATCTGGACCACGCCTTCGGCGGCGAGCTGATCTAGGCCCTTGCGGAAGGCCTTGTACTTGCCCAGCGACTTCGCGCGCAGGATCCGGAAGGCCTCCGGGGCGAACTGAGGCATCGGGCGGAACTGCACCTTGCGGCCGGTGTAGATGGTGTCACCGGGGGCGAGCGAGCCGGCGTTGACCAGACCGACGATATCGCCCGGGTAGGCGGCATCCACCGTGTCGCGGGTGCGGCCGAAGACCGTCAGCGCGTACTTGGTGGAGAACGAGCGCCCGGACTGGGCGTGGTGGACCTGCATGCCGCGCTCGAAGCAGCCGGAGACCACGCGCATGAATGCCAAGTTATCGCGGTGCTTCTGATCCATGCCGGCCTGGACCTTGAAGATGACGCCGGAAAAGTCATCGGTGACCTCGCGCACGGCGTCCATCGCGCTGGACGCGCCCGAGTCGGCGGCCTCCAGGGCCTTCGGATCGGATTCGCGCTCGCGCGGCGCAGGCGCGATGGCGCACAGGGTGTCCAGGATTTGGTGCACGCCGAAGTTCAGCATCGCCGAGGCGAAGATCAGCGGACTGGTCACGCACTGCTCGAACATTTCCTGGTCGTGCACCGCGCCGTCGGCGGCCAGCAGCTCGGCCTCTTCCGCGGCGGTCTCCCAGACGTCGGCCTCCTTCGCGGCGGCGTCGGCGGGGGAGTAGTGCTCCTCCGGGGCGATGGTGGAACCGCCGGCGGTGCGGATGAAGTGGATGTACTCGTCAGCTTCGCCGTCGTCGTTGACGTGGGCGAGGCCGCGGAAATCGCCCGCGATGCCCACCGGCCAGTACAGCGGCGTCGGCTGCAGCTGGATCTCGTTGACGATCTCATCGACCAGCTCCAGCGGCTCCCGGCCCACGCGGTCCCACTTGTTGATCACGGTGATGATCGGCAGACCGCGGGCCTTACACACGCGGAACAGCTTGAGGGTCTGCGGCTCGAGGCCCTTGGCAGCGTCGATCAGCATGACGGCCGCGTCCACCGCGGTCAGCACGCGGTAGGTGTCCTCCGAGAAGTCCGCGTGGCCCGGGGTGTCGACCAGGTTGATCATGTACGGCTCGCCCTCGTGGCCCTCGGGCGCGTACTCGAACTGCAGGGCCGACGAGGCCACGGAGATGCCGCGGTCTTTTTCCATGTCCATCCAGTCGGAGACGGTGGACTTGCGGCCGGCCTTGCCGTGCACCGCACCTGCCTCGTTGATGATGTGGGCGTGCAGCGCCAAAGCCTCGGTCAGCGTGGACTTACCGGCGTCCGGGTGGGCGATAACGGCGAAGGTGCGGCGGCGGTTGGCTTCAGCGGCAATACTCATGGCGCATAGTTTACTTCCCAGTAGTAGGGACGTTTAATCGCACGGGGCCTAGTCGAGGTGCAGCCTATTTCCCAGGGCATCAAACAAAGCGCTGATTTCGGCGTCGGAGACCTTCTTCTGGCGGCCCGGCCGCTGGTGGTTGTTGTAGTACTCGCCCGGCGTGAAGTGGATACCCGGCGTGCCGGTCAGGTAAAACGCTAGGTTGTGGGCACCGTCCTCGGCCGAGCCGAAGTGCCGGCCCAGCCGCCCGGTGTAGGCCTTGGACAGGCGGGCGTTGGAGGTGCGCGAGAAATTCGTGGCCAGCACGCCGGGGTGGAAGGCCACGGAATTCAGCCCTTGCTCGTGCAGGTAGCGGGTCAGCAGGATGCTGCCCAGCTTCGCGTTGCCGTAGGCGCGCTCCGAACTGAAGCCGCGGAAGGTGTTCGGGTCCTCGGGGTCGAACTTGGCGAGCAGGACGTTGGCGATCGAGGCGGTCTGCACCACCGGCGCGCTACCGAGCTGCTCGCGCAGCAAGGTAGTTAGCAGGAACGGGGCCACCACGTTGACCTGCCAGGTGCGCTCGAAGCCGTCCGCCGTGGTCAGCGGTCCGTCGAAGATGCCGCCGGCGTTGTTGGCCAGCCCGGCCAGCGGGCCGAACTCGGCCAGCTTGTCCGCTAGCTCGCGGACCTCGCGGAGGGACTCGAAATCCGCGACCAAGTGCGGGGCGTCGAGGTCCGCGGCGACGCGCGCGGTTTTCTCCGGGTTGCGGCCGACCACGACGATGCGATCGTCGGGGCGGGTGCGGTGGATGAGGCGGGCAGCGGCGGCTCCGACGCCATCGGAGGCGCCGGTGATGACGAAGGTTTTCATATCTTTAGACTAGCGCGGCCGCCGCCCGGGATCCGGCGCTTTCGCGCTTAGCGGGAGTGGATAGTATTCTGCGCGGCCGCCAGGCCCTTGTCCACGATGAGCCGGGCGCCCTCAGCAGCGGTGCTAATCGCCGTATCCAGCCCGCGGCTGGCATCCACCGGGCCCAGGACATAGTCGGGGATGGACGAGCCCTTCGGCGGGCGGCCGATGCCGATGCGCACCCGCAGGTAGTCCCGCGTGCCCAGGTGCTCGGTCAGGGATTTCAGGCCGTTGTGCCCGTTCTCATTGCCGCCCTGCTTGAGCCGTACCTTGTGGGCGGGTAGGTCGAGCTCGTCGTGAATGACAATAATGCGCTCCGGCGGCACGCCTAGGCGCCGTGCCAGCTCGCCGACCGGCTCGCCGCTTAAGTTCATAAAGTTTTGCGGGCGCACGGCCAGTACCGGCGTGCCGTCGATGTCCAAGGAGGCGGCGTCGGCCGCCAGCCCGCGCACCGGCTGGACCAGCCCGCCGGTAGCCGCCAGCAGGTCATCTATAGCCATGAAACCGACGTTGTGCCGCGTCGCCGCGTATTTGGGGCCCGGGTTGCCCAGGCCGACGATGAGCCACTCGGCGCGCAGGTCCTCCGGCGCGGGCGCGGTGTGCGCAGAGCCCGACGACGCGGACCGGGCAGAACCGTGTGCGGAAGACTTCCGGAAGGGGCTTAAGAGTTTATCTAAAAAAGACACGCTTTTAGTCTGGCATATATCCTTCTAAGGCATGACAGCTAGCACGGTCCTAGACGAACTCACCTGCCCCGTCCTGCCGGCGCCTATGGCCGGCGGGCCTACCACCCCGGCGCTGGTAGCGGCGGCCGCGAAGGCCGGCTCGCTGGGCACGCTAGCGTGGGGCACGGCCAGCCGTGAGCAGGCAGAAGCGCAGCTCGAGCAGCTGCTGGACACCGGCACCACCCGCTGGGCGGTTAACCTCTTCCATCCCCAACAGCCGCTGCGCGAGCAGGAGCGCCAGGCCGCCTTGGCAGTGGCGGCGGCCGAAGGGGTGGAGCTGGCCGCCGCGGACTACAGCTTCGGTTGGGACGCCAAGCTCGACCTCGCCTTGGGCGTGTCCACCCCGCCGCGGGTGGTCTGGGCGATGTTCGGCCCCTTCAGCGGCGCGGAGATCGCGCGCATCCACGGCCGCGGGACGGAGGCCTGGGTGACCGTGACCAACCCGGCCGAGGCACACGCCGCCGCGGAGGCGGGGGCCGACGTGTTGTGCGTGCAGGGACCCGACGCCGGCGGGCACCGCGGTATCTGGGACGAATACGCCGAGCCGGACCAGCGCGCGCTGCCGGATCTGGTGCGCGCCTGCCAGGTGGGCTTGCCGCTGCTGGCCGCGGGCGGCCTGCGCACCGCGGAGGACGTCGCCCGGGTGCTTGGCCTGCCGGGGGTGGCGGCCGCGGTCTGTGGCTCCGCCTTCCTCCTAGCCGATGAGGCGGGGACGAGCCCGGCCAACCGGGAAATGCTTTCCAAGGGCGGGCCGACCGTCTCCACCCGGGCTTTCAGCGGTCGGGTGGCCCGGGGCCTGGCGACGGAGTACACCGCCCAGCACCCGGATGCCCCTGCCATCTACCCCCATCTCAACCAGATTCTGCGATCGCGGCGCGCGGCGGGGGATAAGGCGGTGGCATACTGCCTCGTCGGCGAACCGGCCACTGGGCTGGGCGGGGGTAGGGTGGAAGACATCCTCCGCCGTCTTAACCAAAAGGCGAACTAGAACGCGATAAACTTTTTGGTTGAGAATTGGTTGTACACCCATCGGACCGTGAAAAGGATTGATTTCGTGACCGCGAACTCGCACGTGTGGCAAGAAAACTGGAATGAGCGCCTCGAAAAGGCGCAGGAGATGCTGCCGCTAATCCACCAGCTTCACCGCAAAAACAATGTCGTCACCACGATCTTCGGCCGCCCGCTGGTGGGCGTCACCGACATCGACATCATTAAGAGCCACCGCTACGCCCGCCGCATCGCGGAGCGCGAGCTGTCCACCTTCGAGACCCTGCCGATCATCCAGGCACTGACCGAGATGAACCTGGGTTCTGCCTCCGTCGACGTGGGGCGCCTGGTCATCGGCTACGAAGAGGAAAAGGACAACTACAACAGCCTGCGCGACTACCTCGAGCAGGAGCTGGTTGAGGTCGTCGGCGCCGGCGTCAACAAGGAATGCACCGACGTCGTGCTCTACGGCTTCGGCCGCATCGGCCGCCTGCTGGCCCGTATCCTGATCGCCCGCGAGGCCGCTTACGGCGGCGTGCGCCTGCGCGCCATCGTCGTGCGCAAGAAGGGCGACGGCGACATCCTCAAGCGCGCCTCCCTGCTGCGCCGCGACTCCGTCCACGGCGCCTTCAACGGCTCCATCTCCGTGGATGAGGAAAACGAGGTCATCTGGGCCAACGGCACCAAGATCAAGGTCATCTACGCCTCCGACCCGGCCACCATCGACTACACCCAGTACGGCATCAAGGACGCCATCCTGGTCGACAACACCGGCGCGTGGCGCAACCGCGAGGGCCTGTCCCAGCACTTGGAGGCCCCGGGCATCGCCCGCGTGCTGCTGACCGCCCCGGGCAAGGGCGACATCAAGAACATCGTCTACGGCATCAACGACGGCGACATCGCTGAGGACGACAACATCCTGTCCGCGGCTTCCTGTACCACCAACGGCATCACCCCGGTCCTGCAGGTCATCAACGAGCGCTACGGCGTGGTCCACGGCCACGTCGAGACCGCCCACTCGTTCACCAACGACCAGAACCTCATCGACAACTACCACAAGGGCGACCGCCGTGGCCGCGCCGCCGGCCTGAACATGGTCCTGACCGAGACCGGCGCCGCTAAGGCCGTGGCCAAGGCCGTCCCGGACTTCGAGGGCAAGCTGACCGGCAACGCCATCCGCGTTCCCACCCCGGACGTGTCCATGGCCGTGTTGAACCTGGAGCTGGAGCGCGAGGTGGAGCGCGACGAGGTCAACAACTTCCTGCGCGACGTCTCGCTGCGCTCCCACCTGCGCCAGCAGATCAGCTACATCGCCTCCCCGGAGGTTGTCTCCTCCGACTTCGTCGGCTCCACCCACGCCGGCATCGTCGACGGCCTGGCCACCATCGCCAGCGGCAAGCACCTGGTGCTCTACGTCTGGTACGACAACGAGTTCGGCTACTCTAACCAGGTCATCCGCATCGTCGAGCGCCTGGCCAACGCCCGCCCGAAGGTCCTGCCTAGCCGCATCCACGCCTCGCAGCTCTAAGGTTCTCAGGCCCCAGCGCGCAGCGCGGTGTTAACCACCTAAGCGCTGGGGCCGGCTTTGGGCAGCCGGACAAAAATTCCCCCGCCAGCTGGATTGTTCCACCTGGCGGGGGATTTTTGGGATTTCGGCTAAGCGACTGGCGCCGCTTAGCTCGAAGAGCAGGGACTAGTTCTTCTTGTCCTTCTTTTTCTTCTTATCCTGCTTGCCGCGCACGAGGTTGGCGGCCACGTCGGGGACGTACTTGAATTCCTCGCGGGCCGGGCGCTCGTATTCCTCTCCGTCGGAGGCCGGGCGCTGCGGGATTTCCGGCATCTCGCGCTCGATCTTCTGGTAGGGGATGGAGCTGAGCAGGTGCGAGATGACGTTGATGCGCGAGCGCTTCTTGTCCTCCGACTCGACGGTGTACCACGGCGCGGTGGGGGTGTCGGTGTGGATGAACATCGCGTCCTTGGCGCGCGAGTAGTCCTCCCAGCGGGTGATGGACTGCAGGTCCATCGGCGAGAGCTTCCAACGGCGCAGCGGATCGTTGCGGCGGGACTCGAAGCGGGCGATCTGCTCTTCGTCGGAGACGGAGAACCAGTACTTGCGCAGCATAATGCCGTCCTCGACGAGCATCTGCTCGAAGATCGGGGCCTGGTGCAGGAAGCGGACGTATTCCTGTTCCGTGCAAAAGCCCATGACGCGCTCGACGCCGGCGCGGTTGTACCAGGAGCGGTCGAAGATGACGATCTCGCCCGCGGTGGGCAGCTTCTCGATATAGCGCTGGAAGTACCACTGGCCGCGCTCCCGGGAGGTCGGGGCGGGAAGTGCCTCCACGCGGCAGGAGCGCGGGTTGAGGTACTGGGTGATCCGCTTGATCGCCGAGCCCTTGCCGGCGGCGTCGCGGCCTTCCATGATGATGACCACGCGGGCGCCGGTCTCGACGACCCACTGCTGCATGTCGACCAGCTCGGCCTGCAGGCGCTTGAGCTCGTCCTCGTAGGCCTTCTTGTTCAGCTTCGGCGGCTGGGTGGTCTTCGTGTCTTTCTTGCTCATAATTCAATCGTAGCCGCCGGGAGGCCGTGGGGAAAACCCATCAAAGATGAATATTAATCGGCGAAGACCGTGGTGTTTTCGATGTGGCCGAGGCCCTCAATCGCCACGCGCACGGTGTCGCCGTGGCCCAAGAACTGCTGCGGGTCGCGGGCGAAGCCGACGCCCTCCGGGGTGCCGGTGACGATGACGTCGCCGGGGTTGAGCGGGTAGAGGTGCGAGCAGAAGGAGACGAGCTCGGCGACCGGGAAAATCAGGTCGTCGGTGTTGTCGTCCTGGCGGGTCTCACCGTTGACCGTGGTGGTCAGCCGGGCGCCGGAACCCGGCGACCACTCATCCGCGGTGGTGAGCCACGGCCCGAAGCCGGAGCTGCGGTAGAAGGACTTGCCGGCGTGGAACTGCGTGGTCTGGCGTTGGAAATCGCGCAGGGTGTAGTCGTTCATGATGGCGTAGCCGGCCACGTGCGACAGCGCGCGGCTGCGATCGATGCGGTGCGCGCGGGTGCCGATGACCGCGGCGAGTTCGCCCTCGTAGTCGAGCTTGCTCTGCGCGTAGCCGGGGATGGACACGTCGCTGAAAGGCCCGGTGAGGGCGTCGGCGAATTTCACGAAGAGCGTGGGCTGGTCCGGCGCCTGCCGGCCCATCTCCCGGATGTGGCGGGCGTAGTTGAGGCCGACGCAGATGATCTTCTCGGGCTGCGGGATGACCGGGGCTAGATCCTCGTGGTCGAAGACGATGGGCTCGCCGGAGAGCTGGGCAGCCTTGCGCCAGTCGCCGCTGCGCAGGAGGGCGCCCACGTCCTCGTGGTCGAGCTCCACGCCGGTGTAGTCGCTGTCCACGCGGACGGTGGTCGTGCCGTACTGGGTCCTCAGGGTAGCTAGCCTCATAAAAGGTTATGTTAACGTGCGCAGCATCTCATCTACGGCATCGGCTGCGATGATCGGCACGTCCGCAGCCTCCTTCTTGGAAAACCGCGCCAGTACGAAGCTGGCCGGGTCCATGCGCCCGGGCGGGCGGCCGATGCCCACCGACAGGCGCTGGTAATCCTTCGTACCCAGGGACTTCGTGACCGAACGCAGACCGTTGTGGCCGTGGTCCCCGCCGCCCAGGCGCAGCCGTACGGCGCCGAAGTCCTGCTCCAGCTCGTCGTGAATAATAACGATGTCCGCCGGCTGAACGGAGAAATAATTCGCCAGCGCCTTGACCGCCCCGCCGGAGGTGTTCATGAACGTGCGGGGCTGGGCCAGGATGATACGCCGGGCGCCCAGGCGTCCCGGGGCGAGCTCGGCGATCTCCGCGTTGGTCTTCCGGTTGAGGCTTAGGCTGGCGGCCTGCGGCGTGGCCCGGCTGGCGAGCTCCGCGATGACCTCGTGGCCGATGTTGTGCCGGGTGCCGGTATATTTCGGACCCGGGTTGCCCAGGCCGACGATTAGCAGGGGAGCGTCACTCATGCCCACCATTGTGGCACAGGCATAAAGAAAGGCGGGCCGCCCCACGCACGTGGCGTGGAGGGCCCGCAGTAAGTCCCTAGCGAGGGGAGAGTGATTACTCCTCGTCCTCGGAGGAGGACTCGCCCTCGTCGACGGACTCGGCACCAGCGTCGGCGCCGCCTTCCTCAGCAGCCTCGGCGGCCTCCTCGAGCTCGGTGTCAACCTCCGGCTCGGAGATGGAGACGATGACGGTGTCGTCGTCGGCGACCAGGGTGGAGCCTTCCGGCATGGTCAGGTCGGCAGCGGTGACGACGGTGCCGTCCTCGGCGCCCTCGATGGAAACGACGATCTCTTCCGGAATGTTGAGTACGTCGGCCTCGATCATGATGACGTCGGCGTCCTGCAGGTACATCATGCCCGGAGCCGGCTCGCCCTCGACGGTGACCGGAACCTCGACCTCGACCTTCTCGCCGCGCTTAATGGACAGCAGGTCGATGTGGTCAACGTCCAGGGTCAGCACGTTCTGGTCGACGTGCTTAACCATGGTCAGGTGCTGCTGGCCGTCGATCTCCAGCTCGAGAACGGCGTTGACGCCGTGGTAACGCAGCAGGGTCTGGATTTCCAGCAGGCCAGCGGCGAAGTGGATCGGCTCGGTGTTGGAGCCGTAGATCACGCCGGGGATCTTCCACTCGCGGCGCAGGCGGCGAGCAGCACCCTTACCGAACTCGGTACGGGCTTCGGCCTTGATGACAGGGCGTTCGTTAGCCATTGTTTCTCCTTGTGAGTCGAATGTAGGTCGAAATAAAGTACACACGGCAAGGACTTGGCGTATAAATACGACTAAAGCCTGCCGATGGACGTCTTGGTCGAGTCACATCGCAGGCTTAAATAAGTGAAGCTTGGAATGTAGTTTTATCAATCGCGTCGATAACGGCCAACACCACGCGCGTGGTTAGTCAGCCCTCGCCGAGACAGATAGAAATCTAGCACGCGCGGCCCCGGCGACGCAATTTCCGTGCCCCGGGGAGCATGGTGCCTCGAGACACCATATACGCCTAGGAGTGCTGGTCACTCCTAGGAGTCCTGCTCGGAGGCCTTCTGCGGGCGCGCCGTGACGGGGGCTTCGGCCGCGGCATCGTTAGCCGCCTTGTCGGACGCGGCGATGGGGTTGCCGTCGGCGTCGTACCCGGTCGGGTCGGTCTTGCTGACGTAGCGCACCTGGCCGCGCTGGATGGGCTCGTAGCGCCCCTCCAGCCAGTCTTCATCCACCTCGTAGCCTTCGGCGCTGAACGGGTTGCTGGAGTCCGCGTCCAGCTCCGCGATGACCTCCTGGGAGACGGATTCGCGCAGCGGCTGGGAAGCCAGGTTGGAGTGGAAGATCTCGTGGGAGAGCTCGGTGCGCTGGGCGTTGCTGAACTTCTGCTTCGGGTCGATCATGCGCAGCACCAGGGAGCGGATCTTGTCGCGGCGGCGGGACTCGGCGGTGATGATGCCGCGGCCGCGGGCCAGCCAGGTGAAGATCAGCACGGCGATCATCACCAGGGCAACGTAGCCCATGATCGGGAAGACCGCGCCGACCAGGGTGGCGAAGTCCAGGAAGGACAGCACGTAGCCGACGATGACGATGACCACGAGGGTCAGGCGGAAACGCTGCGGGGCGTGCGTGGACACACGGCGGGAGAGGCTGTAGAAGTTGCCCAGCGCGGTCGAGAAAATCATGACGTAGATGACCAGCGAGGCGAACAGGCCCAGGGTGCTATTGACGTTGGTGATGATGCTCAGCGTCGGCAGGGCGTCCTCGTAGACGTCCGTGACGTTGAAGATCATGGCAACGACCATCATGACCAGCAGGACGCCGAAGAGCAGGCCGCCGATGATGCCGCCGCGGCCGGCGGTGCGCACGTCGGTGGTGTCGCCGCCCATGATGATGCCCATGGAGACGCCACCCATCATGGCGATACCGACGTAGTTGAAGGTCGAGACCCACCAGTTCGGCAGGGTGGTCTCCACGTTATCGATGCCGAACTGGCCCACGGCGGCGAGATCCGCCGGGGCGTTCATGAAGGAATAGACCGCGGCAATCACCAGCAGGGCAACCACGAACGGGGTGATAGAGCCCAGGGTGTTGGTGACCTTCTCGACGTTCATCATGCCGCAGATGATGACGGCGACGGCCATCAGCGTCGAGCCCACCCAGAGCGGCAGGCCGAACTGCTGGTTGAGGTTGGCGCCCGCACCGGCCAGCATGACGAAGGAAATACAAAACTGCGTGAAGGTGATGGAATAGTCCACGAAGCGGGCCAGGAACTTGCCGGACACGCTGGAAAAGACGCGGTCGTGGGAGGTCGCCTGGAAATAGCTCCCGTACTGCATGGCGATCATCGCCGCCAAGGGCATGAGCACCAGCGCGATGATGGCGCCGATGACACCCCACCAGCCGAAGGCGGCGTAGTACTACAACATCTCTTGGCCGGAGGCGAAGCCGGCGCCGACAGTACAACTGAAGTACGCCATTCCCAGCATGAGAGCCTTTTTCACAAAAAGTCCTTTCACGTTGAAATCTTTCAACAACAACGTAGAACTTTAGCGGCTGTGCTGGGCAAATGCTAGCCAGCGGTGTAGCCGCCATCCACCATGTGGGCGCTGCCAGTGATATAGGACGCGTCCGGGGACAGCAGGAAACGCACCAAGTGGGCCACCTCTTCCGGCTGGCCCAGGCGGCCCAGCGGGTGGGAATTGATGACGAGGTGCAGCGCCTCATCGTCCATGTCCTTGGCCAGGCGGGCGCCGCGCACATAGGCCGGGCACACGCAGTTAATGCGGATGGCCTTGGAGCCGTATTCCAGGGCGGCGCTCTTAGTCAGGCCCACCACGCCGTGGTTGGCGGCGGTGTAGGCGGAATTACCCGCCGAGGCGAAGGCGCCGTGCACGGAGGCGACGTTGACGATCGAGCACGTCGAGGTACGTTCCTGGTCCATGAACTGCTCGAGCTGGTAGCGCATGCCGTAGGCCACGGCGTTGAGGTTGCGGTCGATGAGCTGATCCCACTCGCTCACGGCGAATTCGCCGGTATGGTCGTCGCTGCCGCCGTAGCCGGGGCAGTTGACCGCCAGGTGCAGCGCGCCGTAGGTCTGGACGGCCAAGTCAACGGCGTCGCGGTGGGCGGCCTCCACGGTGGTGTCCATGACGTGGCCGGTGACCTCCGCGCCGGCGGCGCGGAGCTTCTCGACGAGCTGGCCGAGCAGCTGCGGGTCTTCGTCCGCGACAACGAGGCGAGCACCCCACTCGCTGAGTTCCTCGGCCACCGCGGCGCCGATTCCGTAGCCGGCCCCGATGACCAGGGCTACGGATCCGTCGAAATTAGAAAACCTACCCATGAGTGTCCTTCCTTGTGGTCGTGGCTCCCTCACCGTTGCGACCCACCGGAGCGTTTAGGCGTTCCGGCTCACGGTCGCAACGGGGGAGTTGCCTAGGGCACCCAGGGTAGTGATTTTTTCTTAGTCTTGCGGCTCAAACAGGGTAGTAACCGAGCCGTTTTCGAAGATCTCGTGGATCGTGCGGGCCAGCAGCGGCGCGATCGACAGGACCGTCAGGTTGGACCAGCCCTCGGTGGACTGCGGCAGGGTATCGGTCGTGATGACCTCCTCCGCGCCGCACTCCGACAGGCGCTCACGGGCCGGATCGGAGAAGACACCGTGGGTACAGGCGATGATGACCTTGCGGGCGCCGGCCTCCTTGAGGACGCGGACCGCGCCGGCGATGGTGCCGCCGGTATCAATCATGTCATCCAGCAGGATGCAGTCGTGGCCCTCGACGTCACCGACGACGCGGTTGGACACGGTCTGGTTGGCCACCTCGGTGGAGCGGGTCTTGTGGACGAAGGCCAGCGGGGCGTCGCCCAGCTCGTGGGCCCACTTCTCGGCGACCTTGACGCGGCCGGCGTCCGGGGAGACCACGGTGATGTTGTCCGTGGGGTAGGTCTTCTTGATGTAGTCGGTCAGGATCGGCATGGCGTGCATGTGATCGACCGGGCCGTCGAAGAAGCCCTGGATCTGGTCGGTGTGCAGGTCGACGGAGACGATACGGTCTGCGCCGGCGGCCTGCAGGAGGTCGGCGACCAGGCGGGCGGAGATGGGCTCGCGGCCGCGGTGCTTCTTGTCCTGTCGCGCGTAAGGGTAGAACGGCAGGATAGCGGTAATGCGCTTGGCGGAACCGCGCTTGAGCGCATCGATCATGATGAGCTGTTCCATCAGCCACTTGTTCAGCGGCTGGGTGTGGGACTGCATGACGAAGCAGTCGGCACCACGCACGGATTCCTCGAAGCGAATAAAGATTTCGCCGTTCGCGAAGTCGCGGGCGGTGGTGGGGACTAGGTCCGTCTTGAGCTCCTTGGCTACGGCCTCAGCCAGATCCGGGTGTGCGCGCCCGGAAAACAGCTTCATGTTTTTGCTGCTGCCAGTGATTTTGCCAGTCATAGCGAGTTAAAAACCCTTCTTATTTGTGGTCGCCGTTATGTGGTTCGTCTTGCGCACGGGCTGCCGCCTCCGCCGCCGGGGTACCCGGCCGCTTCTTCTGCACCCAGCCCTCGATGTTGCGCTGCTTGCCACCAGAGACAACGAGTGCTCCTGCCGGAACATCGTCCTTGATTACTGTACCCGCTCCGGAATACACGCCGTCACCGACCGTCACCGGAGCAATAAACATGGTGTCCGAGCCGGTGCGGACGTAGTCGCCCACGGTGGTGTGGTGCTTGTTGACGCCGTCGTAATTGACGAAGACGGAGGAGGCACCGATGTTGGATTCGCGGCCGACGGTCGCGTCCCCGATATAGGTCAGGTGCGGCACCTTGGAGCCCGGCCCGATGTGGGCCTTCTTGGCCTCGACGAAGCCGCCCAGCTTGCCCTTTTCGCCGAGGATGACGCCGGGGCGGATGTAGGTGAACGGCCCGACGGTGGCCTCGGTGCCGATGACCGAACCCTCGCCGTGGGCGCGGATGACGCTGGCGCCGGCTCCTACCTGCATGTCGGTCAGGGTGGTATCGGGGCCGACCACGGCGTTGTCGCCGATGGAGGTAGTACCCCACAGCTGGGTGCCGGGGTGGATGGTCACGTCTTGGCCGATGGTCACGCCTACACCAATCCAGGTGGTCTCCGGATCCACCACGGTGGCGCCACCGCGCATGGCCGCTTCCACCAGGCGGCGGTTGAGCTCGCGGCCGGCGGCGGCCAGCTGGATCCGGTCGTTGACGCCGGCAAGCTCCGCCGGATCCGGGGCGCGGAAGGCGCCGACTGACTGGCCGTCCTCGCGGGCGATCTCCAACACGTCGGTGATGTAGAGCTCGCCCTGGGCGTTGTTGGTGTCCAGGCGGGTCAGGGCGGAGCGCAGCGTGGCGGCGTCGAAGGCGAAGACGCCGGAGTTGACCTCGCGGATAGCGCGCTGCGCGTCGCTGGCGTCCTTGTGCTCGACGATGGCCTGCACGGAGCCATCCTCGGCGCGCTCGATGCGGCCGTAGCCGGTGGGATCGTCCAGCTCCATCGACAGCACGGTGACCGCGTTGCCGGCCTCCTGGTGTGCGGCGCGCAACCCGTCGATGGTCTCGGCGCGCAGCAGCGGGACGTCGGCGTTGGTGACGATGACGGTGCCCTCGAAGTCCGGTAGCGGTTCCAGGCCGCACTGCACGGCGTGGCCGGTACCGTTTTGTTCTTCCTGGACCGCCTGCAGGATCTCCCGGCCGAGCTCCTCAGCGAGGCTATCGACGGCGGGGGAGACCTGGTCACGCTGGTGGCCGACGACGGCCACGAGGTGCTCGGGCTCCAGGCCGGCGGCGGCGTGCAGGCTATGGCCCAGAAGGGTGCGGCCGCCGATGCTGTGCAAAGTCTTTTGCGTTGCAGACTTCATGCGGGTGCCAGCGCCGGCGGCGAGAACGATGACGGCTACGGGTTGCGGACTTGCCACGTGGGGAACTCTCCAAAATCTTAATCGGCGAAAGTGCAATAAGTTTTTCGCTAAACATCATATAGCGGAGCGCGCCCAGCCGCGTTCTTTTGAGCAGACACGTTGGAGCGATCCGCGGCGTTGTACACACAAAGTCCTACGCCGAGACGTCTTCCAGCTGGCGGGCCCGCCACACGCCGATGGCGCCGACGATGGCCAAAAAGAGCAGCGCAACCGAGGGCCCGGCCAGGGCGATAAGTGCGGAGATGCCGCCGACAATGAGCAGCATGACGCCCATCATCGTGTTGGCCGCGCCCACGTACTGGGTGCGCTGATCGCCCTCGGCCATGTCCACCACGTAGGTCTTGCGGGCCACGCGGATGGCGGTGTGGGCCAGGGTGACCACGAAGAAGCCGGCGGGCAGCAGCCACTGGTTGACTGCAGCGGGCAGGGTGGCATCCGCAGCCACGATAAGAACCAGGACCACGGAGGCCACCGCGGCGCCGCCGGCCATCACGTTGCGGGACGACTTGTCGGAGAAGACCCCGGAGACCCGCCCGCCGATGAGCGAGGCCACGCCGGAGGCCAACAGGAACGAGCCCAGGCCGCCGAGCAGCGTATCGCCGTTGCGCTGGGCCAGGGTGACGATAAACGTGGTCGAGAGTGCGGAGACCAACAGCAGGGAGCGGACGTTGACGAACTGCCGAAAGCGGCTGTCTTCGGTATACAGATTCCAGGTGTCGCGCCACCAGGACTGGGCCGGCGGCTGCTGGGTCTCCTCCGTGACCGGCTCCTCGATGCCGCGGAATACCAGGGTGGCCACCGCCCAGGTCAGCGAGCCGGCGACCACCAACAGGCCCAGCGCCCACTGCGGCAGGTGCCCGGTGAACACGAGGAAGATGCCAACGATGAGGGTGGCGCCGCCGCCGACGGCGGTAGCCCGGCCGGTGACCTCGCCGCGGGTGCCCTTAGAAATCGTGCGGCCCTGGACGTCCTTGCCCGCGATGGAGCACAGGGCCCGAAAGACGGACAGCGCCGCGAGCGCCAGCAACACCCCGGCGCCCAGCAACCAGCCGCGGGCGACGATGATGACCAGCCCGATGAGGAAAGCGGAAACGGCCTGGCCGACCGATCCGATCATCCACAGCTTCTTGCGGCTGTTGTGCGTGGTCACCCAGGGGGTCAGCGCTGCCTGCGGCAGCATCGAACCGGACTCGCGGAAGGGCACCAGCAAGGCGGTGAAGAAATGGGGAACGCCCGCGGCCTGGAACGCCCACGGCAGCACCGTCTTGGCGGAGACCACCTGGTCGCCGAGGTTTTGCAGACCGTTTGCCCAGACGAAACGCCGCGCGTTGTGGGATTCCCTATTCTTGTTTTGCATGGTGCTGAGCCTATTGGACGGCGAAAATTTTGGGTAGTAAGGACGGCCTCGCTGCGGCCCGCGAAGCGAGAACTTCAGCTCGGCGGAACAAGCTCGTCCGGTGTGAGATTGTGCGCGGCGGCGCCAACACGGGACAGGTGGCGAGGCCGGTGGCCTAGGCTGGAGGGAGTATCAATTGTTCACGGTGTTGTGAAGGCAAAGGTGATTGTTTATGCCCGCTCGTGCCCATGTGCACCGCCCGTTCAACCGGCGAATGTTTTTCCGCGGCACGCTCGTCGCCGCCCTGGGCGCTGCGGCGGCCCCCGCGCTGGCGGCGTGCTCTGATAGCCAGTCCAGCCAGCAGCCCGCACCGCGCGGCTACGACGGCGACCTGCGCGAGCTGGCCATCCCGCCGCTCTATGAAGGCTCGCTGGAGGGTACAACCCGCACGTTCAACCTGCAGGCCCAGGCCGGCCATGCCGAGATCCTGCCCGGCCAGCCGCGCACGCGGACCTGGGGGTTCAACGGCGATTACCTGGGCCCGACGCTGCGCGCCAAGAAGGGCGAGGAGGTCAAGGTCCGCGTAGATAACAACCTGCCGGAGATGACCACCGTCCACTGGCACGGGATGAAGCTGCCGGCGTATGCCGACGGCGGCCCGCACTCGCCCATCGAACCGGGGGAGAGCTGGGAGCCGTCCTGGACGGTGGCGCAGCCTGCCGCCACGGTGTGGTACCACCCGCACCCGCACGGGCAGACCGCCGTGCAGGCCTACCGCGGGCTGGCTGGCATGTTCATCCTGGACGACGAGGTCTCCGAATCGCTGGAAATCCCGCACGACTACGGGGTGGACGATATCCCGGTCGTCATCTGCGATCTCAAATTCACTGACGACGACCAGTTGGACAACCGGATCGATGACACACTAGGCCTGATGGGTACCACTCCGGTGGTAAACGGCCAGACCAACTGCTTTTTCCAGGCCACCACGCGCCGGGTGCGGCTGCGTTTCTTAAACGGCGCGACCATGCGTTTCTACACGCTCAGCCTGGACAACGACGCTCCCTTCCAGGTCATCGCCACGGACTCCGGACTGTTGGGCGCGCCGGTGGAGGCCGACGACATTCTGCTCGGCCCCGGTGAGCGCGTCGAGGCCCTAGTGGACCTGGCCCCGGGCGAGGAAATCAAGCTTGTCTCCCACCCGCGCGAGGACCGTTTCGGCATCCCCGAAAACGGCGAGTACACCGTGGACTTCGGCTTCCAGGACTCCTTCGACCTGCTGACCCTGCGCGGCCCCCAGGATGACGCGCCGGAAGCCCCGGCGCTGCCGGCAAAGCTCGACCCGGCCGCGGACAAGACGCCCGATTCGGACGGGCTGAAGGAGCGCACGTTCGTGCTCAATACCTTCCTTATTAATGGCGAGTCTATGGACATGGCCCGCGTGGACGAGGTCATTGAACACGACAAGCCGGAAATCTGGCACGTGGAAAACGAAAACGCGGACTGGCCGCACAACTTCCACATCCACAACTCCCGCTTCAAGATCCTGGACTTCAACGGGCAGGGGATTGAGGTTCCGACCCAGGGATGGAAGGACACCATCGACCTTCCGCCGAAGGCGACGGCGACCCTTCTGGTGGAATTTGGCTATTACCCAGACCCGACCATCCCTTATATGTTCCACTGCCACATGCTCCTGCACGAGGACGAGGGCATGATGGGGCAGTTCGTCGTGGTCGAGCCCGGCGACGAGCCCGACGTGCGCGTGAATCCGGCGGCGATGACCTTCGATGAGCACGCCGGGCACTCGTCCAACCACGCCCAGCACGGCTCTATCGATGCCTCCCGCAGCCCCTACGCGCCGACCAATCAGGCCCAGCCCGCGGCTGGTGCGAACGAGCCGGCGCCGCGCGGCAACCCCGGCGGGCACCAGTCCAATCTGGACGCCAAGTAGCCAGCACAGCAGGCAAAGGGCATCCGGGCGGGGTTGGGCTCCGCGCGGTTGCCTATTGTGGAAAGCATGCACGACGTCGATCCGCTCATCTCCACCCTCTATCAAGTCTTTGATCTGATCGGGGTGGTCCTCAACGGCATCATCGGCGGGACGATTGCCCGCAAGCGGGAATTCGACATCGTGGGCTTCATCTTCCTCGCGCTGTTTTCGGCCTTGGCCGGCGGCATGATGCGCGACATGCTCATCGGGGCGGGCGCGGCCGCCGCTGTGTCCGACCCGGCCTACCTGGGGCTGGCCTGCGTGGGCGCGCTGGTGGCGTTCTTGACCGATCTCAAGGGCAAAGTCTGGGAGATCTTCAAGGTCCACGGCGACGCCATCATCTTGGGCGTGTGGTCCACGACTGGGTGCGTCAAGGCGCTCTCCCACGGGATGCCGCTGATTGCCTGCGTGTTCATGGGCGTGCTGACCGCCGTGGGTGGGGGAATGATTCGTGACATCGCTTCGGGGCAGATTCCAGGCATCTTCGGCGGCAGCCCGCTCTATGCCGTGCCCGCCATTATTACGGGGGTGGTCATGGTGGGCTTTTCCATCTCCGGATTCCAGGCGCTCGGCATGTTGGTGGCGCCGCTGGTGGGCACGGGCCTGGCGGTGCTGGCCTACTGGCGCGGGTGGGTGCTGGCCCGCCCGGGTCGCGCGCCCGTGAACTACACCGCGGAACACATGGCGCAGTTCGTGCGGCGCGCCGGAAACCGCTGGTGGGGGCAGCGCCGCAAGTAATCGCGCGCTCGCGGTCGTGATAAAAGGCCTGAAGCTGATAAAAATTACTCTGCAATTTCCGCTAAAGGGCTGAAAAAATCTTTGTCATTCGTGCAAAAAGGGCGGTTTTGCACGCAGTTAAACGGTACTACCGTATCGCTATAGGGCGATAAACCTGCTGGGTACGCCGTATTTCTGAGTGTTTGGTCACATTGCAGTCATTTTCTTGGGTTTTGCAGCAAATTTATTTGCACAACCCTCGGGGGAGGGATAAAGTTACAACTAACACGAAAGGGAAATCGAGTGGCAGCCGTCACAAGGGTTCCAGATGGCAGTCCCACCCGAGTCCTGAAAGTGGCTCACATATCGCACTACTGGGAGAGACAACAATGTCCACAATCATCAACCCGCAGAACGCCGCCGGTTCAGAATCCGGCTCTGGCGATTCGCAGGCCGTCAACGCAAAGAACACGGCCACCCTTCTTGCCGACGAAAAGCCCACCGTCGATCCTCGCGGTTGGCACAAGACCGACACGGTCTGGATGCTGAGCCTGTTCGGTACCGCAATTGGTGCCGGCGTCCTCTTCCTCCCGATCAACGCCGGCCAGGGCGGCATCATCCCGCTCATCATCATGACGCTGGTTGCGTTCCCGATGACCTTCATGGCCCACCGCGCGCTGACCCGCTTCATGCTTTCTAGCTCCAACCCGGACGCTGACCTGACCCAGGTGGTCGAGGAGCACTTCGGCCCGAAGGCCGGCATGGCCATGACCATCCTGTACTTCCTGTCGGTGTACCCGATTCTGCTGGTCTACTCGGTCACCATCGTCAACACGGTCTCCAGCTTCATGCAGCACCAGCTGGGCATTGAGCCTCCGTCACGCTGGCTCCTGTCGGCCATCCTGGTCGGCGGCCTCATCCTGATTGTCCGCATGGGCAACGACTTCGTGGTTAAGGCCATGTCCGTCCTGGTCTTCCCGTTCATCGCCATCCTGGTCCTGCTGTCCCTGTACCTCATCCCGAACTGGTCGGGCGCCCTGTTCAGCACCTTCGACATGAGCGAGATTTCCCGCGTCTCCGGCCACGGCCTGGGCGTTACCCTGCTGCTGCTGGTCCCGGTCATGGTCTTCTCCTTCAACCACTCGCCGATTATCTCCTCCTTCGCCAAGGCAAAGCGCCAGGAGTACGGTGCAGCTGCCGATAAGAAGACCGGCCAGGTCCTGGCCGCCGCTGAGGCCCTCATGGTCGGCGTGGTTATGTTCTTCGTCTTCAGCTGCGCGCTGTCCCTGTCCCCGGAGAACGTCGCAGAGGCCAAGGAACAGAACATCACCATCCTGTCCTACCTGGCTAACCACTTCGATGACCCGATTATCGCTTGGGTCGCCCCGATTGTCGCCATCATCGCCGTCGCCAAGTCCTTCCTGGGTCACTACCTCGGTGCGGCCGAAGGCTTCGAAGGCATCGTCGTGAAGTCCTCCGGCGGCCGCCTGGAGCGCAACAAGGCTCTGGAAACCGGCACCCTCATCTTCATGCTGGTCTCCGCTTGGCTGGTTGCTTGGGCTAACCCGTCCATCCTGGGCATGATTGAAACCCTGTGTGGCCCGACGATTGCCATCCTGCTCTTCCTGATGCCGCAGTACGCCATCCACAAGATTGACGCCCTGAAGAAGTTCCGCGGAAACTTCGGCAACTACTTCATCACCGTCATCGGCATCGTGGCCGTAGCCACCATCGTCTACAACATCATCCAGGTCTTCTAAGACCACTTCCTCCGCCCCCACTTCGGTACTCCCACTACGGGAATAGGAAAACTTCGGAAAGGTAATCCAGCCATGTTCGTCAGTATCTTTGAAATGTTCAAGATTGGTATCGGGCCCTCTAGCTCCCACACCCTGGGGCCAATGAAGGCCGGCCGCCAGTTCGTCGATGAACTCGAGCGCGCCGAAATCATCGACCGGGTCGACCGCATCCACGCCGAGGTCTACGGCTCCCTGTCCCTGACGGGCAAGGGCCACGCCACCGACGACGCCATCATCATGGGCGTGGCTGGCAACGAGCCGGAGACCGTCGACATCGACGAAATGCCGGTCTTCCTGGCCAAGGTACGCGCCACGAACAAGCTGGAAATCGGCTCGGCCCAGCGCATGGTCGACTTCGACGACATCGTCTTCCGCTCCGACTTCCACCCGGCACACGAGAACACCATGTCCCTGACCGCCTACAACGGCGACGAGGTCGTCATGGAGAAGTTCTACTGTTCCATCGGTGGCGGCTTCATCGTCGAGGCTGAGGAAGTCGGCGGCGCCTGCGCTCCGCACCAGCCGGTACCGTACGCATACCCGACCGCCGCGGCCCTGCTCGACCTGTGCCGCCGCCACGACCTGTCCATCCCGGAGCTGGCCATGGCCAACGAGATTGAGGCCCACGGCGAAGAGGCAGTGCGCGAACACATGGCCAAGGTCTGGGAGGTCATGAAGGAGGGCATCCAGCGCGGCATCACCACCGAGGGCACCCTGCCGGGCAAGCTCCACGTTCCCCGCCGCGCAGCGGTCCTGTACAAGCGCCTGACGGAGAAGCCGAACGGCGGCAACGACCCGCTGAGCGCCATGAGCTGGCTCAACGTCTACGGCCTGGCCGTCAACGAGGTCAACGCCTCCGGTGGCCGCGTGGTTACCGCCCCGACCAATGGTGCCTGCGGCATCGTCCCGGCCGTGCTGGCTTACTACGACAAGTTCGTCGCCCCGGTCGACGAGGACACCTACCGCGACTACTTCCTGACCTGTACCCAGGTGGGCGCCCTGTTCAAGATGAACGCCTCCATCTCCGGCGCTGAGGTTGGTTGCCAGGGCGAGGTCGGCGTGGCCTGCTCGATGGCTGCTGCCGGTCTGGCACAGCTGATGGGTGGCACCCCGGAGCAGGTGTGCGCCGCTGCCGAAATCGGCATGGAGCACAACCTGGGCCTGACCTGCGACCCGGTCTGCGGCCAGGTGCAGGTGCCCTGCATCGAGCGCAACGCGGTCGGCGCCGTCAAGGCCGTCAACGCGGCCCGCATGGCCCTGGAGCGCGAGTCCGACCCGACCGTGTCCCTGGACAACGTCATTGAGACCATGTACCAGACCGGTAAGGACATGAACTCCAAGTACCGGGAGACCTCCGAGGGCGGTCTGGCCACCGTTCTCTTCCCCCGACTGCTGCCTTGCAGCTAAACTTACGGTAAGCGTAAGAAAAATCACAGCAAAATATTGAGCCCCTACCAGAGATAAGGAACGCGGACATGCACACGGCATTGAAAGACCTCATCACCTCCGCACCGGTGAAAGACACGGCCGACCTGCATGCCCGCTACGTTCCCCTGGTTGAGTTCATGGGCCAGGCGATGGGCCCCAACTGTGAGGTTGTCCTGCACGACCTGACCGTGCCGGATGAGTCCATCATCGCCATCGTTAACAGCCACATCAGTGGCCGTAAGGTCGGCGGCCCGGTCACGGACTTCGCCCTGTGGTTCATGAAGCAAGGTTCCCACGACTCCATTCCGTTCGTGGCGGGCTACCGCTCAGTAAACGCCGTCGGCCGAATCTGCCGTTCGTCCAGCTACTTCATCCGGGATGAGTCCAATGAACTCATCGGGATGGTCTGCGTGAACGTTGACATCACCGAGCTCGTCAACGTGCAGCGCCTAGCTGGCAGCCTCATCGGGGAATCCCGCGACAGCGCTGCCGAGGGAGCTCCCATGCCGACCACGGCCGAGGCCAAGCGCCGGGCGGTAGAGCTCGCGCAAGCCACGAGCGCTGCGGCCGTCTCCAACGCAACCAACACCGGTTCGGACGAGGCAGAGGAAGAAAACCACCACTCCCTGGAAAGCTTGCGGACCAACCTGGAGTCTCTGTTGGAATCCATGCTGGATACCGCACTAGAAAAGCAAGGCGCTGCGCCAAACCAGATGCGTCGAGACGAGCGTCTGGAGGTCGTTGCGGACCTTGAAGAAGCAGGCTTCTTCCTGCTCAAAGGTGGAATCGCCGCAGCCGCGGAGCGTCTGGAAGTCTCCGAGCCCACTGTGTACCGCGACCTCGTGAAGGTCCGCAGCTAACGCAGCTCAGAGCTGCGATATGGAAGCGCCCCCGCAGGTGACCTGATGGTTACTTGCGGGGGCGTTTTTAGCGATCTAGTGGGTCATTAGACCTCGCCGCCTAGGTAGACGGGCACGCCGTGCTTGCGCATCGCGAGCTCGCAGGTGCGCTGCTCCCAGCCCAGGCTGCGGCCGACGAGCTGCTGTTCCGACTCGGTGCTCGGGTAGACGACGATCGTCTCCTGGTAGTGCAGTTCGCTGAGCTCGGCCGCGTCCTTGTCCATGCGAGCAAAAAGGCCGCACACGTCTTCGCGGATCCCCATCGGGATGCCCATGGTCCCGGCGATCCAGCGGGCGTAGGTGCGCGGGGCGACGCTGAGCGCGTGCGCCATGCCGGCATTGTCCAAACCCAGCAGGTGCTGGGATGCCTTGAGTTCGCCGCGGGTGATGGAGACGGGAGTCTCAGTTACCTCGTACTTGACGTCCGGCGCGCCCCAGACGTGGATGGCCAACTCACACAGGATATCCGAGTTCAGTGGGCGCGGGTCGTTGATCTCTGCGAGCTCGTCCTCGTCCAATACGGACTCATCGAGAGGGGAGACCGCGTGGACCTGGTCTATCCAGCAGTCCATATTTATGCCCTGGTACAAGGCCTCGTCGATGAGCTTCTTGCGCACTTCCGGGAGCGTCTCGCCCCAGACCTCCAAGTCGTAGTCGAACTGGGTCGCGCTGATGATATAGGTCATGTCTTAACTCTCGGTCAAAGATGAGGGGAGTGGGTTTCCAGAACTGTGTGAAGCGCCCGCGGTCCCACTCAGGAAATGCGGGAATCCGCACCTGTGGCAGTGACGAGTGTGGTGGTGAGGTGTTGGGTGAAGACACTAGTCTTGTGCATGTCGGACTCTCTTCCATGTTCGATGGCCGGGACCTTTCCCTTGCCGTCTGATCTCGAGCTTATGCGTCGGCCAGATTCTTGTCTAGTGCTAGACACGGTGAGTGGGGTACGAGAAAGTCCACCGCGAAAAACAGAAAATAGCCCCAGAAAGTTTGGGCCGGTTGGACGTCGGATTGGTAAAAACCCGCCCCACCAGTGGAAACCGGTCGGGGCGGGTAAACGAAAAGCTTCCCCACTAGGACTCGAACCTAGAATGACGGTACCAAAAACCGTAGTGTTGCCGATTACACCATGGGGAATCACGACGCTCCATTGAAGTGGCGTTGTGCCCTAACAGACTACCTTACGGGCCGGGGATCGGAATAATCGGGTTGTGGCGCTGTAGCGAGGTTGGGCAATGGTGTTGTGGGTGGTTGGTGCGCGCTGGGGCGCTGCGGTGGGTGGCAGGCCCGGTGGTGCTGGCCGGGGGCATCGGCGGCTAGGCTTTAAGGCATGGTGAAACGACGCATGACGGGCCGCCAGCGGCGCGAACAGCTGCTGGCTGTGGGGCGGGCGGCTTTCGCTGAGCTAGGTTTCGATGGGGCTAGCGTCGAGGAGATCGCGGCGCGGGCTGGGGTCTCGAAGCCGGTGGTCTACGAACATTTCGGGGGCAAGGAAGGCATCTACGCCGTCGTTGTGGATCGGGAGATGGTGGCGCTGGAGGGCGTCATTACAGAGGCGATCGACCACGGCAGCTGGCGGGAGCGCATTGAGCAGGCCGCGCTCGCGCTGCTGACCTACGTGGAGGAGGAGACCGACGGTTTCGTCATTCTGGTGCGGGATTCCAAGCCGGGCACGGAGCGCTCCTATGGGACGCTGCTGAATACGGCGGTTGGCCAGGTCAGCTATATACTGGGCCGGGCTTTCGCCCGCCGGGGGCTGGACGAGGAACTGGCGACGCTCTACGGCCAGGCGCTGGTTGGGATGGTCTCCACCACGGCGCTATGGTGGCTGGATGTACGCCAGCCGGACAAAGAGGTCGTGGCCGCGCATATTGTTAATTTGTGTTGGAATGGGCTCTCCGACATGCAAGCCCAGCCGAAGCTCGTCGCGCCGCCGGCCGGTGGCGCGGGGCAGACCCAGGAAGAGGAGAATTCATGACGGCAATGCTGGCCGGCCTGCT
Organism: Corynebacterium sp. LK2590; assembly: GCF_040946105.1. Taxonomy (NCBI): domain Bacteria; kingdom Bacillati; phylum Actinomycetota; class Actinomycetes; order Mycobacteriales; family Corynebacteriaceae; genus Corynebacterium; species Corynebacterium sp. LK2590. The sequence continues at coordinate 129,808 of NZ_JAYWMH010000002.1, forward strand.
CAAGGTCGCTGCCTCCGATCCGAAGCTGAAAGGCCTGGCGGCCCAGGTGGGGGAGCGGGCCCTCCACATCACCGGCATTGACCAGGCGCGCCCCTGGGCGATCGGCACGCTGGCCAACCAGGCGCCGGTGCTGGTGGTCACCGCGACGGGCCGCGAGGCGGAGGATTTAAGCGCCGAACTGGCCGCCATGTTGGGCGACGCCGTGGCCTATTTCCCGGCCTGGGAGACACTGCCGCACGAGCGTCTAAGCCCCGGCGTGGATATCATCGGCCGCCGCGCGCAGGTCCTCGACCGGCTGGCACGCGGCGACGTGCGCGTGGTGGTCACCGCGGCGCGCGGTTTTAGCCAGCCCATCCTCAAGGATGTGGAAGGCCGCGCGCCGATCCACTTCGCGGAGGAGGAAGAGCACGACCTTACTGCGCTCGTGGAGGCCCTGGACTTTAAGGCCTACCGCCACGTGGACATGGTCGCCCGGAAGGGCGAATACGCCATCCGCGGCGGGATCCTGGACGTCTACCCGACGACGCTGGATTACCCCGTGCGCGTGGAGTTCTGGGGCGACGAGATCACTGATATCCGGAAGTTCTCCGTGGCCGATCAGCGCACCATCCCCGAGATCGAGGTCGGCGCCGTCGACGTCTATCCCGCCCGCGAGCTGCCCGTGACTGACGCGGTCGCGCAGCGGGCCGGGGAGCTGGCCCAGAAGCACCCGGGCAACCCCGCCCTGGTGGAGCTGCTGACCAAGCTGGGCGAGAAGATCCCCGCCGACGGCATGGAGGCGCTCCTGCCGGCGCTCAGCGATGCCCCGATGGTCCCCCTGACCGACTTCCTGGACGCGGGCGCCCACGTGGTCCTCGTGGCGCCGGAGAAGATCCGCACGCGCATCTCTGACCTCGTCGACACGGACGCGGAGTTCATGGCCGCCGGCTGGGAGGCCGCCGCCGTGGGCGCCGACGGCCCGCTGGCCACGGAGGGCCTCGACCTGTCCGCGGCCAGCTTCCGCGACTACGACGAGCTCTCGGACCTGGTCACCGACTCCGGGCGCCCGCTGTGGACCTTTGCGCCGCCCGGCATGTTCGCCGCCGACGAGGCGCAGACCCTGCCGCTGGAGTTCGAGCCCGGCCCGACCCCGCGCGGGGATCTCAAGGCCATTGACCAGATGATGGCCGAGCTGCTGGCCCACACCCAGGCCGGCGGCCGCGCGGCTTTTATCGCGCCCGCCCACGGCGCCATCAAACGCATGGTCGACCGCTTCGCCGAGAAGGGGATCCCCACCGAGGTCGCCACCCCGGGCTGGGAGCCCAGCCCCGGCAAGGTCACCCTGTACCAGGCGCTCAGCCACGCCGGGCTGGTCTTCCCCAAGGTGCGCAAGCTCAAGGACGCGGAGGCCCTGCCGCTGGTCGTCATCACGGAAACCGACCTGACCGGTAACCGTGTGGGCGATATCGCCGGTGCCAAGCGCCGCCCGGCCAAGCGCCGCAACAAGGTCGATCCCCTGGCGCTGAAGCAGGGCGATTTCGTCGTGCACGAAACCCACGGCATCGGCCGCTTCCTCAAGATGGCCGAGCGCACCATCAAGGCCGGGGACGAGACCTCGCGGCGCGAGTACATCGTGCTGGAATACGCCGCTTCCAAGCGCGGCCAGCCGGCGGATCAGCTGTGGGTGCCCATGGACTCGCTGGACCTGCTGAGCAAGTACACCGGCGGCGAGGCCCCGAAGCTGTCCAAGATGGGCGGCTCGGACTGGAAGAACACCAAGAAGAAAGCCCGGGCCGCCGTGCGCGAAATCGCCGGCGAGTTGGTGCAGCTCTACGCCAAGCGCCAGGCCGCGCCCGGACACGCCTTCGCGGAGGACTCGCCCTGGCAGCAGGAGATGGAAGACAACTTCCCCTTCGTGGAGACCGAGGACCAGATGCTGGCCATCGATGCCGTCAAGCACGACATGGAATCCACCGTGCCGATGGATCGCGTCGTGGTGGGCGATGTGGGCTACGGCAAGACCGAGGTCGCCGTGCGCGCGGCCTTCAAGGCCGTCCAAGACGACAAGCAGGTCGCTGTCCTCGTGCCGACCACGCTGCTGGCCCAGCAGCACTACAACACCTTCGCGGAACGCATGGCGGGCTTCCCGCTGGAAATCCGGGTGCTTTCCCGCTTTACCACCCAGAAGGAGGCCAAGGAGATCATCTCCGGCCTGGCGGAGGGCACGGTCGACATCGTCATCGGCACCCACCGCCTGCTGCAGACGGGCGTGTACTGGAAGCAGCTGGGGCTCATCATCGTGGACGAGGAGCAGCGCTTCGGCGTCGAGCATAAGGAGCACATCAAGGCGCTCAAGGCCTCGGTCGACGTGCTGACGATGTCCGCCACCCCTATCCCGCGCACCCTGGAGATGTCCATGGCCGGCATCCGCGAGATGTCCACCATCCTCACCCCGCCGGAGGACCGGCACCCGGTGCTGACCTACGTCGGCGCCTACGAGGACAAGCAGGTCGCCGCCGCCATCCGGCGCGAGCTGCTGCGCGATGGCCAGACCTTTTTCATCCACAACAAGGTCGCGGACATCGAAAAGAAGGCGCGTGAAATCCGCGAGCTCGTGCCGGAGGCCCGCGTGGTCGTCGCCCACGGGCAGATGCCCGAGGAAGTCCTGGAAAAGACCGTGCAGGGCTTCTGGGACCGCGAGTACGACGTGCTGGTGTGCACGACCATCGTCGAGACCGGCCTGGACATCGCCAACGCCAACACCCTGATCGTGGAAAACGCCCACCACATGGGCCTGTCCCAGCTGCACCAGCTGCGCGGCCGCGTGGGGCGCTCCCGCGAGCGCGGTTACGCCTACTTCCTCTACCCGAAGGGTGCGACACTCAGCGAGACCAGCTACGACCGCCTGGCCACCATCGCCCAGAACAACGACCTGGGCGCCGGCATGGCCGTGGCGATGAAGGACCTGGAGATGCGCGGCGCCGGCAACGTGCTGGGCGCCCAGCAGTCCGGGCACATCGCCGGGGTCGGCTTCGACCTCTACGTGCGCCTGGTGGGCGAGGCCGTGGAGACCTTCAAGGCCCTGGCCAAGGGCGAGACCCCGCAGGTTACCGACGAGGCCCCGAAGGAAATCCGCATCGATCTGCCGGTGGACGCCCACATCCCGGAGCGCTACATCAACTCCGAGCGCCTGCGCCTGGAGGTCTACCGCAAGCTCGCGGCCTCCCAGGACGATAAGGACCTGCGCGCCGTGCGAGAGGAGATGGAGGACCGCTTCGGGCCCGTGCCCACCGAGGTCCTGCGCCTGCTGGCCGTCGCACGGCTGCGCCACCAGGCGCGCCGGGCGGGGATCTCCGACGTCACGGTGCAGGGCACCCGCCTGAAGTTCCACCCGGTCGAGCTGCCTGATTCCAAGCAGGTGCGCCTCAAGCGCCTGTACCCGGGGTCGAATTACCGCGCCGCGGCCCAGGCTCTTCAGGTGCCTTTCCCGAAGGCGGGGCGGAACGTTACCTCGCCGCAGCTGCGCGATACCGAGCTGGTCCAGTGGGTGGCCGATTTCATCTCCGCCATGTTCGACGTGGACAAGATCGACGTCACCGGCGACGACCCGGGCAAGCCGAAACCGAAGGACAAGAAGAACGTCATTTCGGTGGGACAGTAGCCGCGCTCGCCGCCTACGCGGCACGCTTCCCCCGTCAGACTATTTAGTTTGGCGGGGGGGTAAGTTTTTCCCTTAATGAAAATTGGCACCATGAGCAGGGCGTGCAGTAGATCACTTTAAGTCATTAATAGTGTTATCGGGCATAACATTGGGTAAAATTGGGCTCGGCCCTGGTTCGCCTCAGGAACTACTTGGGTGGGTCCACACCACGCGGTGTTAACACTGTTCTTCGCAGGTTTCGCACGTGGGGTAGGGCCCTAGCGTGGCCCCTTCGCCACTTCTACGCTGCTGGTTAAGGCACTTGCGCCGGTACGTATGACATCCAGTCGAAGATGCCACGGGTTGACTAGTTCAAGTGGACTGCCTGGGGCAGTGAGCAACGTAGAAAGGAACCAACCGCCATGTCAGATCAATTCCGCGCCGCGGTGGTCGAAGAATTCGGCCCACGGCTTAACCTCGAAGACGTTGACCTGCCGGAGCCCGGCCGCAACCAAGCGCTGGTCAAGAACATCGCCTCGGGCATCTGCCACACCGACGTCCACGCCGCCGGCGGCGACTGGCCCGTCAAGCCGGAGCCGCCCTTCGTGCCTGGACACGAGGGCGTCGGCGAGGTCGTCAAGCTGGGGCCGGGCGAGCACGACGTCAAGGTAGGCGACATCGTGGGCAACGTGTGGCTCTGGTCCGCGTGTGGCACCTGCGAGTACTGCCGTACCGGCCGGGAAACCCTGTGTAACGAGGCCGAATACGGCGGCTACACCGTGGATGGCTCGTTTGGCCAGTACATGCTGGTCGACACCCGCTACTGCGCGCGCATCCCGGAAGGCGCCGATCCCATCGAGGTAGCCCCCATCCTGTGCGCCGGCGTGACGGTCTACAAGGGCCTCAAGGAGGCTGAGACCAAGCCGGGTCAGTTCATGGTGATTTCCGGAATCGGCGGCCTCGGCCACGTGGCCGTGCAGTACGCCGTGGCCATGGGCATGCGCGTTATCGCGGTGGACATCGCGGACGACAAGCTCGAGCTCGCCAAGAAGCACGGCGCCGAGTTCGCGGTCAACGCCAAGGACCAGGATCCGGCTCAGGCCGTGGAGGAATACACCCAGGGCGGCGCCCACGGCGTGCTCGTGACCGCGGTCCACCCGCAGGCCTTCGGTCAGGCCATCGGCATGGCGCGCAAGGGCGGCACCATCGTCTTCAACGGCCTTCCCCCGGGAGACTTCCCGGCGCCGATCTTCGACATCGTCTTCAAGGGCCTGACCATCCGCGGATCCTTGGTCGGTACGCGTCAGGACCTGGAAGAGGCGCTGGACTTCTACGCCCGCGGCAAGATCAAGCCGACCGTCACCGAGGTCAAGCTGGATGACGTCAACGACGTCTTCGATGGCCTCATCAACGGCGGCGTGGACGGCCGACGGGTTATCCGCTACTAGCCGCGCCCTGAGCGCTAGCTGCTAGCTAGCCCGCGAAAACCCACCGAAAAAGCCCGGTTGCTGCATTGAGAGCAACCGGGCTTTGCCGCGTGCCTGGGCCGTGTGGTCTTTAAAGCGGCGCTGCTAGCTCAGGGTGAGCGAGCCGGTGCTTAGCCCCCAGATGGCAATGGCGGCGCCGATGGTCACGACGACGACCACGCCCCACTCGAAGGCGTTGAAGACGCGCTCGCGCTTGTACAGACGGGTGCCGACGTAGGGAATCATGCCCGGGATGACCGCCAGAGCTCCCAAGAGTACGTAGACCGGATCGGCGGCGTAGATGAGCCAGACCGAGTAGATGAAGGCCACCAGCGCGATGGCGAAGTGGCGGCGGTTGTCCCGGCGACCGACCTCGGGCCCGGAGATATCGAAACGCACCCCGGCGTGCGGGTGGTTCAGGCCCTTGCCGCGCACCGTGAGCAAGAGCAGATAGAACGCGGAGAAGATATAGGGCAGCAGGTACATGATGGTCGCCAGCTGCACCATGGCGTTGTAGGAGGTCTCGTTCAGGTAGAAGATGATGATGAAGACCTGGATGACCGAGGTGGAAATCAGCTGCGCGGCCCAGGGGGCGCCGGCTACGTTGACGGTGCCAATGCGGCGGGGGATGAGGCCATCGATAGCCATCATCACGATGGGCTCAGCGCACAGCATCTGCCAGGAGACATAAGCGCCCAGCACGGACAGGCACAGGCCTAGGGAGATGAGCGCGCCGCCCCACGGGCCGACCACGGCGGTAAGAACCGAGGCCATGGAGTTGTCCGGCAGCGCGGCGAGCTCTTCCTGGCTCAGCACGCCGAAAGATAGCGTGGATACGGACACCAGCAGGGCGAGGACGGAGAAGAAGCCGACGACCGTCGCGCGGCCGACGTCGCCGCGGGTGCGGGCCTGCTTGGAGTAGACGGACGCGCCCTCCACGCCGATGAAGACCCAGACGGTAAACAGCATGATGCCCTGGACCTGCTCGAACAGGCTGGCTTCGGAGGCCCGGCCCCAGAAGTCGAAGGTGAACTTGTCCCAGCTGAACCCGAGGAAGGCGACCAGGACGATGAAGGCCAGGATGGGGACCAGCTTGGCCACGGTGGTTACCAGGTTCATGAAGGCAGCCTGCTGGATGCCGCGGGCTAGCACGGCGAAGATGAGCCACGTCATGGCCGAAACGGCCAGGGCGGAGGTCCACTGGTGGTCCGCGTTGAAGAACGGGATGTAGTGGCCGACAGTGTTGAAGAAGAGGGTGGCGTAGCCGACCTGCGCCATGACAGAGCCGAGCCAGTAGCCCCAGCCGGAGGTGAAGCCGATGAAATCGCCCAGGCCGGCGCGCACGTAGGAATACACCCCGGAGTCGAGGTTGGGCTTGCGGTGCGCCAGGATTTGGAAGACGAAGGCGACTGACAGCATGCCGACGCCGGCGATGAGCCAGCCGATGAGCATGGCGCCCGGGCCGGCCACGGAGGCGATGTTTTGCGGCAGGGAGAAGATGCCCGCGCCCACCGTGGAGCCGATAATGAGCGCTACCAGCGTCCATAGCGTCACGGAGTGGGAGCGGCCCGTCGCTGCCACCACCGGGGAATCTTGATTAGTCACCCGTTAAAACTATCGTGTATACCGCCCGCAAGGGAATTCAGCGAAGACGACCCCCTATACTCGGGGTCTATGACTGTCCTGCTGCTCGATGAACGTTGGCCCACCCTGATCCCCATGCAGGCGCACGGCCGGCTTGCCGGCCCGGTGTCTTTCACCAGCGAAGTTCCCGTGAAGGTGCGGTGGAATTTCTCCGATCTGGTAACCGGGGAAACGCCCGAGGGCCTGCTGGTGACCACCGACGACAACGACCCGGAGGCCCGACGCCGGATTGCGGCGGGCGAGGCGGTCATCGAGGCGGAGTCGCGGCAGGACCCGGTCGGCCAGGCGCAGCGCGTGATGACGCGGGCGTTGCACATCGGGGAGTGGGAGCGGGCGCAAACGCACACCAGCCTGCTGCCGTATCTGGAGGAAGAATCCGCCGAATTCGCCGAGGCGGTGCGCTCCGGCGCCGCGGAAGCAGAGCTCTGCGCCGAGCTAGGCGACGTCTTCCTGCAGGTGCTCTTCCATGCCGAGATCGCCAGCCGCCGGGGTGCTTTCGAATTCGCGGACGTGGCGGCCAGCTTCGTGAACAAGATGCGCCAGCGCAGCCCCTACCTCTTCGACGGCACACGCACGGTCGTGCCGAGCGAAGAGCAGGAGCGTCTCTGGCGGGAGGGCAAGGCGCGCAGCCGTCGCTCCTAGCTGCTCAGTTCTTCTGAGCAGTTTTCTTTAGGCGCCCTGGCGCAGGGTGGAGGACAGCAGCGGGAGGTAGTCGCCCAGCTGGGAGGACAGGCCGGTGCCGCCGGTCAGCAGGGTGTCCTGCTTAACGATGCCGCACTCCAGGGCGCGGTCGGCGGTCTCACCGGCGAACTTGGTGGCGGCCAGCTGAATGGGCGAGAAGGTCTGGCCGTTGGGGTTGAGCTCGCGCAGGTTGCGCGAGAGCTGGTTGCGGGTGGTCTCCGGGGTCAGCAGCTCGCCGGAGGTGGTGGCATCGATAGCGTGCAGGGTGGTGCGCAGGGTGTTGCAGTCGGCGCCCTTGATGAGCTGGGATCCCAGATCCAGGATGGACGGGGCGGCCTGGGCCGCCGGGGCCAGGGCCAGGGTCAAAGCGGTGGCTGCCGCGGTCGCAGCGGCGGTAAGGCGAGAACGCATGAGAAAAGTCCTTTGGGGTGAGAAGAGAGGTTAAGGAAAGGGCCAGGGCCCGGCAGCTGGCCGGGTAGAGCCCAGATAGAACATAGCCGAGAAGTTGTTACAAAAGTTAAAAGAGTGACAAATGTTGCAAATTTGTGACCCTTTCCGCCGGTCGCGGCGCCCTCATGTCGCAGTTCGCCCCGGGCGATAGCAGGCCGGTAGGATATGACCTCGTGACTCAACGGACGGGCAAGATGGCACTGAGGGGATGCGGCTGCGCCGCGGTCCTCGCCATCGTGCTGATCGTCGCGCTGGTGGGCTGGTCACTGTCCTTTTTGGGGGCGCCCTCGCCCGTACGCAAGCTCGACCCAGTGCCGGACAACGTTCCGCCGCAATCCCCGGCAGAAGTCGCCGACATCAACGTCCACGCCCCAGGGCGCACCGCGGACAAGTTGACCTACTGGGCCCAGGATCTGTCCGAGCAGACTGGGATCCCCGCCCAGGCGCTGCGCGCCTACGGCAACGCAGAGCTTATCGCCCGGGATTCCTGGCCGGGCTGTAACTTGCGCTGGAACACGCTGGCCGGCATCGGCTACGTGGAGACCCGGCACGGCACCTACTCGGGCAACTGGTTCAAACCGTCCTCGCTGGATAGCAACGGCTACCCGCAGCCGCCCATCGTCGGCATCAGCCTGGACGGGACCAACAACACGGCCGAAATCCCGGACACGGACAACGGCGAATTTGACGGCGATACCGAGTACGACCGGGCCGTCGGCCCCATGCAGTTCATCCCCGAGTCCTGGAAGCGCGTCGGGGTGGACGCCAACGGGGACGGACACCCGGACCCGAACCAGATCGACGACGCCGCGGCCGGGGCGGCGAAATTGTTGTGCTTGGACGGACGTGACCTTTCGCACGAACAGGGGTGGGTCGCTGGTGTGCTCGCCTACAACCAATCGGGGGAATACGTGCGGAAAGTCGCCGCTGCGGCCAATTCTTATGCCATTGGCCAACCGGCTACCAGCTAAGGCCAGCCCGGCACAGAAAGCGAATATGGCCACGCCGCGGGCAAGTTTTCGGTAAAAATGGAAGCTAGGTAGGCGTCCCATGTTTTCGGGGCGCGCCCACATCTAACCTCTAGAGGAGTGAATTTCTAGCATGGCCGATATCCTGCACGTATTCGCACGCGAAATCCTGGATTCCCGCGGCAACCCGACCGTGGAGGCGGAAGTTTTCCTGGATGACGGTGCCCACGGGCTCGCCGGCGTCCCGTCCGGTGCTTCCACCGGTGTCCACGAGGCCCACGAGCTGCGTGACGGCGACGACCGTTACCTGGGCAAGGGCGTGACCAAGGCGGTCGAGAACGTCAACGAGGAGATCGCTGATGAGCTGGCCGGCTTCGTGGCCGATGACCAGCGCCTGATCGACCAGGCCATGATTGACTTGGACGGCACCGAGAACAAGTCCCGCCTGGGCGCGAACGCCATCCTGGGCGTGTCGATCGCCGCCGCCAAGGCTGCCGCCGAGTCCGCCGCGCTGCCGCTGTACCGCTACGTCGGCGGCCCGAACGCGCACATCCTGCCGGTGCCGATGATGAACATCCTCAACGGCGGCGCCCACGCTGACTCCGGCGTGGACGTCCAGGAATTCATGATCGCCCCGCTGGACTTCGACTCCTTCGCCGAGGCCCTGCGCGCCGGCGCCGAGGTCTACCACGCCCTCAAGTCCGTGCTCAAGGACAAGGGCCTGTCCGCCGGTCTGGGCGACGAGGGCGGCTTCGCCCCGTCCGTCGGCTCCACCAAGGAGGCGCTCGACGTCATCGTGGAGGCCATCGAGAAGGCCGGCTTCACCCCGGGCAAGGACATCGCCCTGGCCCTCGACGTTGCCTCCTCCGAGTTCTACCAGGACGGCAAGTACCACTTCGAGGGTGGCGAGCACACCGCGGAGGAGATGTCCAAGGTCTACGAGGAGCTCATTGACGCTTACCCGATCGTCTCCATCGAGGATCCGCTGCAGGAAGACGACTGGGAGGGCTACACCGCCCTGACCGCCGCCATCGGCGAGAAGGTCCAGATTGTCGGCGACGACTTCTTCGTCACCAACCCGGCCCGCCTGCAGGAGGGCATCGACAAGAAGGCCGCCAACGCCCTGCTGGTCAAGGTCAACCAGATCGGCACCCTGACCGAGACCTTCGACGCCGTGGACCTGGCTCACCGCAACGGCTACCGCACCATGATGTCCCACCGCTCCGGCGAGACCGAGGACACCACCATCGCCGACCTGGCCGTCGCCCTGGGCTGCGGCCAGATCAAGACCGGTGCCCCGGCTCGCTCCGAGCGCGTGGCGAAGTACAACCAGCTGCTGCGCATTGAGCAGGAGCTGGGCGAGGCCGCCGTCTACGCCGGCCGCTCCGCCTTCCCGCGCTTCAACGGCTAAGCGCAGCTAAATTTTAAGTAACGGCCCCGGGTATTCCCCGGGGCCGTTACTCGTCTTGGGGCTTCGCCAGGCTCTGTGGGCGTGGTCTTAAACTGCGCCCCTTTTTTAACACTCGCCCCGCCGCGCCGCCGCTGCGCGATGGGGCGGTCACGCTAGGATAGTGGCCTATATGGCACGCGAGAAGAAAACCCCCAGCAAGCGGCGCACCACCGTACCGGTAGCGTCGCGCTCTGCGGGGCGCTCCGGCCGGTCCACCGCGCGCCCGCGGCCCAAGGCAAACCGGAAGCCGGACCGCCTCGACGTCGCCGGCTTTACCGTCATCGTCGCCGTGCTGGTGGTGGTGCTGGCCGCCATCGCCGTGCCGCTGCGCAACTTCTATCAGGGACGCTCCGAAATCGCGCGGCTGAACGAGTCCATCGCCGCGAAGGAAGCCGAAAAGGCGCAGCTGCAGGAAGAGATCGACCACTACCAGGACGAGGACTTCGTCAAGCAGGAAGCCCGCCGGCGCCTGGGAGTCATCGAACCGGGGGAGACCGCCTACCGAATCCTGGACCCGCAGATGAGCCCGGATCACTCGGTGACTACCGGCAAGGACGCCGTGGAAGAGGATCAGCCGTGGTACGCGGTGCTGTGGGACTCGCTCTCCGAGGGCGAAGAGCCGCGTTCGGTGGTTTCCGGTGGGCCGAAGGACACGGGAGCTAACCAGGACGAGACCTCCGAGGGGCCGGTCTCCTCGGCCGTGGAGGAGGCCATCGAGGAATCCCACAACTCCCCGGAGCAGCCGGATCCCGTGGACCAAGGCGCGGATTACGCGCCGCAGTAGCGCCCCGCGCTCACGCCGGTGGGGTGTTCGTGAGACAATAGCGTCTATGACCGTGACAGATAAGGACCTCGCCACCGTCGGCCAGCAACTGGGCCGTACTCCGCGGGGTGTGCTGGAAGTTTCCTACTACACCCCGGACGGCCAACCCGCCGTCATCAAGACCGCCCCCAAGCTGGAGGACGGTACCCCGTTTCCCACGCTGTACTACCTGACGGATCCCCGCCTGACCGCGGAGGCCTCCCGCCTCGAGGTCGCCCACGTCATGAAGTGGATGGAAGCGCGACTGGCTGACGATGCCGACTTGGCTTGCGACTACCGCGCCGCCCACGAGCACTACCTGGCCGAGCGCAACAAGATTGCCGACCTGGGCACTGATTTCTCCGGCGGCGGGATGCCCGACCGGGTCAAGTGCCTGCACGTTCTGATCGCCTACGCGCTGGCCGAAGGCCCCCAGCACTTCCGCCTGGGTACGGAGGCAGTGGCGCTGGCCGCCGAGCACGGCGAACTGCGCGGCAGCGCCATCCCGGCTGACTGGCCGAGCGTGGCCGACCTGGGCATCGATATGGAACAGTTCGACTTCTCCAATACCTAAAACTGGCCCATAACCTCCTCGTTTACCCGCTCGAACAACTCGCCTAAGGACACGACACCAGCATGACTCGCGTAGCAGCAATCGACTGCGGCACCAACTCCATCCGCCTGCTTATCTCCGATGTGCAGCCCGGCGGCAAAGTCAAGGATGTAACCCGGACTATGGAAATCATCCGCCTGGGCAAAGGCGTGGACGCGACCGGGGAAATCTCCCAGGAGGCTTTGGGCCGCGCCCGCAACGCGCTCGAGCAATTCGTCCAACAGATGAAATTCGAGCAGGTCAAGAAAGTGCGGATGGTCGCCACCTCGGCGACGCGCGATGCGAAGAACCAGCAGGAATTTTTCGACCTGACCGCGGAGCTCCTCGGCGAGATCGAACCCGGAGCCTGCGCGGAGGTCATCACCGGGGAAGAGGAGGCGCGGCTGTCCTTCAACGGCGCGGTTAGCGACTTGGCTCCGGAGCGCGCCCCGTTCTGTGTGATCGACTTGGGCGGCGGCTCCACGGAGTTCATCGTCGGCGATGAGGACGGCACCATCGACAGCTCGCACTCGGCACAGATGGGCTGCGTGCGCATCACCGAGCGCATCATGCCCTCCGACCCGCCCTCGGAGACCGAGATCGAAATCGCCAAGGACTTCGTCGCGGACAAGATGGAGGAAGTCTCCCGGCTCGTCAACGTCGATAAGGCCCAGACCTTCGTGGGCTGCGCAGGCACGTTTACCACCCTGTCGGCGCTGGCCCAGGGGCTGGAGCGCTACGACGCCGATGCGATCCACGGCACCGAGCTGCGCTTCGACGCCCTCCGCGTGCTTTTGGACCAGCTCATGCACACCCCGGCCGATGAGCGCGCTCTGAACCCGGTGATTCACCCGGGCCGTGCCGACGTCATCGGCGGCGGCTCAGTGGCGGTCGAGGGGATCATGAACCTCATCGAGGAGCACAACGATGCCCGCTCCTTCGTCGTCTCCGAAAAAGACATCCTCGACGGCATCATCGCTGGCCTGGTCGCCGGCATGGATACCTCAGACAGCTAGCCCTTCGCAACGGAGCCTAGGCAACGGGACTCAAGCAACCAGCCACGGGGACCGAGACCCGGTTTCCATCCCGGCCCTGTTGTGAATTAGACTCAATAGGGTTGCACAGCCCCTATAGCCCAATCGGCAGAGGCAGTTGACTTAAAATCAATTCAGTGTGGGTTCGAGTCCCACTGGGGGCACCACTACCAGCGGAAACACTCCGCCGGCACCACGGGAACCGCGCTTTCCGGCTCTAAAGTGTCCAAAAAGTGTCGAAAAATTGCGCAATTTTGATGGGGTAGCAGCCCTTCGCGCCCCTAGCCGAGCCAATCGCAAGAACCGGGGCTCCGCCTGTGGCGGGTGCCCCTGCGCGATAAAAGTTCCGCAGGTCGCAGAGCCGTTGCTCCCGCCAACTGGTTTTTCAAGTTGACAGCGCCGCAAATGTCCAGCATTGTTGACTTATCACGATTATGCCGCCCGCCCCTTGTCAGGGGCGTGCGGCCCTTTTTAATTTGTTTTTCCAGGAGGTTGCCGGATGGCCAGGCCCGATCCGCGTTCCCGCTCCCTGTCAGGGGAGACCACGCTCATTATTTCGGTGCTCGCACTGACCACATTTGTGATGCTGCTGAATGAGACCGCCCTGTCGGTGGCCCTGCCGTCCATCATGACGGAATTCGACGTCACCTCCGCGGTCGCGCAATGGCTGCTGACTGGCGTGCTGTTGACCATGGCCATCATGATGCCGATGACCGGGTGGATCCTGGATCGCTTTACGACGCGTTCGGTGTACTTCTTTGCGGTCGGTGCCTTCCTTATTGGTTCTGTCGTCGCGGCCTTCTCTCCGACGTTCGTGATTCTGCTGGGCGGCCGTGTCCTGCAGGCCGTGGGTACCGCTATCCTCCTGCCGTTGCAGATGACCGTCGTGATGACCGTGGTTCCGCCGAAAGTGCGCGGTACCGTCATGGGCGTTATTGCGATCGTCATGGCAGTCGGCCCGGCCCTGGGACCGACGTTCGCCGGTGCCGTGATGTCCGTATCCACCTGGCACACCACGTTCTGGATCATGGCCGCCCTCGTCGCCGTCGCCGCGGCCTTTGCGGCCTGGAAGCTGCGTAACGTAAGCGAGCTCAAGCGCGCCCCGCTCGACGTCGTGTCCGTGGTGCTTTCCGCCATTGCCTTCGGCGGGCTGGTCTACGGCCTGTCCTCGGTGGGCGTGCTCATCGACGGCGGCGACGGTGCGGGCGTCGTCATCGGTGTGTCCATCGCCGGCGTTATCGGCCTGGCACTGTTTATCTGGCGCCAGCTCGCCCTGGCTCCGAGCGGCCGCGCCCTGCTGGACCTGACCCCGCTGACGGTCAAAAACTTCGTCGTGGCCATCATCGTCATCGTGCTCTTCCAGGCCGCGATGCTGGGCATGGCCAACACTCTGCCGCTCTACCTCCAGGGCGCGCTGCTGACCACCGCGCTGGTCGCCGGCCTGGCCTCCTTGCCGGGCGGCCTGGTGGAGACGGTGCTTTCTCCTATTGCCGGCGCCTTCTACGACCGCGTCGGGCCCCGCCCGCTGGTCGTCCCCGGCACCCTGATCGGCGCGGCCGCGCTGCTGTGGATGGGCACGGTCAGTGAGGAATCCCCGGTCTGGCTGCTGGTGGTGCAGTACACGATCTTTGGCGTCGCCATGGCGCTGTCCCTGACCCCGCTCATCACCACGGCGTTGTCTTCTCTGCCGTCCGAAATCTACTCGCACGGTTCCGCCATCCTCAACACCCTGCTCCAGCTGGCTGGCGCGGCCGGTATCGCTGTGATGATTGCCATCATCGGCCACGTCGCCGGTGCCGGGGGAGGCACCCGTGCCGCCCAGGGCGACGGCGCGGCCACCGCCTTCATGGTCTGTGGCGGCCTGCTAGTAGTCGCTGTTATCGCCGCGCTGTTCCTGCGCAAGCCCGAGGACCACGGTGAGGTCAAGACGGTGGATAGCGCTGAGCCGGCCTAAAAACCGCGGCTAGCAAGACCCAAAAACAATGCTGAGGCCTTAAGAGGCAGATGCAGCAGGCGTTGATGAATACGGAAAAGACCAGCCAATAGGCTGGTCTTTAGTTTGCTTAAACCCACTAGCTCCCGGCCGGAAGCCGGGGCGGACTAGAGCGGACTAGCTCAGGAACTGGCGAACCTGGGCAGGCAGCAGGTCGAGCAGCTGCTGCGGCAGAGCCTTGGAGAAGGCCATGGCGCCGCCCACGACCGCGATGATGCCGACCACGGCTGCGAGGATCCCGCCGACGCTAGAACCGCTCAGGGAAGAAAGGGAGGATGCCGAAGAGGCGGAGGAGGTAGAGGAGCCGGAGGACTGAGACGGCTGCTCGTCGTCCTGGCCCTGGTCGCCCTCGCAATCGGTGGTGCGGGTGTTTTCCGCAGCCCGGAAAGGAATACCTTCGGTCACGCCGTCATCGGCCCAGAGGAAGACGGTGGTTTCCTCCTGCTTGCCGTCGGTGCACTCGCCGGCAAAGGTGTGGGTGGCGAAGCCCTCGTTGGCTACATTGTCCATCTCGGTCGGACGGGCCTGGACCTCGGAGGCTGCCTTCCACTCGCCGTCAGCCTGGGTCAGCTCGATGGACGCGCCTTCGCAGACCTCGTCGCACAGGGCGCGCAGGACGCCGGATTCGGCGTCGTAGTCCAGCGCCATGACGCCTTCGAAGGGGGACTCGTAGCGCTGCTTGAGAACCGGGGCGTCGCCGGACAGGTCGACGAAGAGGACCTCGCCGTTAGCCTCGACACCGACCGCGAACTCGCCGCCGCCCAGAGCAGAAATGGCTTCCAGGCCGGAGTTGGCGCCGATTTCGCCGGTGAACTCGGACAGGTTCCATTCCTGCTCGGCGGCCAGGTCCCCGCCCTCGCTGGTCGGCGCAGCGAAGTGGAGTACGGACGGGCGGGAGACATTGTTGGATGCGTTGTCGCACTCGGTGGCGACGTAGAGGGAGCCGTCCTCGGCAACGGTAATGCCCTCGGTATCCGGCAGGCCGCTGCCGTCCGGGTACTTGAGGTTCCACTGACCGGCGACGGTGTAGCTGCCGCTGTCAACGTCGTAGTCGAGCGCCAGCAGGCCGCCCTCGTCGTTGTTGACAACCCAGGCGCGCCCGTCGGCGTCGAAGTCGATGCCGGAGAAGTCTTCGATAGCAAACTCCTCGCCGAGATCAACGTCCTTGATGGTCTGCGGGTCGAAGGGCCACTCCGTATCCGCAACCGGCTCGGTCTCGCCCTCGGCGATATTGGTGGCATCGCGGGTCGGCTCGCCGGTCACGGCGAATTCGCCAGTCATGTCCGGAACGCGGCCCCAGGTGGTGGCAGCGTGGCCTTCCCAGGTGGTCTCCTCGACGAGCTGGCTTTCGGCGTCAAAGAGGTGAACCGAGTCGTTGCCGCCTAGGCCAAAGCCGTCGTCTTCCAGGTCCGTGTAGAAGCTGAAGTAGCCGCCGGATTCAATCTCGGTGCCTTCCGGGAAGACGATTGGGGTGTGGTCGTCATCGTCATCCAGGATTGACCAGCCGCTGATGTCTACCGAGTTCACCTCGTCGATGTTGGCTAGCTCAACCCAGTCACCGACTGGGTCGCCGTTGGACTCCACCTCGTTGATAACGACAGGGGACTCGGAGTCTCCTGCGCCAGGGCGGTGGGGACGGACAGAGCACTGAAGGTCATCGTGGCGGCGACGGTAGCCGGTAGCCAACGACGGCGGGAAACTGCAGACATGGGCAGGGTTCCTTGCTTATAGGGACAGAGAGAAAAGAGCAGACAACACCTTAAGTGCCAGTGGTAGCCGGGGCCCGACAACGAGGTAAACACTAGGCAAACGCTGAGTTTGTAGCCCCAAAATTGGATACAGGCACGCCTCAGTAACTGCTTGGTTAGCTATCTGGAACTGCTCTGGGGCCTACACGCATTCGCCCGGGGGACGACATCGAAGATTAGGGACTCGCTTTAGACATGCGCGCGATGGTGACCCGGCGACGGCCCCAACGGTCCCGACATTCTGGACGAAAGCGGCGTCGAGCGCCGTGACCTGACCACCTCCGTCGCTGGCAACGGCTCGGTCGACGGCGTGCCGATGACGCTGACGATGAACCTCATCGACATCACCAACGACAACCAGCCGCTGGCCGGCGCCGCAGTCTACGTCTGGCACTGTAACGGTGCGGGGGAGTACTCCATGTATTCCGATGGCGTGACGGATCAAACCTGGCTGCGTGGCGTCCAGGTCACTGACGATGCCGGTACCGTGACCTTCGATTCCATCGTCCCGGGCTGCTATAGCGGGCGCTGGCCGCACATCCACTTCGAGGTATTCACCAGCATTGATGAGATCACTGATGCTTCTAACTCCGTGCTGACCTCGCAGATTGTCGTGCCGGAAGAGGTCGCGCGTGCCCGTTACGACGACGATACCTATGCGGGCTCGCTCGACAACTCCAACAAGATAACCCTGGAAACCGACAACGTATTCTCCGACGGCTGGGACGCGCAGACCCCTGCGGTATCTGGCTCGAGGTCGGCCGGTTATCGGCTGGAGATCGATGTGCCCGTCGATGCCACCGACAAGGCCACCGGTGGCGGGCAAACGCCTGCCGCGGGCGGTGGCCCGGGCCAAGGCGGCCCCGGCGAAGGTGGCGGCACACCCCCGGAGCCACCGAGCAACTAGAATTTTGGGTATAAGTCAACAGAGTGGGAACTTTCTGGAAACGCGACGCGTTGATCCTAGTGACCAGACCCTAGACTCCTAGACATATTCCCAAAAGGAAAGGAAGCGGGATTCCCTTGCGCAGTAACAACCCGGTAATGAACACGCTTGCCACTTCGGAGCAACAATCTTCGAATGGCTACAACGACCCGCAGGCTTACGGCCAGGCTCCTGAGCGCCCGATGACTGTCGATGACGTCGTCACCAAGACGGGTATCACGCTCGGCGTCATTATCGCCTTGGCAGTCGTCAACTTCGGAATCGCCGTGGTTACCGGTGATGCCTCGCTGTCGATGATCCTGACGCTGGTCGGCGGCATCGGCGGTTTCATCACCGTTCTGGTCGCCACCTTCGGCAAGAAGTGGGACTCCGCAATCGTCACCCTTATCTACGCTGCTTTTGAGGGCCTGTTCATCGGCGGGTTCTCCCTGCTGATTTCCGGCTACTTCACCGTGGGCGGCTCCGACGCCGGCGCCCTCATCGGCCAGGCCATCCTGGGCACCGTCGGCGTCTTCCTGGGCATGCTCTTCGTTTACAAGACCGGCGCGGTCAAGGTCACCCCGCGTTTCCGCAAGATTGTCTCCGGCGCCATCATCGGCGTCTTCGTGCTGGTCATCGGTAACCTGCTGCTGGCGCTGTTCACCGGCAACAACCCGCTGCGCGACGGCGGCACCCTGGCGATCATCTTCTCCATCGTCTGCATCGTCCTGGCTGCCCTGTCCTTCATGAACGACTTCGACCTGGCCGACCGCCTCATCCGCGCAAACGCACCGGCGTCGCACGCCTGGGGCGTGGCCCTCGGCCTGGCCGTCACCCTGGTCTGGCTCTACACCGAGATTCTGCGCCTGCTGAGCTACTTCCAGAACCGCTAGCTTGCACCACGCTTTCTGCCTACCGCCTTTCCCCGTTTGGGGAGGGGCGGTTTTGTGTTTCCGGCAACCCCGCGGTTTGGCCGGTTTTACCGGTTCTGCGGCTCAGGTGCGCCCTTCGCGGTCACGGGCTGGCAACAGGTGCGCTGCTCGCGCTTCTCGGTGAGCGCGAAGGGTTCATTGGGCATCGCCGTTATTGCACGCGATTAGTGGCTGAGTGCTGGACATGGCAGGACATGTCAGTCAAGCTGTTGTGATAAACCTACAGGCACTAGACAGGTTGGCTTTGGTAGCCCATGTGTTGAGACCCCATGAGCTGCGAAAGAAGCGCAGAATTCCCCGCAGGCTTATGACATCTATGTAATTCCGGGTACACCCGTTTCTTCAAGCGCCAGTTGGTTTGAACATGGAGTGGCTCACTTTCATGCAGTTTTCAAACCGCAAATGGCCTGCACCTACGCTGTCAACTTTCTGTAAAAGGACTAGCGCGCAGACACCAGCTGAAACCGGCCGCAGAAAAAAGTTTGACGGCTCGGGAAGACAAAATTTCGATGTTCATGCAAACTGGGTACCGAGGCCGCCGCTAAGGGGCACGAGGGAGAGCCGACAAGGAGCTTCCAAGTGCTTCGCCCCGGTAATAAAAGCCAAGCTCGGGGTAGCTTTTGTTGCTGGGGTGGCGGTCTCACACGTTGAGGTGGGGCACGCAGAAAGATCGGGGGGATCACATGGTTAGAAAGGTACTGAGCAGCGTGGCACTAGCCACAGCCTTTCTCGCCGGGGGTTGTTCCGGAGTCGGTTTCTCTGAAACAGGCTCGGAGCTTTCTGCCGAGGATGAGCACAACACCATTGGTGCCGAGGGGGCGGCGTCCGAGCCCGCGGATGTTGCATCCGACGCAGAACCCCACAGCTCAAACTCCGAGTCCACGAAGTCCTTGCTTCCTCCACTAGGGGAGCCGGATGCCATGGACCCGGGGTTTGAGCTCTTTAAACCTTGTCAGGAAATCACCCAGGAAGAATTCACGGAAGCTGGATTTGGGAAGCCCGAGGAAGGTTACTGGGGAGAGCTAGTTTGTAGCTTCGTGGAGGGAGAGGAGCGAGATGTAGTAGTAACACTGGCTTCTCAAGAATTTTCTCCTCAAAACAAAGAGATGAAAGACGAGGAAGTCGATGGTCTCTATCTTGAGACGAGTGAAGAATCGGCGGGGAATTCTTGTATCGCGTATCTAGATACTATCGGAGGGACAATAGTGTTAGTAAGAACTTCATTAGAAAAAGAGACCACGGCTCAAGCTTGCGAAGGAGCTGAAGTAGGAATCAAGGGATTGGCGGGGTTAACTTAATGTTTTACATCGACGTCCGCGAGCTCGAGATGGCTTCTGAGTCCATGCGGAGGCTTCGAGAAAGAGTTAGCCAGTTAAATAGTTTCGGTTTCGACGTCTTAGACTTCGGCTTCTCGCCCATTACTGGCATTGACCGGGCGGGGGATATCCACGGGCGGGCGGTGCATATGGACCCGGCGTCGGCGTTTAGTACTTTGGAAAAGTTTGCGGGCCAGTTGGGCTGGATGGCATCGGTGCTGGGGGATGAGGCCCAGGGTTTCGAACAGCAGGAAGATGCGAATGCTCATGGCCTGGATATTGCGGATGCTGGCGGGGCGGTAGGCAAGTCGGCGATGCCGATTGTGAACCAGCCGGAGCCGGGCTACAGTCCGTTTAGCTTTGTGCCGCCGGTGGTAAATACGGGGTCGTCGCTGTTTGGTCTGGTCCAGGGCTTCTTGTTTACGAATATGGGCCGGATTAGCAACACGATTCACCGCTGGCAGCAGTTCGCGTCGCGGGTCAATGGGATTTCCAACGAGATGGATGCGCTGGCGGGGCAGTTGCAGTCGCGCAACCAGTCGGAGACCACGGATCGGGCCGCGGCCAAGATTCGGGAGGTCGCGGCCACGGGTCGGCAGTTCGCGGCTAATGCGACGGTGATGGCTGGGAAGAACTCGACCATGCTGGCGGGCCTGCAAGCTGACCAGGTGGTGGCGTCGGTTGACTGGGGTACGGTTCTTGCCATCCCGGATCCGGTGGCGCGGAAAGCGGCGGAGCAGGCGATGCTGCTCAAGCACCAGGGGACTTTGCAGAATATTGTGCTGCAGTCCATGCCGATCCAGCGCAGCCTGATGGACCAGGCCCCGGCCAGCGGTGGTGGGGACCTGCACTTGGGGATGGGGGCCGTGGATGGAAACGGGCAGCGCTATTCCACCGAGGGAGTCACACTGCCACAGCAGATGCAGGAGCTTATGAACCGCCCGGGCGTGGGCCCGGGCTCCTTCGAAGTCGCAGACGGCCAGATTAGTGCGGTCGACGGGGTGGGCCTGGACGCCGCGACGCGGCAGGAGATGCGCGATGCCGCCCACCGCGGCAGCCAGTGGCTGGCCGACCACGGGCTGATTCCGGCCGGGGATTCGGCGTTCAGTGGCGGGCAGATGGCAACGCACGCGGCCAACGTGGCGGCGCCGAGTATGCCGGGCGCGGTGGTGCCGGGTGCATCGGCAGCAGGTGGTGTAGCGACACCGGCCGGTGCGCCGGGCACTGTCACCCCGGCCGGGGCGTGGGCCGCACCAGGCGCCGGTCGACCGGGGATTGGGGCAGCGGGCGGTGGCCTGGCCGGAAGCAACCGCGGGGCGGCCTTCTTGCCGGGGAGTGCCTTCGGAGGGATGACCACGGCGGCGCCGGGTGCGGCCGGCGGTTCCGGCCATGGTTCAGCCGGAGCGCGCGGTGGCCTGCGCGGCGGGGTGCCGGGGGCTGCTGGCATCGCTGGTGTCCCGGGAGCGGCCGGCGGTGGCCTGGGCGCTGGTGCCGGGGCTGGTTCGGGTGCCGGCGGTGCCTACGGGCAGAGCCCGGCGCAGCAAGCCAACAAGGCTGCGGCCGGGGCGTCGCAGAATGGCCGGGCAGGAGGCATCGGCCGCGGAATGGCGCCCATGATGGGCATGCACCGCGGGGGACACTCGTCGAAGGAGTCCTCGCGGTCGGTGCGCGCGGTCGTAACCGAGGTCGAAAAGGACCCGAACCGGCTAGCGCTGCTGGGCCAGCGGCCGGCGGTCGTCCCCGGCGTTATTGGTGCCTGGGTGCGCGAAGACTAGGTTCTGTTAGGTCTTTTAGTCCCTTAGCTGGACAACAAAACCGCCCCGCGGGAGTGCGTGTGTACTCCGGCGGGGCGGTGGTGTTTAGGGGGAGATTAGTTCTCGCCGACGACTTCGCCGTCGACGGTGATCTCCGTGAAGGTCAGGCCCTGCGGGGACTCGGCCGGGCGGGAGAGGACGACCTCGACCTCTTCGGTGTTGGCGCCGCCGGCGCGGGTGCCGGTGCCGCGGGCGGAGTCATTGTCCCACTCGGTCCACTCGATGTTGGTGATGGAGTCGGTGGTGTCCTCGCAGTCCAGAGCGATGGAATCCGGCTCAGCGACGGCGATGGACTCGCAGGTCAGGTGGCGCGGGGCGCCGGCCGCGGCCAGGGTCGGCTGAGCCGAGGAGGGCTCAGCGGTGGTGCTGGCGGAAGAACCCGCGCCGGACTCGGCGGCGGAGCTGGACGGCTCAGCGCGGTCGGTGAAGGTCGAGGCGTTGTCGATCTTCTCCTCGGACGGGTTCTCGTGCGGCGGGTGGCAGGCAGCAAGGCCCAGGGCGGAGACTACGGCGAGGCCGGCGGTAGCGAGGCGAGAAAACTTCTTCATGGGGAGTGCTCTTTTCTGAGTTAGGGGGATCGCAGAAATGTGGATTAAGACTGCTGGCGCGGGGTAGCGGCCTTAGCAGAATCATACGGCTTGGCCGACAGGATCGTGACCGAATTGGTCTTGCCGCTCGGAGCGGTGTATTCGCGGGTCTCACCCTCGTGAGCGCCCAGGATGGCAGCGCCCAGCGGGGACTGCTCAGAGTAGGTCTCCAGGTCCTTGTTGTCGGAGGCGGCAGCGCGGGTACCGATGAGGAAGGTTTCCTTGTCGTCCTCGTCGCCGTTGTAGTAGACGTGCACCACGGAACCGATGTGGGCCACGCCCTCCTCGACGCCGGAGCGCTCCGTGGTGGAGTTGGCCAGCACCTCGGAGATCTGCTTGATGCGGGCCTCTTCCTGGTCCTGCATCTCACGGGCGGCGTCGTAGCCGGCGTTCTCCTTGAGGTCGCCCTCTTCGCGGCGCTCGTTGATCTCGGCGGCAACGACGGGGCGGTGATCGATAAGCTCCTGGAGCTCTGCCTCCAGCTTGGCCTTGGTCTCCGGCGTGATGTACTGCTTTTGCTGTTCAGCCATGGTGCACCTTCCCTAAATTCATCTCAGATTGTTCACCGTGCCACTACCTGGCCGGTGGTAAATGGTGGGGTCGGCCGGCGAAAAAGAAACAGGCACGGTCGACCCACGTAGCGCCCCGAATTTTAGCACAGCGGCTAGGCCGCACTTGTGTGCGTCCCCCAAGACTGGGGCCAGCGGGTCCCGCCGCACGGCGGAGTAACGGTAGCGGCGTGGGAGCCGGGATTATTCGGCGTATTCGGGGTTGTCGACGTCGAGGTAGGCCGGGATCTGGCTCGAGCAGCCGTAGACGCCGCCGGCGACGGCGCGGTCATTGGTGGGGATATCGACCGCGATGCGCATGCTGTCCTTACCGTTGGCAGGGATGGGGATTTCGCGCCGGCCGACCTCGGCCTTGGAGTAGTCATAGGCCTGGACGATGCAGTATGCGGCCTCGTCAGGGGAGTTGCGGGTGACATCCGCCCACACGCGCAGGGTGTGATCGTCGCGGATTTCGTGGGTGACGTAGGAGATTTCCGCGTTGACCTTTTCTTGCTGCATGAAATACTGCACGCCGTAGAAGATCATGGCCAGGATGATCGCGCCGATGACGAGGGCGATTGCCTTGCCCGTGAAATCCTTCGGGGCGGTGCGGGTGCGGGTGCCGCCGTAGCGGGCCGACAGGACCGTGCTCGTGGGCCGTGCTGCCGATGCCCCACGCGGGGCGCGCTGGTCTCCTCCGGAACTCATGAGCCACAGTCTAGTCAGAGTGCCCGGCGTTCGGGAATTCGCCGTCATCGCTTAGGATAGATCCGCATAGGCTCAGGCGGTTGAACGTTCGCGCCCCGCACGCGGGCGCCACGCACCGGATCTGAGCCGGACGGTAAATCTACGATTGAGGATGTTTTAGCACGTGACTGGATTGCGTCTGTTAGCTATTCACGCCCACCCGGATGACGAGTCATCGAAGGGCGCGGCCACCACCGCCAAGTACGCCGCCGAAGGCGACGAGGTGCTGGTGTTGACCTGTACCGGTGGCGAGCGCGGCGACATCATCAACCCGGCGATGGACAAGCCGGGCATTAAGGAGCGGATGAAGCAGGTCCGCCGCGAGGAGATGGCCGCTGCCGCCCAGGCGCTGGGCGTTAAGCACCACTGGCTCGGCCACGTCGACTCCGGCCTGCCCGGGGACCCGTGGACCGAGGACATCCAGGCGCTACTGCCGGAGGGCTGCTTCGCCGCGCTGGACGATGCCGTGGTGGCCCAGGAATTCGTCCGCGTCATCCGCTCCTTCCGCCCCCACGTCATCGTCACCTACGACGAGAACGGCGGCTACCCGCACCCGGATCACCTGATGGTGCACCGGGCCTCGATGATCGCGTGGGAAAAGGCCGGGGATCCGGGCTACCACCCGGAGCTCGGCGAGGCCTGGGAGCCGCTGAAGCTGTACTACTCCCACGGGTTTATCTACCAGCGGATGAAGATCTTCCACGAGATGCTGCTCAAGGAGGGCAAGACCAGCCCGTACGCCCCGATGATGGCGCGCTGGGACGAAGGCTTCGGCGATATTATGGCCAGGGTTACCACTCAGGTAGAATGTAGTGAGTACTTTGCCAACCGCGAGGCCGCCCTGCGGGCGCACGCGACGCAGATTGACCCGGCCGGCGCTTTCCTCGCGACCCCGGTTGCGGTGCAGCAGAAATACTGGCCGACCGAGGAATTCGAGCTGGCGCGCACGCGGGTGTCCACGTCGCTGCCGGAAAACGACTTGTTCGCCGGGATTTCTGCGGACAGCGAACGCTAACCGCGCAGCACACGCTTCTTGCCCCGCGTAGTGAGCAGTATTATTGAACCTATCGGGCATTTCTAACCAGGAGGACGAAGCCCCTATGAGTATCAGCGATCACGTGATTTACGCCGCCAGCGACCCCAGCTTCATGCTGCTGGCCCAGGGCGGCTCCGACGGCCCGGTCGGGCCGGAGTTCGGTAAGGCCTCGCCCATCGGCCTGCTGATCCTCGCCATCATGGGCGTCTTCGTCATCATGGCGGGGTGGTTCTTCCACCGCCGCTACTCCCGTTTCCGCCGCCGCACCCTCTTTGCCGAGGCGCACGGCATCGATCCCTTCGACAAGGAGACGCTGGACGCGGCCATGGCAGAGGCCGGGGTCCTCGACCGTCGCAAGTCCTCGAAATTCTAGACATTCAACCGCATTTGGCTCGAGAGAGGCAATAGCCAGCTACACTAAGGGCGTGAATTTCGTGCCAGCTTTGCTCTACCCGCTCTACGAAGCCCGGCTCCTGCGGGGGCTCAAGGGCAAACCCCAGCCTAAGCACGTCGCGATCATGGCGGACGGCAACCGCCGGTGGGCACGGGAAGCTGGTTTTACCGACATCAGCCACGGGCACCGGCAGGGGGCCAAGAAGATCGGCGAGATGATCTCTTGGTGCGCCGATACCGAGGTGGAAGTTGTCACTATTTATCTGCTTTCGACGGAAAACCTCAAGCGCCAGGAGGCGGAGGTCAAGCTCCTCTTCGACATCATCTCGGATGTGGTAGAGACCCTCTCGACGGGCGATCTGGGCTGCCAGGTCCGCTTGGTCGGGCACTTAGACCTACTGCCGGACCCCGTCGTCGATCGCATGCGTCAGGCCGCCGAAAAGACGCAGGATAACTCCGGGGTCATCGTCAACGTGGCCGTCGGCTACGGCGGCCGGCAGGAGATCGTCGACGCCGTCCAAGACTTGGTGCGCGCGGAGGCGGCCGAGGGCACGACCGCGGAGGAGATGGCTGAGCGCGTGACCGCCGAGTCCATCTCGCACCACCTCTACACCAAGGGGCTGCCGGACCCGGACCTGGTCATCCGCACTTCGGGCGAGCAGCGCCTGTCCGGCTTCCTGCTCTGGCAGGCGGCCTATTCCGAAATCTGGTTCACGGACACGTACTGGCCGGCCTTCCGCAAGCTCGACTTCCTGCGCGCGCTGCGTGACTATTCGCAGCGCTCCCGCCGCTTCGGCAAGTAGGACGGGGAGTTCAGCGCGGAGTTTTGTTTAAAGCTTGCGCATGCGCACTTGCTCGACCAGGTGGTTCGGGCCCTTGGTGAGCACCAGGGAGGCCCGCACGCGGGTCGGCAGGATGTTTTCTACCAGGTTGGGCAGGTTAATCGACTGCCAGATCTCGCGGGCCTGGGCCGCGGCCTCGGGGTCTTCCAGCCCGGCGTAGTGGGCGAAGTGAGCGCCCGGCTTGCGGAAGGCCGTGTGGCGCAGCCGCAGGAAGCGATCGATGTACCACTGTTCGATGACGCTGGTGCGGGCGTCGACGTAGACCGAGAAATCGATCAGGTCGGAGACCATTAGCGTCGGGCCGGTCTGCAGCACGTTGAGGCCTTCCAGGATGAGGATGTCGGGCTGCTCGATGACCTGCTGCTCGTCCGGCAGGATGTCGTAGACCACGTGGGAGTAGACGGGGGCCTTGACCTGCGCGGCGCCGGACTTGACCTCGGTGACAAAGCGCAGCAGCGCGCGCCGGTTATAGGACTCGGGGAAGCCCTTGCGTTGCATCAGGCCGCGTTCCTTGAGCACCTTGGTGGGGTAGAGGAAGCCGTCGGTGGTCACCAGGCTGACCTTCGGGTGGTGCTCCCAGCGCTGCAACAGCACCTGGAGCAGGCGCGCGGTGGTGGACTTGCCGACGGCCACGGAGCCAGCCACGCCGATGACGAACGGGACGTTGGCGGGCGGATTGCCCAGGAATTGTTCGGTGGCGGCCGTGAGCTTCTGCCGGGCCTCGACCTGCATGTGGATGAGACGCGACAGCGGCAGGTAGACGTCTGCGACCTCGTTAAGGTCGATGTTCTCCCCGAGGCCGGATAGCTTGGCTACCTCTTCTTCGGTCAGCACCTGGGGCATAGATTTGCGCAGCTCGCGCCAGGAATCTCGGTCGAAGTTCAGGTAGGGGCTGGGGTCATGCGTGCGCGCCATAGCCCCTATTGTTCCAAAGCTCCCTCCAAGCGGGTGTAAACGGGTAGCGGGAAACGCCGAACTAAACGGGAAAGTACTCACTTTCGTTAAGATAAGTGGCACGCCTAATACAACCCCGGGGCGTTCGGCTTTTGAGCGGGCCGGGGAGTGGCGGGTGAGTTTAGCCCCACAAGGAAGGTACGGAAGAATTTCTATGACTGCTTCGAATAACGCGGACGTTCGCTACCAGGAGCTGCGTGAGCTGGATCCGGACACGCACGCGGCGATCACCGGTGAGCTCGCCCGACAGCGAGACACCCTGGAGATGATTGCCTCCGAGAACTTCGTCCCGCGCGCGGTCCTGCAGGCCCAGGGCTCGGTGCTGACCAACAAGTACGCGGAGGGCTACCCGGGTCGCCGCTACTACGGCGGCTGTGAGCACGTCGACGTGGTCGAGGACCTGGCGCGCGACCGGGCGAAGGAAATCTTCGGCGCGGAGTTCGCCAACGTGCAGCCGCACTCCGGCGCCCAGGCCAACGCCGCGGTCCTGGCCGCGCTGGCCGAGCCGGGCGACAAGATCCTCGGCCTGTCCCTGGCCCACGGCGGCCACCTGACCCACGGCATGAAGCTGAACTTCTCCGGCAAGCTCTACGACGTCGCCGCCTACGAGGTGGACCCGGAGACCATGCGCATCGACATGGACAAGCTGCGCGAGCAGGCCCTGGAGGTCAAGCCGAAGGTCATCATCGCCGGCTGGTCCGCCTACCCGCGCACCCAGGACTTCCAGCGCTTCCGCGAGATCGCCGACGAGGTCGGCGCTTACCTGTGGGTCGATATGGCCCACTTCGCGGGCCTGGTCGCGGCCGGCCTGCACCCGTCGCCGGTGCCGTATGCAGACGTGGTCACCACCACCGTCCACAAGACCCTGGGCGGCCCGCGCTCCGGCATAATCCTGGCCAAGCAGGAGCTCGCCAAGAAGCTGAACTCGAACGTCTTCCCGGGCCAGCAGGGCGGCCCGCTGATGCACGTCATCGCGGCCAAGGCCATCGCCATGAAGATCGCCGGCACCCCGGAGTTCAAGGAGCGCCAGGAGCGCACCCTGGAGGGCGCGAAGATTATCGCCGAGCGCCTGACCCAGGACGACGCCAAGGGCGCGGGCATCGACGTGCTCACCGGCGGCACCGATGTGCACCTGGTGCTGGTCGACCTGCGCAACTCGGAGGTCGATGGTCAGCAGGCGGAGGACCTGCTGCACGAGGTCGGCATTACCGTCAACCGCAACGCCGTGCCGAACGATCCGCGCCCGCCGATGGTGACTTCGGGCCTGCGCATCGGTACGCCGGCGCTGGCCACCCGTGGCCTGGACGCGGAGGCCTTCACTGAGGTCGCCGACATCATCGCCACCACTCTGGTGGAAGGCGATAAGGCGGACAAGCAGGCGCTGCGCGCCCGCGTGGAGGAGATTACCAAGCAGTTCCCGCTGTACGAGGGACTCGAGGACTGGAAGCTGCTCTAAGGATTGGGGCCTGCAGCTAGGCTCAGCGAGGGCCTAGCTGCAGCTTTTATTCGGACGCCTCGTTGGCGCCCGAGTGGTTGTCCCGTTCCTGGGCGTGCTGCGTGCGCGCGGCGCGCAACCACTCGGGCTGGTTTTCCAGCAGCTCCTTGATCTGGGCTGTGGTCAGCGGGGCGTCCATGTCGTTCTTTTTCAGCGAGGTCACCGAAATACCTAGCTTCTGGGCGACCACGGGGCGCGGGTGCGGGCCCTCGCGTCGCAGGATGGCCAGCCACTCTGGGGGATTGTGCTGGAGCTCGCGGAGCTCGGCGTGGGTGACCGCGCCGGTTTGGAAGGACTCCGGGGCGGCCGGCAGGTAGATGCCAAGCTTCTTCGCCGCGGTCTGCGGGCGCATGGCGGTGCCGGAGGGCTGCTGCGGGGAATCTTTTTGGTAATCAGTCACAAAGATAACGGTAGCACTTTCGCTAGGATAAGGACCATGTTGCGCCTAGCATTTGCCACCGGCACGGAGCCGGGAAAGTGGTTTCGTCGGTTCCGGGAAAACACCGCTCACGGGGGACTGGAAACACTGGACGCGGACGACGCGCTTGCCGCCCTGTTGGAAGGGGGAGCGGATCTGGCGCTGGCGCGGGTGCCGGCCCGTGGGGATGAGCGCATCGACAGCTCCTTCCACGTGGTGCGCCTGTACGCCGAAGCCCCCGGCGTGGCCGTTCCCAAGGACTCGGTCTACGCCGAGGTCGGCGAGGACGTCCGCGCAGAAGACGTCGCGGACGAGTACCTCAACTATCGCATCCCGGATTCCGGGCTCGTGGACGTCGAGGCCGTGCGCGCCGGGCTGCAGGTGGTCGGCGCCAACGTGGGCATCGTTATTGCTCCGCGGCCGCTGCTGAAAGTGCTGTCCAAAAAGCAGGTGGTGCCGCTGGGGCTGGTGGACGCCGAGGTGCCGCGCACGGAGATCTGCCTGGTGTGGAAGAAGGACCGCGACGCCGACGACATCCAGGACTTCGTGGGCGTGGCGAAGGGCCGGACGAAGAACTCCTCCCGGCAGGAGAAGCCGAAGCTCAGTGCCCGGGAGAAGACCAAAGCCAAGCAAGCGCGGCGCGCGGCCGCGCGTTCGTTACCAAAAAGTAAGAAATCCTCTGACCGGCATAAACGGCGCAAATAGTTAGATGAAATCCCATAATTTCTGACTAAAGTTTGGGATATTTGTTGAAAAACTCTGGATGCGTTCTTACGGTGGAAGTTGCTGTTAAAGCGTATTTATCAACGAAAGTGAGGATCAACCATGAACAAGATTTCTCGTCGTGTAGTTGCCGGCCTGGCCGCTGCCACCCTGTCCTTCGGCGTAGTTGCGTGCTCCGACGCGGAGAACGCCGCCAACGACGCTAAGGACACCGCCGGCTCCGCCGCCAACGAGGCAACCGACGCCGCTGGCTCCGCCGCTAACGAGGCCACCGGCTCCAACGATGACGACGCCGACGACAAGGCTGACGATAAGGGCGACGACGCCGACGACAAGGGTTCCAACGGCGACAAGAAGGCCGTGACCACCGCCGCCGGCGAGAAGGAAGTTCCGGCTGATTTCGCTTCCGCCATCGAGGACAAGACCTCCGAGTGGGGCGAGCCGAAGGACATCACCGAGGGCGAGAACGGCTCCGTTGCTACCTTCGACGACGACAAGCTGCTGGCTTACTCCGAGGAGACCGGCGCCCAGCCGGTCATCGGCAAGATCGCTGAGACCTGGACCGCCGAGGGCGGCGTCGACAGCAAGGTCGGCCTGCCGACCGCTCCGGAGCAGCGCGACGACGATGACGACGACGGCTTCGAGGGCTGGAAGCAGAGCTTCACCAACGGCTCCATCGAGTGGGACTACGACGATGACCACGGCCAGTACGAGGCCGACATCGACGTCAACGACTAATCTTTCGCAGCGCCTCATTAAGGCGCGCTGATTCACACCCGCGGGAAGCGGCGGCAGTATTTGGCCGCGGCCCCGCGGGTTTCGTGATGGTTAGGGAAGGGGTGGCCGGGATGTTGCGGCTAGTTTGACTAATGTTCATCTTTCACCCATGTAATTTCAACCTAGCCGGCCTACATTGGGTGGTGTCCGCACGGGCCGGGCACCACTGGTTCGTGATTGACCGCCAATTTTTAAGGGAGCACCTTAAAGCCATGACCTATCCGACCACGACCTCCACCCTTCCGCTTACCAACGCCCACCTCGACGGTTCCGTCAAGACCAAGACTTATGTTCTGGATACTTCCGTGCTGTTGTCCGACCCCTGGGCGCTGAAGAAATTCGCCGAGCACGACATCGTGCTGCCGGTAGTTGTTATCTCGGAGCTGGAAGGAAAACGTCATCACCCAGAGCTTGGCTGGTTCGCCCGCCAAGCTCTTCGTCATTTGGAGCAGCTGCGCGTCACCTACGACCACCTGGACCAGCCGGTACCCGCCAACGAAGAGGGCGGCACCCTGCGGGTGGAGCTGAACCACCAGGACCAGTCCCTGCTGCCGGCCGCCTTCCGCGGCCCGGAGGGGGACCACCGGATTCTGGCCTGCGCGCTGAACCTGGCGCACGAGGGCAAGGAGACCGTGCTGGTGACTAAGGACGTGCCGCTGCGCGTCAAGGCTGGCGCCGTGGGCCTGCCGGCGGACGAGTACCACGCGCAGGACGTCGTGCTGACCGGCTACACCGGGATGGCGGACGCCGCCTTGCCGGGCGAGGTGATTGACGAACTCTATCGCGATGGGGAAGTCGTGATTGATGACGTCCGCACCCGCGAGGGCACGCCCGTGGCCGAGCTGCCGGTGCACTGCGGCGTGAAGCTGTGGGCCGGCCAGCAGTCGGCGCTGGGGCGCGTGGCCGCGGACGGTTCCGTCCAGGTCGTGCGCGGCGACGTCAACGCCTTCGGCCTGCAGGGCCGCTCGGCCGAGCAGCGCATCGCCCTGGACCTGCTGCTGGATAATTCCGTCGGCATCGTCTCCGTCGGCGGCCGGGCCGGTACCGGCAAGTCGGCGCTGGCGCTGTGCGCCGGGCTGGAGGCCGTGCTGGAGCGCGGCGAGCACCGTCGGATCGTGGTCTTCCGCCCGATGTACGCGGTCGGCGGCCAGTCCCTGGGCTACCTGCCGGGCTCCGAGTCGGAGAAGATGAACCCGTGGGCACAGGCCGTCTACGACACTCTGGACGGGCTGGTCTCCGAAAACGTCATGGATGAGGTGCTCGACCGCGAGCTCATCGAGGTCCTCCCGCTGACCCACATCCGCGGCCGCTCCCTGCACGACTCCTTCGTCATCGTGGACGAGGCACAGTCGCTCGAGCGCAACGTCCTGCTCACCGTGCTCTCCCGCCTCGGGCGGGGGTCCCGCGTCGTGCTGACCCACGACGTCGCCCAGCGCGATAACCTGCGCGTCGGCCGCCACGACGGCGTGCAGGCCGTCATCGAAAAGCTCAAGGGTCACGAGCTATTCGCGCACGTGACCCTGCAGCGCTCCGAGCGTTCCGCCATCGCGGAACTGGTCACGGACCTGCTCGAAGGCGATCACTAAAAGCACTGGTGAGCACGCTCGAAACGCGGTTTTGGGAAACCGACTAGCGCGCAAAAACAACTGCAAGGAATAATGGACAGCATGTCTAAAAAGTCGTTCAACATTCGTCCGTTCCGGACAAACGATTACCCGCAGATGATGCATATTTACGAGGAGGGCCTGAACACCGGCCACGCCACGTATGAAACGACGGCATTGTCGCTCGAGCAATTCACCAACGCCAAGATCCTGTCCACCGTCTTCGTCGCCGTCGAGGAAGACGATGACAACAAGGTCGTCGGCTGGGTTTCGGCCGCCCCGATTTCCTCCCGTTCCGTCTTCCACGGCGTGGTGGAAGACTCCATCTACGTCGACCCCTCGGCCCAGGGCCGGGGCGTGGCCGGCGCGCTGCTGGACAAGCTCATCGAGGTCTGCCAGGAGCTGCACAAGTGGGCCATCCACGCGTGGATCTTCCCGGAAAACACCGGCTCGGCCAAGCTGCACGAGTCCCGCGGCTTCGCCAAGGTGGGTACCTATTCCCACCTGGCGAAGATGACCTACGGCGAGCTCGCCGGCCAGTGGCGCGACACCGTCGTCTACGAAAAGCTGCTGCCGAAGCCGGATGCGCCCGGCACCGCGCCCGCTGAGGACTAGCTCCGCTCAACCGCTACTGCACGCAACGCGTTCCTACCTTGGGTAGGGGCGCGTTTTGTCTTTGGGGCACCGACCCCTCAGGCAGGCGAGAAAAGAAGATGGCCACCCGCGCCGCGGCTGGTTCGCAGTGCGGCAATGGGTGGCCATCGTTGGCATGGGAGTAGGTAAGGGGTTTAGGAGATGGT
This sequence comes from Corynebacterium sp. LK2590, assembly GCF_040946105.1. Classification (NCBI taxonomy): domain Bacteria; kingdom Bacillati; phylum Actinomycetota; class Actinomycetes; order Mycobacteriales; family Corynebacteriaceae; genus Corynebacterium; species Corynebacterium sp. LK2590. The sequence goes on from NZ_JAYWMH010000002.1 coordinate 162,166, forward strand.
CTCCTTGAGGTGCTCCTCGCGCAGCGGTAGCAGGAGCAGTAGGGCGATGATGGCCATCGGGACCATCAGCAGGATGACGGGGGTGAGGCCGTCGTTGTAGGAATTCAGGATGGCGTCCTGGACCGGGCCGGGCAGGTTGGCGACCATGTTCGGGGTCAGGGAGTTGGCGCCGCCGCCATTCTCGCTGAACTTCTGGGCCAGGGCCGCGCCCTGCTCGCCCATCTGGGCGAAGGCCTTGGGCAGGCGGGTGGCCATCTCATCCTGCATGTTGTGGATGAACATGGAACCGACCAGGGAAGCGCCCAGTGCGGAGCCGATCTGGCGGAAGAAGTTGTTGGCCGCGGTCGCGGTGCCGACCTGGGCCAGCGGGAAGGAGTTCTGGACGATCAGGACCAGCACCTGCATGACCAGGCCGAGGCCGACGCCGAAGACCAGGAAGCGCACGCCCAGCTGGGTCAGGGAGGTATCCACGGTCAGCTGGGAGAGCCAGTAGAGGGCGCCGGCGGTAATCGCCAGGCCGACAATCGGGTAGATCTTGTAGCGGCCGGTCCGGGCGATGATGAAGCCCACGCCGGTGGAGGTGCCGATCAGGCCGACCATCATCGGAATCATCATCAGGCCCGCCTCGGTCGGGGTGAGGGTGTGGACCATCTGCAGGTAGGTGGGCATATAACCCAGCACACCGAACATCGCCAGGCCCAGGACCATGCCGGAGGCGGTGGTCAGCACCATGTTGCGGTTCTTAAACAGGTGCATCGGGATGAGCGGCTCGGCCGCGCGCAGCTCGATCAGCACGACCAGGATGGCGCCGATGACGGTGATGGCGGCCAGGGTCAGGATGACCGGATCGGACCACTCGTATTCGGTGCCGCCCCAGGTGGTCATGAGGATCAGGCTGGTGGTGGTGATGGCGATGAAGGTCGCACCCAGGGTGTCGAACTTCTGCAGGTTCTTCTCACCGACGCGCAGGTGGAGCACGGCGATGCTCACGCCCATGGCCAGAATGCCCAGCGGGATGTTCATCCACATGCCCCAGCGCCAGCCGGGGCCGTCGGTGAACCAACCGCCCAGGACCGGGCCGAGCACGGAGGACAGGCCGAAGACGCCGCCCATGATGCCCATGAACTTGCCGCGCTCACGGGCGGAGGTCACCTCGGCCACGATGGCCTGGGAGGAAATCATCATGAAGCCAGCGCCGAAGCCCTGGACGGCACGGCCGATGATAAGCAGCGTCATCGAGTTGGCGAAGCCGCCGATGGTGGAGCCGATGACGAAGGTGAAGGTACCAGCGATATAGATCCACTTGCGGCCCATCTGGTCGCCGAGCTTGCCGGAAATCGGCATAGCGATGGTCATGGTGACCAGGAAGGCGGAAATAACCCAGCTCATGTGGTCGACGCCGCCGAGCTCGCCCACGATGGTGGGCAGGGCCGCGGAGAAGATCATCTGGCCGAGCGAAGACATCAACATTGTCAGCACGAGCGCGCTGAAGATGAGCCCGAGGTTGTCGGCGCTCTTTTTACCCGCGTGGGGGTTTGCAACTACCATGCCAGGCCTTTCGCGTACGAAGTAATAATTTGAGCAGAACGACGGAGATTCTCCGTCAAAGATTTATCGGTGGAGTAGAAGTCCCCGGTGGCCACCAGCCACAGCGACTCCCGAAGCAGGGAGGCGATGAGCGCGGCCTCGCACCGCGGGGACATTCTCGGGTTTTGTTGGTCGTCCGGGGTCTTTTCCAAGCGCTTCTCGATCAGCTCGCGCAGCTCCTGGGCCTTGGCCCGCTTGCGGGCGAAGGACTCGGCGGCTACCTCGCTGTCTTGGGCAATTCTTTGCCGACGCGCGTGGATTTCCGGGCTGTCGTAGTGATCGTCTACGTGCTTAGCGATGAGGGTGAGGCTGAGCTCCAGAACGTTGTCGGTGGGGGTGGTCAAAAACCACTCGGTCAGCTCCGGGGAGAATTCCCGGGACGGGCTGCCCATGACCGCCGAGGCCTTGGAGTCGAAGTAGTTGAAGAAGGTGCGCCGGGAAATGCCGGCGTCCTCGCAGATCTCTTCTACCGTTACCGCCGCGAAGCCGTGTTCGTCCACGAGCTTGGTGGCGGAGTCTTCGATCCGGCGCCGCGTCTTGCGGCGCTTCTGTTCACGCAGTCCTACACAGTCATCGTCTTGCACGGAGTGCAACTTTACACGCGGTGCAAGTTTGCACCAAGTGCAACGACTATGATTTTTCGAAAACTCTCGGCCGATTGTTTCCGGCGTTACATCGTGGCCTATTCGGCGGTCAGCGTGCCCCGGACCAGGCCGGCATCCGCAGCCTCATCGCGCGGGGTATACGTCGCGCGCAGGCCGTGGTCGGCGGGCTCAAAAGCCCAGGTCCCGTCCGCCTGGCAGCGCCCGGCGAGGGTCTCGGCGTCGAAAACCACCCGAGAGCCGTCGGCCTCCGGATCGAAGAGGTAGACCTGGCAGTTTTGGTCCGGGTAGGTCACGATCCCCGTCTGCCCGGTCAGCGCCGCGACCGCGGTCCAGGGAGTATCGGCGGAGTCTTCCTCGCTCAGCTCGCCGTAGAACATGCCGCGGGCAGAAGCGGAGCCGGGATCGGTATGCAGCTCGAAGTCGCCGCCCGCGTCGTCGCGGGCGGTGGGGAGGGAAAACGGCGCGGGCTCGCTGGGGGCCGGGCGCAGCAGGTAAGCGGCGACGGCTGCGAGAAGCGCTAGCACTATCACGGTCACCCCGGCGAGGATGAGGCGGCGGCGGGAGCGACGGGACTCGCGGTAGCGCGTGAAGGTATCGGCAGGCATGACAAAAGCATAACGCCTCCCGCCGGCCCGACTGGGACCGGTGGGAGGCGTAGGTCAGCTTTTAAACGCTGGCGGAACTAGAAGTTGTCGCGGTCGGTGTTGGCCATGTCCAACACGTTCAGGCGGCGATCCAGCTCCCCCTCGGTGAGGTTCTCGCCGTCGACGAAGCCCAGGTCAATGACGGCCTCGCGCACGGTGATCTTCTCGTGGAGAGCGTGCTTGGCGGCCTTGGCGGCGTTCTCGTAGCCGATGGCGGAGTTCAGCGGGGTGACAATCGAGGTCGAAGACTCAGCGAAGGTCTTCATGCGCTCCTCGTTGGCGGTGATGCCGTCGATGCACTTCTCGGCGAAGACGCGGCCGGTGTTGGCCAGCAGGCGGGCGGATTCCAGCACGTTGCGCGCCATCATCGGGATGAAGACGTTGAGCTCGAACTGGCCCTGGGAACCGCCGAAGGCGACGGCGGCGTCGTTGCCGATGACCTGAGCGGAGACCTGGGTGGCGGTCTCGCACAGGACCGGGTTGACCTTGCCCGGCATAATCGACGAACCCGGCTGCAGATCCTTCAGGTGGATTTCGGACAGGCCGGTCAGCGGGCCGGAGCCCATCAGGCGGATGTCGTTGGCGATCTTGTACAGGCTCACAGCCACGGTGCGCATAGCGCCGGAGAACTCCACCAGGGAGTCGCGGGCAGCCTGGGCCTCGAAGTGGTTGTGCGCCTCCTGCAGCTCCTCCAGGCCGGTGAGCTTCTTGAGCTCCTCGGTGACCTTCGCGCCGAAGTCGGCGGAGGTGTTCAGGCCGGTGCCGGTGGCGGTGCCGCCGATGGCCAGCTCACCCAGGCGCGGCAGGGTAGCCTTGACGCGCTCGATGCCGAGCTCGATCTGGCGAGCGTAGCCGCCGAACTCCTGGCCCAGGGTGACCGGGGTAGCGTCCATCAGGTGGGTGCGGCCGGACTTGACGACGCCCTTCCACTCCTGTGCCTTCTTGAGAAGCGACTCGTGCAGAACCTCCAAGCCCGGGATGAGGTCGTTGACGGCCTCGTAGGTGGCCGCCACGTGGGTGGCGGTCGGGAAGGTGTCGTTGGAGGACTGGCCCATGTTGACGTGGTCGTTCGGGTGGACCTCGACGCCGGCCTTAGCAGCCAGGGAGGCGATGACCTCGTTGGTGTTCATGTTGGAGGACGTGCCGGAGCCGGTCTGGAAAACGTCGATCGGGAAGGCGTCGTCGTGCTGGTTGTCAGCAATCTCCTTGGCGGCGGCGATGATGGCGTCAGCCTTGTCCGCATCCAGGGCGCCGGAGTCCTTGTTGACCTGGGCGCAGGCCGCCTTCAGCAGGCCGAGGGCGCGGATCTGCGCGGACTCGAGGCCACGGCCGGAGATCGGGAAGTTATCCACCGCGCGCTGGGTCTGGGCGCGCCACAGGGCGTCCTTCGGGACCTGCACTTCGCCCATCGTGTCGTGTTCGATGCGGTACTCAGTCATGAAAAACCTCGTCTTCCTTAAGTTGGATTAATTGAGCTGTTGAAAACTGCGTTACAGCCACCTTTCAGTATGACAAAAAGCACGCGGGAGGGGGCTGTGATGAGTATGTCCGATTTATTCGTTCGGATCCGAGTAGTCGACCACGGAGTATTCCCGCAGCTTGGACATCTGGTGGATCGAATCGATGTAGCGGATGGTGCCGGACTTCGAGCGCATCACCAGCGAGCGGGTGGTGGCCGAGTGGGCGCGGTAGGACACGCCGCGCAGCATGTCGCCGTTGGTCACGCCGGTGGCGGCGAAGTAGCAGTTCTCGGAGGAGACCAGATCGTCGTTGGTCAGCACGCGGTCTAGGTCGTGGCCGGCAGCCTTGGCCTTTTCCGCCTCCTGCTCGTCCTTCGGCCACAGCTGGCCCTGGATCTCGCCGCCCATGCACTTCATGGCGCAAGCGGTGATGATGCCCTCCGGGGTGCCGCCGATGCCCATCATGATGTCGATGGAGTTGCCGTCCTGGGCGGCCGCGATGGCGCCGGCGACGTCGCCGTCCATGATGAGGCGCACCTTCGCGCCGGCGGCGCGGATCTGGGAGATCAGATCGTCGTGGCGCGGGCGGTCCAGCACGACGACGGTGATGTCCGACGGGCGCAGCTTCTTGGCCTTGGCCACGGCGTTGATGTTGTCCTCGACGGAGGCGCTGATGTCGATGTGGCCCTTGGCCTCTGGGCCGACGGCGATCTTCTTCATGTAGAAGACGGCCGAAGGATCGTACATGGTGCCGCGCTCGGCAGCGGCGATGACGGAAATCGCGTTCGGGCGGCCCTCGGCCATCAGGCGGGTGCCGTCGACCGGGTCCACCGCGATGTCCATCGCCGGGCCCTCGCCGGTGCCGACCTCTTCGCCGTTGAAGAGCATGGGGGCTTCGTCCTTTTCGCCCTCGCCGATAACCACGACGCCCTCCATGGACACGGAGTTGATGAGCTTGCGCATCGCGTCCACGGCGGCGCCGTCACCTTCGTTCTTCTGCCCGCGGCCAACCCACCGGCCCGAAGCCAGGGCGGCGGCTTCGGTCACCCGCACCAGCTCCATGGCTAGGTTGCGATCTGGTGCCTCCGGGGTTCCAGCGTGAGAATTCGACATCGAGGAGATTACCTTCCTTTTAATGCTGTGAGGATCTGAAAATTATCCACCCTCTATTATCCACGCCGATAGCCATTTCCACCCGCAGTACGCCCCACCTGTGGGCAAACGCCCCCGAAAGTGGGAAGTCCCGCGCGTCCGGGCGCGGGTCCGGCGGACGCTGCGGGCGGGGAGAGGGTTTTTCTTACGGCGTTGCCAACTGCCATACTGGAGGGCGTGGCTGCAGAGAATAAACCCAAACTTTTCGAGGGCGGCAAGGACATGATCCTGTCGCTGGGCGTGACCGTCATCGCGATGTTGGCGGTCGTCGGCGCGACCGGCCTGTGCACGGTCAACCCGGAAGACTCGCCGCACGCCGAGGTCACCGAGGTGGACGCGGAGAACTTCCTGCGCATGGAAACCCAGGCCACCGGCGTTCCGGCCCGCCTGCCGCAGCTGCCCGATGGCTGGTACGCCAACTCCGCCCGCCGCGGTCAGGTCGCCGGCGAGCCGGCGCCCATCGTCGGCTTCGTCACCGCCGAGAAGGGCTACCTCCAGGCCACGCAGACCACCGTCGACTACGACGAGGTCCGCCGCGGCTATGACGGCAACTACCGCGAGCACACCGACACCACCGAGATCGACGGGCAGACCGTGGAGATCTACACCAGCGACGACAACGACGTCCGCGACCTGTGGGCCGCCGACCTAGGCGACGTGCGGGTTATGGTCTCCGGCTCTGCTAACGATGCCGACTACCGCACCCTCATTTCTGCCATCGTGGCCGCCGAGCCCGTCGCCGAGGCGGGAACGCCTAGCGGCGAGCAAAAGTAACGGTTTCCAGCCGGTCGGTAAATTCCACGCTGACACCCGGGCCCTGGGCCAGCTCCGCGAGCTCGTTCTGGGTCAGCCCGGTCAGCTTCTCCTTGGCCTGGAAGACGTCGATCTTCTCCCGGCTCAGGTGCGGCTTGACGATGACGTCCGCGACGCCGTCGTCCTCGAAGGTCAGCGCGATCGCGCCGTTGAAATAGCTGATGACGTCGCCGGCGGCCTGGTGGGCTGGGCCGAAAAACTCCTCGACTAGCGCGCGGGAATCACCAAAAAAGACTGCCCCGGCCGAGCCGGAGGCGGAGACGAAATCGACGCGTTCGCCCGGGTAACCATAAATCTGCAACGTGGTGCCTTTCTCTGTTCTAAAAGTAGCTAGCTGTTAAACCGCAAGGGTGCGCGGCGCGGGCCTATTCGGCCGGGGAAGCCGGCTCCTCGCCCTGCGCATCCGGGTCGTTGCCCAGCGCCTTTTCCACGCGGCGGGCGGCGCCGTCGAGGTGGGACTCGCAGGCCTTGGCCAAGGCCTCGCCGCGCTCCCAGTACTTCAGCGACTCGTCCAGGCTCATCTGGCCCAGCTCCAAAATCTTGACGGTCTCGATGAGCTCGTCGCGGGCCTGCTCGTAGGTCAGGTTCTCCACGGGCGGGAAGGCGTCGTCGCCGGCCTGGCCGGTACCGATGGTGTCTTCGTTCATCCTGGTCTCCCTTTCGTTGTGGGGGCTTAAGGTGCGGGTATAAGGTTCTGGCTAGTCGGCCGGCTTGGCCGCCATGGCCGCGGCGGTAACGGAACCGTCGGCGACGCGGATGCGCAGCTGCGAGCCGGGCGGGGATTGCTTATAGGAGGTGACCACCTCGGGGCCGCTGCCGTCGCGGGGCAGGACCTGGACCACGGAATAGCCGCGCTGCAGGGTCGCCGCCGGCCCGAGCGCCGAGACCTGGGCGCGCAGGGCATGGACCCGGTTGTTTTCCCGGTCGAGCAGGTAATTGACGTCGCGGCGCATGGTGGCCCGAGAGCGGTCGATCTCCTCGCGGCGGGCGGTGATCGGGGAGAGGGGATCGGCCAGCACCGGGCGGGAGCGGATATTGGCCAGCCCGCGGCGCTGGTTGTCCACCCAGCCGCGCAGCGCTCCGGCCATGCGCTGGCGGGCCTCGTTGATCAGCGCCTTTTCCTCCATGACGTCGGGCACGACGCGCTTGGCCGCGTCCGTCGGGGTGGCCGCCCGCAGGTCCGCCACGTTGTCGAGCACCGGGCTGTCAGGCTCGTGGCCGATGGCGGAGACCACCGGGGTGGCCGCGGCCGCCACGGCGCGCTGCAGGGCCTCCTCGGAAAACGGGAGCAGGTCTTCGACCGAGCCGCCGCCGCGGGCGATGATGATGACGTCTACCTCCGGATCCCGGTCCAGCTGCTGCAGGGCGTCGACGACCTCTGGGACCGTGGAGCGGCCCTGCACCGCCGTATTGATGACCCGGAACTGGACGGCCGGCCAGCGGTCCTGGGCCACGGAGATGACGTCGCGTTCGGCCGCCGAGCCGCGGCCGGTAATCAGGCCGACCTTGCCCGGCAGGTAGGGCAGGCGCTTCTTGCGGGCCGGGTCGAAAAGCCCCTCGGCGGCCAGCTGCTTGCGCAGCATCTCGATGCGGGCGAGTAGCTCGCCCAGGCCGACGTGGCGGATCTCCGTCGTCCACAGCGAGAAGCTGCCGCGGCCGGCGTAGAAGGCCGGCTTGCCGCGGATGATGACCCGGTCGCCGTCCTTGAGCGGAGTCGGCAGGGAGCGGATCAGGTTGGTGGGGCAGGTCAGCTGTACGGACTTTTCCTGCTCGACGTCGCGCAGGGTCAGGTAGGACAGCTTCCACGTGTTCTTGACGTTGATCTGGGTTAGCTGGCCCTCGACCCAGAGGAAGCCTAGCCGCTCGATCCACCCTTTGACTTGGTCATTGACCTTGCCCACCGGCCACGGAGTATCCGGGGTATTCGCCGGTGCATTCATGTGTGAGCTTCCTCCCGTTCTCCCGTGATTATAGGCGTTTGCACCCAGTCTATTGTTTTGCAGTGGATTTCGTTATTCTGGGGGCATGACTGATGCTGGAAAGAATGTGCTTCTCGCGGCCCCGCGCGGGTACTGCGCCGGTGTGGACCGCGCGGTGGAAACAGTAGAAAAGGCGCTGGAGAAATACGGCGCCCCGATTTACGTGCGCAAGCAGATTGTGCACAACCGCTACGTGGTGGAATCCCTGGCCGAGCGCGGGGTGGTCTTCGTCGACGAGGCATCGGAGGCCCCCGAGGGCGCGCACCTGGTCTTCTCGGCGCACGGCATTTCCCCGGCCGTCCGCCAGGAATCCCAGCAGCGCCGCCAGCTGACTTTGGACGCGACCTGCCCGCTGGTGACGAAGGTGCACAAGGAGGTCCAGCGCTTCGAGCGCGACGGCTATCACATCCTCTTGGTGGGCCATAAGGGCCACGAGGAGGTCGAGGGCACCGCCGGTGAGGCCCTGGAGATTACCCACCTGGTTGACGGCGTGGAAGGCGTGGCGGAACTGCCGGAGTTCCTCCACGACGAGAAGCTCGTGTGGCTGTCCCAGACCACCCTGTCGGTGGATGAGACCATCACCATCGTCAACAAGCTGCGCGAGCGCTTCCCGCACCTGGAGAACCCGCCGTCAGACGATATCTGTTACGCGACGCAGAACCGCCAGGAGTCGGTGAAGGCCATCGCCCCGAAGTGCGACCTGATGATCGTGGTCGGCTCCCGCAACTCCTCGAACTCGGTTCGCCTGGTCGAGGTGGCCTTGGACGCGGGCGCGAAGGAGTCGCACCTGATCGACTTCGCCAAGGAGATCGACGAGTCCTGGCTCGACGGCGTGCAGACCGTCGGCGTGACCTGCGGCGCCTCCGTGCCGGAGCTGCTGGTCCGCGAGGTGCTCGAGTACCTCGACGAGCGCGGCTACAGCGACGTGGAGCAGGTCACCACCACCACCGAGACCATCCAGTTCGCCCTCCCGCGCGAGCTGCGCCCGGCTCGCACCAAGGCAGCCAAGGAAGCGGCAGCAAACCAGTCTTAAACCCACCGCGCCCCAGTGCCGGGGCGCAAAGAAAGCGGCGAGGCGGCCACCTTAAAGAATGTGACCGCCTCGCCGCTTGTGATTATCTTGCCGCGTCTAGCCTTTCGCCTAGTCCTCGTAGAGGTTGTCGTCGCGGGAGGGATTCGGCCGCATGCGGCGGGCCTGAGCCTGAGACTTCGGCGAGTACTGGCGGGACGTCTCAGCCAGCCGGCTGGTGGCCTCGCCGTACCGGGGAAGGTAGGAACCCGGCCTGCCCGCGCGGCGGTTCGGATCCGGGCGGTAGGCCTGCTGGTTGGTCTGCTCCTGCCGGCGCTGTTCCCGGTCGCGCTCGCGGACGCGGCCACCCCGCGAGGCGGGCTGTTCGGAGCCAAGCCCAGACGTGCGGCCCAGCGGGATATTGCCGGCCTGGGCGTGGCGCTTTTGCTCCTCGTTGCGGGCAATGAGCTCGGCCACGGTGAGCCGGCTACTGCGCTCGCGGGCCCGGGCGCTGGTGTCGCGATTGCGCTTGTCGGCCGCGGCCTCCGCGCGGCGGGCGACCTGGGCCTTTTCGTTTTCCGTACGGGCGTTAGACCGCAGCCGCCGCAGTCGGAAGGCCATAATCGCGATGGACGCCAGCGTGGTCAGGAAAAACGGAATGAAGTGCTCCAGGAACGGGAAGGCGCCGGTGACCAGGGCCGTAGCAGAAAACGCTGAAGCCCCCTCGCTGGCCCTTTCCTGGGTAACCAGCCAACCGCAGAGCAGCGTGAACACGGCGTACAGCAGCGGGGATGTGGCCACGGTCAGGTACAGCCCCCGCGGGGCCACGGTGCAGGTGACAGCCAGAACGCTAACGATGTAGCAGAGTAGGTACGGCCACCCCAGGTCCCCGAAGAGGAGGGACAGGAGAAGTCCGGTGGTCAAAGCCGCAGCGACGATAGCGATCGCCATGCCGAGCGGCAGCCCACCGCGGGCCGTTCGAGCCTGGGTTTTATGAAAAGCGTTCGCATGTGACACGAGGCGTTATTCTACCTGCCGCCCATCGTGTCCTGGGAATCATTTGGCCGCGTGCCCGAAGTCGCCCAGGCAGGGCCGGAGGTTCTGGGCCCTGCCCGGGAGAGAGCCGGAGGCTAGATACTAGTCGGACTCGGCGGCGTGGCGCGGCGAGGATTCGACCGGGGAAATCTGCGGCGGGTGCTTGTCCGTGCGGGCCGAGATGTCCATCTCCGCGAGCCGCCGGGAGGTGACCATGACGCGGCTGTCGAAGGAACCCAGCGTGGAGTTGAAGGCATCGACTGCCTTTTCCAGGTTGCGCCCCACCTTGTTGAAGTGCTCGCCCACGGTGTTGACCCGGCTGTAGAGCTCGCGCCCCAGGCGCTGGACCTCCCGGGCCTTGTCCGAGAGATCTTCCTGCCGCCAGCCCAGCGCCACGGTGCGCAGCAGGGCGAAGAGCGTGGTGGGGGTGGCGATGACGATGTTGCGGGAGAAGGCGAATTCCAAAAGCTCGGGGTCCACGCTAAGCGCCGCGTCCAGGAAGGGATCCGCGGGCACGAAGAGGACCACGAACTCCGGGGTGGGCTGGAAGGCCTCGATGTAGTCCTTGCCTGCAAGCGTGGTGATGTGGTTGCGCATCTGGTGGACGTGGTGGCGCAGAAAGGCCGCGTGTTCCTCGGGGTCCTGGGCCTCCAGCGCGTCGAGGTAGGAGCTAAACGGCACCTTCGCGTCGATGACGATGTGGCGCCCGCCGGACAAGTGGATGAGCAGGTCCGGGCGGACTTGGTGGCTGCCGAAGTGGGCGGAGACCTGTGGGTTAAAGTCCACGTGCTTGACCATGCCGCCCAGTTCGACGACGCGCTCGAGCTGAATCTCGCCCCACCGGCCGCGCACATTGGGCGAGCGCAGCGCGGTGACCAGCTGGTCGGTCCTGTCGGACAGGCGGGTAGAGGTGCGCATCATCGCCTGGACCTGGCCGCGTAGGGAGGAAAACTCGCTGGCGCGGTCGGCCTCCAGCTCGCGCAGGTGCAGGCCCAGTCGGTCCATGGCCTTTTCCAGGGGAGCTAGCGATTCGGCGACGTCGGCGCGCCGCTGCTGGGAGGCTTGGAGGGCGGCCTGTTGTTGCTCGGCGGCGCTGGGGCCGGTCGTGGCGGCGGTGGGCTGCCGGCGCTGCCAGTGGGCGTGCCCGAGCCAGCCCAGGACCGCGCCGAGGGCCACACTAATGAGAAGGAAGGCAACCGTGGCGAGCGTGGAAGTACTCATGCCTTCTAACTTCGCACACCCGCCGGACGGAAGCCTTAAGATCCCTCCCGCGTTTCGAACATTCGCGCGATTTTGTCCTTCAGCTTGCGGATGCCGGTGCGGGCCGCCGGGCGTTCGTACTCCGGCGGCGGGGAGCTCAGATCGACTAGTTCGCTCACGTCGGCACCGTCGGGCTCGGGGGCCTCCTCACGCCAATCCTGGCGCTGCCGCAGGCCCTGTTCCTGCTTGACGCGGCCGACGAGGTAGCCGGCCATGGTGGAGAACTCGACGTCGTCGGTGGACTTTTCACCGGACTGCAGCATGAGGATGTCCTGGACGTAGCGGTAGGCCACCGCGATCATCGCCGCGGCGGGCACGGCGAGGAAGGCACCGACCAGATCGAAAAGCGCCGAACCCAACGTCACGGAGACCAGGACGATAACCGGGTGCAGGCTCATCGCGCGGGCCTGCAGCAACGGCGAGAGCACGTTGCCTTCCAGCTGCTGGACCAGCAGGACCAGGCCGAGCACCATCAGGGCCTCGGTAAAGCCTAGGGAGACCAGGGCGATGGTCACGGACAGCGCGCCCGCCACGATGGCGCCAATGAACGGGATGAACCCGGCGATGAAGGTGATGATCGCCAGGGCCATCGCCAGCGGCACGCCGATAATGGCGAGGCCGCCGCCGATGAAGATGGCATCGATGCCGGAGACCAGCGCCTGGGCCCGGATGAACCCGCCCAGCGTGTTCCAGCCGCGCGTGAACAGCTCGGTCAGGTGCCAGCCGGCGCGGCGGCCGACGCTCTCGCGCAGCCACGGCAGGAATTTATGCCCATCCTTGAGGAAGAAGAAGGTCAGCACGGTGACGACCACCAGGGTGATCAGCAGGGAGGTCGCCGTGCCGATGCCGGTGAACACGGAGCCGGCGATGTCGCCGGCCTGGGCCTGCAGCCAGGAGGCGATGTCGTCGATGTACTGGCCCATGTCGTCGCTGTCCAGGTTCAGCGGCGGCCCCTGCGCCCACAGCTGCAGGCGCTGGATACCCTCGACGGTTTGCAGGTAGAGGGACTGCGACTGCCGCGCGAAATCCGGCGCGATGAACGCGACCAGTCCGCCCACCAACGACACGAAGGTCAGCATGGTAATCGCCGCGGCCAGCGAGGCGGGGAAGCGGTGGCGTCGCAGCCAGGAGGCGAACGGCGCCAGCACGGTACAGACGATCAGGGCCAGGATGACCGGCAGAATTCCCTCCCAGAAACTGCCGATGAGCCAGCCGAGCGCGTAGACCAGCAGGCCGATGACGAAGACGCGCACCGACCACAGGGCGATGCTGCGGATGTAGTGCCCGAGCACGACCAAGCGGTCGACCTGGTCGCCCGGTGGGTGGGGAGAGACCGACTTCAGCAGCTTCTGTTGGCCCTCCGCGGAGGTTATGGCCGGGTTGGCGGCTTCATCTTCTTTAGAACTCACGTCCACTATCTTGCCTTAAAAGGCCGTAAGAATGGGAAATACCTGCAACCGGCTGTCGGCTACCTGCCCCCAGTGCGTTAGGATTGGGCACGTGAGTCTTACATTAGGAATTGTCGGATTGCCCAACGTTGGCAAGTCCACGCTGTTTAACGCCCTGACCCGCAGCGACATCTTGGCGGCGAATTACCCGTTCGCCACCATCGAGCCCAACGTGGGCTTGGTGGAGCTTCCCGATGCGCGCCTGAACCGCCTGGCGGAAATCTACTCCTCCGAGCGCATTCTGCCGGCGACGGTTTCCTTCGTAGACATCGCCGGCATCGTCAAGGGTGCTTCCGAAGGCGAGGGCATGGGTAACGCCTTCCTGTCCAATATCCGCGAGGCCGACGCCATCTGCCAGGTCGTGCGCGCCTTCTCCGACGATAACGTCATCCACGTCGACGGCCAGGTCAACCCGACCAGCGATATCTCGGTGATCAACACCGAGCTCATCCTGGCCGACCTCCAGACCATCGAAAAGGCACTGCCGCGGCTGGAGAAGGAAGCCAAGAAGAACAAGGACTTGGCCGAGACCGTCGAGGAGACCAAGAAGGCCCAGGAAATCCTCGAGGACGACACCACCTTGTTCGCCGCCGCCAAGGACGGCAAGGTCAACCTCGACCTCCTCAAGGAGCTGCACCTGATGACGGCGAAGCCGTTCCTCTACGTGTTCAACTCCGACGAAGAGGTGCTTACCGACGAGGACAAGAAGGAAGAGCTGCGCCTGCTGGTCGCCCCAGCCGACTGCGTCTTCCTGGATGCCAAGACCGAGACCGAGCTGCTGGAGCTGGACGACGACGAGGCCCTCGAGCTGCTCGAGTCCGTGGGCCAGAGCGAGCCGGGCCTGCAGACCCTGGCCAAGGCCGGCTTCAACACCCTCGGCCTGCAGACCTACCTGACGGCCGGCCCGAAGGAGTCCCGCGCCTGGACCATCCACCAGGGCGATACCGCCCCGCAGGCCGCCGGCGTTATCCACTCCGACTTCGAGAAGGGCTTCATCAAGGCCGAGATCGTCTCCTTCGAGGACCTCGACGCCGCCGGCTCCATGGCCGAGGCCCGCAACCACGGCAAGGTCCGCCAGGAAGGCAAGGACTACATCATGCAGGACGGCGACGTCGTGGACTTTAAGTTCAACGTCTAGACCTGGATGCTTTCCGGCCCGGGGCAGTGTGCTCCTGGGCCGGATTTTTTATGTGTGGCCAGCGCCTTAATCTACGTGCCCAGCGGGCGGAGGCGTACTGTCCTGTCTTTCGGCGACACCCGTCGCCAGCGCCCGCAAGGCAGCGACGATGCCGGCCGTGATCTCACCCTGCGTGAGTCCTTCATTGGTGAGCGCTCCGGTGGCGGAGGATTCCGCGCCGAGGGCCTGGGGCACGTGAATGAACCCGGCGCGGGCGGGTGTTCCGGCCGTGGCGTGCAGGGCCGTGAACATGGCGGTGTTGCACACGTAGGTGCCCGCGCTGTAGGAGTCCTCCGCGGGGAGGTCTTCCCGGCGCACCGCCGCGGCCATGCCGGCCACCGGCAGGGTAGAAAAATACGCCGCCGGCGCCCCGGCGCAGACCGGCTCATCTAGCGGCTGTGCACCGGCGTTGTCCGGGAGGCGCGCGGCCATCACATTGACCGCCACCTTTTCCATCGATAGCGCCCGGCGGGATTCCGCCAGCCCTAAGCACACCACGAAGTCTGGACGATGGCTGGCGATGAGGCCGCGCAATTGCCTTCGCGCGGCGGCGAACTCCACGGGAAGTACGGCGGTGGTGACGGCGGCATCGGCAAGCGCGCTTTCGATGCCCGGCAATGCCGCGCGCGTCGGATTGTAGGAGCTCGGCCCGAATGGACCGAAGGCGGTGACCAACAGGGAAGCCATGGTGCCAAAGTCTAGCGGCTGACGGGACTAGCCTGGGGTCTATGCGTTTTAGCCAAGAACAACTGGCCGCCTACCGCGGCGCCACCGTGCCAGATCTGTTGCCGGAGCCGCTGCGTTTGCTGTTTGTTGGTATCAACCCCAGCCTGTGGACCGCGGCGACCGGCGCGCACTTCGCCCGCCCCGGCAACCGCTTCTATCCCGGTCTCTACCAGGCTGGGCTGACCACGCACCAATTCGATGCCTCGGGCGGCTACGCGGACGCCGATTTCGCCGAACTGCAAGAACTCGGCATCGGCGTGTCCAACCTCGTTCCGCGCGCGACCGCCCGCGCCGATGAGCTAACCACCGACGAGCTGCTCCAGGCCCCGGCACGCCTGGACGACGTCGTTAGCACACACCACCCGAAGGTCGTGGCCGTGCTGGGGATTACCGCCTACCGCAAGGCTTTTAAACTGCCCCAGGCAGTCATCGGGGAGCAGGATTCGCCGTGGGAGGGCACCCGTTTGTTTGTGCTCGACAACCCGAGCGGCCTCAACGCCCACGCCAGCGTCGCGGACCATGCGGCCGGGTACCGGAAGGTGGCTCAGGCCGCGGGCATCGAAGTGTAATTCTTCTGGGCCCAGATTCGCCCCGTGCGGAGGGCTTCTGCAAGAACGAAAAATGGCGCCTACGATCGGGGACCGTAAGTTACTTTCGAATTTCAAGGAGTGATTGTTGTGGCTGATCTGTCCAACAAGACCGTTGCGGTTATCGCGACTGACGGCTTTGAGGATTCGGAGCTGACCTCCCCGGTCGAGGCCGTGAAGAACGCGGGTGCGACCGTGAAGATTATCGCGCCGAAGGCAGGCGTCATCGAGGGCAAGAACGGCACCAAGGTGGACGTCGACACCACGACGTCCCTGGCCAAGGGGCAGTCTTTCGACGGCATCATCCTGCCCGGCGGCACCGGTAACGCGGATGCGCTGCGTATGGACAAGGACGCGGTCGAGCTGGTGGGCAAGCACGTCGATGCTTACCTGCCGCTCGGCGTCATCTGCCACGGCGCGTGGATCCTCACGGATGCGGACGTGCTCAAGGGCCGCACCCTGACCTCCTTCCCGTCCCTACAGACTGACCTGCGCAACGCGGGCGCTACCTGGGTTGACGACGAGGTCGTCTGCGACCAGGGTCTGGTCAGCTCTCGCACGCCGGACGATCTGCCGGCCTTCAACGACAAGTTGGTCGAGGAGATCGCAGAGGGGCAGCACTAAACCCTGCTTGACGATGCCCGGTCGCCGGAACCTTGCTTCCGCGGCCGGGCTTTTGCATGCCTAGCTCGGGCGCGCGCTAGAGCGGTGCCCCATGGTGTGTCGGTCGATGGCACGCTTGAGCGGTGAGTAGTGCTCGACGACGACGCGGCGGTAGGCTTCGGCATCGCCGGCATAAAGGGCGTTAATGATGTCCTGGTGGGCCTCGACGGTCAGGTCGAGGTTTTCCGACAGGGCGATCCGCACGTGCGGGAGGACGGCCATGTGGACCTGCCAGAAGGCATCGGAAAGCTCTTTAATGAGGGGGTTGGACGTGACCGAGACGAGCTGGGCGTGGAAGGCGCGGTCCTCGCGGGTGAACAACTCGCCCTTGGCGCGCCGGGCCCGCATGCCCTCGACGATAGTTTGTAGCTGGGACATGTCTTCGCCGCGGTAGTGGCTGACCAGGTCGTCGGTCATCCACAGATCGAGGGCCTGGCGGGTATTGACCACGTCCAGGAGGCGCTCGAGGAAGTGGTCGGTGTCCAAGACGATGCGGAAGACCATGCTCGTGACCATGGGGGACAGGGACATGTCCGCGACATAAGTCCCGTGGCCGTGGCGCACCTCGACGATGTCCAGGCTCGACAGGGTGCGTACCGCCTCGCGCACGCTGGAGCGGGAACAGCCCAGCTCCTCGCACAGGGCTGCCTCAGAGGGGAGGCTATCGCCAGTGGTCAGCCGCCGGGAGCGGATGTAGTTAATGATGCCGGTCACGGCATGGGCGGCGGCGCCGGAGTGGTTGAACATGGAGGGACGGACTTTCTAGCTCGGGGCCGGCGGACTCAGTTCCTTCTAGTTTAGTCGGTGTGCCCGGGCTGGAGTGAGTCGTTTCAGCGGTGGGAACGCTGGGCCGCCGGACCGCGGGGGTAGCGTGTCGGAGACCCCATAAACGACACTTATGCGACGCGAGACACTGTTAACATCGGGCGCGAATCAAATGTAGCCGATTTGTTATCAAAGTTCTGGCCTGCGATAACGTTCCCATTTCGCGGCCATTCATGGAAAACACAGACGTTTTCATGGCGATATTGAGCTGGACGCGTACCTTGGGTGGCAGCACGGAAAAGCGAATAAGTTAACTACGCCGGTGATAAGAAAGCAAATCACGGGTGTAGGCCGTGTGATTCCGACAGACGAAATTACCAATAACTAACCGAGAGGAAAGTGTGACTATGTCTAAGGACATCAAGGACCTGCTCAACGCCACCGCCTACGACAAGGACGGCGAGAAGCTCGGCGACGTCAACGAGATCTTCGTGGACGACAACACCGGTAAGCCCACCTTCGTGGACGTCAAGCACGGTCTGTTCGGCATGAACAGCAGCCTGGTCCCGCTGCGCGGCCACGACTTCAACGGTGACGAGCTGCGTCTGGCATTTTCCAAGGATCGCATCAAGGATGCCCCGGACTTCGATTCCGACTCCGCACTGACCCCGGAACAGCAGAACGACATCTTCCGTCACTACGGCCTGGAGCAGGCCGAGGACCGCACCGAGTACCGCGACACCAACCGCGACGTTAACCGCGAGCAGGACCGCACCAACGCCGGTACCGCTGGTGTCGCTGGTGCTGGCGCCGGCGCAGGTGTTGCAGGCGCTGGCGTTGCCGGCGAGCGCACCGCTGCCGACGAGAAGAAGGTTGCCGGCGAGCACGCTGCTGACAAGAACGTTGCTGACCGCGAGGCCGCAGCCACCGAGCGCCAGGCTGCTACCGACGACCGCACCGCTGCTAACAATGACGGCTCCATGATCCGTTCCGAGGAGCAGCTCAACGTCAACAAGGAAAAGGTTGCTTCCGGCGAGGCTCGCCTGCGCAAGTACGTCGTCACCGACACCGAGACCGTCGAGGTTCCGGTTACCCACGAAGAGGTCCGCGTCGAGCGCACCCCGATCTCCGAGGAAAAGGCTGCTAACTTCACCGGCGAGATCAAGGACGGCGACACCGAGGAAGCTTCCGTCACCCTGCACGAGGAGCGCCTCAACGTTGACAAGCAGACCGTCCCGGTCGAGAAGATCAACCTCAACAAGGAGCAGGTCACCGAGACCCAGCGCCACACCGAGGAGCTGCGCAAGGAGCAGATCGACACCGACGGCCTGGGCACCCAGGACAAGAAGTAAACACTTCCTCGTCTAAATAGCACACCCCGGCAGGCCCCGCGCCTGCCGGGGTTTTGTGCTGCCAGCAGGTCTTCGACTAGTTCCAGCAGGTATTCGCCTAGGTCTTGTCGTCGGTGAGGCAGTGCTTGGGCGGCTAAGTGGTACTGATAAAGTATTTCGGTTCCAATAATTCCCGCTGCCGCGTGCAGCTTGCCACAACTCAAGAAGGTGACCCATACGTCCGTAACGCATGCCGACAACGACAAGCTTTTCAACCCGACTTTTATCCTCGCGTGGATCGTAAACTTCGCGCAGTTCCTCGTCTTCTACATCCTGATCACCACGATGGCGGTCTATGCCGTCACCCAATTCGGTGCTTCCGATACCGCCGGCGGCTTCGCTGCTAGCTCCTTCGTCGTGGGCGCCACCGTGGCCCGGCTCTTTTCCGGCTACGTAGTCGACGCCGTCGGCCGCCGGTCCTCGCTCTTGGTGTCCCTGGTACTGGTTGTAGTCAGCTGTGTTTTGTATTTCCCGGCGCATTCGCTGGCGGTGCTCATTCCCGTTCGCTTCGTGCACGGTGTGGGCTACGCGGTGACCTCCACGGCGATTATGGCCGTGGCGCAAGCCGTCATCCCGAACCGCAAGCGCGCCGAGGGGACCGGCTATTTCGCCCTCGGCACCACGCTGGCGACGGCGATCGGCCCGGCCATCGGCCTCTTTCTGGCCAACGGGCCGGGGTATACCACGATGTTCGTGGTCGTTTCCGCGCTGACCATCATCGATCTTGTCGTCGCCTTGTTCCTCAAGGTTCCGGAAAGCAACCGCGACTCCCGGCCGAAGTTCACCTTGGCCGCGGTGGTCCACCCGCGGGTCGCGCCCATTGGCGTGTTCATGTTCCTAGTCGGCATCGGTTACACCGGCGTCGTGACCTTCCTTAATTCTTATGCGCACGCGACCGGCCTGACCGCCGGTGCCGGGCTGTTCTTCATCGCCTATGCCTTAATGACCTTTGCCATGCGCTTCTTCCTGGGGCGTCTCCAGGACCGGCGCGGTGACAACAGTGTCATCTACATCACGCTGGCGGGCTTTATCGCTGGCCTCGCCCTGTTGGCCACGGCGACCGCCGACTGGCACGTGGTCCTCGCGGGCTCGCTGGTCGGCTTGGGTTATGGCTCCATCATGCCGGCCGTGCAGGCGATTTCCGTGCGGCTGGTCAAGCGTGAGGAGATGGGCGCTGGCATCTCCACCATGTTCCTCTTCCTCGACCTGGGTGTGGGGCTCGGCCCGATCTTCCTGGGCATGCTCATTTCTTCTACCGGCTACTCGGCCATGTACTGGTTGCTCGCCGGCCTCATCGTGATGGCGGGCTGCGTCTACTACCTCGTCCACGGTCGCACCGACGCCGCCAAGGGCAGCAACTTGCACACCGAAGACATTTAGAGGTGCGCCCTTCGCGCTCACCGGGAGCAGATTCTGGTGCAGCCGGGTCGTGCTGGTGACCGCGAAGGGTTCATCAAGGGGGTGTAAGGCATGAAAAAAGCCCCCAGGAGGGGGCTTGGGCGGTACCGGCTTAGGCGGCAGGTTGCTTGGACGGCTCGATGATATCGCCGACGCCGTGCTCGGCGGCGTCCCAGACTTGCTTGTCCTGGATGCCCGCGCGCTTGGCGACGATGGTGGCGCACACGGACTGGCCGGTGACGTTGACGGCGGTGCGGCCCATGTCGATGATGGGCTCGATGGCCAGCAAGAGGCCGACGCCGGCCAGCGGCAGGCCCAGGGTGGACAGCGTCAGGGTCAGCATGACGGTCGCGCCGGTCGTGCCCGCGGTGGCGGCCGAGCCGATGACTGAGACGAAGATGATGAGCAGGTACTGGGTCGGGCTCAGCGGGATGTCGTAGAACTGGGCGACGAAGATGGCCGCAATGGCCGGGTAGATGGAGGCGCAGCCGTCCATCTTTGTCGTCGCGCCCAGCGGGATGGCGAAGGAGGCGTATTCGCGCGGCACGCCCATGGCCTTTTCGGTAAAGCGCTGGGTCACCGGCATGACGCCCATGGACGAACGGGTGACAAAGCCCAGGGAGAACACGGGCCAAACGCGCTTGTAGAAGCCCATGACCGGGATGCGGTTGTAGGCCAGCACGGCCGGGTAGACGACCAGGATGACCAGGGCCAGGCCGACGTACATGGCAAGCACGAACTTGCCCAGGGAGGCGAGGGCGTCCCAGCCGTAGGAGGAGACGGCCTTACCGATGAGCGCGGCGGTGCCGATGGGTGCCAGGCGGATGATCCACCACAGCACGACCTGGATGACCTTGAGGAAGGACTCGGTGAAGTTCAGGAACGGGTCGGCGGCCTTGCCGGCCTTGACGGCGGCGATGCCCAGTGCCAGGGAGACGACGAGGATCTGCAGGGCACCGAAGCTCAGCGAGACCTCGTTGTCGCTGAAGGAAGCGCCCAGGCCGATGAAGTTTTCCGGGACGATGGACTGGAGGAAGCCGAGCCAGGAGCCGACGTTGCTGGGTTCCTCGGCGGTGGAGGCGTCCACGGTGGTGCCCACGCCCGGCTTTATGACGACGGCGACGAGAATGCCGATGACTACGGAAATCAGGGCGGTGATGGCGAACCAGATGAGGGTGGAAATCGCCAGGGAGGCGGCGTTGGCAACCTTGCGCAGGTTGGCGACCGAGGTGATGACCGCGGCGAAAATCAGCGGCGGCACCATGACCTTGAGTAGCTGGACGTAGGCGGAGCCGACGCCGGTGAGCAGGGAGGTCAGCCAGTTGGGATCCTCGGAGGTGCCGCCCATGCCGGCGGCGATGAAGCCGAGGATGAGGCCGATAATCAGGCCGGCGATAACTTGGGCGCCGAAGCCGGTGGCCCACTTGGGCAGGCCGGAGGAGCCGCGGGTGTTCTTATCGTCGGCGGGCGTGGCCGCGGACGATGGCGTGGAAGAGGACATGAGAAACCTTCTTTAGAAATGAACCGACTAGGTTAGGAAAAATAGACAGGGTAGTTCTTTTAATTGCCTGTTCCACCTTAGACCCTGGCAGGTCAATAGCACAATCCCGCAAGCCCTAGCCGGCCGCCGAAACTCCTGGCAGAATGGGGATATGGCTCTGGAGACACTGGATGATTCGCAGCTGGAACGCATTCTCGTGGTGGTAGCGCACCCGGACGACGCCGAGTACGGCATCTCCTGCGCGGTCAAGCAATGGACCGACGCCGGCAAGGAGGTGGCCTACCTGCTGGTCACCGCCGGCGAGGCCGGGATTAGGAGCCTGCCGCCGGAGGAATGCGGCCCGCTGCGCGCGGAGGAGCAACGGCGCGCCTGCGCGGCCGTCGGGGTCGAGGACCTAGAGATCCTGGACTTCCCGGACGGGCTGGTGGAGCACTCGCACGCGGTGCGCCGGGCCATCGCCGCCAAGATCCGGAAGTTTAAGCCGGATACCGTCGCCATCATGATGTTCGGCCTGCAGGCGCGCTGGGGGCTCAACCACGTCGACCACCGCGCGGTGGGCGTGTCCACGATTGACGCCATCCGGGACGCCGACAACCCCTGGATCTTCCAGGACCTAGACCTGCCGGCCCACAAGGCGCAGCGGCTGCTGGTGGCTAACGACCCGGACAGTACCCACGTGCAGACGCTGAGTGGGGAAGCGGTGGCTGGTGGGGTGGCATCGTTGAGCGAGCACAAGCGCTACCTCGAAGAGCTGCCCGACCATCCGCGGCCGGAGGATTTTATCCCGCAGATGGTCGCGTTGGACGGCGGTGGCTACGGGCTGCGCGTGCGCGTCTACGATCCGGTTTAGAACGCCGGAAGTTGACGCGGCAACTAAAAGCCGTGGCAGTGGCTCTAACAGGGCTTAATTAGGATAGCCTTTCTGGAAATCGGGCGGTCTGCGCCGTAGATTGAGGACATGTCTAAATTTAGCCCTCTCAACTGGCCTGTCGTGCGCCAGTTCCGCTCGGGTGACGCCTTCGGACGGGACGTGAATACCCAGTCCGCCAAGAGCCAGCACCTGCACGGCCGGACCGCGGAGGCGGACAAGGTTGTCCAGTCCGTGTGCCCCTATTGCGCGGTGGGCTGTTCCCAGCGCGTCTACGTTAAAGATGACAAGGTTATCCAGATCGAGGGCGATCCGGATTCGCCGGTCTCGCGCGGCCGCCTGTGCCCGAAGGGCTCGGCCTCGGAGCAGCTGATCAACTCCGAGTCCCGCCTGACCACCATCAAGTACCGCGCGCCGTATGCCACCGAGTGGCAGGACCTGGACACGGATACCGCGATGGAGATGATCGCGGACCGCTACCTGGAGTCCCGCCGCAACGGCTGGCAGGACACGGACGATTACGGCCGTCCGCTCAACCGCACCATGGGCGTGGCAGGCCTGGGCGGGGCGACGCTCGATAACGAGGAAAACTACCTGATTAAGAAGCTGTTTACCGCCACGGGCGCGGTGCAGGTCGAAAATCAGGCCCGCATATGACACTCCGCCACCGTTCCCAGTTTGGGAACTTCGTTTGGCCGCGGCGGCGCAACCCAGCCGCTGCAGGATATGGCGAATGCGGACTGCATCGTCATTGAGGGTTCGAACATGGCCGAGTGCCACCCGGTGGGCTTCCAGTGGGTGGTTGAGGCCAAGAAGCGTGGTGCCCGCATCATCCACGTGGACCCGCGGTACACGCGTACCTCTGCCTTCGCGAACCGACACATCGGTATCCGCGGCGGCACGGACGTGGTGCTGCTGGGTGCGTTGATCAAGTACATGATCGACAATGATCTGTACTTCCACGACTACGTGGTCAACTACACCAACGCGCCGACCATCATCAGCGACGACTACCTGGACACCGAGGACTTGGACGGGCTGTTCTCCGGCTTCGACCCGGAGACCGGCAAGTACGTCAACGACTCGTGGCAGTACGTCAAGAAGGATGAGGGCCAGGCGTGGAACGTGGAGCGCGACGAGACCCTGCAGCACCCGAATTCGGTGTTCCAGATTCTCAAGCGTCACTACGCGCGCTACACGCCGGAGATCGTGGAGGAGACCTGCGGTATCTCGCAGGAGGACTTCTACTACCTGGCGCAGTCGATCGCGGATAACTCCAAGCCGGATCGCACGACGTGCTTCGCCTACGCTTTGGGCTTTACCCAGCACACGCTGGGCGCGCAGTTCATCCGCACGGCGGCTATCCTGCAGCTGCTGATGGGCAACGTCGGCCGCCCGGGCTCGGGCATCATGGCGCTGCGCGGGCACGCCTCGATCCAGGGCTCGACGGATATCCCGACGCTGTTTAACAACCTGCCGGGCTATCTGCCGATGCCGCACGTCCAGGACGACGGCTGGGACAACTACGTGGCCAACTTCGCCAAGCCGGGCTCGAAGGGCTTCTGGCAGATCGGTGAAAACTACGCCGTGTCCCTGATGAAGTCCTACTTCGGCGACAACGCCACGAAGGACAACAACTGGGGCTTCGACATGATGCCGCGCATCTCCGGGGCGCACTCGACCTACGAGACGCTCATGGGCATGCTCGACGGGCAGGTCGAGGGTTACCTGGTCTTCGGCCAGAACCCGGCGGTGGCGCAGTCCAACGGTGGCATGCAGCGCCGTGGCCTGGCCGCGCTGAAGTGGCTGGTGGTCCGCGACTTCCAGGAGATCGAGACCGCCTCCTTCTGGCACGACTCCCCGGAGATTAAGACCGGCGAGCTCAAGACGGAAGAGATCGGCACGGAGGTCTTCCTCATGCCGGCGGCCACCCACGTGGAAAAGGCCGGCACCTTCACGCAGACGCAGCGCATGCTGCAGTGGCGTTTCAAGGCTGTCGATGCCCCGGGCGACGCCACCAGCGAGCTGTGGTTCTTCTACCAGCTGGGTAAGAAGATCAAGGAGCGCTTGGCGGATTCCACCGACCCGCGCGACCGCGCCATCCAGGCGCTGGCGTGGGACTACGAGGAAAACGAGGAAGGCGAGCCGCACTCGGAGGACATCCTCAAGGAGATCAACGGCTACTACCTGGACGGCCCGAAGAAGGGCCAGCTGCTGCCGGCGTTCACGGAGATGAAGTCGGACGGCACCACCTCGGGTGGCTGCTGGATCTACACCGGCGTCTACAAGGACGGCATCAACCACTCGGCCAAGAAGGTCCCGGGTTCGGAGCAGAACGAGGTCGCTCTGGAATGGGGCTGGGCGTGGCCGGCGAACCGCCGCATCCTGTACAACCGGGCATCGGCGGCGCCGGACGGCACCCCGTGGTCGGAGCGCAAGAAGTACATCTGGTGGGACGCCGAGGCCGGCAAGTGGGCCGGCGACGACGTGCCGGACTTCCCGGCCACGCTGCCGCCGGATTACAAGGCGCCCATCGACGCGGTGGGCCCGGCTGCCCTGGACGGCACGGATGCCTTCATCATGCAGACCGACGGCCGCGGCTGGCTGTTCGCTCCGTCGGGCCTGTCGGACGGTCCGCTGCCGACGCACTACGAGCCGCATGAGTCTCCGGTGCGCAACATCCTGTACAAGCAGCAGCAGTCGCCGACGCGCTTGACCATCAAGCGCCCGGACAACCTGTCGAAGCCGGAGGCCGGCACGCCGGGATCCGAGGTCTTCCCGTTCGTCTTCTCCACGTACCGACTGACGGAGATGTACACCTCGGGTGCGATGTCGCGCCGCCTGCCGTACCTGGCGGAGCTCCAGCCGGGGCTGTTCTGCGAGGTCTCCAAGGCCCTGGCAGAAAAGCGCGGCCTGGAAAACGGCGGCTGGGCCACGATTGTCTCGCCGCGCGGCGTGATCGAGGCGCAGGTGCTGGTCACCGACCGCATGGAGCCGATGGTCATCAACGGCCAGGAGTTCCACCAGTTGGGTCTGCCGTTCCACTACGGCGATTCCAACAACGCGGTGGTGGCCGGCGACGGCCCGAACGACCTGCTGGGGCTTACGCTGGAGCCGAACGTGTTCATCCAGAACTCGAAGATCGGCGCCTGCGATATCCAGCCGGGCCGCCGCCCGCGCGGCCAGGCCAAGTTGGAGCTGCTGCACGAATACCAGCGCCGGGCCAACCTGGACCTGGATTCGGGCAACCAGTTGGTCGACGTGCTCGATGAGTTCACCATCGAGTCCAAAAATGCCGACGAGGACGGCGGCACCGGCACGGACCGGACCGCCGGCAACGTGGCGGACGACGAAGGAAAGGAGTTCTAGGTGACTGACGTTTTGGGCGCTAATTCCAACGCGCTGACCGAGCACTCCCACGGGTATGACTCATACACGCGCATGGCGTTTTTCACCGATACCTCCGTGTGCATCGGCTGCAAGGCCTGCGAGGTCGCCTGCAAGGAGTGGAACCGTAACCCCGTCGAGGGCTACGAGCTCACCGGCAACTCCTACGACAACACCGGCGCGCTGGGGGCGAATACCTGGCGCCACGTGGCGTTCGTGGAGCAGGGCGACGACCGCATCCAGGAGGCCCGCGAGGAGGGGCGGAAGCTCATCTCGCTGGGCATGCCGACCATCGGCGGCGCGGAGCCAGAGATTGACACCACCCCGCCGGATACTTCGGATTTCCGCTGGCTGATGTCCTCGGACGTGTGCAAGCACTGCACCCACGCCGGCTGCCTGGACGTGTGCCCAACGGGCGCGCTCTTCCGCACCGAGTACGGCACCGTGGTCGTCCAAGACGACGTCTGCAACGGCTGCGGTACCTGCGTGGCAGGCTGCCCGTTCGGCGTGATTGAGCGCCGCGACGACGGCGGCGTGACCCTGAAGACGGACAAGACCGCCACCGTCGATCACCAGGACAACCCCCACGCGGGCGTCAACGTCTTGGCCAAGCTCAAGCAGCTTAAACCGCAGGGCGACGACCACACCGCGGGCCAGCCCATGCCGGTGAAAAACCTGGGCGTGGCCCAGAAGTGCACCATGTGCTACGACCGGCTAAAGATGGGGCAGGAGCCGGCGTGCGCGAAGACCTGCCCGACCAATTCCATCCAGTTCGGCACCTACGACGACATGCTCGCCGCCGCCCAGGAGCGCGTGCGCGAGCTGCACGCGCAGGGCCTGCACGAGGCGCGCCTCTACGGGGCGAACTCGGAGGACGGCGTCGGCGGCACCGGCTCGCTGTTCCTGCTGCTGGATTCGCCGGAGGTCTACGGCCTGCCGCCGGATCCGCGCGTGCCTACTGCGGATCTGCCGCAGATGTACAAGACAGCAGCTAAGGCCATCGGCGCGATGGCGCTGGCGGTCGCGGGATCCTTCGTGTTGGGAGGCAAGAAGTGAGCGCATACGACGAATACCGGCCCCCGCAGCCGGAGCGGGCTAACCGCTACAAGAAATTCGACGGCACCAAGCCGAAGCGCAAGAAGCGCGGCAAGGTAGGCGCCGGTGCGCAGGACGGCTCCAAGGAGCAGCGGATGGCGGAGGACTTCGAGTTCTCCTCCTACTACGGCAAGCCCGTGGTCAAGGCCCCGCCGTGGGAGTGGCCGATTGGCGTCTACCTGTTCCTAGGCGGCGTCTCCGGCGGTTCGGCGCTGCTGTCGCTGGGCGCGCAGGCCACCGGCAACCGAGCGCTGCGGCGTTCGACGTCTATCTCCGCCTTCGGCGCAGCCGCGGCCGGCTCGGTCTGCCTGGTGCTCGACCTGGGCCGCCCGGAGCGGCTGCTCAACATGTTCCGCGTGTTCAAGGTGACCTCGCCGATGAGCATCGGTTCCTGGATCCTGGCTACCTTCGCCACGGCGGCCCCGCTGCCAGCTCTGTCCGAGCTCGACGATGCCACCGGGCGCCGCGTCCCCCTGCCGAAGTTCGCGCGCAAGGCCGTGCACGGCGCGGCCGGCCCGGCCGGCGTCGTCGCCGGTGTACTGGGCGGCCCGCTGGCCGGCTACACCGCCGTGCTGCTGGGCAACACCTCGAACCCGACCTGGAACGACACGAAGCGGCACCTGGCCTTCGTCTTCGTCTCCTCGGCCTCGGCGGCGGCCTCCGGCCTGGCGATGGTGACCACCCCGCAGCAGTTCGCCGGCCCGGCCCGTGCCTTGGGCATGATGGCCGCGGTCAGCGACTTGGTCGCCACCCGCGTCATGGAAGAAAACATGGAGCCCGAGCCGCGCGAGACCCTGCACAAGGGCACGCCCGGCAAGCTGATGAAGGCCTCCGAGTACTTCATCGCCGCCGGGGGAGTGGGCACCGCGATTTCCGCGCTGACCAAGTCGCGGTGGGGCGCGGTCGCCTCCGGACTGAGCCTGCTGGCCGGCTCGGCGTGCACGCGTTTCGGCGTGCTGAATGCGGGTTTGGAGGCGGTCAAGGACCCGATGACGACCATCGGCCCGCAGAAGCGCCGCGCCGCCGCGCGGCGGGCGGAGCAGGGCTTGGATAGCTCGGTCGTCACCCCAGATTAGCGGGGGACAGCGCAGTCTGAGTTTTCGGTTTGTCAGCCCTGTCAAAGGGCGGCATAACGTTGGCTCGTGTGCCCAAGGTGGGACAGAACCTTCGGCACGAGCTACAACCGAATGAAAGATTGCATATTCGTGACTATTCCCCGCACGAAGTCGTCCTATGACAAGCGCTCGTACGACGCCTTCTATCGCAGCCGCGTAGGCCTTGCCCCTGGACCCGTGTTCGCCATCCTGGGCGTGCTCAGTGGTCTCTACTTCCTTCTGACCGGCACTGTTTGGGCAGTGACCGGCGAGTTCACCCGCCTGGGCGGCCACCTGGTCGAGGCCCTGGGCGCAGATATCCAGTCCTGGCAGTACTACCAGGAGGTCACCACCATGGAGGGCAACCCCCTCCAGCGCACCGACGGCTGGATCGTCGTCGCCATGCTCATTGGCTCCCTGGTGGCCGCCCTCATCGCCGGCGATTTCCGCTGGCGCATCCCGCCGCTGAAGCGCCGCTGGGTCCAGGCCCTGTGCGGCGGCATCATCGCCGGCTTCGGCGCCCGCCTGGCGTTTGGCTGCAACCTCGCCGCCATGTTCACCGGCATCCCGCAGTTCTCCCTGCACGCCTGGCTGTTTACCATCATGACCGCGGTCGGCACGGCCGTGGGCGTCAAGATCATCAAAATGCCGTGGTGGCGCGGGCCCTCCAAGCCCAAGCCGATCAACACGCCCAAGGTGGGCCTGGCGGACGTGCGCCGGCAGCTGCAGCGCAAGCGCTGGCTGGGCATCGCCGTGACCATCGTGACGCTTGTCATCGCCGTCGTCTACTTCGCTTCCGGCCAGCCGCTGCTGGGAGTGGCCGTCCTCTTCGGCCTGGCCTTCGGCGTGCTCATCCAGCGCGGCCAGATCTATTTTACCGCCGCGTTCCGTGACCTGTGGGTGACCAAGAAGACCAAGCTGGCGGACTCGCTGATCATCGGTCTGGCCGCCGCCGTCGTCGTGACCTTCGCGGTCCTGCTGCTTACGGATGCCACCCCGCTGACCAAGCCGGCCGGCTGGGGCACCATCCTGGGCGGCTTCCTCTTCGGCATCGGCATCATCTTCGCCGGCGCCTGCGAGACCGGCATGATGTACCGCGCGATGGAGGGCTAGCTGGTTGCCTGGGTGGCCTTCGCCGGCAACATCATCGGCGCCACCGTCTTGGCCTACGGCTGGGATCACTGGGGCATTTACGATGCCCTGGTGGCCAACGCCATCAAATTCAACTTCTACGAATCCTGGGGCCCGTGGCTGGCGCTCATCGCCTCGCTGGCCGCCCTCGGCCTGTGGTGGCTGGCGCAGGCTCCGCTGCGCACCGACCGCCGCGGCCGCCTCGACGCCCAGTACGGAAAGGACAACTAGTGAACGAGCTACCTGATTTCGAGCTGGATCTTTGCGGCGAATCTTGCCCCTACCCGGTTATCCAGACTTTGAGCGCCCTGCAGGACATGGACCCGGGGCAGAAGCTGCAGATCACCACCGACTGCCCGCAGGCCTTCCGCAACGTGCCTGACGATGCCACCGCCGCCGGCCACCGCCTGGTCGGCGAGCCGGAACGCACCGGCGCGCGCATGACCTTCGTCTTCGAGCGCGGTGAGCACGTCACCGGCCCGCGCATGGACAACAAAACCCAGCAGACCAAGCCGGGTCTGCTGGGCAAGCTGAAAAATAAGCTGGGCCGCTAGCGCACGCTAATCAGGGCCTCGCCGGTAGCCGGCACGGTGCGGCCGATGACCGGGTAGCCCGGCACCTCACCGATGAGCAGCAGGCCGCCGGAGGTCTGCGCGTCGGCCAGGAAGATGAGGTCTTCCTCGCTGGCCTCGCCGCCGTCCAGGTGCGGGCGGACCCAGTCCAGGTTGCGGCGGGAGCCGCCGGGGATGAAGCCGTCGGCCAACGCCTCGCGGGCGCCGTCGATGGCGGGCACGGCCGACTGATCAATCTCCGCCGCGATGCCGGAGGCCCGGCACATCTTGTACAGGTGGCCCAGCAGGCCGAAGCCGGTGATATCGGTCGCGGCCTTGATCCCGGCCTGGGTGGCGGCCTGAGCGGCCTCCCGGTTCAGCGTGGTCATGGATTCGACCGCCGACGGGATGGCCTCGCCGGTGGCCTTGTGCTTGTTGTTCAGGATGCCGACGCCGATGGGCTTGGTCAGGGTGATGGGCAGGCCCGCCTCGGCGGAATCGTTGCGCATGAGCTTGTCCGGGTCCACGATGCCCGTGGCCGAGAGCCCGTAGAGCGGCTCCGGCGCGGTAATAGAGTGCCCGCCGGTAATCGAAATGCCGGCCTGCTCGGCTACGTCCATGCCGCCGCGCAGCACCTCGCGCAGGATGTCCAGGCTCAGCACCTCGCGCGGCCACCCCACGAGGTTGATGGCGGTAACGGGCGTGCCGCCCATCGCGTAGACGTCGCTCAGCGCGTTCGCCGCGGCGACCCGGCCCCAGTCATAGGGGTCGTTGAGCATCGGGGTGAAAAAGTCGGCGGTGGAGATGACGGCCAGCCCGTCCTGGATCTTGACCGCGGCGGCGTCGTCGCCGGCGTCCAGGCCGACGATGACGTTCGGGTCCGCGTGGCCCACCAGGCCTTCGACGGCGGATTCGAGCTCGCCGGCGGGGATTTTGCAGGCGCAACCGCCGCCTGCTGCGAATGAGGTCAGCTTGATATCGTCCATGCCCCCGAGCCTACCCGTCAAAGCGCCCGGGATGGTACGGTTGTCGCCCCTCCCATGAACCCTTCGCGCTCACCGGGAGCAGGAAAGTGTGCACTTTGCTCGCGCTGGTGACCGCGAAGGGCGCACCTAGGCAGGCGGGCGCTGGTGTTGGCCGCGGGGGTGCTTGGTAGAGTCTCCGGTGGAGGCGTCTGCGTCCTGGTGGGCGCCCCGGTCTTCAAAACCGGTGAGGCCGAGTATCTCGGTCTGGCAGGTTCGATTCCTGTCCGTCTCCGCCAATAAGCTTATTTTTATCCAGGAGTGCCGTGACTGACCCGCGCCGCAACATCCCGCGCACCGATGAACTGCTGAAACTGCCCGAGGTCGAGCAGGCCCGGGCGCACGTGGCTGAGCCGGTGATTCGCAGCATCGTCGACGGTGTCCTCAACCAGGCCCGCCGCGGGCAGGTGCCGCCGGAGGACGTGGCGAGCGAGGTCGCCCGGCGAGTCGGCAGCGCCCAGCCGTATTCGCTGCGGCCGGTCATTAACGCCACGGGCGTTATCGTGCACACGAACCTGGGACGCGCCCCCTTGCCGCCCGCGGCCGTCGATGCCCTGGTCGCCGCCGCCGGCTACACCGACGTGGAGCTGGATCTCAAGACGGGCTTGCGCTCTAAGCACCGCGGACGCGGGGCGGTCAATGCGCTGCTTGCGGCGTGCCCGGCGGCTGAGGACGCGCTCATCGTAAACAACGGCGCGGCCGCCCTGCTGCTGGCTACTGCGGCGCTGGCCCCGCACCAGGAAGTGATTATCTCGCGGGGAGAGCTCATCGAAATCGGCGCGGGCTTCCGCCTACCGGAGCTCATCGAGTCCTCGCACGTGCGCCTGCGCGAGATCGGGGCGACGAACCGGACCCACCTCCACGACTACGTCGGAGTCATTGGTCCGGAGACCGGCGCCATCTTGAAGGTGCACCCCTCGAACTTCCGGATCACCGGCTTTACTAGCGCGGTCTCGGTGGAGCAGCTGCGCCCGGTCGCGCAGGAGCATGGCGTCCGCCTCATCGTGGACTTGGGATCGGGCCTTCTGACCCCGGACGCGACGCTGCCGGACGAGCCCGACCTGCACGCCCAATTGGCGGCCGGCGCGGACGTGGTCATCGCCTCCGGGGACAAGCTGCTGGGCGGCCCCCAGGCCGGGATTCTGCTCGGCACTCGGGAGGCCATCGCCTGCATGAAGAAGCACCCGCTGGCCCGGGCGCTGCGGGTGGACAAGCTGCGGCTCAACGCCTTAGAGGCCGCGCTGAACACGCCGAGCAACGCCGTCGCGGACGCGCTGCACGTCAGCGCCGAGCCGCTGAAAGCCCGCACGGAGGCGATGGCCGCGGAGCTGGGCGCGCAGGTCGTCGAGCACGCCGGGCGCGTGGGCGGCGGCGGGGCGCCGGAGTACCCGCTGCCCGGCTACGCCATCGCCTTAGACGACAAGGTGGCGGGGCGCCTGCGCAAGGGCAGCCCGGCGGTGCTCGCGCGCGTCCACGACGGGCGCTGCCTGGTGGATCTGCGCTGCGTGCCGCCCGGAGAAGATCCCACCTTGCTCGCGGCCCTGAAGGAGGCTATCTAGATGCAGGTCATCGCCACTGCCGGACACGTCGATCACGGCAAATCCACCCTGGTCAAAGCGCTGACCACCATGGAGCCGGACCGCTGGGAGGAAGAAAAGCGCCGCGGGCTGACCATCGACCTGGGCTTTGCGTGGACCACGCTGCCCAGCGGGGAAGACGTCGCCTTCGTCGACGTGCCCGGGCACGAGCGTTTCCTGGGCAACATGCTGGCCGGGCTGGGGCCCATCGGCCTGGGGCCGGCGCCCATCCTGCTCTTCGTCGTCGCCGCGGACGAGGGCTGGCAGGCCCAGAGCAGCGATCACCGCGACGCCGCGGTGGCGCTGGGTATCGAGCGCGCGGTGGTGGTCTTAAGCCGCGCGGACAAGGCGGACGCGCAACAGCGGGCTAACACCGCCGCCCAGGTCCAGCGGGAGCTGGCCGGCACGCCGCTGGCGCAGGCGCCGGTGGTGGAGGTCTCGGCGGTCACGGGCGAGGGCATCGACAAGCTGCGCGAGGCCCTCGACGGCCTGGTCGGGCCGGAACCGGACCCGGCAGCCGCCGTGCGGTTGTGGATCGACCGGTCGTTTAGCATCACCGGCGCGGGCACCGTGGTCACCGGCACCCTGGTGGCCGGCACCCTGCGGCCCGGGGACACTCTCAGCCTGTTCCAGGCCACCGGCGTGCGCGAGGTCGAGGTGCGCGGGCTGCACAGTGAGAACTCCGCCATCGACCTTGCCCAGCCGGTCAGCCGGGTGGCGGTGAACCTGCGCGGCATCGACGCCGGCACCATCCACCGCGGCGACGTGCTGGCCACCCCGGGCAAGTGGGAGGCCACCCGCGTTATCGACGTGCGCCGCACCACGGGCCGGGGCCTGGACGAGGTCCCGCAGGAGGTCGTCGCCCATCTGGGCAGCGCCGGGGTGGGTGTGCACGTGCGGCCCTTCGACACCCAGCACGCCCGCCTGCAGCTGCCGGAGCCGCTACCGGTCGTGGTCGGGGACCGCCTCATCCTGCGCGGCTCGGGCGCGCGCCACGTGCTGGCCGGCGTCGAGGTCATCGACGTCGCCCCGCCGGAGCTCAACCGCCGCGGGGACGGGACCCGGCGCGGCCAGGTGCTGGCGGGCATTACCGATGCCAGCGACGCCGGGGAACAGGTACGTCGCCGCAAGGCCGTGCGCGTCGAGGACCTGGCCCGCCAGGGCCTGGATACGGACAACCGACCGGCCGGCGTGGTCGCCTTCCGCGGGTGGTGGATTGCCGCCCGCGCGGTCACGGAGTGGAAGACCGAGCTGCTGGGCGCACTTGAGGCCTATTTCGCCGACAACCCGCTGGCCGCCGGCATGCCGCGCGTGGCCGCGGTCCACCTGTTGGCCTTGCCCGGCGAGGAGCTTCTCGACGTCGTCATCGCCGCGGCGAAGGTCAGTTCCGCCGACGGGCTGCTGAGCCTGCCGGGGCGCCAGGCGGGCCTCGGCGCGGCGGAAGAAGGCATCGCCAAGCTGGAAAAGCAGCTGGCCGATGCCCCCTGTGCGGCGCCCGAGGCCGGCGACCTGGAGGCCTGGGGGCTGGGCGCGAAGGAGCTGGCCGCTGCCGAGCGCGCCGGGCGCGTGGTGCGCCTGGGCGGCGGGGTGGTGTTGGTGCCGGCCAGTCTGGAGTGGGCCAAGGCCCGCCTGGGCGAGCTGGACCAGCCGTTTACGACCTCGCAGGCGCGCCAGGCGCTGGGCACCACCCGCCGCGTGGTCATCCCGGTGCTCGACCACTTCGATGCCCAGCGGGTGACCCGCCGGATCGACGCCGGGCACCGCGAGCTGCGCTAGCGGGAGGCGCTAGTCCTGCGCCGGCGGGTCGTGGTGCAGCTTCGGGAAAGGCCCGAAGGCGCTCCTGGGGGCCTCCTCCTCGTCGGGAGCATCGGGCCCTAAAACCGGCCGCCCGCCCGGGGTGGGCAGGGGGAAGGCGGCGCAATCGAGAGTGACGTCCCAGACCTGGGGGACCGGCTGCGGGCGGGCCGGCCAGGCCTGCGCGTCCGGCAGCGCAGGCGGGACGGGGCGAAAGCGCAGCGCTTCTGCGTCGGCGGGGACATCGACGGCGATGCTGCCGTCGGCCACATAGGCACGCGCACAGACGGAGCGGTCACCCGCGGCATCGAGAGCTGCGGTCAGCGCCGGGTAGTCGGCCGGGGCCCCGATGGTGCCTAAGACGTGGTCTTCGGTGCTGGCGATGAGCTCCGCGGCCTGCCTGTCCACGCGCACGATGAGCTGGCAGGCGCGGCTGCGCGCCGCGAAATCGTCCGGCAGGTCCCCGCGGGAGGTATCCACCGCGGCGGGCTGGCCGCCGTCGAGGAGCGCTGCCTGGGCCGGCACCGTGTTGACGGGGACCAACCATTCGTCCGGGCCCAGGTGGATGCCGACCTCGACCTGGCCGTCGGCAATCTCGCACTGCGCCCACGTGGTGGGCACCAGCCCGGCGCGCCGCAGGCGCTCCAGGGAGGGGAAGGCCACCGCTTCTTCCGCGGTGATGGTGGCGATGATGCCCACGGCGGCCCGGACCCGCCAGCCGGTAGGCAGGGGCTCCAGGCTAACCTCTAAGACCTGCGGCTCGTGCGCCAGGCCGGGCAGGCTCAGCACCGCGGCGGGGATGAGGTGATCCAGGAGGGCCAGGTGCTCCACGCCAAGGAACTGGGCGGGCAGATGGTAGTTACGCATAAGGCGGCGCTCCTGCGGTTGCTTTGAGAAACGGGTGGGCTCAGCCAGAACCAGCCGAAAGCTGAGCGGCAAGCCCTCACTGCCAGACAGTCTATCGAGGCCTCCGCCGCCTTTACCCGATTACTAGGGTGGACGTTTGCCCAAAGTGGAGAAGTCCAGCACACAGTGCGTTATGGTATACGCCACAGAAGTATCGACTTATGTGTTCTGTCCACTCTTTTATCCACTCGGGAATCGAGTGTCTAGGGCAAGGAGGATCCTCATCTCGCAGCAAGAACCTTCATCATCGTCCGACGCCGGCGTAGGGTCGGAACCGGTTTCGGCCCAGCGCGGCGCCGGGCACAACCGCAAGCCAGGCCGCCTGCCGCAGGCCAAGCGGGTGCTCAAGGACATCATCTACCCGCACAACATCCACCCGGCGCTGGCGCCGGGCGTGTCCATCGAGGACCAGAAGATCAAGTACGGGGTGGACAAACCCATCCTGGTGGTGGTCGGCGGCCTCATCGTGGCGTTTATCATCTGGGGCGTGCTGGCCCCGCAGCAGGTTTTCGATGCATCCTCGGTCGCCCTCGAATGGGTCATGACGAACCTGGGCTGGATCTTTACCGTGCTGGCCATCGGGCTGGTCTTCCTGCTCCTCATCCTGGCGTTTTCCCGCTACGGGCGCATCCCGCTCGGCGTGGACGGGGAAAAGCCGGAGTTCTCCACGGTCAGCTGGGCGGCCATGCTCTTTGGCGCCGGCATCGGCATTGGCATCATCTTCTTCGGCCCCTACGAGCCGCTCAGCCACTACCTCTCGCCGCGGCCCGGGGCCTACGAGGCCGCCAGTGAGGAAGCCATGATGGGCGCGATGGCACAGGCGGCCATGCACTGGGGATTGAATGCCTGGGCCATCTACGCCATCGTCGGCCTCGCCGTGGCTTATGTGTCCTACCGCCGCGGGCGCGTGCCGCTGATGAGCTCCATCCTGTTGCCGCTGCTGGGAACCAAGAAGAACGACTCCTGGCAGGCCCGGGTTATCGACGGCCTGGCGATCATCGCCACGCTGTTCGGTACGGCGGCGACGCTCGGCATCGGCGCGCTGCAGATTAGCCGCGGCGTCGAGGTGGTCACCGGCTGGTCGCCGGAGGGCAACGCCCTGGCGCTGGTCATCATCATGGTGCTCTCGGTCGGCACCATCGCCTCGGCGGTCTCGGGCGTGGCCCGCGGCATCCGTTGGCTGTCCAACATCAACCTGGCCCTGGCGCTCGGCCTGGCGATCTTCTTCTTCGTGGTCGGCCCGACCGCGTTTTTGGCCAATATGCTGCCGGCCGTGGTCGTCGAGTACGTCGGCTCCATGCCGGACATGCTGGCCGCGAACATGGGCGAGGGCGAAGAGATGCAGGCCTACCTCTCGGCCTGGACCACGTTCTACTGGGCCTGGTGGGTGTCCTGGGCGCCGTTCGTCGGCGTCTTTGTGGCCAAGATTTCGCGCGGGCGCACCATCCGCCAGTACATCCTGGGCGTGCTTTTTATCCCGGCCGCCATCATCGTGGGCGCCTACACCATCCTGGGCGGGACCACCATCTGGCTGCAGCGCCAGTCCAACGCCGTGGCTCCCGACGGCACCGCCGAGTCCATGCCCGCGCCGGAGGAGATCTTCTTCGTGGTGCTGGATAAGCTCCCCGGTACCGAAATCGTCGCGCCGCTGGTGATGGTGATGCTCGCGGTCTTCTTCGTGACCACCGCGGACTCGGCCTCGCTGGTCAACTCGCAGATGACGCAGAAGGGCAACCCGCGGCCCAAGCCCTGGATCACCATCTTCTGGGTGCTGTGTATGGCCGGCATCGCCGTGGTGATCCTGCTGGCCGGCGGTCGCAACGCCCTGCAGGGCCTGCAGAACCTCATTACGATTACCGCGCTGCCCTTCGCCGTCATCATCGTGGCCATGTGCGTGGCCCTGGTGCGCGAACTGCGCAACGACCCGATGAGCATCCGTGCCCACTACGAGTCCCAGGCGATCTCCAACGCCGTCGTCCACGGCGTGCGCGACTACGGCGACGACTTCGCCCTGACCATCGAGCCGACCCCCTCCGAGTCCGACTACGCCACCGGCGCCGACTTCGACTCCACCGCGGACGAGGTCACCGAGTGGTACACCCGCACCGACGAGGAGGGCAACGCCGTCGGCTACGACTACGAGACCGGCGAGTACATCGCCGAGGACAACAGCGGCGTCGAGCCGGAAGGCGACGGCGGAGTTAAG
Source organism: Corynebacterium sp. LK2590 (assembly GCF_040946105.1). Taxonomy (NCBI): domain Bacteria; kingdom Bacillati; phylum Actinomycetota; class Actinomycetes; order Mycobacteriales; family Corynebacteriaceae; genus Corynebacterium; species Corynebacterium sp. LK2590. The sequence goes on from NZ_JAYWMH010000002.1 coordinate 198,997, forward strand.
TCGGACTAATAACGGCGGGGGAAAGGCCGGGCCTTTAAGGTAGTGGGCATGCACGATCTGCCCACCATCGCCTTCGCCTTCGGGCTGGCGCTGCTGGCCGGCCTGTCCACCGCGATCGGTGGCGCCATTGCCGTCAGCCGCCGCAACCCGGGCCCCGGCTTCATGGCCGGGGCCCTGGGCTTGTCGGCCGGCGTGATGCTGTACGTCTCCTTCGTCGAGATCCTCCCGGAGGGCAAAGAGCAGCTCACCGAGGCCTTCGCCGACGCGCGCGCCGGGACCTGGGCGGCCGTCGGCGCGTTCTTCGCAGGCATTGCCGTCATCGCGATCATCGACCGCCTGGTGCCGGAGGAAATTAACCCGCACGAGCCCGGCACCACCGAGGAAGCCGCTCGCCGCCGCCGGCTCATGAAGACCGGGGTGTTCACCGCCGGCGCGCTGGCCATCCACAACTTCCCGGAGGGTTTTGCCACCTTCCTGGCCGGCCTCGAGGACGTCCAGGTCGCGCTGCCCGTCGCGGTGGCGATTGCCATCCACAACATCCCCGAGGGCATCGCCGTGGCCGTGCCGCTGCGGGAGGCGACCGGCTCGCGCGCCAAGGGCTTCTGGTGGGCGCTGGTCTCCGGCTTAGCTGAGCCTATGGGCGCGCTTATCGGTTTCGTGCTCCTGATGCCGCTGCTGGGACCGGCGACGATGGGCATTAGCTTCGCCGCCATCGCCGGCACCATGGTCTTTATCAGCCTGGACGAGCTGCTGCCGACGGCCGAGGAAACCGGCAAGCACCACTTCGCCATCTACGGCGTCATCGCGGGCATGGCCATCATGGCGCTGTCGCTGCTGCTGTTCCTGTAGGAGTCTTGCGCGCAGCCGCCGCCCGCCGCGCCCCGCGGGCGAGGTAGAACGAGCCCAGCGCCGAGACGACAATTGGGCCGACCAGCCACAGCGGGGCCGCGGTCAGTTCCCAGGTGATGACGGCGGCGAAGAGGGGAGCCCGCTGAGTGACCGCCAGCACTGCGGCGGCGCCGATGAGCGCGCAGGTGATGATCGAGTATTCGCTGTCCATCCACGGCAGGCCGGCCCAATGAAAGAAGAAGGCGGCGGCCCCGCCCAGCGATGCCCCCGTGGCCAGTGCGGGCGTGAGCGTGCCGCCCACGGCCCCGCAGCGCAGGCAGAGCACCGTCAGGACAGGTTTGGCCACCAGCAGGCAGGCAAAGAGCGCGCCGCTGCCGCCCAGGTGCAGCGTGAGCTGGATGATATCGAAGCCGTTGCCCGGCACGGGCGGCAAGACCAGCGCGCAGGCGCCCACGGCCGCCCCGGCCGTGCCGACGGAAAGCGGCAGGTACCACCGCGGCGGGGTGCGGTTGCGGCCGGCCCAGTCCGCGCCGGCTGCGAAAGCGCCGCCGATGCCGCCGGCCAGCGGCATCACCACCACCATCCAGCCCACGGCCGCCAGGACGAGCCCGCGGCTGGGGGAGAAGTCGGGCAGCGTATAGAAAGCCTGGTGGCCCACCACCGGCCAGGCGGTTACGGTCGCCAGCCCGGAAACCGCCAGCGCGGAGCACACCGTGCGGAAGGTGGGGGTTATCCGCATTACGGAGAAGGCGAAGATGGCCCCGGCCAGCGGGACGTTATAGACCGCGCCCAGCCCGGCGCCGGCGGCGATAGGCAACAGCTCGCGAACGACGCTGTCGGTATGGCCGTCTTTCCGGGGGAAGGCCGCGGCGAGGGCGGCCGCACCCTGGCGCGGGGCGTTCTCCCGGCCGATGGAGCTGCCCGTGCCGGCGGCGAGCAGTTGGAAGGCGGCATCGGCTAGCGTGCGGCCTAGCGGCAGGCCCCGGCCGCCGCTTAACGCGTCGTCCACGGTGCGCACGGGACCGCCGCGGCGCAGCCACCACCAGCCGGCCCCGGCCAGCAGCCCGCCGGCGGACGGCACGCCGACGACGGTTAGCCAGTGGGCAGGGCCCGGATCGTCGTGCGCGCCCACCAACAGGAGGGCGTCGACGAACAGCGTCATGGCCATGCCGACCAGGCCGGCGGAAATACCGCTCGCGACCAGCAGGGCCAAGTAGGAAAGCCGGGATTTCAGCCGCGTGCTACGGGTGGTGCTACTTGGCCGCCCGGACATGCTGAATACCTTCGACGACGGCGACGATGATGGCGCCGCCCATGAAACCGAAGACCATCGAGCCGGCGGTATCGACCAGCCACTCCAGCACGCCGGCGGGGACCAGCTGGCTTAAGTGGTGGACGGCATCGGCGGGCGCGCTCAAGCCGAACTCGGCCAGGCCGGAGGTCAGGATGTGGCCGCCGACCCACAGCATCGCGGCGGTGCCGATGATGCCGATGATGTGCAATACGTAGGGCATGCCCTTGACCAGGGCCTTGCCCACGAAGGAATTGCCCTCGCGGCGCTCGAGCAAGCGCAGGCCGATGTCATCCATCTTGACCAGCACGGCCACAGCGCCGTAGACGCCCAGGGTGAAGACGATGGCGATGGTGATCAGCGTGACCACGCGCAGCCCGAAGGACTCCTCCATCAGCTCGTTGAGAGCGATGACCATGATCTCGGCCGAGAGAATGAGATCGGTGCGGATGGCCGAGGAGACGAGGGAATCCTCAGCCTCCGGGCCGGACTCGCGCACCGGCGTTTCCTGATCCTGCATGCCCGGCAGCAGCTTCGCGGCGATCTTGTGGGCGCCCTCGAAGCACAGGTAGCAACCGCCCAGCATCAGGATGGGGGTCAGCGCCCAGGGGGCCAGCCAGGACAGCAGGAGGGCCACCGGCAGGATGATGATGAGCTTGTTGACCAGGGAGCCCTTGGTGATGCGCCAGATCATCGGCAGCTCGCGCTTGGGGTCCACGCCGGCGACGTATTGCGGGGTCACGGCGGCGTCATCGACCACCACGCCGACGGCCTTGGCGGAGGTCTTGCCCGTCAGCGCGGCGACGTCGTCGATCGACGAGGCCGCCGAACGCGCGATCAGCGCGATGTCATCGAACAAGGCAAGAAGGCCACCGGTCATGAAACCACTCTCCGAACAGTGCTAGGCGAATAAAGGCGAAAGCAAGAATTTTAAGCAAAAATCAACAGCTAAAACGATTGCAATCTACCCCGGATCCCCGGCGGCTGCAACACTTGCGACGCTAGAGTGCTTAGGCGTTGCCGGCGGGCACGAGCTCTACCTCGTCGGCCCACGTGAGCGGGAAGCCCAGCTGGCGCAGCCACTCCATGGCGTCGTCGCGGTGGCGGGTGATGCCCTCGACCGCGGTCAGGGTGGCATCGATAGCGCCCTCGGCCTCCTCGGCGGTGAGGTAACCGGCGGAGGTGGCGGCCGCGAGCTCGTCGATGTCCAAGACCTCGACCGGGCGGCCGGTCAGGGAGACCAAGTCGACGTAGAGGTCACGAGTGGACCACACGTCGTCGGTCACCGAGATATCTGCGATGTCGAAGTAGAAGTCCTGGGAGTGCTCGACGCCGGGGCGGAAGTGGAAGATGTTGGCGCGCAGGCGCAGTTCCGGCAGGAGCCAGGACTCCAGGTAGCCGAAGCACGGGTGGTCGGCGCCGCGGCCCATGTAGAGGCCGAAATCGGTGCGCTCGTAGCGGTCGACCGGGCGGTTAAAGCCCTTCGGATCGATGTTGAAATCGCCGCGCGTGTCGAAGGTTTCTTCCTTCACGGGATGCAAGTCAACGCTCATAGCTTTAATTAACCTCCACGATGGCGGCGGTGGGGGCGAAGCGGCAGCTGCCCTCCTCGGTGTTGACGGCGCCGCTGAGCAGGGCGACGACGGTGCCGGGGCCGGTGGCGGCGCGGCCCGAGATGGTCGCCGGGCCGTCCGGGTTAATCCCGTGGTTGCCCAGCGCGGTAACGCCGCTGCGGAAGTTGTTCAGGTTGAACCAGTGGACGTTCATCTGGCCCTGGTTGGGCGTGGCCGCCTGGGTGCCCATGGCGGTGAACAGGAAGGCGGTCTCGCCGGCGCCCGCGCCAGGGGTGGGGATCTTGGTCGGACCGGGCACCGCGATGGCAGACCCGACGGAGTCCTGCGTGCCGCCGATGCAGCGGCCGGAGACGGTCGGCCAGTAGAACTGGCGGAAGTTCGGGCCGCCGACGGGCATCTCCACGCCGGCCTCGCCGCCGCCCTGGCCGGTGGTATAAGCCAGCGCGGCCAGGATGGCGTTGCGCGCGTCCTCCGGCATCCACGGCTGGTAGGCGAAGTCGCGCACCTGCGCGGCCGCCTGCGGGGTGGGCCGGCCCAAGTGATCCACCGGCAGCGAGGAGCCGACGGCGTCTTCGAACTGCGCGCTCAGCTCGGCGGCGGACGACGCGGCCGAGGCGGCGGGCGCCGGTACCTGCGCGGCGGCCTCGGCGGGGGAGACCATGGCAACGAGGGCGCCGATAAGGCCGGCGGTCGCGGCTGACATGGCTGCCGCGCGGCCGAGGCGGGACGTCGAGTTCCGGCGGCGCGGGTGGTTGGCGTGGTCCGCAGAGGAAATGGTCACGATGAACGCAGTCCTTGGGTGGGGGATAAGTTCTAGTAAAGAAGTCGTTGTCCGGCGGTGACTAATCTGACCCCGGGATTTGTGTCTGCAAGCCTCCTGAGTCACATTAGTTACAGCCGTAACAACTTCACCTGTAGTAACAGTATTCAATTTTTGGCAACAGTCAACTGGAAACTTGACTATTACTTCATCTTTCGTCGAATGTAATGGTTTCGTTACACATCCCAGCGCGGGGCAAATGCGGAAGCCGCTGCGGGGGCCGGGAGGGCGGCGGGGATAATTTTGGGCGGTTTTTCGGTGGCCAATTCTGCAGCGAACCAGCAGGCGGGGTATCGTAGTACCCCGTTGAAAAATGTCCCGTTCCTGGGAGCCTGGGCGGCAAGAGCCTGCTCCCGGCAAGGAAAGCGGGAAACCCGAGATTCCATTGAAGGAGAATCGATTCGTGACCCATACTGAGTTCCGTAACGTCGCCATCGTCGCCCACGTTGACCATGGCAAAACCACCCTGGTCAACGGCATGCTGGAGCAGTCCGGCGCTTTCGGCGAACACGGCGAACACACGGACCGTGTCATGGACTCCAACGACCAGGAAAAAGAGCGCGGCATTACCATCCTGGCCAAGAACACCGCGATTATCCGTAAGGGTAAGGGCAAGGATGGCGCCGACCTTATTATCAACGTCATCGACACCCCGGGCCACGCCGACTTCGGCGGCGAGGTCGAGCGCGGTATCTCCATGGTCGACGGCGTGGTCCTGCTGGTCGATGCCTCCGAGGGCCCGCTGCCGCAGACCCGCTTCGTGCTGACCAAGGCCCTGGAGGCCAAGCTGCCGGTCATCATCGCGGTCAACAAGACCGACCGCCCGGACGCCCGCATCGACGAGGTCGTCACCGAATCCCAGGACCTCCTGCTGGAAATCGCCGCCGGCCTGGACGATCCGGAGGCCGCGGCCGCCGCCGAGGAGCTGCTCGACCTGCCGGTGCTCTACGCCTCCGGTCGTGCCGGCATCGCCTCCACCGAGAACCCGGGCGACGGCAACGTGCCTGCCGGTGAGGACCTGCAGCCGCTCTTCGACGTCATCTACGACGTCCTGCCGGAGCCGTCGGCCACCATCGACGCCCCGCTGCAGGCGCACGTGACCAACCTGGACTCCTCCGACTTCCTGGGCCGTATCGCGCTGCTGCGTATCTACTCCGGCACCATCAAGAAGGGCCAGCAGGTCGCCTGGATCCACTACGACGACGAGGGCAACCAGCACACCAAGACCGTCAAGGTCGCGGAGCTGCTGCGCACCGTTGGCTTCGAGCGCCAGCCGGCCGAGGACGCCATCGCCGGCGACATCGTGGCCATCTCCGGCATCTCCGACATCATGATCGGCGACACCATCGCGGACCCGGAGCACCCGGAGGCCCTGCCGCGCATCACCGTCGACGAGCCGGCCATCTCCATGACCATCGGCGTGAACACCTCGCCGATGGCCGGCCGTGGCGGCGGCGACAAGCTGACCGCCCGCCTGGTCAAGGCCCGCCTGGACCAGGAGCTCATCGGTAACGTCTCCCTGCGCGTCCTGCCGACCGAGCGCCCGGACGCCTGGGAGGTCCAGGGCCGCGGCGAGATGGCGCTGTCCGTGCTCATCGAGTCCATGCGCCGCGAGGGCTTCGAGCTGACCATCGGCAAGCCGCAGGTCGTCACCCAGGAGATCGACGGCAAGGTCCACGAGCCATACGAGCTGATCACCATCGACGTGCCCTCCGAGCACCAGGGTGCGGTCACCCAGCTGATGGCCACCCGCAAGGGCCAGATGCAGTCCATGGACGTGCGCGAAGGCGACTGGGTCCGCATGGTCTTCCGCATCCCGGCCCGCGGCCTCATCGGCTTCCGCACCCAGTTCATGACGGAGACCCGCGGCGCGGGCATCGCCAACTCCATCTCCGACGGCCTGGACGTCTGGGCCGGCGAGATCAAGTCCCGCCCGACCGGCTCCCTGGTCGCCGACCGCACCGGCCAGATCACCCAGTACGCGCTGACCCAGCTGGCCGACCGCGGCAGCTTCTTCGTGGAGCCGGGCGACGAGGCCTACGAGGGCATGGTCGTCGGTGCCAACAACCGTGATGAGGACATCGACATCAACATCACGAAGGAAAAGAAGCTGACCAACATGCGCTCGGCCACCGCCGACGCCACGGTCACCCTCGCCAAGGCCCACACCCTGAGCCTGGAAGAGGCCCTCGAGTTCTGTGGCACCGACGAGTGCGTCGAGGTCGCCCCGAACGCCCTGCGCGTGCGCAAGGTGATTCTGTCCGCGACCGACCGCAAGCGCGCGGCCTCCCGCAACAAGCAGCTCAATAAGTAGTTCGCCCGAGCGTTAACTACCTCATCCCGCCCCTACTGCACTAAAGTGGGGTGGGATTTATTTCTTTCTAGAAGGCAGGTGCACCGGTGACAAAGCCGTTTCGCGGCGCGATCGCGCTGCTGAGCGCCGGGCTGCTGGGCGGCGGCGTTCTCAGTGCGTGCGCGGCGAACCCGGGCCCGCCGCCGGTGGTCGAAGAGGCCCCGTCGGAGCCCTCTACCACCTCGACGACGACCAACCCGCCGCCCGAGCCCACCGAGCGCTCGCGCGTGGCCGTCGGCGTCGACCCGCTCCAGGCCGGGTTGAACCCGCACCTCTTGGCGGACAACCAGCAGCTCGTTGAAGACATCGCCGACCTCGTGCTGCCGTCGGTTTTCCATGGGGACCAGCTAGATACCGACGTGGTGGACTCCGCCGAGGAAGTCGAGGCCCCGGAGGGCGTGGCCCAGCGCCTGCGCTACGAGATTTCCTCGGCCGCCCAGTGGTCCGATGGCACCCCGCTGACCTCAGCCGATTTCAGCTACCTGTGGGAGAAGATGCGCAGCGCCCCAGGGGTGAAATCCCCGGCCGCCTACCAGGCGATCAGTGCGGTGCACAGCTCCGACGGCGGCAAGATTGTCACCGTGGATCTATCCACCCGCGTGGCTGACTGGCGCGTGCTGTTCCAGCACCTCTTGCCCGCCCACCTGTTGGAGGAAGGCGACGCCTCCTTTAGCGCCGCCCTGGCCAACGACATCCCGGCCTCGGCCGGGCGCTTCCTGGTCGCCTCCGTGGACAACGCCCGCGGCATCATCACCCTGAACCGCAACGACCGCTACTGGGGCGCGGAGCCGGCCCAGCTGGACGTGATCGAGCTGCACTACATGCGCTCGTCCCAGCAGGCGGTCAACATGTTGCGCACCGGCCAGGTCGGTTTCGCCGACACCCTGCCGGAGCAGACCACCATGGAGTCGCTGTCCCTGGTGCCCGGGGTCGAGGCCCAGACCCAGGCCGGGCTGCGGCAGCTGCGCCTGCAGCTATCCACCCGAACGCTTGCCGATGCCTCCGTCCGCCGCGCCCTAGCCAGCCTCGTCGATACCGATCAGCTGGCCCGCCTGGCCACCGGCCGCAGCGCGGACCTGGCCGTGGCCCGCAACCCGGTGTCCGCCGGCGCGGATCTCACCCCGCTGCGCGAGCTCGCCGAGAACCGGCCCATCCAGCTGGCCGCGGACCCGTCCGACGTGCCCGCCACCAACGCCGCCCATGCGCTCGTGGACGTGCTCACCAGCCAGGGCATTGCCGCCGAGGTGGTCGGGGAGAAGATGTCGGTCATCACCTCCACGCTACTGCCCAACGAGCGCGCCGATGCCGTCCTCGCCTGGCACGACCTGACCTTGCAGCCGGCGGACTTCGCCGACTATTTCGTTTGCCCGAGCCCCGAGAACAAGGCTGGCGGCGACCTGTCCGGCTATTGCCCCGAGGACGCCGAGGCGCAGCTGGGGCGTATCCTGGGAGGCGAATACACGGGCGAACAGGCCCTCGAGCAGGTGCGCGCCCTGAATGCGGCCCAGACCCTCTACGTGCCGATCATCGACGAAACCCGGGTACACGCCGTGGGCCGGGGCATCGCCGGCCCCGCGGGCGCGCCGGCCGAGTGGTCGCTGGAAACCGCCCCAACCTGGAAAGAAGGAGAACGTGTCGAAGACTAACCTGGACCTGTCGGGATTTCGGGTCCTGCTGACCCACGCGCATCCGGACGACGAGACCCTGTTTACCGGCGGGACCATCGCCGGGCTGAGCGCGCGCGGCGCGCAGGTCACCGTCGCGACGGCCACGCTCGGCGAGGAAGGCGAGGTCATCGGGGACAAGTACCAGCACCTGGTGGCGGACGAGGCCGACCAGCTGGGAGGTTTCCGCATCGGCGAGCTGGACGCCGCCGTCGCCCACCTGGGCGCGCGGTCGGTGCTGCTGGGCGGGCCCGGCCAGTTCCGCGACTCCGGCATGGCAGAATCCGCCGCCCACGCCAACCCACGCGCCCTGGTCAACCGCGTCCCGGAGGCGGCGCAGCTCATCGCCCAGCTCATCGACGAGCTACGCCCTGATGCCGTCATCACCTACGGGCCCGACGGCGGTTACGGGCACCCCGACCACATCGCGGTGCACCAGGCTACCCACCAGGCGCTAGAGCAGGCCGGATGGGCCGTGCCCCGGGTGTGGTGGGCCATCTACGAGCGCGAGCTGACGCTGGGGGCGCTGGAGACCCTGCGCGTTCCGGAGGGCTGGCAGCTGCCGATCGCCGATTACCTAGACAACTTCACCAACGCCGGCGCCGATCTCAAGGTCCGGCTCACCCCGGCCGCCTACCAGGCCAAGCGGCGCGCGATGGCCGCCCACGCGACCCAGATCTGGCTCGGCGACGGCACCGTCACCGAGACCAACCCGGAACCCGCCTGGGTGCAAGCCACCAACCCGGCCGAGGTGCCCACCGGCTACGCGCTGTCCAACCGCCTGCTGATGCCGCTGCCGCGCACCGAGTCCTTCCAGCTCGCCCAAGGCCCGTCGCCGCTCGGCGAGGGCATCCGTGGGCTGCTGGGGGAGCTAGACTCATGAGCGGCGAGGAGGCGGTTATCCGCACCGACTTCACGCGGGCCGAGGCCGTCGGTGGGCTGACGTGGCTGTGCCTCGGGGCGGCGCTGTCCTGTCTGCTGGAGGTGGTCTACCTCAACGCGTGGATTGGGCCGGTACCGTTCCCGATTACCATCGTGGTGGCGTTCCTGTTCAACCACGTGCTGACCAAAACGGCGCGGCTGTGGAGCTCGAATCCCTTCGTGGTCGCGCTGCCTTTGGCGGTGTGGATCCTGCTCTTCGCGATATTTTTGTTTGGCGTTGAAGTAACCGGGGATCAACTACTAGCCAATAATATTCGCACCGTGTGCCTGCTTTTTGCGGGCATAGCGGGCGGTGTCTGGCATTTTGTCAAGACGAAGTGACATACTATTTAACGGCCTAAAAACTGGATCAGGAGATAATTTTCACCCATGACTTATACAATCGCCCAACCTTGTGTTGACGTGATGGACCGGTCCTGCGTCGAGGAGTGCCCGGTCGACTGCATCTATGAAGGCAAGCGTTCCCTCTACATCCACCCTGACGAGTGCGTGGACTGCGGCGCCTGCGAGCCCGCCTGCCCGGTGGAAGCCATCTTCTACGAGGACGACGTGCCGGACGAGTGGCTCGACTACAACGACGCCAACGCCGCCTTCTTCGACGATCTGGGTTCCCCGGGCGGGGCTGCCGCCTTGGGCCCGCAGGACTTCGACGCGCCGATGATCGCCGCGTTGCCGCCACAGAATCAGGAGTAGAAGCACCATGAACCGCACCCCGCTGGGGGAGAAGCTACCGGACTTTCCCTGGGACTCGCTGGCCGATGCCAAGGCCAAGGCCGCCGCGCACCCGGACGGAATCATCAACCTGTCCGTCGGGACCCCCGTGGACCCGGTCTCGCCGGGGGTGCAGCTGGGCCTGGCATCGACGGCCGCGGAGCCGGGTTACCCCGCCACCGCCGGCACGCCGCAGCTACAAGAGGCCATCGTGAGCGCTTTGGAGCGGCGCTACCACGTGACCGGCCTGGATACCCAGTCGGTGCTGCCGGTTATCGGTTCTAAGGAAGCCATCGCGTGGCTGCCCACCCTGCTGGGGCTCAGTGGCCACCGGATCGTGATCCCCGGCCTGGCGTACCCGACCTACGAGGTAGGCGCGCGTCTCGCCGGCGCCGAGGTTGTCCGAGCCGACGACACCGCCGACTTCGGCGATGCCTCGCTGGTCTACCTCAACTATCCCGCCAACCCGACCGGGGAGGTCGCCTCCGTCGAGCACCTCCGCGAGGTAGTCGCCTGGGCCCGGGCTCACGATGCCATCGTCGCCTCCGACGAGTGCTACCTCGGCCTGGGCTGGAACGACGACAACCCGCCGGTATCCATCCTGGACCCGCGCGTGTGCGACGGCGACCACACCGGCCTGCTGGCCCTGCACTCGCTGTCCAAGACGGCGAACCTCGCGTCCTACCGCGCGGCGTTTATCGCCGGCGACCGCGACCTCGTCCAGGAGCTGCTGGCCGTGCGCAAGCACGCCGGCCTCATCGTGCCCGGCCCCATCCAGTCCGCGATGGTCGCCGCGCTTGACGACGACGCCTCCGAGCAGCTGCAGCGCCAGCTCTATGCCCGCCGGCGCGTGGCGTTGATGAAGGCACTGACCGCAGCGGGCTTCAAGATCGACCACTCCGACGGCGGCCTCTACCTGTGGGCCACCCGCGGCGAGGACTGCCGGGCGACCGTCGACTGGCTGGCCGAGCGCGGCATCCTGGTCGCACCTGGCGACTTCTACGGCCCGGCCGGCAAGCAATACATCCGCATGGGCCTCAACGGCACGGACGAAGGTATTGCCGCCGCGGTGGAGCGCCTGGGGCGCTAGTGCCGCCCATCGGCTGCCGGGAGGGTATCTCCCCGCAAAAGACCGTCCTGCGCGGTCGCGTTCCGTGGGAAGGGGAGTACTGGGCCGCCCGTGCTGGTGATTCCCCGTTTGCCGAGGGCGAGAAACTCCGTCCCGGCCAAGCGTTGCCGCGGCCCGTGCCGGCGTGGTTTCACCCCGTCGTGCCGGCGGAAGTGGAGGTCCCGTTCTACCACCGCGTCCTCTTCGCTGACGAGGACCTCATCGTGGTGGACAAGCCGCACTTTCTGCCGACGACGAGCAACGGGCGCATCGTCCGCAACACCGTCCAGACCCGCCTCCGCCTCGAGTTCTGCGAGGACGAAATCGTGCCCATCCACCGGCTGGACCGGCTGACCGCGGGGATTGTGGTCTGCTCTCGCCGGCGCGCCACCCGCAGCGTCTACCAGCAGCTTTTCGCCCAGCGCCGCGTTCGCAAGCAGTACCGCGCGGAGCTTTCCGCCCCGCTGGACATCGACGAGCTCATAACCCTGCCCATGCGCAAGATCGCCGGGCAGCGCCGCGTGGCCGTCGATGCCACCGGCACCACCACCCGCACCCGAGTCCGCGCGCACGGGCGGGTGGCCGACCTGTGGCCGGAGACCGGGCACACGCACCAGCTGCGGGTGCTGCTGAACCACCTGGGCGCGCCAATTCTCGGCGACGACACCTACCCAATCGACCGTGGCCTCGACCTTTACGACTTTTCCCGGCCGCTCAAGCTGTGGCACACCAGCCTTAGCTTTACCGATCCGTTGCAAGGCACGCAGCGCCGGTTTTCGCTCCCGCAGTAGTCGCGGAGTATTCTCGAAGAGTTATTGTTGTTATCCGCAGGCCTGAAAAGGTAGTTCATGAGTGAGCAGAGCTTCGCGCGCATGGCGGCCAACCTCCGGCAGTTCATCAAATTCGGAATGGTGGGCGGCTCGGGCGCGCTGGTTAACTTTGCCGTGTTCGTGCTGTGCAAGAAGATTGCCGAAGGCTTCTTCTCCGTGCACGAGACCGACGTCTGGTTCCCGATTTTCGGCACCGAATTCAACGTGCGCTGGTACAACGTCTTCATGGTGATCGCTTTCCTCGTGGCCAACACCTGGAACTACCAGCTCAATCGCATGTGGACCTTCAAATCGGTCAGCAGCGTGTCCTGGCTGCGCGGCTTCTTCCCGTTCCTGCTCACCGGCCTTGGCGCGCTGGTCGTCTCACAGATTTTCATGGTGCTGCTGATGAACCCCACCACGCCAATCGGCCTGCCGCGCGATATCTTCGACGACTCCACCGGCCTGCGCACCATGTCCTACTGGGCCAACATGATTTCCGTCATTCTCGCCATGCCGGTCAACTTCATCATCAACAAGCTCTGGACCTTCCGCTCGCGGCCCGAGGGCCCGCGCGTCGTCCACGAGCAGGAGCCCGCCTAGCGCTTATTCCCGGCCCGCTTCTCCCGCTTCCGCTTGGTTTCGCGCAGCCGTTGGCTCCTGTTTCCGGCTCTCCGCCGGCCCGCGCGCCCTCCGCGCTCACGGGTAGGGGATTGGTGCGCGGATTTGCCTTGCCGGTGACCGCGAAGGGTTCATGCGCGGTAGCGCCGGTCGGCCGGCTACTCGTATGTTCAGCAGAACTTTCCTCGCGCGCCCTTCGCGCTCACGGGCAGAGGATTGGTGCACGGATTTGCCTTGCCGGTGACCGCGAAGGGTTCATGCGCGGTCGAGTGAGGTTTCGGCCAGGCGGTAGTCGCCCAGCCGGCCAGCTAACTAGTCATCGAATGAGGCGTCCAAGCGCCGCTGGTCGCGTGCGCGGAGGAGGTTGATGATGAGCGGGGTGAAAACCAGCCCGCCGAGAAATCCCAAGATACCGCCGACGATGATGCCGCTAGCCGTATCAAGCTGGCCCGCCTGGTAGGTGTTGTAGAACATGCCCGCCATCATGATCGCAGCTGGTAGAGCGACAAGCGCGGTGGGAAGAAGACGCGGGGTAGCGGGCTTCGGGCGGGGAATGTGCTTGGTCATCCATTGGGTGCTGAGCATTTCGGCCAGGACGTACGGCAGAATCACGACCACGGAAACTTGGGAGAGCTGCCCGTCTAAGAGCCAGGCGAAGATTGCGCCGACGGTGTACAGGCTGAAGACCATCGTGGAATACCCCACGGCGTAGGACTTGTATACTATCTCCCGCTGGTACTCGTCCTCGGTGCACGCCTCGACCTGCTCAAAGGTGTGATTCGCGATGTGATCGGCGATCGACATGGCAGGTAATCCTTTCTTGGCTCTTGCCACTCCCGCCGGGGACAAAAACCGAAGGCTACGGAGGCGGGAGGTCCCATTGGCACCGAGCCAACGGCGCAACAGGCCCATCTTCGTGATTAAGCGTAGAGAATAGCGGGCTACCTGGCAAAGCTTAAAGGTTCCAGTGCCACTTCCAAGCAGGCTCGCGGCTGACATACGTCATTTGCCCGGGGTGTCCTCGCGTGCGGCACCGAATAGCGTCGCGGATCTGGTTGATCACACTGGGAAGGTTGAAGCGAATGCAGTCGCCGGTAAACCGAAGCACCAGGTAGCCGTGGTTCTGGCCGGCATTAGATTTCATGCGGTCGAGGATGAAGTTGCGGTGCTGGCTATGGTAGGTATAGCCGTCGACCTCGATGAGAATCTTCCACCGCCGCAGCTCCAGGTCGAAGCGGTAGCCAGCCACGACCGAGTTATGAATCGGGTAAATTCCCTCCTTGCGCAGGGCGCGCGCAAGTTCCCGCTCGCGCAGCGAATCCGTGCCGATGGCGCACTCGCGCAGGCACGCCCGCAGGCCCTTGGGTATCCGCCCCATCCGGCGCCTGTCCTTAGCCAGCCGAGCCCGGCCGTCTTTGCCGTGGTAGTGCCCTTCCAGCATGGGCCCGCTGCGCTCCGGGCAGCGCCGCGCCGCCCACAAGGGTTCCACGACCCGAAAACCATTGACCTGCTGCTTCGAGCGCAGCCGTGAATGCACGACACGGAAATTCTCACCCACGATGGTCCGCGGCCCCTCCAGCGTCAGTGGAAAGCTCAGCGGCAGCCCACAGTGCACCTCGATGGCGCTTCGCCCAGCCAGCGCCGCACGCGGATACGCCGCCAGCAGGCACGTCGCGACCTCGTGAGCGCTCGGTTGCTGGTCCGTGTAGACGCCGCGATGGATACGAAAAAGTCGGCCCTCGGCCAGCAGCGTTCGAATCCGCCGCTTGCCGATGCCCTCCTCCCGCAGCCGCGCAGTCGTCCACATCGCCATGCACCTAAAGCTAGGCAGCGGGCAGAGTCATTGCTAGGGAAGAGGGCGGAAATGGCCGACAAACGCTAAAAATACTCCGCCCACGCCGGTTTCTGGCGGGCGCGACCTGCAAAATGCCCATCCTAAATGGTGACATTGCTACCAAGTGGGTAGGCCGCGGGGGTGATTTCCGCTTAGCGCGCCCTTCGCGGTCACGGTGGCGGGTCTCGCGCGCAGAAAAGCGCCGCCGTTGCCCGCGAAGGGTTCATTGTGCCGGGCAATTGAAGCCGGCGGAAGAGAAGCCGGCGGAAGAGAAGCCGGCAGAAGGGCAGGCGGCATAAGCGCAGCCGGAGAACCAGAAGCCGGCACAAAGAAAGGGCGCCCACCACACGGTGAGCGCCCAGCCGGCCGAGCTGCTACGGCAGGTCCAGCGTCGAGGTCGGGGAAATGCCGCGGACCTTCGAGTTGATGAACCCGGCAACCGCCAGCACCGCGAACATGGCGGCGGCGGAGGCGAGCTGGATGCGGGAGGAGGCATCGCTGAGCATGAGCACGGCGATGCCGGCCAGCGCAATCAGAGTCAGCCACGTCAGGTAGGGGTAGGCCCACATGCGGATGGGCAGCTCGTAGCGGGCCTCGAGCTGGCGGCGCAGGCGCAGCTGCGCGACCGCGATGAAGGTCCACACGATAAGCAGGGAAGCGCCCGCCGAGTTGAGCATGAAGGTCAGCAGCCAACCGGTATCGGCGTAGTTGAGGACGACCATGACGGCGGCCAGCGCCACCGACAGCCCAATGGCCGGCAGCGGGACGCCGTGGGTGTTGGTGCGGGCGAAGATGCGCGGCGCCTCACGGCGGGTGGCCAGCGAGTGCATCATGCGGGAGGAGGCGTAGATCTGCGCGTTGAAGGCAGACAGCAGCGCCAGCACGATGATGACCTCCATCAGGCCGGCCGCGAACGGGATACCGGCGTGCTCGAGCACGCGGGTAAACGGCGAGGCGGCGGCGGTATCGGAGTCACCCAGCGAAGAGTAGGGCAGCAGGAAGGTAATCACCAGCACGGAGCCCAGGTAGAAGACCGAGATACGCAGGATGGTCGAGCGCACGGCGTTGACCAGGGAGCGCTTCGGGTCCTCCGACTCGGCGGAGGCGATGGCGACGACCTCGATGCCGCCGAAGGCGAAGGCGACCGCCAGCAGGCCGGTGGCCACGCCCGACAGCCCGTTGGGCATGAAGCCGTCGCCCAAGAAGATCTCGGTGCCGACGAAGGTGTGGCCGGGCAGCAGGCCGAAGATAAGCGCCACGCCCAGCAGCAGGAAGGCGACGATGACGACGACCTTGATGGCGGCGAACCAGTACTCGAACTCGCCGAAGGAACGTACGTGCAAAAGGTTAATCACGCCGAAGATGGCCACGCACACGGCCGCGGGGATCCACGGCGGCACGGCCAGCCACGCGCCGATGAAGGCGGCGGCGCCGGTGATTTCGGCGCCCAGCACCGCCACGGTGGCCAGCCAGTAGATCCAACCCTGTGTAAAGCCCGCCCAGCGTCCGATGCCGTGCTCGGCATACTCGGAAAACGAGCCGGAGGCGGGAATGACGGTGCCCATCTCGCCGAGCATCTGCATCACGAGGATGGCCAAGGTGCCGGCGATGACATAAGCGACGAGGACCGCCGGGCCAGCGGCGGCGATGGCGACCCCGGTGCCCAAAAAGAGCCCGGCACCGATGGTGGAGCCTAGGCCCATCATCGTCAGGTGGCGGACCTTCAGGCCGTGGCCGAGGGTAGCGGCGGGAGTAGGTTCAGCAGTAGACACTCTCTTAGTGTAGGTCGCCTACGAAAAAGGACCCCCGAAGGGGTCCTTAGCGGCCGAATTTTAATTCTTGTGGAGGTCGGAGTTTAAGGCCACGGCTGCGGCCTTCCACTCGGTGGCCTCGACGGCGCCGGTCACGGAGTGGCGGCGCAGCAGCACGCCGGAAGCGCCCGACAGCTTCGCGGCCTTAACCTGCTCGCCGGCCTCGACGCCGACGGCCTCGGCGACCTTGCCGTAGACGGTAACCCGGGTGCCGGCGGTGACGTACAGGCCCGCCTCGACGACGCAGTCGTCGCCCAGCGAGATGCCGACGCCGGAGTTGGCGCCGAGCAGGCAGCGCTCGCCCAGGGAGATGACCTCCTTGCCGCCGCCGGACAGCGTGCCCATGATGGAGGCGCCGCCGCCGATATCGGAGCCGTCGCCGACCACCACGCCGGCAGAGACGCGGCCCTCGACCATGGAGGCGCCCAGGGTGCCGGCGTTGAAGTTGACGAAGCCCTCGTGCATGACGGTGGTGCCCTCCGCGAGGTGGGCGCCCAGCCGGACGCGGTCGGCATCGCCAATGCGCACGCCGGAGGGGATGACGTAGTCGACCATGCGGGGGAACTTGTCCACCGAGTACACGGTGACCGGGCCGCGGGAGGCCAGGCGGCCGCGCACCATCTGGAAGTCGGAGACGGCGCACGGGCCGTAGTTGGTCCACACGACGTTGGCCAGGTGGCCGAAGATGCCGTCCATGTTCAATTCGTGCGGGCGGACCGCGCGGTGGGACAGCAGGTGCAGGCGCAGGTAGGCGTCGTAGGTGTCGATGGGGGCATCGTCAAGCGAGGCGATGCCGGTGGCAACTGCCACGCGGGCGACGCCGCGTTCCTCGTCGGGGCCTACCAGCTCAGCGAACTGCTGGGGAACCTCATCCAGCTGGGTGGTGCCGGACTGCTCCACCGGCTGATCGGTGTGGACGGCCGGGAACCAGACGTCCAAGACCGTGCCGTCGTGGGTGATGGTCGCGAGCCCGCGGGCGGATGCTGAAGTCATAGTGTGAAAATGCCTCGTGAAAAAATCGAAGGGAATATGCCACGTATTCAGTTGTTTAGACGCACGTTGAGCCAGTTTAGCTAATTAGCGTTTGTTGCGCCCCACCTGGCTGCGCGCGCCGGTCGGCAGCGCGAAAGACAGCACGATGAGGACGGCGGACATCGCCACGACGGCGCCGATCTGGGCGCGGGCGGCCGGGTCGAAGAGCATGAGCACGATCAGCGCGCCTAGGGCGGCCAGCACGATCCACGGCACGTACGGGAAGCCGGGGGTGCGCAGCTGGGTGAGCTCGCCGTTGGCCTTCATCTCGGGGTGCAGCTTCAGGTAGGAGCAGACCACCAGGATCCAGATGACCAGCAGGCACCCGCCCACGGCGTTGAACAGGAAGGTCAGCAGCCCCGGCGGGTTCCAGTACTGCAGGCCGACGGAGGCGAAGGCGAAGATCATGGAGAGCACGACGGCGTTGCGCGGCGAGCCCTGGGCGTTGGTGAACAGGAAGGCGTGGTGGGCGTTGCCGTCGCGGGCCATGTCGAAGACCAGGCGGGAGGTCGCGTAAATCTGGGCGTTGAACGCGGACAGCAGGGCCACGACGATGACGAGCTCCATGAAGCCGGCCACGGCCGGGATGTTGGCGGTGCCCATCACCAGGGCGAAGGGGGACTGGGAGGCGTCGTCGGCGTCCTGGATCAGCTCGAAGGGCAGCAGCAGGGCGATGACGGCGACCGAACCCAGGTAGAAGACGATGATGCGGAAGATGATGGCGCGCACGGCGGTGGAGACGTTGTGCGCGGGATCCTCGGACTCCGCGGCGGCGATGGTCACCAGCTCGATGCCGCCGAAGGCGAAGGCCACGGCCAGCAGGCCGGCGGCGAAGCCGGGGATGCCGTTGGGCAGGAAGTTATCGGTGAAGTTCTCCGTGGCGACGAAGGTCGTGCCCGGCCACAGGCCGGTGACCATCAGCACGCCCAGCACGAGGAAGGCGACGATCACCGCGACCTTGATGACAGCGAACCAGAATTCGAACTCGCCGAAGCCGCGCACGGAGGCGAAGTTGATGACCGCGAAGATCAGCACCGCAATGAGCGCCGGGATCCACGGCTCGACGCCGAACCAACCGCCGATGATGGCCGCCGCGCCGGTGATTTCGGCGCCCATGACCATCACCAGCATGAACCAGTACAGCCAGCCGCAGGTAAACCGCGCCCAGTTGCCGAAGGCCTGGCCGGCGTAGGTGGAAAAGGAGCCCAGCGACGGGCGGGCGGAGGCCATTTCCCCCAACATTCGCATGATCAGGGCGACCAAGGCGCCCGCGATGGCATAGGCGATGAGAATGGACGTGCCGGCGATATGAATGCCCACGCCCACGCCGAGAAACAGTCCGGCGCCGATGGCGGAGCCCAGGCCCATCATGGTCAGGTGGCGGGTTTTTAGTCGCTGTGGTTTCTCCGTAGCCATTGAATTCTCCAACCCAGATTTGCGATATGTCGATCCCGCTGAAATACAGCGAGTGTTTGCTGGGAGTTTACACGTTCGTCACCAAGGTCACGCCCGCCACCCCCGCGTTACGCGGTAGCATGGCCGGTTGTGAGTACTCCGAAGCCGAATTACCTAGATCTGCTGACCTGCTCAGTCGAGCTGACGAAGCAGCTCGTGGACATCCCCAGCCCCTCCCACCACGAGGAAGCCATCGCGGATGCGATTGAGGCCGCCCTCCGCGACATCGAGGAGGTGGAGGTCGTTCGCTTCGGCAACACGGTCTGTGCCCGCACCCACCGCGGGCTGGATTCCCGCGTGGTCCTGGCCGGGCACGTGGACACGGTCCCGCTGGCCGACAACGTGCCGCATCACATGGATGGCGAGACGATGTTCGGCTGCGGCACGGTCGACATGAAGTCCGGCCTGGCCGTCTACCTGCACACCTTTGCCACCCTGGCTAACGATGCCTCCTTGGCCCACGATCTCACCTTCATCGCCTACGAGGGGGAGGAGGTCGCCACCGAATACAACGGCCTGGGCCACATCCAGCGCGACAACCCGGAGTGGCTGGCCGGGGACCTGGCGCTGCTGGGTGAGCCCTCCGGCGGGATGATCGAGGCCGGCTGCCAGGGCAGCATCCGCCTGCGGGTCACCGCCCGCGGCACCCGCGCGCACTCGGCACGGGCCTGGCTCGGCTCGAACGCCGCCCACACCCTGGCCCCGGTCATCAACAACATCGCCGCCTATCAGCCGCGCGACGTCGAAATCGACGGCTGCGTGTATAAGGAAGGCATCAACATCGTGCACCTAGAGGCCGGGGTGGCGACCAACACCATCCCGGACGAGGCGTGGCTGTTTGTCAACTACCGCTTCGCGCCCGATCGCAGCTCGGAGGAGGCCATGGCCCACCTGCGCGAGGTCCTCGGCGAGCACGAGAACATCGACATCGAGGTCGACGACGTCGCCGGGCCCGCGCTGCCCGGCCTGGGCCAGCCCGCGGCCGCCGCGCTTATCGATGCCGTCGGCGGCCAGGTTCGCGCCAAGTACGGCTGGACCGACGTGGCCCGTTTCTCCGAGATGGGCACCCCGGCGGTGAACTTCGGCTGCGGTGATCCCGGTTTCGCGCACAAGCCGGACGAGCAGTGCCCGGTAGACCAGATCACCTCGGTCGCCAGCGTCCTGCGCCAGTACCTGACCAGCACGAACTCTTAAGAGAAAACTCTTAAAAGACAGATAGAAAGGGAGCCGTTGTCGATGGCACCGCAGAAAAACAATCAGAAGCACCTTTCTGAGAATTACCACCGCACCCTGCGCGGGCCGCTGCTGCTGCGCACCGAAGGCGAGCAGGAGTCGACCTACGACCAGCGCCTGCTGCAGTCGGGCGCCGACCACGAGTGGCAGCACGCTGATCCGTGGCGCGTGCTGCGCATCCAGGGCGAGTTTGTGGCCGGCTTCGACGCGCTGTCGAAGCTGCCCAAGGCCGTCACCGTCTTCGGCTCGGCGCGCACGCCGGAGGACGCCCCTTCCTACGCCCAGGCCGTCGAGCTGGGCAACAAGCTAGTCGGCGCGGACTACGCCGTCATCACCGGCGGTGGCCCCGGCATCATGGAGGCCGCCAACCGCGGCGCGCACGAGGCCGGCGGCATGTCTATCGGCTTGGGCATCGAGCTGCCCTTCGAGCAGGGCCTGAACCAGTACGTCGACCTGGGGCTGAACTTCCGCTATTTCTTCGCCCGCAAGACTATGTTCTTGAAGTACTCCCAGGCTTTCGTTTGCCTGCCGGGCGGGATGGGCACCATGGACGAGTTCTTCGAGGTCGCCTGCATGGTCCAGACCGGCAAGGTGACGAACTACCCGATCGTCCTGCTCGACACCGAGTACTGGTCCGGCCTGGTGGAGTGGATGCAAAAGCGCCTGGTTGCTGACGGCTATATCAACGAGACCGACCTGGACCTGTTCCTGGTTACGGATTCGGTGGACGAGGCCGTCGAGCACATCGTCAGCGCGCACGCCATCATGACCGACGGGCGCATCCGCGATCTCTAGCCCCATGCACAACCACGCTATCGCCGAGGTCATGGCGATTATCAACCGCACCCCGGATTCTTTCTACGACCAGGGCAGCACCTTCGAGCTGGACCGCGCCCTGGCCCGCTGCGAGCAGGTCGTTGCGGAGGGGGCATCGATAGTCGATGTCGGTGGCGTCAAAGCCGGGCCCGGCACGCAGGTCGATGCCGCCGAAGAGATCGACCGCGTCGTGCCCACCATCGCGGCCATCGCCGAGCGCTACCCGGACGTCGTCGTCTCCGTAGACACCTGGCGTTCCGAGGTCGCCGAGGCCGCCATCGCCGCCGGGGCCCGACTGGTCAACGACACCTGGGCGGGCTTTGACCCGCAGCTCATCGAGGTCGCCGGCCAGCACCGCGTCGGCTACGTCTGCTCGCACACCGGCGGGATCACCCCGCGCACCCGCCCGCACCGCGTGCACTTCGACGACGTGGTCGCCGACGTCATCGCAGAGACCACCGCCTTGGCCGAGAAGGCCGCGGGTCTAGGCTGCCCGGAGGAGCTGGTCTTTATCGACCCCACGCACGACTTCGGCAAGAATACTTTCCACGGGCTCGAGCTGCTACGGCGTATCGACGAGGTCGTGGCGACCGGCTGGCCGGTGCTCATGGCGTTGTCGAACAAGGACTTCGTGGGCGAGACCGTCGGACGCGGGGTGGGCGAGCGCGTCGCCGGGACGCTAGCGGCCACGGCCTGGGCCGCAGCCCGCGGGGTGGCGGCCTTCCGCGTGCACGAGGTCGCCGCAACCGTCGACGTCATCCGCATGACCGCGGCGATCGCGGGGGAGGTGGCCCCGCTGGCCACGACGCGAGGGCTGGCATGAAAGTCTCCGTTGTCATCCCGGCGCTCAACGAGGAAGCCACCGTGGCCCGGGTGGTTGCCGCCTGCCTGGCCGACTGTCCGCACGAGGTCTTGGTCATCGACGCCGACTCCACCGACGAGACCGCGAAAGAGGCCGCCCGCGCCGGGGCCACGGTGCTCAACTGGCGCGCGGTGCTGGGGGGCATTGCGCCCGTGCCCGGCAAGGGCGAGTCGCTGTGGCGCGGGGTCGCCGCCGCGAGCGGCGACGTCGTGGTCTTCGTCGACGCCGACCTGGACTCCGCCGAACCCGGCATGGTCAACGCCCTCGCCCGGCCCTTCCAGGACCCGGGGATTCACTTGGTCAAGGCCCACTACGAGCGCACCTTAGGGGCACAAGCCACCGGCGGCGGGCGGGTGACGGAGCTTAGCGCCAAGCCCCTGCTGCGCCTGTTCTTCCCGGAGCTAGCCGATATCTACCAGCCGCTGGGAGGCGAGTACGCCCTGCGGCGAGCGAGTGCGGTGCAGCTTCCCTTCGTTGCCGACTACGGGGTCGAGGCCGGCCTGCTGATTGATGTCTGGCGGGCCTATGGGAGGGCATCGATAGCGCAGGTGCCGCTGGCCCCGCGGCGCCACCGCAACAAGCCGCTGGAGCAGCTGGGACCGATGGCGGACGTGGTGGCGCAGACCATCCTGGCCCGCGCCGGGGCGGGAGTGCCTGAGGTGGCCGAGCGGCCTGCGCTTGCTGGTATCCTCAAACCATGATTTCTTGGCTCGTGCTGATTGTGGTGCTGGGCGCCCTCGTCGTCGTGGGCGCCTGGCTGTGGGGCAAGCTGGTAGGTCCCGGGCCCGTCATGGAGGCCGTCCCCAACCCGGCGGCCGCCGATGAGCACAACGATGCCGCCCTCGCCGCCGGCAACTACGCCGAGCTGGAGTTCGACGTCGCCCGCCACGGCTACCGCCAGGACCAAGTCGACCGCGTGATAGCCGCCCTTAGCACCGAGCTGGAAAGGTACCGGGCCGCTACCCCGGATGTGAATAAAGGATAGACTGGGAAGAAGCAGTAATCCTTTGTAAAGAAAGTGTGGAAACCATGGCAGCTATGAAACCTCGTACCACGGGCGGAGCGATGGAAGCGGTGGAAGAATCGCGCAAGATTGTCATGCGGATCCCCTCCGACGGCGGCGGGCGAATCGTCATCGAACTGTCCAAGGAAGAGGCGGCGGAGCTCGGTTCGTTGCTGACCGAAGTCGCCAGCTAGAGTAGGTCTATGCTTTCCGACATCATTGATCTTTTGGCGGATCCCGCCGACGGAAGTGCCCTGCAGGGCGCAGACGAGTTTTCCCGCCTCGTGTCTGAGTCTGGACACAGCTACGACGTAGCCAAGCAGGGCTACGTCACCCTCGCGGCCGGGGCGGGGCTCAAACACCAGGGCGATGACATGGACATGGTCAACGCCCGCGAAACCTACCTGGCCAGGGGGCATTTCGCCCCCTTCGTGGAGGCGGTGACCGGCAGCATCCAGGACGTCGTGGAGCCGGTGGCTGACGATGTCGCCCCGAGCATCCTCGAGGTCGGTGCCGGCACCGGCTACTACCTGGCGCACACGCTCGACTCCATTGCGGGTTCGCGCGGCGTGGGCCTGGATATCTCCCCGCACGCGGCCAAGCACCTGGCCAAGGCCCACCCGCGGATCGGCGCCGTGGTCGCCGACGTCTGGGAGCGCCTGCCGCTGCGCGATAACAGCGTGCACGCCATCTCCGTGGTTTTCGCCCCGCGCAACCCGGCCGAATTCCGCCGCATCCTGGCCCCGGGCGGCCAGGTCGTTGTGCTGACCCCCGAGGTCGGCCACCTCGACGAGCTGCGCGAGCCGCTGGGCATCCTGGGCGTGGAAGAGGGCAAGATCGACCGCATGTACGAGCAGGCCAGCGGCTACCTCGAGCAGGCCGCCGACCCGGTGGATATCTCTTTCCCCATCACCCTGGACAAGGAATCCATCCGCGACCAGGTGGGGATGAGCCCGTCGGCGCGGCACATCAGCGCCGCCGAACTCGACGAGCGCCTAGCGGCCCTGCCGACGACGCTGTCGGTCACCGCCCGCGCCCGCCTCGACCGCCTGCGCGCGGTCTAGCCCGGCCGGTTCTCCTAAGAGCCGGCGCGCTCCCACTCGCGCAGGATTTCGGCGTCGCCGCTGGTGCGCAGGCCGCTGCAGCCGCCGGTGAAGTAGACGCGCGAGGCCATGGCCACCTGGCCGCCGTCGGCGAAGACCTCGACGGTAGAGCCATCGATGATGATGGTCAGCGAGTCGGAGTCGTCCTCGGCGAGGGAGGCGGCGGCGGGGGCATCGTCGGCGTAGAGATCCTGGAACTTGGAGCAGCGCTTAAGGCTGAGCTCCTCGCCGGAGTGGGTCACGACCGCGGCCGGATCCCCGTCGGCGTCGAGCAGTTCGACCGTCAGGTGGGAGCCGGCCGGCACGTTGAGCAGACCCACCCAGGAACGCGCCCGGGAGGACTCGGCAACCGCGTCCGGCAGGCCCACGGCCGGGGTCTGGAAGAGCTTGCCGCCCTGCAGGGTGACGTGCCGCGGCAGGGAGAGCACGTTGGCCCAGCCTTCCTCGGTGAAGGAGGGGTGCGTGGTGGCATCGTCGGCGCGGCCCTGGCCGTTCATGAGACCGAACAGGCGCGACTGCTCGAAGCGCTGCTGCTGGTCGACCGTGCCCGGCATGTAGTTCGTGGTGCGCGGGCGGGTGAAATCGTGCCCGAAGTCCAGCTGCTGGAAGCCGGTACGTACGTTAAACACGGTGCCCTCCAGGCGCCCGACCAGGTAGCCGGAGACTTCTCGGTCGCCGCGCTCGATGGTCACTAGCAGGACGTCGTAGATGTGGTCGTCGACCTGATCGCGCAGGCGGATGATGCGCGGGGAGACGACCGGGGGCAGGTCCCCGCCGGCGCTCCAGCCGGACAGGCCGGTGTCGCCGTCGAAGGTCAGCGGGCCGGAAAAGGTCCAGGAGGTGCCGTCCTCGGAGTGGAGGATGACCGGCTGCGGGGTTTCCGTGGTGCCGGTCAGCGCCAGCATGATCCAGCCGGCGTGCCCCTCGTCGCGGTCGGCCTCGGCCCAGCCGGGCACGACGCAGGGGGAGCGGAACCGGGAGAAATCGGTGGTGTCGGAGGCGACGGTGCCCACCCGCTGGATGGCCGCGTCCAGGGTGGACGGGTCGTCGGAGACCTCGCAGACGCGGTCGAAGTCCTTGTCTTGGGCCAGGGCCACGGTGCTGCCCGTCGACGTCACGGAGGTGAAGTACAGGTTCACGCCGGCATCGACTGCCGCGACGGCGCCGGCGCGCAGCGTGATTTCGCCGCCGGCGGGGGCGAGCACGTCGTCGCACTCCAACCAGTCGAAGGGCATGTCCTCGGAGAAGACATGGCCCCACCGGGCGCCCTGCCCGGGCTGCGCGCGGTACTGGAAGTACAGGTGCCAGGTCGTGCCGTCGAGCAGCGCCCCGGCGGGAGCGTCCAGGATTCCGCTTTCCGGAGCGAAGTGAAGCTCAGGATGGTGAATGTGGATTGGCAAGAAAAACTCCTTAAAACTCAGACCAGCGAGCGGTAGATATCGACCGTTTGTTGTGCGATTGCCGCCCAGGAAAACTCCTCCACGGCGCGCTGCCGGCCGGCCTCGCCGTAGCGGCGGGCGCGGTCGGGGTCGGCGGCGAGGTCGTTGACGGCCTGGGCCAGATCCGCCTCGAAGGTGGCGGCGTCGTCGGCGTCGTAGGGCACCAGAGTACCCGTAATCCCGTCGCGGACGACTTCCGGAATGCCGCCGACGCGCGAGGCGACGACCGCGGTGCCGCACGCCATGGCCTCGAGGTTAACGATTCCCAGCGGCTCGTAGATGGACGGGCACACGAAAATATCCGCGCCGGTGTAGACCTGCTGGACGCGGTCGTGGTCGAGCATCTCTTGGACCCAGAAGACGCCGTCGCGCTCAGCGCGCAGCGTGTCCACTAAGGCCTGGGTGCGCTCGGCGATCTCCGGGGTATCGGGGGCGCCGGCGCACAGAACGAGCTGGATGCCCGGGTCGAAGGAGCGGGCGGCGCGCAGCAGGTGCTCCACGCCCTTCTGGCGGGTAATCCGGCCCACGAAGGCGACCACCGGCCGCTGGCTGTCCACGCCCAGCTGTGCCAGGTAGTCGCCGTGGCGCGGCTGCCAGCGCTGCGTATCGATGCCGTTGAGCACCACGTGCACCTTGCCGGCGTCGATGTGCGGGTAGGCGTCCAGGATGGAGTCCTTCATGCCCGCAGAGACGGCGATGACGGCGTCGGCGGATTCCATGGCGTTGCGCTCGGACCAGCTGGAGATGTCGTAGCCGCCGCCCAGCTGCTCGCGCTTCCACGGGCGGTGCGGCTCCAAGGAGTGGGCGGTGACCACGTGCGGGATGCCGTAGAGCAGCCCCGCCAGGTGGCCGCCCAGGCCGGAATACCAGGTGTGCGAGTGCACCACGTCCAGGTTGTCGGCCGCGTGCGCCATCCGCAGGCCGGTCGACAGGGTCTGTAGGGCGGGGTTGGCGTCGTTCAGCGCGCTGTCGGGGCCGTGGGCAAAGACCCCGGCCTCAGCGCGGTCGGCGCCCATGCAGTGGACGTCGACGTCGATGATGTCGCGCATGAAGCGGGTCAGCTCGGCGACGTGGACCCCGGCGCCGCCGTAGACCTCGGGAGGGTATTCCTTGGAAAAGATTCCGGCTCTCATACCCTCCCAGAATAATGATTAATGCCGCGCCGCGCACCGAAGGTAAACAGGGGGTAAATACTAGCCATTTCCGCTGCGTAGTTTCGATACTGCGGATAGGTTGGAGGTTGTGAGAAGCCAGCCTAACGTCCTTGCCATCGTCCTCGCGGGCGGAGAGGGCAAACGCCTCTTTCCGTTGACGGAAGACCGCGCCAAACCCGCCGTGCCTTTCGGCGGCTCCTACCGACTCGTCGACTTCGTCTTGTCGAATCTGGTCAACGCCCGTTTCTTGAAGATCGCGGTGCTGACCCAGTACAAGTCGCACTCGCTCGACCGCCACATCTCCCAAGCCTGGAACCTGTCCGGGCCCACGCCGCAGTACATCGCCTCCGTGCCCGCGCAGCAGCGGCGCGGCAAGCGCTGGTACAACGGCTCGGCCGACGCGATCGTCCAGTCGCTGAACCTCATCTACGACGAGAAGCCCGACTACGTCATCGTCTTCGGCGCCGACCACGTCTACCGCATGGACCCGGCGCAGATGGTCGACGAGCACATCGCGACCGGCCTGGACTGCTCCGTCGCCGGCATCCGCGTGCCCCGCTCCGAGGCCAGCGCCTTCGGCTGCATCCAGGCCGACGGCATGGGCACTATCACCGAGTTCGTCGAAAAGCCGGCCGATCCGCCGTCCACCCCCGACGACCCGACGCAGACCTATGCCTCCATGGGCAACTACGTCTTCACCGCCCAGGCGCTTATCGATGCCCTCCTGGCCGACGAGGACAACCCCGACTCCGCGCACGACATGGGCGGCGACATCATCCCGTACTTCGTGGAGCGCGGCCAGGCCCACGTCTACGATTTCATGTCTAACCAAGTACCCGGCTCTACCGAGCGCGACCACGGCTACTGGCGCGACGTGGGAACAATTGACTCCTTCTACGAGGCGCACATGGATCTCATCTCCGTGCACCCCATCTTCAACCTGTACAACCGGCACTGGCCCATCCACTCGACGGATGATTCCAACTTCCCGCCGGCGAAGTTCGTGCAAAACGGTATCGCGCAGTCGTCGATGGTGGCCCCGGGCTGCATCATCTCCGGCGGCACGGTGCGCAACTCGGTGCTGGCCTCCGACGTGCACGTCGCCGACGGCGCGACCGTGGAGGGTTCCGTGCTGCTGCCGGGCGTGCGCGTCGGCCGCGGGGCCGTGGTGCGGCACGCCATCCTGGACAAGAACGTCGAGGTAGGCGAGGGCGCCATCATCGGCGTCGACGCGGAGCGCGACGCCGAGCGCTTCCAGATTTCGGCCGGCGGCGTGGTCGTCGTCGGCAAGAACCAGCGCGTTTAGAGCTTCGTCACGAGCGTGACCCCGCCGCCCAGCGGCAGGCGGGTGACCACGGCGTCCTCGAGCTCGCGGATGGCGGCGTCGGCCTGGCGGGCGGACTGGGTGGCCCGATCCGTGCGGGAGCTATCGCCCAAGGTCCCGTCCAGGAGGGCATTCGGCAGGATCAGGGTGCCGTGCGGGGATAGGAGGGGCCAGGCGGCATCGACTAGCGCGGGCAGGTCCAGGCTGTGCACGTCGGCGTAGATGACCTGGTAGGACTCGCTGGCCAGGCGGCTCATGACGTCGAGCGGGCGCGACGGCAGGTAACGCACGCGGCTGGGCGGGTAACCGGCCTCGCGGAAGGAGGCCTTGGCCGCGGCCTGGTGCTCGGCCTCCGGGTCGATGCAGGTCAGCGAACCCGACTCGGACAGGCCCTCCAAAACGTAGAGGCCGACGACCGCCGCGGCCGGGGAAATGACAATAGCTTGGGCTTTCGGCGTGGCCGCGTGCCCCGTCGAGGCGGCGGCGAGGGTGCTAATCAGCTGGCCCAGCGACTCGTCGGGCAGCGGCAGGGAATACTCCTGCGCGTGGTCGCGGGCGTGCGCCAGCGCCTCCGAGGGCGCGGAGGTCGAGCCGATATAGGATTGCAATGCGTCAAAAGCCGTAGTAGTCACGGCCTTCAGTCTAGGCATAATGCCGCGCTTAGGTGGGGATAACGCCCCGAGTTGTGGGTGGCAAAACGGCTAACAGCAAATGTACAGTCCACCGTCTGGAGTTTGGAAGAAAGATGTAGCACAATACTTGTTATGGCAAAAGAGTCACTCCCGTCGAACGATGCCCCCGCAAGCACCGCAGCTTTCGATGCCGGGCAGGCAGCCATGCCATCGTGGGCCGACTTGGTGGCCGAGCACGCCGACAGCGTCTACCGGCTGGCCTACCGCCTGTCCGGTAACCAGCACGACGCGGAGGACCTAACCCAGGAGACCTTCATGCGTGTGTTCCGGTCGCTGCACAACTACCAGCCGGGCACCTTCGAGGGCTGGCTGCACCGGATCACCACCAACCTCTTCCTGGACATGGTGCGCCACCGCGCGAAGATCCGCATGGAGGCCCTGCCCGAGGATTACGACCGCGTGCCGGGCAACGATATGACGCCCGAGCAGGCCTACACCGTGGCCAATCTGGACCCGGCCTTGCAGGCCGCGCTGGATTCGCTGAGCCCGGAGTTTCGTGTCGTCGTCGTGCTTTGCGACGTCGTGGGCATGAGCTACGACGAAATCGCCGAGACCCTGGGCGTGAAGATGGGCACTGTGCGCTCCCGCATCCACCGCGGCCGGTCCCAGCTGCGCGCGGCCATCGAGTCCGCCGCGGCTAACGATGCCGACGCTCGCCTCCTGCTTCCCACCAAGTCCTAGGAAAATTCCCTAGGCTGGTGTTAGGACTAGTGCTAGGTGGCAGAAAGGAGGCCAAAGCTGTGCACCCGCATGTTTCGCGTTTTTCTTCCTTGGGCGCGGCCGGAGCTGCCGGTTCGGCCGGAGCTGCTGGCGCGGCGGGGATTGCGCGGGCCCGCAAGATCCGCGACAAGGCTAAGGCGCGGGCCCGCCGCATGGACACCATCGGGCACTTGGGCCCCGAGGCGGTCGTGGCCTTCGTCGACGGCGAGATGGACCACAAGGCCGCTCACCGCGTGCGCGTGCACCTAGTACACTGCGCGGAATGCCGCCGCGAGGTCCACGTGCAGCGCGGCGCCTCGGAATGGGTGCGCATGTGCAACGTCGACCACCAGGTGCGCGCGCCGCATTCGCTGGTGGATAGGCTGACTAGCATCGCTAGCTCGGCGGTGGGGCCCGGCCCGGACGCCTCCACGCCGACCTACCATCCGGAACAGGATCTGCTCGACCGGCTGGAGATGATGGTGCGGGCCATCCGGCATAACCAGGGCCGTGGAGAAAGACTAGAGTAAGTCACGTGTTTTCGAATTTAGGCGTTACCGAGATCGTGGTGATCGTGCTGATCGCCGTCGTTGTCATCGGGCCGGAGCGGCTGCCCGGCGTGCTCCAGGACGTGCGCGCCGCGATTTTCGCCGCGCGGCGGGCGATCAACAACGCCAAGGCCGAGCTCAACGGCGAGGTGGGGGAGTTCTCCAAGGAGTTCGACGACCTGCGCGGGCCGCTCAACCAGGCCATGGAGTGGGGCCGGCTCGGGCCCCGCGGCGTGCTGACCAAGGCGCTGTTCGACGGCGACGATAGCGCCTGGGACGACTTCAACCCGAAGAAATTCTTAGACGAGCCGGCGGCGAAGGTCGAGCAGCGCGAGGAAAGCTACAGCCCGTACACCGACCAGCCGCGCGAAACCAATACCGCGGCGGCCGCGCAGGGCTTTGATTATTCGCAGATTTACGCTGCCGATGCCACCTCTGCCCCCGCGCCCGAGGAGAAGGCAGCACCGCAGCCTAAGCAGCAACCGCAGCCGAGTGAACGCCGCCCCGAGCAGACCTCGGGCTTTAGCTGGTCGGATATTACCTAGCGTTTAGTGCTGGGTAACGCCCAAGCCCAGCGGCTTGCCGGCCAGGGAATCCTTCCGCACCGCGATCTTGTCCGCGATGGCGGCCACCGCTTGCGCGGCAGCCGAGTCGGGGGCCTGCTCGAGGATCGGCACGCCGGCATCGCCGCCGGTGCGCAGCGCCGGATCCAGCGGAATCTGGCCCAGCAGCGGGACCTCGTGGCCCAAAAGGGTGCTCAGCCGGTCCGCGACGATCTGGCCGCCGCCGCTGCCGAAGATGTCCATCGTGGTGCCGTCCGGCATGACCATCGCGCCCATGTTCTCAATGACGCCGGCCACACGCTGGCGGGTCTGCTGGGAGATGGAGCCGGCGCGCTCGGCGACCTCCGCGGCCGCGGCCTGCGGGGTGGTGACGATGAGCAGCTCGGCGTTGGGGATGAGCTGGGCCACCGAGAGCGCGACATCGCCGGTGCCGGGAGGGAGATCCAGCAGCAGCACGTCGAGGTCGCCCCAGAAGACGTCGACCAGGAACTGCTGGAGGGCGCGGTGGAGCATCGGCCCGCGCCAGACGACCGGCGCGTTGCCCTCGACGAACTGGCCGATGGAGATGTGCTTAATATCGTGCGCGATGGGCGGCAGCAGCATCTCCTCGTCCAGCACGGTGGGGCCTGTCGTCGAGCCCAGCAGGCCGGGGACGGAGTGGCCGTAGATGTCGGCATCGATAATGCCTACCTTGAGGCTCTTGCGCTGCAGGGCGGAGGCCAGGTTGACGGTCACGGAGGACTTGCCGACGCCGCCCTTGCCCGAGGCCACCGCGAAGACGCGGGTGGTGGAATCGGGCTTCGCGAACGGGATTTCCGGCTCGGCCTTGCC
This sequence comes from Corynebacterium sp. LK2590, assembly GCF_040946105.1. Lineage (NCBI taxonomy): Bacteria > Bacillati > Actinomycetota > Actinomycetes > Mycobacteriales > Corynebacteriaceae > Corynebacterium > Corynebacterium sp. LK2590. The sequence continues at coordinate 230,138 of NZ_JAYWMH010000002.1, forward strand.
GCCGCGGAGCTTCTTTTTGAGTTCGAGGCGCTGCTCGTCGTTCATCGCATCCAGCGTCACGGTGACGTTGCCAACGCCGTCGATGTCTTCCAACGCCGCCTGGGTGTTGGACTGGATGGTGTTTTTCATCGGGCAGCCGGCGATGGTCAGGTAGATTTCCACGGCGACGTCGTTGCCGTCGACGGAAATGGACTTGACCATGTCGAGTTCGGTAATCGGGCGCCCGATTTCAGGATCCTCTACGCGGGAGAGCGCGCTGCGGACAGCGGATTCGGTTAGTGCACTAGTCATATCATGAACCATCGTAGTAACCGGGCGGGGAAAATACACGTCGGGGCACGCCGTGTAAGATGACAGGGAATTTCAACGTTGGGAGGATTCGATGCGTGTGCAAGCCGGTGCCGCCTGTCTGGTGGCCGCGGTGGTGGCCTTGAGCGGGTGCGCGGACGCCGATCCGGGCAGCTCCGCCGACCCGCGGGAAGACGCGGACATCCGCATCCTGGTCGACTCGCAGGAGACGGAGGGCCAGGTCGTCGCCGAAATCTTCAAGCAGGCCTTCGCCCGCAACGACCGGCATGCCGAGCTAGTCGTCGAGGACAACACAGCCGGTTCCTCCCTGGTGGAAAAGATGGGCGAGGAAGGTAATTTCTGGGCCGCCTGCACCGGCGATGCCCTCTACGCCCTCGACCCCGACCGCGCCCGGGAGATGGCCGAAGATTTCGGCGCCGGCGAGGCCAGCCGGGACGAGGACCGCAACGGGCAGACGCACATCGCGATGATGGAATCGCTGCCGACCACGCTGACCACCGTCGACCCGTCGACCGCCCAGGGCTGCAGCGCGAGCCCCGCCAGCGAGCTGCCGCAGAACTACAGCCCCATCTTCACGAAGGGCCTGCTGGACCGGGAAGAAATGGAGATGCTGGGCTCGCTGTCGAAATTCCTGATCGAGCAGGACATCGACGAGTTGGTCGAGGAGGTCGAGACCGGTGACGGCGACATCGAGAAGGTCGTTTCCCGCTGGAGCCAGAACAGCGTCCCCGAAGGCGAGCTGGACGCGAACAGCGACTCGGATTCCACCGAAGAATAGCGCCCCGGAAAATAGCGCCCCGGCCTGTGGATAACTCCGCGGTATATGCGCCCGCATATAATTTGGGCCGGTTATCCACAGGCTAGCGCCCCGAATCCTTGAGCCGCGCCGCGCGGGCTGCTGTTCTAGGAGGCATGAACACAGAATTTGATCCAGACCGTTTAGAACGCACGCGGGCGTACTTCGGGGCGCGGGCGACGGGCATCGCCCTGCTGGAGGAAGTCCGCGGCGCGAGCGTCGACGACCTCGTGCAGCATGCCGGTGCCACGCGCGCCGGTGCCGAAGAGCTGCTGGGAGTGCGCGACCTCTTTTTCGGGGCCACCCGCTACCGTGGTCGCCAACGCCGGGCGCTAGCGTCTGCGCGCCGGATTGGCCACGACCTGGCGGTGCTGCTGGTGATCGCCTACCACGTGGGGCGGGCCCGCAAGCAGGACGACGCCTGGCGCATCTTCGAGGAACTTGCGGCCATTGCGGCGGACGAGGAGGCGATGGGGCGCATCGCTCGCCGCAAGGTGCGCGAGGCCAACCCCAGCCCAACCCGCACGCCCGGCGTCGAGCTGCGTCGCGGCAAGGACGGACTGTGGTCGTGGAAGATTACCGCGGACTCGGCGTTCATCGCGGACCTGCACGCCAACATCGACTCGGTCGACGACGCCCGCGCCGTCCTCTTAGGCGGCGGCGGGGCGGCCACACCGGCAATCACCAACGCGGTCATGGACATCAGCGACTTCGGTCGCCTGCTTAACGATGCCTCCTCCGGCGCCGAAGACATCGCCGTCCAGCTGACCAACGGCGCCGTCGTCAGCGGCGCCGAGCTGGTGCGGCGCAAGCTCAGCGAATTCGGTTTCGTCGGCCTGGTCGACCCAGTGCGCGGGCCGGTGAACCTCTACCGCATCGAACGCTTTGCCTCCGACAAGCAGCGGCGCCTGGCGCTGATTGAAAACCCGGTCTGCGCCTGGCCGGACTGCCTGGTGGGCGGGGATGAATGCCAGGTACACCACATACAGGCCTGGGAGCGGGGAGGGCCGACCAACATGGACAACCTGGTCACCTTGTGCCCGCACCACAACGGCGCGAATGATGACGCGGGGTGCGGCGGGCCGGCATCGCGGGGCAGGATGGCACGGGTGCGCGGAAAGACGGTGTGGATACCGCCCCGGTAGGTCCGCCTAGAAACAAAAAACCGACCCGCCGCCTCCCTAGCTGAGGGAGGGCAGCGGGCCGGCTAGTCGGCGTGCCTAGAGCGCGGTCTAGACGTCGAAGGCCTCATCGAGCAGGTTCTTCTGCTCGAGCTGGTGGACCTTGGACACGCCGGTGGCAGTCGAGGACTGCGCGCGGCGGGACACGCGGACCAGTTCCGGCATGTCCGGAATCAGCTCGCGCAGGTGCTCGTTGTAGAACGGCCACGGGCCCTGGTTGGCCGGCTCGTCCTGGACGAAGCGCACCTGGGTGGCGTTCGGGTAGGTCTCGAAGGCCTCGCGCAGGCGGTTGAACGGGATCGGGTGCAGCATCTCGACGCGCACGATGGCGATGTCGTCGCGGCCGTCCTTCTCCCGCTTCTTCTCCAGGTCGTAGTAGATCTTGCCGGAGCAGAGCATGATGGTCTTGACCTTGTCCGGGTCGCCGACAACCTTGCCGTCGTGGTCGACCTGGTTCGGGTCGTTGATGACCGAGCGGAAGGAGGTCACCTCGGTGAAGTCCTCCACCGCCGAGGTCGCCTGCTTGTTACGCAGCATGGACTTCGGGGTGAAAACGACCAGCGGACGCTTCATCGTGCCCAGTGCCTGGCGGCGCAGCAGGTGGAAGTGGTTGGCCGGGGTGGTCGGCTGCGCCACGGTCATCGAGCCCTCAGCGCACAGCTGCAGGTAGCGCTCGATACGGGCGGAGGAGTGGTCCGGGCCCTGGCCCTCGTAGCCGTGCGGCAGCAGCAGCACGAGCGAGGAGGTCTGGCCCCACTTGGCCTCGCCGGAGGCGACGTACTCATCGATGATGGTCTGCGCGCCGTTGGCGAAGTCGCCGAACTGGGCCTCCCAGGCCACCAGGGCGTCCTGGTTGCCCAGGGAGTAGCCGTACTCGAAGCCCATGCCGGCGTACTCGGTCAGGGCGGAGTTGTAGATGAGGAACTTGCCGCCGTTGCCCTTGGCGTCGGCCAGGTGGTTGAGCGGGTTGTACTCCTGGCCGGTCTCCGGGTCGAACAGGACTGCGTGGCGCTGGGTGAAGGTACCGCGGCGGGTATCCTCACCGGCGATACGGATGACCTTGCCGGAGTTTGCCAGGGAGCCGAAGGCGAGCAGCTCGCCCCAGGCCCAGTCGATGCCGCCTTCCTGCGCGGTCTTGGCCCGCTCCTTGGCGACCTTGGACACGCGCTTGTGCAGGTCGAAGCCCTCCGGCGGGTTGACGAAGGCCTGGCCCAGCTCGTTCATCTCCTCGGCGGTGATGGAGGTATCCAGACCGCGGGTCAGCTCCTGGGACGAGGTAATACCGGTCTGTTCCTGCGGGCCGGTCTTTTCGGCTTCCTTGACCTCGGTGAACACGGACTCCATCTGGTCGTGGAAGTCGCGGGCGGCGGCCTCGGCGTCTTCCGCCGAGAGATCGCCACGGCCGATGAGGTCCTCGGTGTAGGACTCGCGCACGCCCTTGTGGTCGTTGATGAGGTCGTAGAGAACCGGCTGGGTCATCGACGGGTCGTCGGCCTCGTTGTGGCCGCGCAGGCGGTAGCAGATGAGGTCGATGAAGACGTCCTTGCCGAACTGGCGGCGGTACTCGGTAGCCAGCTGGCCGACCCAGACGACGGCCTCCGGGTCGTCGCCGTTGACGTGGAAGACCGGGCAGTCGAAGCCCTTGGCCAGGTCGGTGGCGTAGTGGGTCGAGCGGCCGGAGTCCGGGGTGGTGGTGAAACCAATCTGGTTGTTGACCACGATGTGGATGGTGCCGCCGACGGTGTAGCCGCGCAGGTTGGACAGGTTGATGGTCTCCTGGACCACACCCAGGCCGGTGAAGGAGGCATCGCCGTGCAGCATCAGCGGGACGACGGAGTAGCCCTCGTCGCCCTGGTCGATGATGTCCTGCTTGGCGCGGGCCATACCGACCAGCACCGGGTCGACGGCCTCCAGGTGGGACGGGTTGGCGGTCAGGGAGACCTTAATCTCGCCGTCGCCGAACATCTGGAGGTGCTCGCCGCTGGCGCCCAGGTGGTACTTAACGTCGCCAGAGCCGCCCAGCTGGCCGCCGCGGTAGTTGCCGTCGAACTCTTCGAAGAGCTCGGCCAGCGGCTTGCCCACGATGTTGAACAGGACGTTCAGGCGGCCGCGGTGCGGCATGCCGATGACGACCTCGTCCAGGCCCTGGCCGGCGGCGGTGTCGATGATGGAGTCCATCAGCGGGATGAGGGACTCGGCGCCCTCCAGGGAGAAGCGCTTCTGGCCGACGTACTTGGTCTGCAGGAAGTTCTCGAAAGCCTCGGCGGCGTTGACCTTCTGCAGGATGTACTTCTGCTCGGCATTGGTCGGCTTGGGCATGCCGTCCTCGAGGCGATCTTGCAGCCAGCCGCGCTCGTCGCGATCGAGGATGTGGGCGTACTCGGAGCCGACCTTCAGGGTGTAGGCCGAACGCAGGCGGGACAGGACCTCGCGCAGCGTCATGGACTCCTTGCCGCCGAAGCCACCGACGTTGAAGGTGCGGTCCAGGTCCCAGATGGTCAGGCCGTGGGTGGCCATGTCCAGGTCGCGGTGATCCGGCGACGGCAGGCCCGGCTGGTGCCAGCCCAGCGGGTTGACGTCGGCCAGCAGGTGGCCGCGGGAACGGTAGGCCTCGATGAGCTGCATGACGCGGGTGTTCTTGTCCACGCCGGAGTTCGGGACGTCCTGGGCCCAGCGGAACGGCTGGTAGGGAACGCCCATCTCGGCGAAGAGCTCGTCCCAGAACTTGTCGTCGACCAGCAGCTGGCCGATGGTGCGCAGGAACTCACCGGACTCCGCGCCCTGGATGACGCGGTGGTCGTAGGTGGAGGTCAGCGTGACCAGACGGCCCACGCCCAGGTCCGCCAGGCGGTCGGCGGAAGCGCCGGCGAACTCGGCCGGGTAGTCCATGGAGCCGACACCGATGATGGAGCCGGAGCCCTTGGTCAGGCGGGCGATGGAGTGGCGCGTGCCGATGCCGCCCGGGTTGGTCAGGTTGATGGTCACGCCGGAGAAGTCGTCCATCGTCAGCTTGCCGTTGCGGGAACGGGTGACGATGTCCTCGTAGGCGTCGACGAACTCGGAAAAGCCCTTGTTTTCACATTCCTTGATGGCGGCGACGACCAGCGCGCGGGAGCCATCCTTCTGCGGCAGGTCGATGGCCAGGCCCAAGTTGATGTGCTCGGGCTGGACGACGGTCGGCTTGCCGTCGGAGACCTCGTAGCGCACGTTCATGGCCGGGTGGATCTGGGTGGCCTTAACCAGGGCGTAGCCGATGATGTGAGTAAAGGAGATCTTGCCACCGCGGGTGCGCTTGAGGTGGTCGTTGATCATGGAGCGGTTTTCCCACATGAGCTTGACCGGCATGTCGCGCACGGTGGTTGCGGTCGGGATCTCCAGGGACTCGTCCATGTTCTTGGCGATGGCCTTGAAGGTACCCTTCAGCGGCTTCTGGCCCGGTTCGGGGGTAGCGCCGATGCGATCCAGGGGTGAAGTCGGGGCCTTTTCCTTAGCCGGAGTGTTGGCCTTGGCGGATTCCTTCTGCGCCTTCTTTACACCCTTGGAGACCTCAGTCTCGCGGACGTTCTGCTTGGTCTTAGCAGTCGTGCCTTCAGATTCCTTGGGCGCCTTCGCCGGCTTGTCCTTCTTCGGCTGGGTCGACCCGGATTTGCCAGCGTCAGCCGACTTTTTGGGGGCGCCGTTGGCCTCGAAAAACTCCCGCCATTCCTTATCTACGGAGGATGGATCCTGGGAATACTGCTGGAACTGTTCGTCAATCAGCCACGCGTTGGGGCCGAATATATTCGACTTGCTCACGGCAGGTGCTCGCCTCTTTTCCTTTAGCTTTGTCGGGTAGTCACATCAACTTTAGTGGTAAACATCCACGGCGGGGGTAATGCCCCCAGCAAAGTGGTCCGTTCCCAATGATACGGGTCAACAGCTGGCTGACAATCCTGCTTCTTAATTGGTGATCGCGGGCAGCGGATCGAGGTTGGTGTGGGCGTGTTCGATGACCTGACGGGCCAGCTTGCGGTTGGCCACGGAGCCCAAAAACGCGCCGATTCCGAGCGGCATTAGCTTGGACACCCAGGCCCATTTGAAGCGCTTGGTGATCTGCTTGGTAAAGAGCTTGCCCAGGCGCGCGTTCATCCCGGACAGGGTAGGGGCGGAAAAACGCGTCAGCGATGCCGCGCTCGACAGGCTCGCCCCCTGGCCCAGGTCGCCGACGATGGTGTCGACGAGCGCCGAGCCCTTGGAACCGGTCAGCACCAACAGCACGAGCGCGCGCCTCTGCTCCTCGTTGCTGACATCGATGCCCCGCAGGTGCGCGGAGGCCAGGATGTACCAGGCCGCGGCCTCTAAGAAAACGAGCGAATCCGCCCCGATGGCGGCCGCGCCGGTGAAAAAGCCGACGCCCGGAACGGAGGCGGCCGCGCCGGCCCCGGCGCCCGTGCCCGTGGTGATGTTGCGGAAGTGCTTGTCGATAATCGCCTGGATCTGTTCCGGCGTGGCGTTCGGATTGCGCTTCTTGACCGACTCGACGTATTTGACGATGGTGCCGGCCTGGATCTTGACGGCCTTATCTAAAGACTTGAGCAGAGTGGCCGTCCACTTGTCGGCGTTGTCCGGATCAATGTCGTAGCGCTGCAGGTTGTCCGCGGCCTCTTCCGGGGTGACGGTAGCTACCGCGCCGTTGTCTTCTTTGTTTTTCTTACCAATTCCAAACACGTTTCGTCTCCTCCGATAAATAGGTCCTATACCACTCTAGGGGAAAGTGTGGTGGGGCATCGTCAAGCGTGCGCAAGGTTGCGCAAACCCGACGCGAGCTTACTACGCTGGAATCCATGGGGCCCTGGGACGAGGAGTGGGAAGAAGAATCAGTCGCTGCCGCGCGCCGGCAAGCGGCAGCCGCCCATGCCCGCGCCGCCGAAGCCCAGGCGGCCGCGCACGCCCACCCCGGCGACGGGCTGGCCATCCGGACGGCCGCCGGCTGGGTCCACGGCAAGCGCGAGCACGACGACGAAGGCCTCGACGTCAGCTCCTGGAAGGGGATCCCGTTCGGCAAGGACACCGCGCTCACCGGGCGGTTTTGTGCCCCCGAGCCGGTGGCGGCCTGGGAAGGCGTGCGCGAATGCCGGGACTTCGGCGAGGTGGCGCCGCAGCCGACGTATTCGTGGACTGAGAGGGTCATCGGCAGCGAAGACTGCCTGAACCTGGACGTGGTGCGGCCGACGGGCACGCAGCGGCTGCCGGTGGTGGTCTACCTGCACGGAGGGTCCTTCATCATGGGCTCGTCGCACATGCTGATGCTGCGCGGTTTCCACCTGGCGCAGTCGATGAACGTCGTCTACGTTTCTATTAACTTCCGCCTCGGCGCGCTGGGCTACCTGGATATGCGCAGCCTGCCGGGCGAGTGCGTGGCCAACCCGGCGGTGCTGGACCAGCTCCTGGCGCTGGAGTGGGTGCGGGACAATATCGCCCAGTTCGGCGGCGATCCGGACAACATCACGCTGATGGGCGAGTCCGCCGGGGCGGCCGCGGTGCTTACCCTCATGACGAGCCCGGCGGCGCAGGGGCTCTTCCACAAGGCCATCGCCCAGTCGCCGCCCATCGGGCTGATTCATTCCCGCGCGCAGTCGACGCTGTGGGCCCGCGAGCTGGTCAAGCGTCTGGCCTTGCCGAGGGGAAGCGGCATCGATGAGCTGCGCGCCGAGGAGTGGCCGGACCTGGTCCGCGCTGGGCAGTCGATGATGTGGCGCGCCGGGGAGTTGCTGCACCTGAATTCCTGTTACGCGCCGACGGTCGACGAGGACGTGCTGCCCGCACACCCGCTGGAAGCCTTTGAGAAGGGGAGGCAAGCGGGGGTTCCGCTGCTGGTGGGGACCAACTCGGGCGAGACCAGTTTTGCCAAGTACCTGTTCCAGCGGGAGGATTCCCGCGCCCGCGCCGGGCTGCGGCTGCTACGGTCCTTCGACGAGCGCAACGCCGAACGGGTGGTGGACGCCTACGGGCGGGCCGAGGGCCGGCGGGATTTCGCCGACCTGCTTTCCGATGCCCTGTTCTGGGCGCCCACCGTCCGCGCCGCCGAGGCCCACGCGGAGCGCTACCCGACGTGGATGTACCGCTACGACTACACGCCGATGGCGCTGCGCTGGCTGGGGCTCGGCGCGGTGCACTCGCTGGAGCTGGCCAACGTCTTCGGGGATCCGAAATCCTCGCGGATGTCGCTGGTGACCAAGCTGGGCAACGGGGACGCGGGGGAGTCGATGACGGAGTTGATGCAGGATCACTGGGCACGGTTCATTTGGGAGTCGGAGCCGGCGCCCAGCTGGCCGCGCTACCGGGTGGAAGGCGCGCAAGAATCCGAAGAATCCGAAGAAGCCGAGCTGCGCGCGACGCAGGTTTACGATATCCCGCCGCGGGTGGACCACGATCCGAAGGCCGAGCAGCGCCGGGCTTGGGAGGACTATTCCATGCTGGAATGGGGTGCCGGCCGCCCGGAGCTGCTGGCGGAACTGGGATTCATCACGAGCGAGCCCGATTAGCGGTAGGCTAGGGCCGGTGCACCACTGCCTAAACACAAGGACGGATTGCTGAACATGAGCTTTTTCGAAGATATCGCAATTGCCTTGGACGCCGAAGGAATTGAATCCCGGGTCAACGACGACGTCTTGTTCGTCCCGATCACCGCGGAGCTGGAGATCCAGTTCGTGGAGATCGACCCGCTGCTGCCCGCTGCCAACGTCTACATTGCTGCCGCGGACGTCGACGAGGATGACGAAAACTTCGAGGCAGTGCTGGTCTCGGTGGCGTTTTCGGTAGAGGACGCGACCGAGGCGGTCGCCCGCCACATCGCCACCGACCAGGTGGTCACGGTGCTGCGGGATCTCATCGAAGGTACCGACGAGCGGATTTCCGACCTGGAATTCGAGCAGGACTCCTTTAACCCGAACCTGGTGGTCGCCGAGGTAGGCGAGGACTCCGAGCTGCGCGTGCTCGTGGAGACCGTAGACGGCATCCCGCAGGCGATCGTGCGTTTCCTGGCCTTCGACTTCGACGAGGACGAGCTCGACGCCGCCGAGGACGAGGCCATCTCGGAAGCCTGGGACCAGGGCGAGGCCGACGGCATCGTGGAGGAAGACCGGATCGCGCTGTTTGAAAGCGGCGAGCTGGCCGAAGGCGCGCCGATCATCGAGGTGCCGGCCGAGACCCTAGAGTTGGGCACCTACACCGACTTTGACCGCCTCTTCGACGTGCTGGGCTTGGTCTCCGAGCAGGCGCTTGACTGGGAGGCCCAGCTGGTCTCCTTCGACGCGGGCGAATTTGATGAGCCGGATGTCTACGACATCTTCGGCGAAGACGTCGACGATGCCGATTTCGCCGACTACGAGGACACCACCGGCGAAGACTAATGCACCTCCCCGTTCAAGGATCGCGGGTGAAGTGGCGGAAGGTTTTCGTTGGCCTCGCCACCGCGTTGTTAATCGCCGTGTGGGCCGCGGGCATTAAATACCCTTCCAGCTTGCTGGCGGAGGGGATTTTCGCCAGCACCCCGGCGCTGTTGATGTGGCTCGGGGTGGTTGTCGCCGCGGCCCTGCTGCTGTTGGCCCGGGTTGACGAGCTGCCGGGGACAGTCTTCAAGTTGTTTCCCTGCGCGGTGGCGGTCAACGTGCTGATTGGCTGGCTTTTCCGGGCCTGGGAACTGCCGTTTTATTTCGACAGTATCGGTACCGGTATAGCCGCCATCGTGGGCGGACCGCTGCTGGGGATGGCCACTGGGGCCGCTAGCGGCGCGGTCATGGCGCTGGGGGCGCCGGGAGATCTGGCTTTCGCGTCCGTCGGGGCCCTGGCCGGGGTGCTGTTCGGCTGGGCCGCCAAGCGTCAGTGGTGCAGCTCGGTCCTGCGCATCCTGGCCGCCGGCTGGCTGATTGGACTTACCACCGCGCTGGCTTCCTGTCCGCCCCGGCTGTGGCCGCAGCCCGAGACCAACGCCGCGGGGCTGCGGCACCTAACCGATTTCTATTTCCTGCTGTCCCGGCACCAGGGGTTTTCCACGGTTATGCAGGTGCTGACCTCGGATACGATTGACAAGATTTTCTGTCTGCTACTGGCCGGGGTGCTCTTGCGTACGCTGCCTGCCGCGCTGCAGCTGCGCTTGAGCTACGGCGGCAACGTGGAGCGCCTGGGCGGGTTGCTGCGCGCGCCGGACGAGGCCGAGCGGGCCCGCGAACAGATGCGGGCCTATCAGCGGCACACCCTCCAGACCGGGCGCTAAACCTCACCGCGCCTAGGCGGCCTGGTCGAAGCCGGCGAAGAGCGAGATGGGGGAATGCACCGGCTGGAAGTCGCGGTCGACGAGCCAGATGAAGGTGTGGGCGGTGCCGGAGCTGAGCTCGTGGACGGCATCGATAAGCTCTTTGTCGATGACGGCGCGGACCCAGGCCTCCGCGGTAGTGCTGTCGACGAAGTCGCCGCCGGCGTGGGTAAAGCGCAAGGAGACCACGTAGGCGGGCTCGCGCTCGGCGCCGTAGCCCTTAGCACGGGCTTTGGCGCGCGGGCCGACGCGGTGGCGCGTGATCGCCACGTTGAGCCCGGGGCTGCCGGCCACCGGTGGCAGGGAGACCGACGGTGGACGCCAGTTCGCCAGCGGACGAGCCAGGGAACGCGGGTGGCGCATGATGCTGGTTACCGCCCGGGCGTCCTCCCAGGCGGTGAACTGGATTTCGGAGGCCAAGCGGCTGGGGGAGATGGTCGAGGCGGCGGTGGGCTGGGGGCGGTAGTTCGTGTTCTTCATGCCTTAAAAGCTAGCGGCCCGTGGGGACATAGCCTCGCGCGAATTAGAACGCATGTGCGAATCTGGCTGGCGGATTTGGGGGCACCGGCTAAGCTAGGGATTTACCATGTCAGATACCGCGCCAGATTCCTCGCAGCCCAGCCCAGCCACTCCAGCCATTCCGCGGCAGATCTGGGTGCTCGTGGCTGCTGCCTTCATTATCGCGCTGGGCTACGGGCTCATCGCGCCACTGTTGCCGCAGTTCGTGGTGAGCTTCGACGTCTCGATGGCTGCGGCGGGCCTGGTCGTGTCGATTTTTTCCGCCTCCCGGCTGCTTTTTGCCCCGGCCTCGGGTTACCTGGTCAACCGGATAGGATCCCGGCGCATCTACCTGACCGGCCTTCTGACCGTGGCGGTGATGACGGGCTTGGTCTCGCTGGCGCAGGCGTACTGGCATATCATCGCGCTGCGCTTTTTGGCGGGGATTGGCTCGACCATGTTTACGGTCTCGGCCATGGGGCTCATCGTGAGCCTGTCGCCGGCGCAGATCCGCGGCCGGTGCTCGGCGCTGTACGGGACCGCCTTCCTGCTGGGCAATATCGCCGGGCCGCTTTTAGGCGCCGGGCTGGCGTTTTTGGGCTTCCGCTGGCCGTTTTTCATTTATGGCCTCGGCGTGGCGCTGGCCGCCGGCGTGGTCTGGTGGCTGATGCCGCGCTCGGCGGGGACGGGCAATACAAAGTCCAGCCTGCCGCCGATGCACCTTGCACAGGCCTGGCAGGACACCGCCTTTCGGGCCGCGCTGACCTCCAGCTTCGCCCACGGCTGGGTGAATATGGGCGTGCGCGTTTCGGTCATCCCGCTCTTTGCTGCCGCGGTCTTTGCCAACAGCTCCGCCGCCGCGGGTTACGCGCTGGCGGCATTTGCGGCCGGTAACGCCGTGGTCCTGCAGTTCTCCGGACGCTGGGCCGACACCTTTGGCCGGCGCCCGATGATCCTGGCCGGCCTGTGCGGATCGGCCGTTTTTACCTGGCTGCTGGGGCACGCGGACTCGCTGCCGCTGCTGATTGGCTTCTCGGTGCTCACCGGCGCCGCGGCCGGCTTCATCAACCCCGCCCAGCAGGCCACCCTGGCTGACATCATCGGATCCGAGCGCTCCGGCGGGCAGGTGCTCTCCAGCTTCCAGATGGCCATGGACCTTGGCTCTATCTTCGGGCCGGTCGTGGTGGGCGCGCTGGCGGATATCTACGGTTTCCAGACCGCGTTCGCGGTCAGTGGGGCGGTCGCGCTCGTGGGCGTTGTCGCGTGGAGCTTTTCCCGCGAGCCGCTACCGTCCACCCAGGCCAAGCTGCGGGTTATCCCCTGCCTGATTGGGGGACCGCGGCGGCCGAGGAGGCATCGTTAGCCTAGGCGTTGCCGTGCGGGACGATGACGGCGCGGCCGGATACCTCGCCGGCCTGCAGCTTGCGGTAGGCCTCCAGGCCCTCGCTGAGCGGGTAGGTGGTGTACATCGGCTCGAGGTAGCCGTCACGGAAGAGCTCGACCAGCTCGTGGAGCTCGGGCAGCGTGCCCCAGTAGGTGGAGATTAGCTCCGTCTCGCGCGGCGAGGTCAGCCAGGCGAACTCGTAGGGCGAGCCGTTGCCCAGGCCGACCACCGTCACGCGGCTGTCCGGCCCGACGGTGGCCATCGCGGTCGATACCGTCTGGCCCAGGCCGACGAAGTCGAAAGCGGCGTCGATCCCCTTGCCGCCCGTGGCGGCCAGGATATTGTCGACGACGTCGTCATCGGAGGCTACGGTAACCGCGCCCAGGCGCTCGGCCTCCTGGAGGGCGGATTCCTTCGTGTCGGTGGCGATAATCGTCGCGCTCGTCATGGCCTTGAGGATCTGGATGCCCAGCAGGCCCAGCCCGCCCAGGCCGATGACGAGGACGTACTGGCCGCCCTGGTTGAGCGTCGGCAGGGCCTTCTTGATGGCGTGGTATGGGGTCAGGCCGGCATCGGCGAGGGCGGAGGCAGCGATGGGATCGGCATCGCCCAGCGGGACCAGGTTGCGCGCCGGAACGGTGACGTACTCGGCCATGCCGCCGTCGCGGCCCAGGCCGATGCCGGCGGGGGTATTGGCGGCCCGGTTGCGGCACTGGAGCATATCTCCGCGCACGCACATGGAACAGCGGCCGCAGCCGAGGGGGCCGTAGACGAGGTAAGCGTCGCCCTTTTCAAAACCTTCTGCGGCGGAACCGGCCTCCTCGACCCAACCGGTGATCTCGTGGCCGAGGGTGAATTCCCGGTGGTAGACGGCGGGGGAGGACTCACCGAATTCGTCGAAGATGGCGACATCGGAGTGGCAGGCGCCGGAGCCGGCGACCTTCAGCAGGACTTCGGTGGGGCCGGGAGTAGGGCGTTCGATGTCTTTGAGCTCGGGGAAAGTGTGCAGGCCGACGTGGCGGATAGCCTTCATAGTGGTCATGTTCTTCTCCGTGTTCTAGCGCGGTGTTTCAACGCGGTGTTCGAGTGCGGGACTTGGCGCGGATAGGGGACGGGGGACACCGCCCAGTCTAGTAATTGACAACCTACTGGACATTGAAAGTGTTATAGGTTACATTAAGTTCTACTCGCGTCTGGCTGTCGCGCGGGCATAGGAGACCTCACCCCGGTGCTTCAAGGAACGGGCAAGGCCGTATGCCCTCAGCTGGCGTGCGCGCTTTTCCTGGCTCCTTGGGCCCGCTGAACCAGGAGTAAGCAGTGACTACTCAATCCCAACCGCCTGCCGACAAGCAGGTCGAGAACGCGCCCTTGCCTCGGGTGGACGGCAAGTGGCGGCTGTTCGTCTACAGCGCCATCGGCGCCTTCGTCTTTTTCTTCCCCGTCACCTACGACGGCAAACAGTCCATCCCGTTGGATCACCTGGTGACGATCATCCAGCAGTACCTGCCCGGGGTCGTGCCGTGGATCATTCTGGCGCTGGCCGCGTACGGCACGTGGCGCTCGATCGCCAACAAAAACTGGGAGCAAGGCCCGCTCCAGGCCGTCTTCACGGTGCTCAACGTGGTTGGGCTGGTGGTCAGCTTCCTGATGGTCATCGACAAACTACCGTGGGTCCTGGGCGAGGAGGACCTGGTCCCGTTCCTGTGGAACAAGATTGCGGTCCAGGTTGGGCTGATTGTCCCCATCGGCGGCGCCTTCCTGGCGCTGCTCATCGGCTACGGCCTGCTCGAATTCGTCGGCGTGCTCATGCAGCCCATCATGCGCCCGCTGTGGAAGACCCCGGGGCGCTCGGCTATCGATGCCGTCGCGTCCTTCGTCGGCTCCTATTCCCTGGGCATCCTCATCACCGACCGCGTCTACCAGAGCGGCGGCTACACCGCACGGGAGGCCTCGATCGTGGCGACGGGCTTTTCGACGGTCTCGGCCGCCTTCATGGTGATCGTGGCCAAGTCCCTGGACATCATGAATATCTGGGGCATCTATTTCACCGTGACCCTGGTGGTGACGTTCCTGGTCACCGCGGTGACCGTCCGGTTCCCGCCGCTGCGCACGATCCCGGACGAGTATTACCACTCGGCCGAGCCGGATCCGGAGCGGACCATCAACGGCAACCGCTTCCGGGAGGCCTGGCGCGAGGCCCTGCAGGCGCTGGCGACGGCGCCGTCGCTGCGCAAAGGCATCGGCGAGAATTTCCTGGACGGGCTGAAGTTGTCGGGGGCCATCGCGCCGTCGATCATGTCCGTCGGGCTTATCGGCCTGCTGCTGGCCCGTTTCACCCCGATCTTCGAGTGGATTGGCTACCTGTTCTACCCGTTTGCCTGGATTGTGCAGCTGCCGGAGCCGGTGCTGGCCGGCAAGGCCTCGGCGATGGGCGTGGCGGAGATGTTCCTGCCGGCTACCGCCGTGGCAGACTCGGACAACCTGGTCCTGAAGTTCGTGATCGGGGTGGTCTCGGTCTCGGCGATCATCTTCTTCTCGGCGCTGGTGCCCTGCATCCTGGCGACCAAGATCCCGATCAAGCTCTGGCACATGCTGGCCATTTGGTTCGAGCGGGTGGCCCTGACCATCGTGCTGGCCACCCCGATCGCCTACGTGCTCTTTGAGGTCTTAGGGCTCGGGGCTTAAAGCCTGGGGGCTTAAAGCCTTCGGGCTTTAAGCGTGGGCTGATGCGTGGGCGGCCACGATATCGGCGATGAGCCGGGCGGCCAGCTTCGCGGTCCGGCCGTCGACGTCGAAGTCGGGGTTGAGCTCGACGACGTCGACCAGGCGCAGCTTGCCTGTGGCCGCCACGGCCAGCGCCATCGCGCGGATTTTGGCGAAGTCCACGCCCAATGCCGCCGGGGCGGAGACCCCCGGCGCGGCGGCGGCCGGCAGGACGTCTAGGTCGATGGACAGGTGGATGGCCGGCTGGTTCTGCACGGACTTGGCGACCAGGCCGGCGGCCTGGGAGGGGCTGAGATCCACGAGGTCTTCGTCGAGGACGGTCTCCACGCCGAGCTCGTCCGCGGTGTTAAATAGCACGGCGGTGTTGTTGGCCTCGGAGATGCCGAAGACGGAGTAGTCGAAGGCGGCCGGCTGCTCGGGGCAGGCGTCCTGGACAAACCCCGCGATCTGCTTAAACGGCGTGCCGGAGGTGGCCCGGTCGGCGGTGCGCAGATCGAAATGGGCATCGAGGTTGACGATCTTCAGCGGCTGCTCGCCATTGCCGCGGAAGGCGCCGCGGTGGGTGGCGAAGGCGGTTTCGTGCCCGCCGCCGAGCACCACGGCCAGGTTGCCGCTGCCGACGATGTCCGCGACCCGGCGGGAAAGCTCTTCCTGGGAGCCTTCCAGGTCGTCGCGCTGGGTGGTCACGGTGCCGGCGTCGAAGCGGGGGGAGGAATCGTGGACGGCCAGGCCGCCCAGGGCGGAACGCAGCGCGGCCGGGCCGGCGGCTGCGCCCTGGCGGCCGCCGTTGCGCAGGACGCCTTCGTCGGAGGCGTAGCCGACGAGCACGGCGGCATCGCGAGCAGAAGCGGCGCCGTCGGCCGGCAGGGGCTGGATGACGCTGTGCCAGCGGGCGTGTTCGGGGCCGGGGCCGTCGGCGCGGCCGGTCCATTCGGGGGCGGGAGCAAAGAGCGGTTGGTCGCTGATGGTGTTCATAGTCTTCCACTGTAGGCGCTTTGTACCGCGAGTTCGCCGGGGAATTTCCTACAATTGTCGCGTGAGAAAGATTCAGGTCCCCGCCGCCCACAATGCCCTGCGGATTCTGTCGCTGCTGTCCACCATTGACGTGCCGATTTCGGCCGCGCGCATCCGCAGCGAGCTGGACCTGCCGCGCTCGAGCACGTACCACCTGCTCAACGAGCTGGTGGAGTCGGGCTTTGTGGTGCACCTGCCGGAAAACCAGACCTACGGGCTGGGGCTGGCGGCCTACGCGATGGCCTCGGCGTACACGACGCAGCAGCCGCTGGTGCGGCTAAGCCACCGCTTTGTAGAGCAGGCCGCGAATCTGGCGAGCGGATCCGGCCATCTGTCGCGCTTGGCCGGCTCGGAGGTCGTCTACCTGCACGAGGTCCGCAGCCCGGGGGCGGTGTCCCTGGTCACCGAGGTGGGCGTGCGCCTGCAGGCGCTGCGCTCGGCCTCGGGGCGGGTCATGCTGGCCTACCTGCCGGAGGCGGAGGCCCGCGCCACCTTCGCGACGGCGGGGCAGGAGGGCAGCCTGCGCCAGTTTCGGGAGCGCCTGGCCCAGGTGCGCGAGCGCGGCTGGGAGGAGGAGACGGAGGAGATCTCGCGCGGGCAGGCATCGTTGGCCGTGCCGGTGCTGGACCACCTCGCGCGGCCGGCGGCCAGCCTGGCGGTGACCTTCGGGGTCGGCCGGCTGGGCGATGCCACCCGTGCCGCCGTCCTGGACCACCTGCAGGCCTCCGCCCGGGAGATCGCGGCGCGGATGTACGGCGCCCGGTGAAGCCCCATTAGAGAGTCAGAACATTATTCGGCGAAACTGTGGCAAATAACACTCATTGGAGTTAGTGTCTGAAAGTAGCGTTCCGCAGCGCACAACGCTGGGAACCGGCCAGGCTACGAGAAGGAGACAACTGACCATGGCTGAGTTTAAGGCTGACAAGACCGCGCACCAGGCGGGGGAAATCCAGGAAGTGGAAATCGGGATCGGCGGTCTGAGCATCGCCGAAGTCGTGGCGGTCGCGCGCCACGGTGCCCGCGTGACGGTGGCGCCGGAAGCGCTCGACGAGGTCTCAGCGACCCGGCAGCGGGTGGAGGATCTGGCGGCCTCTGACACGCCGGTCTACGGGATCTCGACGGGGTTCGGAGCGCTGGCCCGCCGGCATATCCCCGCCGACAAGCGCGCGCAGCTGCAGCTGTCGCTGGTGCGCTCCCACGCGGCCGGCTCGGGGCCAGAGGTCGAAGAAGAGGTCATCCGCGCGCTGATGCTGCTGCGCCTGTCCACGCTGTGCACGGGCCGGACCGGCGTGCGGCCGGTGGTGGTGGAGACATACGCGGCCGCGCTCAACGCCGGGATTGTCCCGGTGGTCTACGAATACGGCTCCCTGGGCTGCTCCGGCGACTTGGCCCCGCTGGCCCACTGCGCGCTGGCGCTGCTGGGCGAAGGCGAGGTCCGCGTGGAGGGCAAGCGGCAGCCGGCGGCCGCCGCGCTGGAACGTGCCGGGATCGAGCCGCTGCAGCTGCGGGAGAAGGAGGGCCTGGCCCTTATCAACGGCACCGACGGCATGCTGGGGCAGCTGTGCCTGGCTATCGCAGACCTGGAGGCGCTGGCTAGGCAGGCGGACATCGCGACTGCGCTGACGGTGGAGGGCCTGCAGGGCAGCCTGGACGTCTTCGCCGACGACCTGCAGCAGCTGCGCCCGCACCCCGGCCAGGCCGCCGCGGCGGCGAATATCCGCGCGCTGGCCGCGGGCTCGGAGAACCTTTCCGCCGCGCACGACGAATTCGCCCAGTCGCACGTGCAGGACGCCTACTCGGTGCGGTGCGCCCCGCAGGTGGCCGGCGGCTTCCGGGACACGCTGGAGCACGCCCGCCAGGTTGCCGTCAACGAGTTGGCGGCGGCCGTGGACAACCCCGTGGTCGCGCTGGACGGGCGGGTGGTCTCCAACGGCAATTTCCACGGCGCCCCCGTGGCCTATGTGCTCGATTTCCTGGCTATCGTGCTCGCGGATCTCGCCTCCATCTCGGAGCGGCGCACGGATCGCTTCCTAGACGTGGCGCGCAACCGCGGCCTGCCGGCGTTCGTGGCGGCCGACCCGGGCGTGGACTCCGGCCACATGATTGCCCAATACACGCAGGCCGGCATCGTCAGCGAGTTGAAGCGGCTGGCGGCCCCGGCGTCGGCTGATTCGATCCCCTCGTCGGCCATGCAGGAAGACCACGTCTCCATGGGCTGGTCGGCGGCCCGGAAGCTGCGGCGCGGCATCGATGGCGCGCAGCGCGTGGTGGCGATTGAAATCCTGACCGCGGCGCGTGGCATCGACCTGCGCGACGGCGCGCCGGGGGACGGGGTGGCCGCCGTCGTGGCGGCGCTTAGGGAACGGGTTCCGGGGGTAGGACCGGACCGCTACCTGGCGCCGGAAATCGAGCAGGCGGTCCAGATGGTGCGGGATGCTACCTTCCTGCGCGCCGCGGAATCCGCCGTCGGAAAACTGCAATAAACGGCACCCAGCCTGCATAGTCCCGTATCTGAGACAGACCACCCCTCAGGCGCGGGACTTTTTACTATGACGCGGGTTACTTTTGATGCACGGCACGAGGTGGCGCACATCCCAGCTTGAGGTGAGCCACCACCGTGCATGCGCGCGATGCCGCCTGCCCGCTTCGGGGTAGTCGGGGAGACAGCCCAGGGACACCGGTCCCCAACGCCCCAGGGCGGCGAGGCAGCATCGACAAGCGCGTGCTGACCTGCCGCCGGAATTGCTTTGAGGAAGGATTAGTTAATGTCGGAAGCTCGTGAAATCCGCGCGCCGCGCGGGACCGAAATCAGCGCCAAGTCCTGGGCCACCGAGGCCCCGCTGCGTATGTTGATGAACAACCTGGACCCGGAGGTCGCTGAGCGCCCCGAGGGCCTGGTCGTCTACGGCGGCACCGGCAAGGCCGCCCGCAGCTGGGAAGCCTTCGACGCCATCGTCGACACGCTGCGCGACCTCGAGGCGGACGAGACCCTGCTGGTGCAGTCCGGCAAGCCGGTCGGCGTGTTTAAGACCAACGAGTGGGCCCCGCGCGTGCTGATTGCTAACTCCAACCTGGTCGGCGACTGGGCCAACTGGGAGCACTTCCGCGAGCTGGAGGCCGAGGGCCTGATGATGTACGGCCAGATGACCGCCGGGTCCTGGATCTACATCGCCACCCAGGGCATCCTGCAGGGCACCTACGAGACCTTCGCGGCCGTGGCCCACAAGCGCTTCGACGGCACGCTCGCCGGCACGCTGACCCTGACCGGCGGCTGCGGCGGCATGGGCGGCGCCCAGCCGCTGGCCGTGACCTTGAACGGCGGCGTGTGCCTCATCGTGGATGTGGACGAGACCCGCCTCAAGCGCCGCCAGTCCAAGCGCTACCTCGACGAGGTAGTCACCGACCTGGACGAGGCCCTCAAGCTGACCCTGGCCGCCAAGGAAGAAAAGCGCGCCCTGTCCGTGGGCCTGGTTGGCAACGCCGCGGAGGTCTTCCCCGAGATCCTCCGCCGCCAGCAGGCCGGCGAGCTGACGGTGGACGTGGTCACCGACCAGACCTCCGCCCACGATCCGCTCAGCTACCTGCCCACCGAGATCACCGTGGCGGACTGGCACACCGAGGCCCAGGCCGACCCGACCACCTTCACCAAGAAGTCCCGCGAGTCCATGGCCCGCCAGGTCCAGGCCATGGTCGAATTCCAGGACGCCGGCGCCGAGGTCTTCGACTACGGCAACTCCATCCGCGACGAGGCCCGCCACGCCGGCTACACCCGCGCCTTCGAGTTCCCGGGCTTCGTCCCGGCCTATATCCGCCCGCTGTTCTGCGAGGGCCTGGGGCCGTTCCGTTGGGCCGCGCTGTCCGGCGACCCGGAAGACATCAAGGTCACCGACCAGGCGCTTAAGGAGCTCTTCCCGGACAACGAGCACCTGCACAACTGGCTGGATGCTGCCGAGGAATACGTCGAGTTCGAGGGCCTGCCGGCGCGCATTTGCTGGCTGGGCTACAACGAGCGCCACAAGGCCGGCCTGCGGTTTAACGAGCTCGTCGCCGAGGGCAAGATCTCCGCGCCGATCGTTATCGGCCGCGACCACCTGGACTCCGGTTCCGTCGCCTCGCCGTACCGCGAGACCGAGGCCATGCTGGACGGCACCGATGCCGTGGCCGACTGGCCGCTGCTCAACGCCATGACCGCCGTGTCCTCCGGCGCGACCTGGGTTTCCATCCACCACGGCGGCGGCGTCGGGATGGGCCGCTCCATCCACGCCGGCCAGGTCAGCGTCGCCGACGGCACCGAGCTGGCCGCCGCCAAGCTGCGCTCGGTGCTCACCAACGACCCGGGCATGGGCGTTATCCGCCACGTGGACGCGGGCTACACTCGGGCCCAGGAAGTCGCCGAGGAGCGCGGGGTGCGCATCCCGATGGAGTTCAAGGCCCGCGACTAGGTATAAAGCCCCGTTCCCTTTGCCGACCACGCCCGTTCCAGAAAGGTATGACGCATGACCAAGGTATTCCGCAATATTTCCGAGCTCCGCACGGTAGCCGAAGCTGGCACCATTACCGACGCCGCGCTGGTGGCTGACGACGCCGGCACCATCGCCTGGGTCGGCCCCGCGGCCGAGTTGCCCGGAGAATACGCAGACGCCGAGACCGTCGACCTGGGCGGGCGGGCCGTGCTGCCCGGCTGGGTGGACTCCCACACCCACATGGTCTTCGACGGCAACCGCGCCGAGGAATTCGAGGCCCGGATGGCCGGCGGCGACTACGCGGCCGGCGGAATCGCGGTGACCATGGAGGCCACCCGCTCGGCCGGCGCGGAGCGGCTGAGCCAGTTGGTCCGCGAGCGCGTGGCCGCCGGGCACGCGGGCGGCACCACGACGTTCGAGACCAAGACCGGCTACGGCCTGGACGTGGATTCTGAGGTCGAGGCCGCCCGGGTGGCTAGCCAGTACGTCGACGAAGTGACCTTCCTCGGCGCGCACCTGGTGCCGCCGGGGCAGGAGGCCGAGGCCTACGTCGAGCAGGTCGTCGGGCCGATGCTAGATAAGGTTGCGCCCTATGCCGGCTGGATCGACGTCTTCTGCGAGCGCGGCGCC
This sequence comes from Corynebacterium sp. LK2590, assembly GCF_040946105.1. Lineage (NCBI taxonomy): Bacteria > Bacillati > Actinomycetota > Actinomycetes > Mycobacteriales > Corynebacteriaceae > Corynebacterium > Corynebacterium sp. LK2590. The sequence continues at coordinate 251,430 of NZ_JAYWMH010000002.1, forward strand.
TTCAACGAGGAACAGTCCCGCCGGGTCCTGGAGGCCGGCCGCGACGCCGGGCTGGGCCTGCGCGTGCACGGCAACCAGCTGGGGGAGGGCCCGGGCGTGGCGCTGGCCGTCGAGCTCGGCGCCGCCTCCGTCGACCACGTCAACTACCTAAGCGACGACGATATTGCGCGCCTGGCGGATTCGGAGACCGTCGCGACCATGCTGCCGGCCTGCGATCTGTCCACCCGGCAGCCGCTCGCGCCGGGCCGTAAGCTCATCGACGCTGGCGTGACCGTCGCGATTGCCTCCAACCTGAACCCGGGCACCAGCTACACCTCCTCGATGAATTTCTGCGTGACCACGGCGGTGCTCCAGCAGCACCTAAGCCTGGACGAGGCCATCGCCGCGGCCACCCTGGGCGGGGCGAAGGCGCTGCGCCGGCAGGCGGTCTCGGGAGGCAAGGACGCCGCCGGTCGCCCGGCCAAGGGCCAGCTGGTGGTCGGCGCGGCCGCGGACTTGCACGTCCTGACCGCGGAAAACGCCATTAATCTGGCGTACCGCCCGGGCATGCCGGCCACGTGGCGCACCTATGTCGGCGGGGAATTGGCCGCCGAGAATAACTAGCCCCACCGGCGGCAACGCGCCGGGGGCTTGCCCCAATGGTGTTTGCCCGCCCATTAGCGTAATGTTGGGCGGGCAATGAGCATTACCGATAACGCCACCGGCGGCGTCAACGAGCCGGAAGAATTTTCTCAACAGTCGGAATCTCAGGACAACGCGCAAGGTGTGGCAGCAGAGGCTGCGAAGAACACCGGGGCTGCGCAAGCTTCTGAGGGCGCCGGCGCCGAATCCCAGGATTCGGCCAAAGACAACTCCCAGGGGTTTGACGGCCTAGGCCTGCCAAGCGAAGTGCTTGACGCCGTGGCCAGCGTTGGTTTCACCACCCCTTCGCCAATCCAAGCGGAAACCATCCCGATCTTGATGGAAGGCCGCGACGTGGTCGGCCTCGCCCAGACCGGTACCGGCAAGACGGCGGCCTTCGCGCTGCCGATCCTCGCCCGCATCGACGAGCAGGCCCGCCACCCGCAGGCCCTCGTGCTCGCGCCGACGCGCGAGCTGGCCCTGCAGGTTGCCGATTCCTTCCAGTCCTTCGCGGATCACCTGGGCAACATCGAGGTCCTGCCGATCTACGGCGGTCAGGCCTACGGCATCCAGCTGTCCGGCCTGCGCCGCGGCGCCCAGATCATCGTCGGCACCCCGGGCCGTGTCATCGACCACCTGGAGAAGGGCTCGCTGGACCTGTCCCAGCTGCGCTTCCTGGTCCTCGACGAGGCCGACGAGATGCTGAACATGGGCTTCCAGGAAGACGTCGAGCGCATCCTGGAAGACACCCCGGACAACAAACAGGTCGCGCTGTTCTCGGCCACCATGCCCAACAGCATCCGCCGCCTGTCCAAGCAGTACCTGGATAACCCGGCCGAGGTGACCGTCAAGTCCGAGCGCCGCACCAACGACAACATCAAGCAGCGCTTCCTGCTGACCCCGCACCGCGCGAAGATGGACGCGTTCACCCGGATCCTCGAGGTCACGGACTACGACGCCATCATCGTCTTCTGCCGGACCAAGCACGAGACCGAAGAGGTCGCCGAAAAGCTGTCCGATGCCGGCTATTCCGCCGCCGCCATCAACGGCGACATCGCGCAGAACCAGCGCGAGCGCACCGTGGATCAGCTCAAGGACGGCCGCCTGGACATCCTGGTGGCTACCGACGTGGCCGCCCGCGGCCTGGACGTCGAGCGCATCACCCACGTGGTCAACTACGACATCCCGAACGACACCGAGTCTTACGTGCACCGCATCGGCCGCACCGGCCGTGCCGGCCGCACCGGCGAGGCCATCCTGTTCGTCACCCCGCGCGAGCGGCGCATGCTGCGCTCCATCGAGCGGGTGACCAACGCCCGCCTGGAGGAGATGGAGCTGCCGACCGTCGACGAGGTCAACGTCAAGCGCAAGGAGAAGTTCGCGCAGTCCATCACGGAGACCCTGGGCGACAAGCAGATGGAGCTCTTCCGCGGCCTGGTCCGCAAGTACTCCGAGGTCAACAACGTCGGCATGGACGACATCGCCGCTTCCCTGGCCGTGCAGCTGCAGGCCGGCTCCGACTTCCTGATGAAGGAACAGCCGGTGAGCAAGAAGGACAAGCGCGACAAGGAGCGCTTCCGCCGCGACGATCGTGGCGACCGCGGCGACAAGCGCGGCGGCCGCTTTAGGGATCGCGACCGGGACCGCGACCGCGGGCCGAAGCGCCCGGACGGCGACTTCGAGACCTACCGCCTGGACGTCGGCAAGCGCCAGAACGTCCGCCCGGGTGCCATCGTGGGCGCCATCGCCAACGAGGGCGGCCTGTCGTCGAAGGACTTCGGCCGTATCACCATCGCGGTGGGCCACACCTTGGTCGACCTGCCGAAGAACTTGGACCCGGCCGTGCTGGATCGGTTGAAGGACACCCGTATTTCCGGGCAGCTCATCAACATCCAGAAGGACACTGGGCGCCCGCCGCGCCGCGGCTTCCACCGCGACGATAACCGCGACAACCGCGATAACCGCGGGGGCCGCCGCCGCGAGGGTGGCCGCCGGGGCGACAAGGGCGGTCGCGGCCGCTGGCGCGACTAGTGCGCTGACCGGCCCTAAGCCAGCTAAGGAACCACAGGAAACCTGGCGCAGTCTATAAAGGCATGCGCCAACGCTTCCTGTGGTTTCTTTGTCTGTGCACCCTGCTCTATCTCTGCGGGCAGGTGGCCCCTTACCTACAGCCGGAGGAAGACGACGGTCTCCCAGAACTGGGCGCCAGCCTGGAGCGGGTGGAGCCGGTCGAGCAGCGCCAGCGCGTGCTGGGCTACGAGCGCGAGGCCTTCGGCGCCGGGTGGGGCCCGGCCCCAAGCTCGGCGTGCACCACCCGGGAGGTCGCCATTATGGAACAGGCCATGCAGCTGCGCCGCAGCGGGGCGTGCGGGATTAGCCGCGGCAGCCTCTACGACCCCTACGCCGGGGAGGAGGTGCCCCTGCGCCGCGGCGACGTCCCGGTGGAGGTAGACCACGTCTTCCCGCTCTCTGCCGCGTGGGATCTGGGCGCGCACAGCTGGTCGGCGCAGCGGCGGCAGGATTTCGCTAATGATCCGCTCAACCTGGTGGTGACCCGGGACGAGGTCAACCGCGACAAGTCCGACGACCTGCCGGCCCGGTGGCTGCCGCCGGCGGTGGGGCAGCGTTGCTGGTACGTGCGGCGGCTGGCGGCCGTCGCCGCGAAATACGGCCTGCCCCTGCCGCGGCGGGACGTAAAGGTCATGCGGGCGCAGTGCCGGTTGATCATTTGACCCGAATTAACGATAGGGTTAACTGCGGAAGCCGTGTCCCATGCACGGTGATTTTCCTATGAGCGGCGCTTTTACTTAGCCGTCGCAAAAACCCGTGAGAAAGGTTCTGGAGCAACTTTTATGACTTCTTTGTTCATCGCCGCGCACGTGATTGCCGCGATTTTGCTGTTGGGCCCGGTCACCGTGGCGACGTCGCAGTTCGGCCCGCAGATGCTGAAGGCCGCCGAGGGCGACGACAAGGCGCTTGGCGCCACGCGTACCCTGCACAACATCACTAATTCCTACGGCTATATCTCCGCGATCGTGCCGATTTTGGGTATCGCCGTCTTCCTGATGGATATGTCCACCTACGGCACCCAGGGGCAGTTCCACGCGTCCATCCTGCTGGCGATTATCGCCTGGGCGCTGCTGTTCTTCCTCATCATCCCGCGCCAGAAGAAGGCCATGGCCGCCCTAGCCGGTGAGGGCACCACCGATTTCGCCAAGGACAAGAAGCAGCTGGCCATGTTCAGCGGCATCTTCAACCTGCTGTGGGTTGTTATCGCCATCCTGATGTTCCTGTAGACGCCACGGGGCATCGGCAAGCAAAAACCCGCCTCCCGGACCGCGCAAGAACGCGGCGGGGAAGGCGGGATTTTTCTTATCTTAGGAGGGCGCCGTGCGGGCTAGGCGGAACTAGTCCTTGACCTGCTTGGCAGCGTCCTCGAAGGCCATCTCGTCGTCCTTGGAGACGATCTTGACCAGGTCCTCGACCTGGGCGAACTCGTCCTGGACCTCCTTGGGCGGCTGCTTGGTCGCCAGGGAGACCACGACGGTCACGAGGAGCGAGAGGGCGAAGCCCGGGACGATCTCGTAGATGGTCTCGGTCAGCGCCGGGACGTTGCCCCAGATGATGGTGGTCAGTGCACCGACAATCATGCCGGCGATGGCGCCGGTGGAGTTGAGTCGCTTCCAGTACAGGGACAGCAGGACCAGCGGGCCGAAGGCGGCACCGAAGCCGGCCCAGGCGAAGCCGACCAGACCCAGGATGGAATCCGACGGGTTGATGGCCAGCAGGGCGGCCACGACGGCCACGGCCACGACCGCGGTACGCGACAGGTTGATGAGCAGATCCTCGGAGAGGTTCTTCTTGGAGAAGATCTTCCACAGGTCCTCGATGAGCGAGCTGGCCACGACCAGCAGCTGGGAGGACATGGTGGACATGATGGCGGCCAGAACCGCGGTCAGCACCAGGCCGGCCGGCAGCGGGTGGAACATGACCTGCGCCATGTCCAGGAAGACGGTCTCGTAGTTCTCCTGGTCCGTGATGGAGTAGTCGTTCTGGGTGAAAAAGACCGTGGCGGACAGTGCCACGAAGATGGCGCCGAGCACGGACAGGCCCATCCAGGTCACCCCGTAGAAACGGCCCTGGCGGGCATCGGAGGGCTTGCGCAGTGCCATGAAGCGCACGATGACGTGCGGCTGACCGAAGTAGCCCAGGCCCCAGGCGATATTGCCGATAACCACGCCGGCGGTCACGCCGGAGACGAGGGAGAAGTAGTTCGGGTTCTCCAGCACGCCGTTGGTGGCGTAGGGGTTCTCTGCGGCGAAGGAGAAGATGTCCGACGGGTTATCCAGGGAGATGATGGCCATGACCGGCACGATGATGAGCGAGCAGAACATCAGCAGGCCCTGGACGACGTCCGTGTAGGACACGGCGAGGAAGCCGCCGACGAAGGTGTAGGCGACGGTGACCGCGGCGATGATCAGCATGCCGGTCAGGTAGTCGCCGCCGAAGGTGGACTCGAAATAGCGGCCGCCGGAGACCATGCCGGAGGAGACGTAGAAGGTGAAGAAGAAGATGATGACCAGCGCGGCGATAATCCGCAGCAGGCGGGACTTGTCGCGCAGGCGGTTTTCGAAGAAGGACGGGATGGTGATGGAGTTCCCGGCCACCTCCGAGTAGGCGCGCAGACGCGGGGCAACCCACTTCCAGTTAGCCCAGGCGCCGCAGGTCAGGCCGATGGCGATCCAGACCTCGGACATGCCGGTCAGGAAGAGGGCGCCGGGCAGGCCCATGAGCAGCCAGCCGGACATATCAGAGGCGCCCGCAGACAGGGCCGCTACGAAGGGGTGCAGCCCACGGCCGCCCAGAACGTAGTCGTCGTATTGATCGGTTTGCTTGTAGCTCCAGTAACCGATGGCGAGCATCGCGAACAGATAAATAATGATCGCGATGACATACCAGGTTGAGGTATCCACGAAGGCTCCTTGCAGTAATTGATGTGTAAAAACAGTGCGCCGCCCGGGCGCGATAAAGCTCAAGCGGCCCAGGGGCGGGAAATAACGGTTGCCTACAGAGTCTTTTCCCAGGTGGTGCCGTGGGAATATGACCTGCGGAACATAACAAGGGTAACGAGACTCACAGAACTGCCCAAGCTATGAAACACGGCGTCACAGGTGCGTGGCAGGCTTTTGTGAAGCAATGAGGAGGTTCACCACTGTTTATAACGAGACGGTAACAATCCCAGGTGACAGGCGTTCCGGCGTCGTTTGCGCGAAAAAGCGCCGTTTCCTCCCCTCAAAGGAGGGTAGGCATCCACGCTGGCCAGCGGCCTAGGCGGCCGGCCGGCAGGGTCGGACGGGTCGGGGAGAGCAATCTTTGACGCAGGCAGAAAAAGTCGCGTGTCGGCCATCGGTGTTAGACTATTCGGCATGTCTGGATACCTTCTGCACGGCCTCTGGCTGCCTGTGTCTGGGTTTAGCCTGTGGGTCGAACAGGTGGAGGGGCACAAGATTGTCACGCCCGCCTCCGTGCCGGAAGGGACCTTTCCAGAAGCGGTCGAGAGCCTGCTTGCCAAGAAGTCTTTCCGCAACCGGGCCCGTGTCTCCCTGCGCACGCCGAAGGGCAAGGACGTCTCGCTCATGGCGCCGATGGCTATGTTCGGCCCGCAGGACGCCATCGTCGCGCTGTCCCAGCTGTCCTTCCTGGACGAGCGGACCCCGGCGGCCACCGCCGAACAACGCGCCTCCATTGCCCCCGATCTCTATTGGCTCATCCGGACCTACCGCGGGCTGACCAAGTTCGTGCGCGCCGGGCGTGTGACCATCCGCCTGTCCTACCAGGCGGGCGAGTGGTTCCCCATGTGGCAGCTGGCCGCCGGGCTGGGGGAGCGCGGCTGGCTGGCGGAGATGATCGCCGCGGCGCCGGGGATCTTGACCATCAACAACCGATCGCTGTCGGACGATCTCATCGACGAGCTCACCCACTGGATCGCCTTCATGGAGCTCAAAGACCTGCTCCACACGCCGCGGCCGTACCCCTGGCACGATTTCGCGCAGGCCATGCTGACCACCTCGCCCATCAAGCGGGGCCGGGCGCAGCTGCTGCGGGGCCTCAACGAGTGGAAGGATTCGATCGCCTCGGTCGATCTGCAGCTGGTCATCATCGTCGAGGAACCCGGGGAGGAGGAGACCTCTCTGGATCCTTCCCAGGCGGTGTGGCCGGTGCGCCTGCGGGTGCGTTCCGGTACAGACTCGCCGCAGCCCATCCGCGTCGACCAGCTCGACGCCCGTTCGGTGGAGAAGCTGCGCGACTCGCAGCGCCGCGCCATCGGCATCGCCCCGGCGCTCAACCCCAGCTCCTCGCGGCCGGCACCCCGCTGGTACGACAACGCCGGGGACTGGGACGTCTACCTGAGTACGGACGCGCTGGTGCAGTTCATCGGCAGCGACGTCTCCGCGCTCAAGGCCGCCGGCTTCACGGTGATGCTGCCCAAGGCCTGGGCGCAGGCGGAGACCAAGGCCCAGCTGGAGACCCGCGAGGTCACCGACCCGGCCGTGGCGGCCACCAAGTCGCAGGTGGGCCTGGAGAAACTGGTCGAATACGACTGGCATATCTCCGTCGGCGACGTGCAGCTGAGCGAACAGGAAATGGAGGAGCTGGTCAACTCCAAGTCGGGGCTCATCCGCCTGCGCGGCGAGTGGGTCATGGCGGATACGCAGGCGCTTAGCCGTATTACCGACTACATGGATAAGCTCAACCAGACCGCCTACAAGCGCCGGAAGAAGCAGCTGGAGGCGGCCGCCAAAGAAGCCGAGCGCGCCCGGGTGCTGGAGACGCCGGGCTGGGAGCAGCTGGTCGCGGACGTGGAACGCCAGCTGGCCGAGTTCAACCAGGCCGACAAGGACACGGACGAGTTCGGCGAGGTGACCATCGCCGAGCTGCGCCAGCTGGCCCTGGAATCCATGGCCAACGAACCGATCGAGTTCACCGGCTCCAAGTGGTTCAACAGCCTGCTGGGCGGCATGGACACCGTCGCCCCGCAGCGCGTCGCGGTGCCGGATACCGTGCACGCGGAGCTGCGCGAATACCAGCGCCGCGGCGTCGACTGGCTCTACTGGATGTCGCAGAACAACATCGGCGCCGTGCTGGCCGACGACATGGGCCTGGGCAAGACCCTGCAGCTGCTGACCCTGCTGGCCGTGGAAAAGGACAAGGCCGCTGAGGAAGGCAAGGAACTCGGCCCGACGCTGGTGGTCGCGCCGACTTCCGTGGTGGGCAACTGGGCGCGGGAGGCCGCGCGCTTCGTCCCGGATTTCACGGTCTTGGTCCAGCACGGCTCCGGCCGCTTAAAGGACAAGGCGCTGCTGACCGCAGCTGCCGATGCCGACTTGGTCATTACCTCCTACGGCACCGTCGGGCGCGATTTCAAGCAGCTCGGCCTAGCCGAGTGGGACCGCGTCGTGCTGGACGAGGCGCAGGCGATCAAGAACTCCGCGACCCGCAGCTCCCGGGCGGTGCGCTCCCTGCCGTCGCGCCACCGCATTGCGCTGACCGGCACGCCGGTGGAAAACCGCCTGTCGGAGATGCGCTCCATCCTGGACTTCTGCAACCCCGGCATCCTGGGGTCTACCAGCTTCTTCCGCAACCACTTCGCCAAGGCCATCGAGCGGGAGCAGGACCCCACCATGACCGAGCGCCTGCGCCTACTCACCGCGCCGTTTATCATGCGCCGGCTGAAGACGGACCCGAAGATCATCGACGACCTGCCGGAGAAGTCCGAGCAGATCCTCACCGTATCCATGACCGCCGAGCAGGCCTCGCTCTACAAGGCCTTCGTGGACGACGTCCAGGTCCAACTCGAGCAGCGCCAGGGCATGGCCCGCCGCGGGCTGGTGCTCTCCTCGCTGACCCGCATCAAGCAGATCTGCAACCACCCGGCCCACTTCCTGGGCGACGGCTCGCCCGTGACCATTAAGGGCAAGCACCGCTCCGGCAAGGTCGCCGAGCTGATGCGGATCGTCGACGAGTCGATCCAGGCCGGCGAACGCCTGCTGGTGTTTACCCAGTACCGCGCCTTCGGCGATATCTTGCAGCCCTACCTGAGCGAGCAGTTGGGGCGCGATATCCCGTTCCTGCACGGCGGGGTCACCAAGAACAAGCGCGATCAGATGGTCGAGGACTTCCAGGATCCGGACGGACCGCCGGCGATGATCCTGTCGCTGAAGGCCGGCGGCACGGGCCTGAACCTGACCGCCGCCAACGTCGTGGTGCACATGGACCGCTGGTGGAACCCGGCGGTGGAAAACCAGGCCACGGACCGCGCCTTCCGCATCGGCCAGCGCAAAAACGTCCAGGTCTACAAGATGATCACCGCCGGCACCCTGGAGGAGAGCATCCAGGATATCCTGGACGGCAAGACCACCCTGGCCGGCTCCGTCGTCGGCGAGGGCGAAGGCTGGCTCACCGAGCTGGATCCGGAGCAGCTGGCCTCCCTGATGAGCTACCGGGGCAGAGAGTAGGAGGAGTCGGTCATGAGCGTGTCTAAAGACAATGTCATCTACGCGAACTTCGGGACCCGCAAGCGCGTGACCTCCGCGGAGGAGACCAACAAGGTCACCCGCAGCGGGGCTACCGGGCCCGTGTTGTCTCCGGCGGCCCAGCGCGTCTGGTCCGTTATCAGCAAGGCCACCGACGACGGCCGCCTGACCCGCGGGCGCCAGTACGCGCGCGCCGGGCACGTGGTGGGCCTCGACGTGCGCAACGGCGCCATCCACGGCCGGGTCGCCGGCTCCCAAAACGAGCCCTTCACGGTCCTCATTCAGCTGCCGTACCGCTCCAACGACGACCTAGCGCGCATTAATGAGCTGCTGGCGCGCACCCCGAACGCCCTGCGCAACGCCCACGAGGGGCACCTAAGCGAGGAGGTCCTCGACCTGCTTTTTGCCCCCACGGCCGACGACCTGCGGCTGAGCTGCTCCTGTCCGGATTCTACCCCGGTCTGCAAGCACGTGGTGGCGGTGGCCGATCGCCTGGCCAGTCGTATCGACGCCGACGCGTCGGTGGTCTTCGCCTTCCGCGGCCTGAACTTCCTGTCCCTGGAACAGGCGGTCCTGGAAGAATCGCAGGCCGCGTCCCAGGACGCCTTGGCTAACGATGCCGGCCTGACCAACGACGAGCGCAACGACCTGTTCTGGAAGGGCCGCCAGCTGCCGGACCTGCCGCGGCCGAAGGTCGCCCCGGCGCTGGAGGATTCCGACCCGGATTTGCTGCGCAAGGCCATGCGGGCGGTCTCGCACACCAACGTGGACTTGCTGCGCTCGCTCTCCGATATCGAGGACATGTACCACCACCTGACCACCCGCTAGGGGATTAAACGGGTGTTCGATAATAGCTTCGGGCATGTGTCCGGTGGCTGTGTTAGACATGGGGTATGACTTCAACGACGTTCATCCACACCTCCGACCTGCAGATAGGGATGGAGCGTGGTTTCCTCGGAAGCGACGGCCAGGCCCGCTTTAACGCGGCCCGGCTGGCCAGCATTGACAAATTGGGAAAGCTCGCCGCCGAAGTGGGCGCCGAGTTCATCGTCGTAGCCGGGGACGTCTTCGAACATAACTCCCTGTCGCCGCAGACCACCGGTCGCGCCCGGGAGGCGCTGGCCAACCTGGACGTGCCGGTCTACCTGCTGCCCGGCAACCACGATCCGCTGGTGGCGGACTCGATCTTCTTTCGCACCCAGGCCGAAGGAATCCACGTCATCGCGGACTCGGAGCCCATCCCGGTCGCGGACGGCGTCGAGCTCGTCGGGGCCCCGTACCTGTCGAAGCGTTCCAATTACGATCTGGTCGCGGCCGCCCTCGAGCCCCTAGAGCCTACCGACACCATCCGGGTGGCCGTCGGGCACGGGCAGGTCGAATCTCGCACCTCAGAAGAGGACGCCGAGCTGATCGACCTCGCCCTGGTCGAGGAAAAGATCCGCGCCGGGGCCATCGACTACCTCGCGCTGGGGGATACCCACTCGGCCATGCCCCTGGGCAGCACCGGGGCGGTGTGGTTTTCCGGGGCGCCGGAAACCACCGCCTTCCACGAGGTGGAAAGCGACGCCGGCGAGAACAACTCGGGCAAGGCCCTGGCCGTGACCATCGAGAAGACCGCCGCGGGGCAGGCCTCGGTAACCGTGGAAGAGCACCAGCTGGGCGAGTGGCGCTTCGAGGCCTTGAGCGCCGAGCTGACCACCAGCCAGGACGTGGATCACTTCCTCGAAAGGCTCAAGGCCTACCCGCACAAGGACCGCACCGTCATCAAGTACGGCCTGCAGGGCACCCTGGGCATCCAGGACACTCAGCGCCTGCAGCACGAGTTGGAGGCTCTGGAGCCAGTCTTCGCCGACCTGCGCGAGCGCGCCCGGACCATGGACCTCCACCTCGCCCCCTCGGAGGAGGAGCTCGCGGACCTGGAGTTAAGCGGTTTCGCGGCCGGGGCGCTGGAAGAAATCATCACGGACATGGACGCGGATCCGGTGGCCCGGGACGCGGCGAATTTGTTGTTCCGGCTTTCCTCGCCGGACGCGCGGAAAGGGGCTAATTAATGCGGATTCACTCTCTCGAGCTGCGCAATGTGCGCGCCGTCGAACACCTGAAGCTGGAGGACCTTCCGGATCAGGGCGTGGTGGTCATCCACGGCGACAACGAGGCCGGCAAGTCCACCCTGGTCGAGGCCATCGGCGTGGTCCTCAAGCAGGCGCACAGCTCCCACGCAAAGAACACGGTGGGCGTCCTGCGCCCGGTGGGCAAGGACGCCTCGCCCGAAATCACCCTGGAGGCTACCGTGGGGCCGTACCGCTTCCGGATCTTCAAGCGGTGGTTCAGAAAGCAGGCCGCGGAGCTGACCGTTTTCTCGCCGCGCCCGGAAAACCACACCGGCCGCGCCGCGGATGCTCGCCTCAAGGAAATTCTGGACGAGCACCTCGACGACGACCTCTTAGACGCCCTGTTTCTCAAGCAGGACGACTTGGGCGCGGCGGTCGAAGCCGTCGGCATCTCCTCCCTGCGCAACGCCCTGGAGCAAAGCTCCGGCAGCCAGGCCCTCAGCGAGGGCCACGACTCCGGCCTGATGGACAGGGTGGAAGAAGAATACAAGCGCTATTTCACCGGCAAGAAGGGCGAGCCCACCGGCGAGTACAAGCGCGCGGGCAACGAGTTATCGGCCGCCCAGGACGCGGCGGAGCAGGCGCAGCGGGAGCTCACGGAGCTGGAAGGCTACGTGCGTGACTACGAGCGGGCGGTCGACCGGCGCGAGCAGGCTGCGCAGGAGCAAGGCTCCGCCCGAAGCGAGCTCGAGCAACGCACGGCCGAGCTGACCGCGGCCCAGCAAGCGCGCGCGGCCTTCCAGGCCAAGGACAAGGACTTCGTCCAAGCCCAGGAATCCCATCAGCGCGCGGGCGAAGATCTGCGCGGCCGCCAGGAGCTGGTCGAGGACCTCAAACGCAACCAGGAGCAGCTGCAGGCGGCGCGGGAGGATCTCGCCCCGGTCGTACAGCAGGCCGCCGAGGCAGATCAGCGCCTCGAGCAGGTGCGCCAGCGGGCCGCGGAGGCGGCCAAGGTCGTTTCGGACGCGCGGCAGCGGCGCAAGGACGCCGCGGGTGCCCACAAGCTCGTCGTGGATAGAAACCGCTTGGCCAAGCTGGACAGCCTGCTGGGCCGCATCGACGAAGTCTCCGAAAAGCTGGGGGCGGTGCGCCAGGAAATCGCCGCGCGCGAGCACACGGTCACCGAGAAACAGCTAGCGGACATCGACCAGCTGGCCCAAGACGTGCAGCTGCACCAGCGTCTGCAGGAAGCCGCCCAGTCGAAGCTGTTTTTTAGCTCCGCATCCGGCGAGGAGATTACCGTTGACGGGCAGTCCTATGCCCTAGAGGCGGGAGGCGAAGAGCTCGAAGTCCCCGTCGCAGACGGCACCGAACTGGTCATTGGCACGCTGTCGGCCCGGTTCGCCGCCGGCCAGATGGGGGAGAGCGTCCGCTCTGCGCGGGAGGAATACGCCCACGCGAAGCGCCGCTTGGAGGATCTGTTGGAATCTCTCGGCTGCGACGGGGCGGCGGAAGCCCGCGGTCTGCGGGAGGAGCAGGTCGAGCAGGACCAGCGGGCGGAGCGACTGCGCCACGAGTTGGATACGCTCGCCGCCGGCGACGACATCGAGCAACTGCGAGCCGAGCACCGCGCGCTGCAGGAATTTTTCGAAGGCGAACAGACAGAGGAATTGCCCGACGTCGACACCGCCGCCGCCACCCTGGCTGCGGCTGAGGAAGCGGAGGAGCAGGCCCAAACCGAGCAGGAGGAAGCCGCCGCGGCCGTCGCGCGCGAGGAGGAACTCAACCTCTCGGAGAAGTTGCTGCGCAGCCAAGTCAAGGTGGACAGCTTGCAGGAGGCTGTCGAGCGCGCCGAACAATCCCTGGCGCGCGCCCGTGGGCACCGCGGCGACGAGGAACTCGAGCAGGCGGTGGAGGCCGCCCAAGAAAGACTGGCGGCCGCCCAGGCAGCGCGCGCTAAGGCGCAGGCTGAGATGAATGCTGCGGATCCGGAACGCGCGGAGCAACTGCATGCCGGCGCCCAAGCTCACCTGAAGTCGCTCGAGGAGACTTGGTCGCAGGCCGACCGGACCATCGCTACGCTTACCGGCTATATCGAGCGGGACCAGGGCAGCGCCGAGCGCGCGGAGAAGGCCCAGGCCCAGTTCGAGAACGCCCAGGACCGCTTCGATTCGTTGGACCGGCGCGCTAAGGCCGTGAAATACCTGCGCGAGGTGCTCCTACGGCACCGCGAGGAGGCCCGCCGCAAGTACTCGGCGCCGTTCGCCGATCGGCTCAGCCGCCTGGCCCGCCGAGTCTACGGCGGCGACGTCGAATTCCAGCTGAACGAAAAACTCGAAGTCACCCAGCGCACCCAGGACGACGTCACCATTGATTTGGGCGAGCTCTCCGGCGGCGCCCGCGAGCAGCTGGCCATCCTGACGCGGTTCGCCATCGCGGAGCTGGTGGAGGAATCCGCGGGCGGCGGGGATGAGGCCGGGGCCCGGCCGGTGCCGGTGGTCATCGACGACGCGCTGGGCTCGACGGACTCCGAGCGCATCCAGCTGATGTCCACGCTGTTTAGCGAGGTAGGCAAACGCGCCCAGGTCATCGTGTTGACCTGCATGCCGCAGCGCTATTCGCGCGTGCCGGGAAAGCTGGAACTAGATATCGAAGACCTCAAGCGGGCGGACTAGGACAATGGAGCAGGCCGGGCAGCAGGCGGAGGAAGCTGCGCGGCAGTCTGTCTACCACGGCTGGCTCGCCCCGGAAGAACAGCGCCTGTGGGAGCTGATGAACCTGGCCGCCCAGCGCGTCGAGGCGAAGCTGGACCAGGCGCTGGAGTCGTGCGGCTCGCTGACGCGGACCGAGTTCCACCTCTTGGCGGCGCTGGCGCGGGCACCCGGGTATACGCTGCGCTTGAAAGAACTGAGCGAGGCGCTGGACTGGGCGCACCCGCGGGTCTCTAAGCAAATCTCGCGCATGTCGCGGCGCGGCCTGGTCAGCAAATCGACTGACGGTAACGACCGGCGGGCGGTGCGCGCCCGGATAACCGAGGACGGCAAGGAGGAGCTGGGGCGCGCCGTTCCGGCCTATACCGCGCAGCTGCAGCGTACGATTTTCGATCGGCTTGCGCCCGGGGAGGCCGACGTCGTGCGGCGTTTACTGGCGAGCGTAGCCGAGGAAGGGCCGGATGTCTCCGCTGCAGCGGGCTGTTAACTCGGAGGTGGGATAGGGTACGTTGAGTCTATGACTAAGCAAACGCGTTGGCTTGACGATGGCGAGCAGGACCTCTGGCGAATGCTCCTAGACTCCATGCGGAAGATCGACCGGGGCATGGAAGACTCCCTGCTCTACGGCAGCGATCTTTCTCTGGCAGATTTTTCCATCCTGGTCCCGCTCTCCGAGGCCGATGGCGAGGCACTGCGGCTGCGCGATCTGTGCAAGAACCTGGGCTGGGATCGCTCCCGGGCCTCCCACCAGGTCAACCGGATGTCCAAACGCGGCCTGGTCACGAAGGGCAAGTGCGCTGGCGATGCCCGCGGCGTGCTCATCGAGCTCACCGACGAGGGGCGCCGCCGCCTGGAGCGCGCCGCGCCGGCCCACGTGGAATCCGTCCGCCGCCTGGTCTTCGACCACCTGTCGGACGCGGACCGCGCCGCCCTGCGGCGCTTCTGTGAGGGCGTACTCGCCGTCGACAACATCCCCGGCCAACCCGGGTTCGTCCCCGATGCCCGCCTGGGCGAGAAGGTAGAGTAAAGGCCATGATGGGCCAAGAGTTGTTCGAGCAACCGAACAAGCAATACGAGCAGTACCACCTCACCGCCTTCCCGGAAGAATCCGCCGCCTTAGGCGATCCGGAACAATTCCCGGACGGGGAGCCGACCGCCGAGCAGGCCGAGATCATGGAAAAGCTGTTGGAGGCGCACCCCGACGAGGCGCTGACCTTCGACGCGGCGACGGGCCTGTGGATTAGCGGCGCGGAGGCCGACGTCGAGGCGCTGTTTAGCGCGCGCGAGGAATTCGTCGCGGCGCTGGAGGAAGGCGTCGATCCCGAGGCCTAGCCTGGAAGGGTGTAGCACCCGCCGGGCAAAGTCGAAACTAGTACGTGGATACTGCTAAGATAGCGGTGGAATCGGGCCGGTCACGGCCAGTGGAGTCGAAAGGAAGCGAAGTAATGACTTCTCGTTTGGAGCAGGAAAAGCGCGAGGCAGAAGCTCGCGACCGCGGTGACGGCGTTGGCAAGGTCATCCTGGAGTGGATCCCGATGGGCATCATCATGATCGTCGTCATGGGCCTGCTGATGATCGGCATGCTCGCCCTGGAGCCGGGCCCGATGGAGCTTTTCTAATCCCGCATTGGCTTTCTTAAGCTCCCTGACCTAGGTGGTCAGGGAGCTTTTTGCATCTGCGGTGTTAGATTGGGGGATATGAATAATAAGTCAGCAGATGTAGAGATTCGACCCGCGCGCGAAGACGAGCTTCCCGCCGCCATCGAGGTCCTGGCCCACACCTTCGCCCAGGACCGCGCGGTGCGCTCCATCATGGCGCACACGGGCGGCCAGTACAACAACGTGGACTTTGCCCGCGCCATTTATGAAATCCAGGTCTACGGTCACTATTTCCCCAACGGGGAGGTGGACCTGGCCATCGACAACGGCGAAATCGTCGGCGTGGGCCTGTGGGCGCGTCCCAATAAGCAGATGTCGACGCCCAAGTTCATGGCGCTGCTGCCGAAGTACATCAACCTCTTCCGCCGCGCGGTGCCTTTCGTAGCCCGGCGGGAGGCGCGCACCGCCAGCGCCCACCCGGGGTTTGCCCACTGGTACCTCTTCGCCATCGCGGTGAGCTCCAGCGTCCAGGGCAAGGGGATTGGCTCCACGATGCTCAAGCACGGCCTGCGCCGCGCCGGCGATGCCCCGGTCTACCTGGAGGCCTCCACGCCGAAGTCCGCGGCGCTGTACCGCTCCCTGGGCTTCGTGGAGCTCGGCCCGATCGAGGTCGCCGGCGACAAGCTGGCCGACCCGCCGGAGGTCGCCATGTGGCGGCCGACCCCGCGGGAGGATGATTAGTCGCAGTACAAAGGGCCCGCACCCAGAACTTTGTCTGGGTGCGGGCCCTTGTTTTGTGGTGTCCCCGACAGGGATCGAACCTGCGACCTTCGGTACCGGAAACCGATGCTCTAATCCGCTGAGCTACGGAGACATTTTCACCATTGCCGCTCGTTGGAACGACAATGATGAAATTCTAACCCATCGGGCTAGTCAGTGTTAAATCAGCCCCGGCGCTTCGTTAACGTCGCTGGTCCCGGTGCGCAGATAGTCCACCACGATCTCGTCGACAGCCGCGTTGCCGGAGGCGACGTGGCCGTGGCCCGGGCCGTGGACGGTCACGACGTGGGAGCCCATCTGGCCGGCCATATCGCCGTGGAACTGGTACGGGGTCTGCGGGTCGCCGGTGGCGTTGATCTGCAGCGGGCGGTGCTCCAGCCCCGCGCCGTTTAGCGCCGGGACGGTGGTCACCGGCCCGCGGCCGCTGCAGGCGATGCCGGAGCCGTACAGGGAGCTAGCCATCGTGAAAGGGTCCTGGGTGACGAATGCCGACCACGCGTAGGACGGGACCAGGCCCGGGTTGGCCCGGAAGGAGTTCTCGTTGCACAGGACGAGGTTCTGCATGGACTGGGCCTGGGTTTGCGCCTCGAGCGCCTTGCGGGCCTGCTCCGGATCCTGGGGCCCGCCCAGGTCCTCGATGCCGGCGATGTGCTTAGCCAGCGCCTCCCAGCTGACGGCCGAAGGCACGAGTAGGCGGGTGAGCATCAGGGTATTCGAGTTGATCTGGGAGGCCTGCGGGTTGCGGATCTTGTCACCCAGGAACTCGGCCTGGACGCGCAGCTCACCGGTCGCGGTCATGATGTTGGCCGCCGGTTGGCTGGAAAACTCCAGCCCCGGGGGCAGGTCGCCGATCTTGGCGTTCGGCGGCAGCACCGTCGGGCGCACGCCGGCCTCGCGGGCTACCTTGCGCGACCACGCTTCGTAGGCCTTCAGGGGAGTGGTGCCCAGGTGGTAGGTGGCATCGTTAGCCGCGACGTAGTCGAAGAAATCGTGCAGCGCGTTCTCGTAGCCGGCCTGCTGGTCGGCCAGGGTGCCGTTCCACGCGCGGCCGGGGCTCATGGCCGAGTCCAGCACTACCTTGTCGGTGTGCTCGGGATAGAAGGTGGCGTAGGTAGAGCCCAGCAGGGTGCCGTAGCTTAGCCCCATGATGGAAATCCGGTCCTCACCCAGGGCCTGGCGCACCATCTCCCAGTCGCGGGCGGTGTTCTCGGTGGTCAGGGAGTTGGTGTAGCCGGGCGTGGACTTCTCGCAAGAATTGCGGATATAGGCGCCGGCGCGGGTGGCGGCGTCGAGGTCGCTGCCGCCCGGCTGGGTGCACTCCACCGGGGTGGAACCCGGCAGGCCGCGCGGCTGGACCGCCACGCGGTCCCACTCGTTGGTAATTCCCTCGGGCCAGGCGAACTGCTCGCTGCCGAAGTAGGAGTAGCCGTCCCCACCCGGGCCGCCCGGGTTGCCGAAGAGCACGCCGCGCTTGGCCTGCGGGTTGGCGGCCGGCACGCGCAGGAAGCCGACGCTGATGGTGCCGGCTGACGGGTTGTCGTAGTACGTGGGGACATCGATACGGCCGCACTCGGCGTTGTCCTCGGTGACCTGCTCGGGGCAGTCCTCCCACTGGATCTGCGGGGCGGCGTTCTGGGCTTCTTGGGCTACCGCCGGGCCGACGGCGAGGCTGCAAGCCACCCCGAGCGCTGCCAGGATGGAAGCAGCGGCCCGGGCCGGGCGTTTCTGAGAAGGTCGTAGCACCTGATTCTCCTAGGAACTGAGTCAGTAAAGAAATTGAAAATAACGGAAACCGTAGGGTTTGAGTGTTTTTACATTATCGCCGTTGCCCCCGGCCTGCATCCTTCCCCAATAAAAAGGGGGCCGGCGGGTGCCCTAGGTCGCCACAACTGACAACTCTGGCACCGCCGGCCCCACGGGGCGGGACAGCGCTACTTCACGATGACGACGATCAGGTCGCGCGGCCCGTGCACGCCCTCCACGCGGGAGAGCTCGATATCGGAGGTCGCCGACGGGCCCGAAATCCAGGTCGCCGGGTGCTCCGGGTTCATGAGGGAGACCATCTCCGGCACGCCGTAGACAATGTTTTCCTGGCGGACGATGCACACGTGGCGGTCCGGGACCAAGGTCAGCGCGCGGCGGCCGTTGGTCTCACCGGCCTCCAGCGAGATCGTGCCGGTCTGGGCAGCCGTAACGTGGGATTCCGTCACGACGGCGTCGACCTCGTTGAGGGTGCGCGGGTCCACGTCGTTGGAATCCGGCTTGGCCTCCCCGTCGAACTCGGCGAAAAGCGCGGTATCCATGCCCGGGGCGTAGCGGATATCGTGGCAGTCCTTATCCGCCAGAATCTTGGCCAGGGTGGCCGGCAGCTCGGCGGCGTCGGTGACGTGTACGTCGGCCTTGTAGTCCACCAGGCGGTCGACCAGCAGGTCGCGCAGCTCGTCCGGGGCGACCTGGCGGTCGCGCTGGTAGTCGCGCGGGACGTCCACGTGGTCGGCCAGGCCCGCGGACTTCTGGGCGGAGCGGATGCGCGACAGGATTTCCTTCTTGGCCGCGCGGGATTGTTCAGCGGTACGGGTCATGACTTAGTTCTCCTTCTCAGTGCCCTGGTCCGGGGACTGGACAGCGGCGGCGGGCAGGCCTTCCTCGCGGGCCTGGGCCAGTAGGTCATGGGCCTCATCGGATTCGAACCACTGGCGGAAGGACTTCTTCGGCGGCACTGCGGTGTCGCGGCCTTCCGACCAACCCGACATGAACAGCGGCAGGCTGTCGATGGTGCCGTTGAAGCCGCCGAGCACGCGGCCGAAGGCGACCAGGCGGGTCAGCGTGTTCCAGACCTTCGGCTTGGCCCAGACGAACTCCACCAGGTCGAAGAGCTTGGACTCGACCGGCGGGGTGGCGTGGGTGACCTTCTGGTAACGGTTTTCCAGAATGACCTGGGACAGCGGGATCTTGACCGGGCAGACCTCGTCGCAGCGCCCGCACAGGGAGCAGGCGTAGGGCAGAGAAGCCGACGGGTCGTGGTGATCCTTCATACCGGTCAGCTGCGGGGTCAGCGAGATGCCGATCGGGCCCGGGTAGACCGAGCCGTAGGCGTGGCCGCCGGCGCGCTCGTAGACCGGGCAGACGTTCAGGCAGGCCGAGCAGCGGATGCACTTGAGCGCCTGGGAACCGACCGGGTTCGACAGGGCGGCGGTGCGGCCGTTGTCCAGCAGGACCAGGTGGAAGTTCTGCGGGCCGTCGCCCTCGGTCACGCCCGTCCACATCGAGGTGTACGGGTTCATGCGCTCGGCGGTGGAGGAGCGCGGCAGCAGCTGCAGGAAGACCTCGAGGTCCTGGAAGCTCGGCACGAGCTTCTCGATACCCATGACCGTAATCAGGGTCTCCGGCAGGGTCACGCACATGCGGCCGTTGCCCTCGGACTCGACGATGTTGATAACGCCGTTTTCGGCCACGCCGAAGTTGGCGCCGGAGATAGCCACCTTGGCCTTCATGAACTGCTCGCGCAGGAACTTACGGGAGGCCTCGGCCAGCTCCGGCGGGTTGGCCGGCAGGGACTCGTCCGTGTTCGGCATCTGCCGGACGAAGATGTCGCGGATCTCGGCGCGGTTGCGGTGAATGGCCGGGACCAGGATGTGGGAGGGCTTGTCCTCGCCCAGCTGGACGATGAGCTCGGCCAGGTCGGTCTCGCGGGCGCTGATGCCGGCCTCTTCGAGGTGCTCGTTCAGGCCGATCTCCTGGGTGGCCATGGACTTGACCTTGACCACGTCGGTCTCACCCGTGTCCTGGATGAGCTGCGTGATGATCTCGTTGGCTTCCTTGGCGTCGCGGGCCCAGTGGACGATGCCGCCGCGGGCAGTCACTGCCTCTTCGAACTGCTCCAGCAGCTCCGGCATGCGGGCGGCCACGTCCTCCTTCAGCGCGGAACCGGCCGAACGCAGCTCCTCCCAGTCCGGGGTTTCTTCCACGGCGTGGGCGCGCTTGTTGCGGATGGTGGTGGTGGCGTGCTCCAGGTTGCGGCGCTGGGTGGCGTTGTTCAGGCCGTCGTGGGCGGCGGCGACGAAGCCGCGGTCGCCGCGCAGGTTGCCGTAGTTTTCGGGGGCACGGGGCGGGGTAGTGTCGGTGAAAACAGCCATTAGAGCATCTTCTCCTTCGAGTAAGCTGCGGACTTCGGCGTCCACGGGTGTTCCTTGGTCGAGGCGAGGATTTCTGCCATGTGGACGGCGCGGATGCCGGCCTGCTGGCGCGAGAGGGCGCCGGCGATGTTCATCAGGCAGGAGGAGTCGCCGCCGGTGACGTACTCGGCGCGGGTGTCCTTAATGTGGCGGGTCTTGTCCGTGACCATGGCCTGGGAGACCTCGGGGTTCTTCAGCGAGAAGGTACCGCCGAAGCCGCAGCACTCCTCGGCGTTTTCGAGCGGGACCAGCTCCATGCCCTCGACGTTCTTCAGCAGCTGGTACGGGCGATCCGCCAGCTTCAGAAAGCGCAGGCCGTGGCAGGAGGAGTGGTAGGTCACGCGGTGCGGGAAGAAGGCACCCAGCTGGGTGGTCTGCGCGATGTCGACGAGGAACTCCGGCAGGTCGTAAGTCTTGTCGGCGGCCTTCTTGGCGCCGTCGACATCCGCCTTGTTACCGAAGCGGTCGGCAATCTTGACGTGCTGCTCGCGCACGGCGCCGACGCAGGAGCCGGAGGCGGAGACCACGTAGTCGATGGAAGGATCCGCGAAGGCATCCGCGTAGGTGCGGATCATGCCCAGCGTTTCTTCCTGGTAACCGGTGTTGACGTGCATCTGCCCGCAGCAGGTCTGTTCCTCGGGGAAGACCACCTCGTGGCCCAAGCGGGAAAGGATGAGGGCAGTGGCTTTGTGAGCGTCCGGGAAAAGGGCGTCGCCAATGCAGGTGGAAAACAATGCTATTCGCATCGATCAGGCTCCTTGGTTTAGCGGGATCTTAAGAAGACTCTCGGGAAATGAGGCTTCTAGAAAATTCACGGGGTTATGAAGTAAATATTAGCGCGAATCCCGTATTTAATCACCCCTAAAAATGACGATGACCTGCGGATGTTTCGAAACATTAATGTTGCGAAAATGGTCCGCAGGTCATGCGCCTGCCCCGCGCATTTTGCGCGGGATTCCGGCCCCGGACGGATTGGGGGTAGCCGGGGTTATCAGGGTCGTGTAAGGAAAGCCTTAGGGAACTAGGCGTGGGGGCTGGTTAGGGCACCAGGAACCCGAGCACGTTGGTCATCAGGAAGACGATGACACACACGACGGCCAGGAAGGCCAGCGAGTAGCCGACGACGTTCTTGAGGATGACGGACTCCTTGCCCTCCATCTGCACGGCGGTGGCGGCAATCGCCAGCGACTGCGGGGAGATCATCTTGCCGACCACGCCACCGGAGGTGTTGGCGGCCAGCATCAGATCCGGGTTGACGTGGATGCGCTCGGCGGCGGCGACCTGCAGGTTGGCGAACAGCGCGTTGGCCGAGGTGTCGGAGCCGGTCACGGCGGTACCGATCCAGCCGAGCACCGGGGCGAACAGCGCGAAGATGCCGCCGGCCGAGGAGACGAACTCACCAATGGCGATGGTCTGGCCCGAGTAGTTCATGGTGTAGGCCAGCGCCAGGACCAGGATGATGGTCAGGGCGGAGAACTTCATGCGGGAAACGACGTCGCCGAAGGCGGTCACCGGCTGGCCGAAGCTCAGCTTGTAGCGGCCGTTCTCGTTGAAGAAGTGGTAGATGATCGTGACGATGATGCCGGAAATCAGCAGCAGCGTACCGGGGTTGCCGAAGACGTTGAAGCTGAAGCTGGTGTCCATGATGTTGCCGGTCGCGTCCACGATCGTGCCGTCCAGGAAGGGCCAGCCGGTCTTGATGACCCAGAAGCCGAACAGGGCCGGGACGGTGGTTGCCACGGCGAAGACCGCGGTGACCACGGCGTAGGGCAGCAGGGCCATCCAAATGCGGCGGCCGGTCAGATCGCTAGTGCCGTCCTGGGCCGGCAGCTCCATGCGCTCGCGCAGGGCGGCCACGCCCTTGGGCTTCCAGACGCGCAGGAAGGCGAAAGCGCAACCCAGGGAGACGATGCAGGCGATGACGTTGGTCAGCTGGTAGGCGAAGAAGGTCGCGGCGAGCCACTGGGCCGCGGCGAAGGAAATGCCAATGACGGCGGCCGCCGGGGCGGTCTCCTTCACGCCGCGCATCCCGTCCAGGATGAAGGCGATGAGGAAGGGCACGATGGCGGCGATGACCAGCACCTGCAGCGAGATCAGCGCGGCGATGTCGTGGGTTTGCTCCAGGGTACGGCCGCCGACCTCGCCGGCGGTGGTCACCGGGATGCCCACGGCGCCGAAGGCCACGGGGGCGGTGTTGGCGATGAGGACCACGGTCGCAGCCCGCAGCGGCTTGACGCCCAGGGCCATGATCATGGTGGCGGTAATGGCCACGGGGGCGCCGAAGCCGGCCAGGGCCTCCAGCAGGCCGCCGAAGCAGAAGGCGATCAGGATGGCCTGGATGCGGATATCGCCGTCGCCGAGCAGGTCGAAGGTCTTGCGCAGATCCTCAAACCGGCCGGAAGCCACGGTGATTTCGTAGAACCAAATAGCGGTAAGGATGACCCAGACGATGGGCAGCAGGCCGAAGAGCCCACCGCGGACCGCAGAAGACAGGGCCATGTCGATGGGCATCGCGAAGCCCACGATGGCAATCACTAGGGAAGTGAGCAGGGCGACCGCGCCGGAGGTGTGGGCACGGGCCTTGAAGCCCAACAACATAATGAAAAAGGCGATGAGCGGCAGGGTGGCCACGAGCGCGGTGAGCCCGAGGCTGTCCCCGATCGCTGAGGTATTGATCTCAAACAAGATGCGTCCTCGAATTCTCCAGATAGGGAGGCCCCGACTATTCGGGGCGCAGCAGGTAGTACACGGTGCTCATTGTGGTTAGTCGGGGAAGAACCGGCTTAGAAACTCACACTGAGTTAAGAAAAGCATAGCGCGGACCTGTGTGTTATCAGACCATTTCGGTCCCCGTATGGGGTATCTCATGCACTACCGGGGTTAGTGCGGTAGTCAAAGGGGATATTCGATAGAGTTTAGGGTTATGACTCCGGCAGAACTGGCACAACTGATTAAGGACACCGCCACCAACGTGTTGGCGGAGCACGACCTGGACACCTCCGTTATCCCCGAAACCGTGACCGTGGAGCGCCCGCGCAACCCGGAACACGGCGATTACGCGACCAACTTGGCCCTGCAGGTCGCCAAGAAGGCGGGCACCCAGCCGCGCGAGCTGGCCACCTGGCTGGCCGCCGCGTTGGACGAGCAGGACGCGATCGCAGAGACCGACGTCGCCGGCCCGGGCTTTTTGAATATCCGCCTGGCCGCCGCCGCCCAGGGCGACGTGGTCGGCAAGATCCGCGAAGCCGGCTCCGACTTCGGCAAGAACACCACCTTTGCCGGGGAGAAGATCAACCTGGAGTTCGTCTCCGCGAACCCGACCGGGCCCATCCACCTCGGGGGCACCCGGTGGGCCGCCGTCGGCGACTCCTTGGGCCGCGTGCTGGAAGCCAGCGGCGCGGAGGTTACCCGCGAGTACTACTTCAACGACCACGGCGGCCAGATCGACCGCTTCGCCCGCTCCCTGGTGGCGGCCGCCCAGGGCGAGCCCACCCCGGAGGACGGCTACGGCGGGGCCTATATCCAGGACATCGCCAGCGCCGTGCTGGAGAAGAACCCGTCGGCCCTGGACGGCACCCCGGAACAGGTCCAGGAGGCCTTCCGTGCCGACGGCGTGGACATGATGTTCGCCCAGATTAAGCAGTCGCTGCACGAGTTCGGCGTGGACTTCGACGTCTACTTCCACGAGAACTCGCTGTTCGAGTCCGGCGCGGTCGAGCGCGCACTGGACCAGCTCAAGGCCCAGGGCGAGCTCTACGAGGCGGACAACGCCTGGTGGCTGAAATCCACCGACTACGGCGACTCCAAGGACCGCGTGGTCGTCAAGTCCGACGGCAACGCCGCCTACATCGCCGGCGACATCGCCTACGTCGCGGACAAGTTCGACCGCGGCCACACCCTGAACATCTACATGCTCGGCGCCGATCACCACGGCTACGTGCCGCGCCTGAAGGCCGCCGCGGCCGCCCTGGGCTACGACGCCGGCGCGGTCGAGGTGCTCATCGGCCAGATGGTCAACCTGCTGCGCGACGGCAAGCCGGTGCGCATGTCCAAGCGCGCGGGCACCGTCATCACGATGGAGGACCTGGTGGCCGCCATCGGCGTGGACGCGGCCCGCTACTCGCTGGTGCGCTCGTCCGTGGACCAGTCCATCGACATCGACCTGGGCCTGTGGCAGTCCCAGTCCTCCGATAACCCCGTCTACTACGTCCAGTACGGGCACGCCCGCCTGTGCTCCCTGGCGCGCAAGGCGCAGGAGGCAGGGGTCACCGCCGACGGCGCGGACCTGTCCCTTCTGACCCACGACCGCGAGGGCGACCTCATCCGTACTCTGGGCGAGTTCCCGGCCGTGGTGGCCGAGGCCGCGGAGCTGCGCGAGCCGCACCGCATCGCCCGCTACGCCGAGGAGCTGGCCGCCAGCTTCCACCGCTTCTACGACCAGTGCCAGGTCCTGCCCAAGGCCGGTGAGGAGGCCCAGCCGGTGCACTCGGCCCGCTTCGCGCTTGCCGATGCCGCCCGCACCACCCTGGCCAACGCGCTGACCATGGTGGGCGTGACCGCCCCGGAGCGGATGTAATGGCCGATTTCAACGATCTGCCGGCGCATGTCTGGCCCCGCAACGCCCAGCGCGAGGAAGACGGCGTGGTCACCGTCGCCGGGGTCCCCGTGCCCGACCTAGTGGAAGAGTACGGCTCGCCGCTCTATGTCTTCGACGAGGACGACTTCCGCTCCCGCTGCCGCGACATGGCCGCCGCCTTCGGCGGGCCCGCCCACGTGCACTACGCCTCCAAGGCCTTCATCTGCAAAAGGATCGTGCAGTGGGTCAACGAGGAGGGGCTGTGCCTGGACGTGGCCTCCCACAACGAGCTGCTCATTGCGCTAGCCGGCGACTTTCCCGCCGCCCGCATGACTGCCCACGGCAACAACAAGGGCGCGGACTACCTGCGGGACTGCGTCGAGCACGGCGTGGGTCACGTGGTACTCGACAACACCGACGAGCTGGAGATGCTCAACCGGATCGCCGGGGAGTTGGGGCGCGTCCAGAAGGTGATGGTGCGCGTGAAGCCGGGCGTGGACGCCCACACTCACGAGTTCATCGCCACCTCGCACGAGGACCAGAAATTCGGCATCTCGCTGGCCACTGGCGCAGCTTTTGATGCCGCCCGCGCCTGCCTGACCGCCGACAACCTTGAGCTAGTCGGACTGCACTGCCACGTCGGCTCCCAGGTCTTCAACGCTGAGGGCTTTAAGCTGGCCGCCGAGCGCGTCATGGCGCTGTATTCGCGCATCCACACTGAGCTCGGCGTCACGCTGTCGGAGCTGGACCTAGGCGGCGGCTTCGGCATCCCGTATATGCCTTACGAGGAGGCCCTCGACGTGAACGCCGTGGCCCACGACCTGCTCACCGCGGTCGGCACGACGGCGGACGCGCTGGGCATCACCCCGCCCTTCGTCCTGGTCGAGCCGGGCCGCGCGCTGGTGGCCGGGTCCGCCATCGCGGTCTATTCCGTGGGCACGGTCAAGGACGTGGAGACGGGCAAGCAGGAGCTGCCGCTGCGGCGCTACCTCTCCGTCGACGGTGGCATGAGCGACAACATCCGCCCGGCCATGTACGGCTCCGAGTACGACCTGCGGGTCATGGGCCGCTACACCGTCGGCGCCGAGGTGCCCTCCCGCGTGGTGGGTTTCCACTGCGAATCCGGCGACATCCTGGTCGACGAGCGGGATCTGCCGGAAGAAATCACCAGCGGCGACATCGTGGCCACCGCCGCCAGCGGCGCCTACCAGTACATGATGTCCTCGCGCTATAACGGCGCGGTGCGGCCCGCGGTGGTCGCCGTGCGCGCCGGCCAGGTCAAGCCCATGCTGCGGCGCGAGACCTTAGCCGATTTGCTCTCGCTAGAGGTCGACTAGTTACCCCCGCTCGGGCGCCGGACTGGCGCCCGGGCGGGATTATTATTCTCCCCGGTGCGGGACATTCGGCCAGCACACGCGCGGTTGTCGGGGGACGGGGGACGGGGGACGGGGGAGGCTTCTCGTAGGGACTCAAAATAGACAGCTCGTTCTGTATGATGGGCCACGTACCTTAAACGACCGCACAGATTGAGGAGAGCTTCGAAGATGGCAGCCACTACGCAGGGAACTATCCGCACGGCTAAGGGTGAGGGAGAGACCGTCGGAATTGCGCTGCTGGGATTCGGCACCGTGGGCGCGGAGGTCTTCCGACTGCTCGGGGAGAACGCCGACGCTTTTGCGCACCGCATCGGCGGCCCGGCCGAGATCCGCGGCGTGGCCGTGTCCAACGTCGGCAAAAAGCCGCGCCCGGGCGTTCCCCAAGAGCTTCTGACTGACGATGCCCGCGCGCTCGTCGCCCGCGACGACATCGACCTGGTCGTGGAGGTCATTGGCGGTATCGATTACCCGCGCGAGCTGGTCCTGGCCGCCCTGCGCGCCGGCAAGTCCGTGGTCACCGCCAACAAGGCGCTGGTGGCCGCCCACGCCGACGAGCTGGCCGAGGCCGCCGACGCCTCCAACGTCGACCTCTATTTCGAGGCCGCCGTCGCCGCCGCTATCCCCGTGGTCGGCATGCTGCGCCGCTCCCTGGCCGGCGACCAGATCGAGCGCATCTCCGGCATCGTCAACGGCACGACCAACTTCATCCTGGACGCGATGGAATCCACCGGCGCTTCCTACGAGGAGGCGCTGGCGGAGGCGACCCGCCTGGGCTACGCCGAGGCCGACCCGACCGCCGACGTCGAGGGCCACGACGCCGCCTCCAAGGCCGCCATCATGGCCTCGCTGGGCTTCCACACCCGCCTCAAGTTCGAGGATGTCCACTGCGAGGGCATCACCAACATCACCGCCGAGGATATCGAGGCCGCCGGCCAGGCCGGCTATTCCATCAAGCTGCTGGCTATCTGCGAGCGGATCACCGATAAGGAAGGTAAGGAAGCCGTGAACGCGCGAGTGCACCCCACCCTCGTGGCGAAGTCGCACCCGCTGGCCTCGGTCAGCGAGTCCTACAACGCCATCTTCGTCGAGGCCGAGGCGGCCGGCTCGCTGATGTTCTACGGCAACGGCGCCGGCGGTAACCCGACCGCCTCCGCGGTGCTGGGCGACGTGGTCGGCGCGGCCCGCAACATCGTCCACGGCGGCCGCGCCCCGGGCGAGAACACCTACGCCAACCTGCCGATCGCCTCCTTCGGCGAGGTGCGCACCCGCTACCACATCGACATGACGGTCAACGACCGGATCGGCGTGCTGGCCGAAATCGCCAACGTCTTCTCCTCCAACGACGTCTCCCTGCGCACCGTGCGACAGGAGGACGGCGACGACGAGGCCCGCCTGGTCATCGTCACGCACTCCGCCCAGGAGCAGCTGCTGGCCGATATCGTGGAAAAGCTCAAGACCCTGCCGGACGTGCTGGCTGTCAACTCGGTCATCCGCCTGGGCAGCTAGGAAAGGGGAGGAAAGCGCGCTCATGAGCACCGAATTGCAAGTCGGGACCAAGGCGATTGTCAAGGTGCCGTCCTCCTCGGCCAACCTAGGCCCGGGCTATGACACCCTGGGTCTGGCCGTCACGCTGTACGACACCGTCGAGATCGAGGTCACCGAGTCCGGCCTCGAGGTAGTCATCTTCGGCGAGGGCGAGGACGACCTGCCGCGCGATGGCTCGCACCTGGTGGTCAAGGCGCTGCGCTCCGGGCTGAACGCCGCCGACGTCGAAGCGCCGGGCCTGCGCGTGGTCTGCACCAACGCCATCCCGCAGTCGCGCGGTCTGGGTTCGTCCGCGGCCGCCGCGGTCGCCGGCGTGGCCGCCGCCAACGGGCTGGCCGGCTTCCCGCTCGATGAGGACCAGGTGGTCCAGTTGTCCTCGGCCTTCGAGGGCCACCCGGACAACGCCGCCGCGTCCGTGCTGGGCCAGATGGTGGTTTCCTGGACGACGGTCCCGGTCGACGGGCGTTCCCTGCCCGAGTACCGCGCGCGCTGCCTGCCGGTGCACCCGGATATCCGCGCCACCGCGCTGGTGCCGGACTTCCACGCCTCCACCCAGGCCGTGCGGCGCGTGCTGCCCTCGCACGTCACGCACAGCGATGCCGCCTTCAACGTCTCCCGCACCGCCGTCCAGGTGGCAGCGTTGACCAAGCACCCGGATCTGCTCCTGGAGGGCACGCGCGACCGCCTGCACCAGCCCTACCGAGCTGACGTGCTCCCGGTGACCGCGGAATGGGTCAACCGCCTGCGCAACCGCGGTTTCTCGGCGTATTTGTCCGGTGCGGGCCCGACCATCATGGTCCTGCACACCGAGCCCATCCCGGAGGCCGTGCTCGACGATGCCCGCGCCCAGGGCCTGCGGGTCCTCCCGCTGGAGATCGCCGGGCCCGTGGAGGTCGAGGTGACCCAGGCCTAGTCCTGGGTGATAAAGCAGGTGCCGTCGTCCGTCAACGGGTGCAGCCGCACGGTGGGCTCTCCGTCGGGGGTGGCGGTCATTTCCTGCAGGTAGCCCTCGTGGACCGCGCACAAAAACGGCGTGGGGGCCGCCCCGGCAGACACGAAGGGGCAAGCGTGCAAGCACAGGCCCTGTTTGGTCTGCTCCGGGTCGAAGCCCATCTGGCGGAGCCGGGCCTGGACCTGGCTCAGGGACGCCGGGCCGGTCTGTTCCAGCTTCTTGGCCCACTGGCGCCCGATTTCGCGGGCGCGGGGTGAGTCGTAGTTGGTGAGCTCGGCATCGTCAGCCAGCAGGTCGAGCAGCACCGTGACCAGGCTGACGTATTCGCCGGCGATGGCCTGGTTGTCAGGCACCCGCACCCGGAAGATGAGGGAGGGGCGCCCGCGCCCGTGCGAGTGGGCGCGAGCGGCCGCGACCGCACCCGCGGCCTGTAGCTCGTCGAGGTGCCCGCGGGCGGTGTTGACGTGCATGCCGAGCCTGTCAGCGACCTGAGCCGCGGTGGCGCCGTCGCGGAAGGAATCCACCACGTCGAGTACCGCGCGCTGCTTTGGGGACAGCGCGAGCGCCTCCGGGAAGAGATCCGTCGCGGGGCGGGGCAGGAGGGCAGGGTCGGTCATTCTCATAATTTTAGTACGAGTTCGCGCTGACGTGAACTGCCTTCGGATCCACCTGACAGTAGACCTCTTCGCCCACGGCCGGCGGTTCGGCGTGGGAGACGCGCACCTGGCCGAACGGGCAGTCGAGGGTGACCAGGAAGCTGGTCAGCGAACGCGCCTCCACGGCCGTGATCTTTCCCGGCCAGCAGTTTTCGGCCTCGGCCACCGGATGCGGGCTTAAGTGGGCGTCCTCGGGTGCAAATGTCACGACGACCTCCTGCTGGGGGCGCAGGTGTGTGGTGGTTTCCCCGATGAGCGTGGCCCCGCCGGCGGCCACCCGCGCCGTGCCCGCGTGGACGACGTCGCAGGTGCCCGTGGCCCGGTTGAGGCCGCTAATGCGTGCTACGAACTCCGTCGGCGGCGCGGCGAGCAGCTGGCTGGTCGGCCCGCTGGCCATGGTCTGTCCGGACTCCATGACCACCAGGTGCTCGGCCAGGCGCTGGATGTCCAGCAGGTTGTGGGTGACCATCAGCACGGTGCGGTCGTGGCGGCTGGCGTGGAAGAAGCGGCGCCACCGGGCGGCGGCGGCCACATCGAGGGCGGCCAGAGGTTCGTCCAAAATCAGCACGGACGGGCGGGTGGCCAGCGCACGCACCAGCGCGACCTGGGCGGCTTGCCCGCCCGACAGGGAGGGCACGTCGACGTCCGCCAAGTCGCTCAGGCCCGCCGCCTCCAGCAGCTGGGTGGCCATACTTTGGTCGCGGCTGGCCATGGTGACGGCCTCGACCACGCTCGCCCGCGGCGGCAGGCCCGGCGACTGGGTAACCATGACCACCCGGCGCAGGTGCGGCGGCACGAACTGGCCGGCCGCGTCGTCCACGGTCCGGTCCCCGATAGCGACCCGGCCCCGCAGGCGGCCGGCCACCCGACGCATGAGCGTGGTCTTGCCCGAGCCGTTTTGGCCCACGACGGCGGAGACCAGACCGGCCGGCAGGGTAGTGCCCTCCACCGTGACCGGGGTGGGCTCTGCCGGCGGGCGGGTCAGCTCGCGCAGGCGCTCGGCGTCCATCTCGGTGATGGTGCGGGCGTGCTGGCGGTTCCGGCGCCCGAAGACCGCCGGCAGCCCGGCCAGCGCCAGGCAGACCAAGGCCAGCCCGATGAGGATGGCCGAAAGCGCGTAGGCAGCCTCCGTGTCGACTTCGCGCTCTAGGTAGATGCCCAGGGGCATCGTGCGCGTGACGCCGGGCATCGAGCCCGCGAAGGTCAGCGTCGTGCCGAACTCGCCCAGCGAGCGCGCAAACGCCAGCCCGGCGCCCGTGGCAATCGAGGGGGCGACCAGCGGCAGGGTGACCTTCCACAGCACGCGGCCGGGGCTCATCCCGATGCCGCGGGCCGAGGCCAGGACCTCCCCGTCGATTTGGCGCAGGGCGGAATCCACGGCGACGACCACGAACGGCAGGGAGACAAACATCTGCGCCACCACGACGCCGGGGAAGGCGAAGGCGAAATGCAGGTCCATCGCCTCCAGCCAGGGCCCCAGCAGGCCGCGCCGGCCGATGGCGGCGGTCAGGGCGAGGCCGCCGACGACAGGGGGCATCGCGAGCGGGAGGAAGACCAACAGGCGGGCGGCGAGCCCGCCGCGGCCGAGCTGTTGCATCCAGACCGCCAGGCCGGTGCCCAGGATCATGGTCAAAACGGTCGACTGGGCCGCCGCGGCGAGGGAGACCTTGAGAAGGTCGTGGACCTCGGGGCGGGCCAGGATCTCCCCCATGCGCGCCCAGGGCACGCGCACGGCCAGGGCGATGATGGGGAACAGGATAAACCCCACCGCGATGATCCCGATGAGCCCAAACACCACAGGGGCGGGCGTCCGGGCGGGGCGCGGTGGGGTAGTAGCCGTAGCAGCTGAGGTAGCGGTAGTAGCCACGAAACTCACTTAGTCGGCCGGGGTGAAGCCGTACTCTTCCCAGGTGGCGTCGAAGTCGTCAGCCAGCAGGTCCAGGACTGCCTGGGCGGAGTCCTGCTCGGAGGAGGCGGTGACTACCGCGCCGAGGATCTGGTTGGTGAACTGGTCGGCGCCTTCGATCTTGATGACCTCCACGTCGTCGCCAGCCGCGGCGGCGTCGGTGGAGTAGACCCAGCCGGCGTCGGCCTCGCCGGAGACGACCTTGCCGAGCACGTCAGCAACCTGGTGCTCCTGGGAATCCGGCTGGATGTCGAGGCCCTTGTCCTCGATGATCTGCTGGGAGATGTCACCGCACGGGACCTGCGGGTCGCACAGCACGAAGCGGGTCTCGTCCGTGATGTCCTCGACGGACTTGATGCCGGCCGGGTTGCCCTTCGGCACGACCATGACCATCTCGTTTTCGGCCAGGACCTTGGGATCCTGGACGGTGCCCGCCTCGACGGCGTCGTCCATGGTCTTCTTGGAGGCGGTCAGCAGCAGGTCGCCCGGGGCGCCTTCCTTGAGCTGGGAGACCAGGTCGGAAGAGCCGGCGTTCTGGAACTTCAGCTCGGCCGGCGGGTCGAGCTCGTCGGCGGCGGCCTGCAGGTCGTCGTTGAGCACGCGGGTGGAGGAGGCGGCCAGGACGTTGAGCTCCACGGAGCTCTCGGAGCCGCTGGTGCGATCGGCGTTGCTATCCGATGCCGACTCCGTCGACGGGGCGCAAGCGGCGGCGAACAACGTGGCGGCGGCTGCGCAGCCGGCGAGAACGCGCTTCATCATGGAGACAATTTCCTTTCACGAGACAATCGAGAACGCGCCCATCCCGTCTACCCTAGTAGACGGGCATTTCTTGGACGCTTGTTCAACTTATTCTACATGCCCGTAGGTGCGCGGTCGGCCAGACGTCGGCACGGGGGTAAAAGCGGGGACGTCCACCGGGGTGGCCGGCGCGCGTGGGGTTTCCGCCGGGGCGGGGGAATTAGTACGATAAAACCTGTGCAAAAAGACCGTGTAGCCTACCGCGTGGTGTTCCTCGCCTTCGCCGGGGTGGCGCTGCTGGCTGGCCTGGCGGCGGGGGCCTCCCTGCTGGGGGTGTTCAACGCCGCGGCGCCGGTGGCGGATCTGCACGGCCCGCTGATGGTCTTCGGCTTCGTCGGCGGGGCCATTGGGCTCGAGCGCGCGGTCGCGGTGCGGCGCGCGTGGGCCTGGGCCGGGCCGGCCGCCCACGTCGCGGGCGTGGTGACCCTGTTGGCGCCGGCGGTGGCGGGCACCGAGCTGCCAGCGCTGGTGCCCGGGGCGCTGTTCGCGGCGAGCTTCGGCGTGCTCGGGGCAATCTACGTGGCCATCTACCGCCGCCAGCCGACCGTGTCGGTGGTCGTGCAGGCAGCCGGCGTCGTGGCGGCGGTGATGGCGGCGCTGCTGTGGGGGATGACCGGCCGCTTCGCGGAGGTGTTGCCGCTGGCGGTGGCCTACGTGGTGGCCACGATCATCGGCGAGCGCATGGAGCTGGCCCGCTTATCGGTGTCCGGCACCCGCGCCGAGATCCAGCTGACCTGGCAGGTGCTGGCGATGGTGCTCGCCGCCGTCGTCTTTGCCGTCGCCCCGCGGCTGGGGCACGTGCTGGTCGCGCTCGCGCTTATCGTGGCGGCCACGACCGCGCTGCGCGTCGACGTGGCCCGACACCTGGTGCGCTCGCGGGCCCTGCCGCGGTACTCGGCCGCGTGCATGCTGGGCGGCTATTTCTGGCTGGTTGTCGCCGGCTTTACCTGGCTGGCCTACGGCGTCGGCGCGGAAGGCTATGCCTACGATGCCTCCGTCCACGCCGTCTTCTTAGGCTTCGTCATGTCCATGATCTTCGCGCATGCACCCATCATCTTGACCGCCGTGGTCCACCGCCGGCTGCCGTACCACCGGGCGCTCTACGTCCCCGTGGTGCTCCTGCACGGCGGGCTGGCCACGCGCCTGGCCGGGGACTTTCTGGCCCAGGACGCGATTTATACCGTCGGCGGGGTGATAACCCTCGTTGCCGTGCTGGTCTTCGTGGACACCGGGCTGGTGTTGACCCTGCGGGGTGGTCGCCGTGCAGCTTAGTCTCGGGGTAGTCAGCGACGTCTCCCTGCGGGCGAGGTCGCGGTGGCACACGGCCGCCGGCGCACTCATCGGGGCCTGGATACTGGTCGGCTGGGCCGTCGCGGTGGCCTACCACTTAGGCGGGCCCGTGGTCTGGTGGGATTTCATCCACACCTTCACCCTCGGGGCGGTCACCACCGCCATTCTGGTCTATTCCACGCACTTTACCGAGGCATTAACCCGCACGCCGACGGCCCAGTACCGCGGCGTGGCCACCCGCGTAGCACTCGTCCAGGTGGGGCTGCTGGGCCTGCTGGCGGACCGGGCCGGCTATTCCTGGTCCTGGCTTTCCGATGCCTCCTGCGCCCTCATCCTCCTCGCCGCCGCGTGGCAGGTGGCCGTCATCGTCTCCCGCCTGCGCCGATCCCTTGCCGGTGCCTTCGCGGTGACGGTGCCGTACTACGTGGCGGCGTTTGGCTGCTCCATCGCCGCGGTGGTGCTGGCGGTGCTGGCGGGCAGGGGCATCGGCGGCTATACGGGGCTGATTGCGGCGCACTCGCGGCTGATGGTCTGGGGCTTTGCCTGGCTGACCATCCTGGGCACGGTGGTGACCCTGCTGCCCACGCTCACGGGCACGGCGATTAGCCAGGCCGCGCGGGCCCGGTGCACGCGGGCCTTAATCGTCCACGTTGTGGGGCTGGCGGTGGCCGCGGCGGGGCTGGTCGCCGGGGCAGGGCTGGTCGCAGGCTTCGGGATGGCGCTGGTGGCGCTAGCCAGCGGCATGCTCGTCGTGGCCGTGGTGGGCTCCGTCCTCGCCCAGGGGCCGGGGCTTAATACCGCCAGCCTGTCCGTACTGTGCGGCCTGGGCTGGATGTGGGCGGTCAACGCCGCCGATGCCGCCAGCCTGGCAGCCGGCGCCTTCCCCCGCGCCATCACGCTGCAGCTGCTGCCCGTCTTTCTGCTGGGCGGTCTGCTGCAGCTGGTGACCGGGGTGCTGCACCACCTGCTGCCCACGCTGCGTGGCGGCGGGCCCGCGGTCGTGGACCGGGCGCGGAGAGCGGCAGACACCGGAGGGGCCGCCCGCCTGGTCTGCCTCAACGTGGGCGCCGGGCTGGTCCTGGTAGGCAACCTCGGCGGGCCCGCCGGCCCGGCCGGTCTCATTCTGGTCGGGCTCGCGCTACTGGCTAATGTGGTGGTTATCGCCACCGTTGTCGTAATTGTTGGGAGAAAACATGACTAAGCAATCCACGCCTCGTGGTGGCACGAGCACCCAGGAATCGGCCGGCTGGGCCGCCTGGGCCCTCATCGGAATCGCGGTCGTCGCCGTGGTCATCCTGGCGGTGGTCACCACGACCTCCGCCGGCAAAGAGACCGCGACGGGCGGCGATCAGCCGGTGGCCGCGACCGGCGACGTCGTCGAGGTTGACGTGAGTGTGGAGGGTATGGCCTTCGTGCC
Source organism: Corynebacterium sp. LK2590 (assembly GCF_040946105.1). Taxonomy (NCBI): domain Bacteria; kingdom Bacillati; phylum Actinomycetota; class Actinomycetes; order Mycobacteriales; family Corynebacteriaceae; genus Corynebacterium; species Corynebacterium sp. LK2590. The sequence goes on from NZ_JAYWMH010000002.1 coordinate 286,416, forward strand.
CAACAGCGTCGACGTGCCGGCCGGGTCGCAGCTCAAGGTCAACTTCACCAATACCGGCGACCAGGTCCACGACCTGAAAATCGGCGAGGCGGAAACCGGCCGCGTCAACCCAGGCGACTCGGTGGTGCTGGATGCCGGCGTGATTTCCGCCTCCGTGGAGGGCTATTGCACCATCGCCGGGCATCGTACGCAGGGCATGACCTTCGACGTCGTCGCTGGTGATGCGCCAGCGGGCGGCAGTGGGGCATCGGCAAGCGCGGCAGGCGGGGCGAACCCGCACGTGGACGTGCCCACGGCCGCCGAGCGCCAGAGCGACCTAGGGCCGGGCTTTGCGGCCTTCGACCCGCACCTGGAGGCCGCCCCGTCCGGGCGCGTGCACGAATACACCTGGGTGATGACCGAGGAGATCCGCGAGGTCGCGCCGGGCGTGGAGCAAAAGCAGTGGCTGTTTAACGGGCAGGCGCCCGGGCCGACGCTGCGCGGCCAGGTCGGGGACACGTTCCGGATTACGCTGCGCAACGAGGGGCATATGGGTCACTCGGTGGATTTCCACGCCGGCGAGGTCAACCCCGACGAGGCGATGGCGACCATCGACCCCGGCGAGGAGCTGGTCTACGAATTCACCGCGAAGCGCTCCGGGATTTGGATGTACCACTGCGCGACGGCGCCTATGACGCTGCACATCGCCAACGGGATGACGGGCGCGGTCATCATCGACCCGCCGGAGGAGTCCCAAGATGCCTTGTCGGACGTCGATGCCGAGTACGCCCTCGTTGCCAGCCAGCTTTTCCTGGGCGAGCGCGAGGTCGGCGCGGACGAGGAGCGCGTGGCCGCCGGCAATTACGACCTTGCGGCGTTCAATTCCTACCCCAACCAGTACGAGCAGCGGCCCCTGCGGGCCAAGGTGGGCGAGACCATCCGCATCTGGGTGCTGAACGTGGGACCGGACGAGTCGCTGAGTTTCCACGTCATCGGCGAGGTCTTCGACACCGTCTTCAAGGAAGGGCAGTACCTCATCCGCGACGCCGAGGACACCGGCTCGCAGGCCGTCGACTTGGCAGCCGCCCAGGGCGGGTTCGTGGAGATGACATTCGATGAGCCGGGGACGTACACGTTCGTCAATCATGCCCTGACCAACGCGGAGAAGGGCCAACGCGGACAGATTGTGGTGACCGAGTAGGCGGGCACGCCGAGTAGGCGCTACGGACGTGGTCCGTGGCGCCTTTTCGCGTATTTTGGCTGGGTGTGTTCCTTGGGATGTCCCCTCGCAGCCTGGTCTCGCGGCTGCGTTCTCGTTCCTTGTCCCTCGGCTGACTTCATGTCAGCCGTCAGCCGTTAGCCGTCAGCTGTTAGGGCCGCCGCCCCAGGGCGGATCCCACGTGACTTTGCCGTGTCTTCGATTGACCCTTCCGTGTCTGGGGTAGGCCGGGTCGTCATCATTCCAAGAGTTGTGGAACTCGCACAACAAGGTGAGGTTCTCTTGGTTGGTTTCACCACCATCGACCCACGGGTGGATGTGGTGGACCTGGCACTCATCGGCCGGCTTGCGGCAGTTCGGCCACGCGCAGGTGGTGGTCTCCGCCTTCGCCATGTCTTTTTGTTTGGGTGAGGCGTGGCGTTGGTAGCGGTATTGGTTGACCGGACCCCGCCTAGGGTCCACCAGGGTGGCCAGGCCCGCATCCAACAAGCATTGGCGGACGTATTCGGCCCCGGTCATGGTGGTGCCGTTGGTTAGCTGCAGGGTGATTTCGTCCCCGTCACCGGCAAGGATGCGTACCCAGTCGGGCAGGGGGGTGACCACGTGCGTGGCCTTGGGCTGCTTGTTCAGTCCGCCGCTGAACAAGGCCTCGACGTCGGGGATGGTTTTAATACTGGCCCAGAGGTTTTCCACCAACTCCGGGTCACCGGTAACAGAAAAAGTACTCGGTCCGTCTTTGCGGCGGGTCACCCGCACGCCTTCGGCTGGTGGGGCCGGGCGGTTAAGCTCCAGGACCTTTTTGTTAGCCAGTCTGCGTAGTTGTTTGGTGGTGCCGGGTGTGTTGCACAGTTCGATGAGCATGGCCCAGGCGTGGCCTTTGTGTCGGACCCGCCGGAAGGCATTGTCCAACACCAGCAAAGTATCTAAGTGGTGTCCGGATTCCGCGGCGCCTTTCCTCGCGGCGGCTTGCTTCCTCGTGTAGGTGGTGTGCCCGAAGAACGTCTGGCAGGCGCGGTAGTGGGCGGCCGCGGCAACGTCGGACATGACAGCCCTCAGGGCAGGCAGGCTCAGCTCGCGGCACAGGCCCAAGTAGGAGATCCCGTCCGCGAAGATGGAGTGCGCTGCTTTCAAAGTGTCCATGGCTGTCGTCGTCATGCCCCACACGCTAGAAGCCCGGCTCAACCCCTACAAGGCCCGGAAACCCAATCTGTGGATAACTCGGGACAAAGTAGCCATCCTGCACGGACCCCGAAACAGCCGAAAACGCCCGTTTTTGCGGTGCCACCTGCCTAAGGGCCGAAAAATGGTGCAATGTGACCAGGTAGCCGCAGGGAGGCATCGTTAGGCACAAAAATGGCCCCCGCACGCGGCGGGGGCTGTGGACAATTCCGGTCTAGGCGCCGTGGGACGGCGTTTCGTTCTTATCCAACTGCGCGCGGTGGGAACGCACCGGCTCCCAAGCGACGTGGCGGCGCATGTCCGTGGTGCGCTGGTCGCGGGAACGGTAGACCACGTACGGGCGCGTCACGTACCCGACGGGCGCGGAGAAGGCGTGCACCAGGCGGGTAAACGGCCAGACGGCGATGATGGTAAAGCCCGCCAGGACGTGGACCTTGAACTGCCACGGCACATCGGCCATCAGCTCGGGCTGGATGTTAAAGATGAGAAGGTTACGCAGCCAGGGCGCGATGGTCTCGCGGTAGTCATAGCCATGGGTGCCGGCCAGGTCGAAAAGCTGCAGAGTAAAGGTCGCGATGGACCCGGACAGCAGAGCCAGCCCCAGCAGGACGTACATGACCTTGTCGGACGTGGAGGTCGACAGGAAGACGGAACGGTTGACCACGCGGCGGTAGACCAGCCCAGCAAAACCGAGCAGCACGGCGACCGCCGCGAGCGAGCCGGGGATGGTGGCGATCCAGTGGTAGACGTGGTCGCTGATGCCGACGGCGCGGGTCCAGGACTTGGGCATCGCTAGCCCCATGAGGTGGCCGATGATGACGAAGACCATGCCCCAATGGAACAGCGGGGAAGACAGGCGCAGCAGCTTGGACTCGTAGATCTGGGTCGAATGGGTAGTCCACCCGAACTGGTCGGAACGCCAACGCCAGAAAATACCGACGACGAACGCGGCTATCGCGAGCCAGGGGAACGCTCCCCAGAGAAAGTTGTTGAAAGTATCCATGGAAAGTCCTTAGACCGAATTCGGCTGAGCGGTTGGGAAGGGCAGATCCGCGATCCCGACCATCTCAGCGGGTGGGCCGGTGCGAATGAGATCGACGTATTTCTGGGCGGTGTCCGGGTCGACCTTGGGCAAAGACTTGCACAGGGCCGTCACCAGGCTCAGGTAGGGCGAGTTGACGTGGCCGAGGGCGGCGCGCAGCACCTCGATGCCCTCCCGGTAGCTAGCCACCATCTCCACGGCGCTGTCGTGGTCCTCGCTGAGCGCGAGGGCCTCCAGGACGACGCAGAGGTGGTCGGGCAGTTCCTCGTCGCTAACGACGAAGCCGAGGGCTTCGAGCTGCTGGCGGAAGGACAAGATAGCCATGCCGCGCTGCCGGGTGTCGCCGACCGCGTAGTAGGACAGGAAAAGCGAGCAGCGACGTCGCTGGTCGAAGGTCTCGACGTAGTGCTCCTCCATCCCGCGCACCCCGGCGGAGCGGGCCCAGGTGGCGAAGTCCACGAAATCGCTGGCGATGGCCAGCGGCAGCTGATCCAGCTGCTCCTCGACGGTCTCGAGCCGCTGCAGGAAATCCGGCTGCGGGTAATTGAGCAGCACCGAGACCGCCATGGCGATAATACGGCGCTGGTCTACCGAGACCTTTACCGGGGCGATGAACTCGTCGGGAAGCTTGCCGGTGTGGGTGCGGATGGCACGCTCGACGTCCTTGGCACCCCCGCCGCTACCGATGCCGGCTGGCGTCCCGAAGCCGGCCACGGCATCAACAGCCGGTGGGCGGCTGGGGGCGCGGCGGGCGAGTTTGTCAAAGATATTCATGGCTGGCCTCGCTTAGTCCTTCGGCGGGAACATGGAATCGGGGCGGTCGCCGGTCCAGGACAGGAGGGAGACCTTGCCGCTGGGCGCGCTGCCGTGGGTGCAGGCCTCCGGCGCGCCCATGCCTAGGTCCTGGAACGTGTCGTTCAGGTTGCGGGCCGGGTCGACGCCGCCGAAGGGATCCAGCGAGCTGATGCCACGCGGGGTCTCCGGCGAGGCGGTGGGGATGACGTAGCGGTCGTCGTACTTGGCGATGGAAAGCAGGCGGTACATCTCCTGCATCGTGCGCCCGTCCATGCCGACCGCCTGCGCGATTTCTTCCTGCGGCTCGTTACCTAAGTTGATGTCGCGCATATACGAGCGCATGGCCACCAGCCGGCGCAGCGCCTTTTCCACCGGGACCGGGTCGCCGGCGGTGAACAGGCCCGCCAGGTAGTCCAGCGGGATGCGCATGCGCGACAGGGCGGTAAACAGGATCTTGTGGTCCTCGCCGTCGTTGCCGGAGGCGGTCACCTGATCGACGATGGGTGAGAGCGGCGGGATGTACCAGACCATGGGCAGCGTGCGGTACTCCGGGTGCAGCGGCAGCGCGACCCCGTACTTGAAGATGAGGTCGTAGATGGGGGAGTTCTGTGCTGCGTCGATCCAGGAGTGCGGGATGCCCTCGCGCTGGGCGGCCTTGACTACCTCGGGGTCGTGGGGGTCGAGCATGACCGACTTCTGGGCCTCCAGGAGGTCCTGTGGGTCCTCGGTGGCGGCGGCTTCCGCGACGCGGTCGGCATCGTAGAGGATGACGCCCAGGTAGCGCAGGCGGCCCACGCAGGTCTCGGAGCACACCGTGGGTTGGCCGACCTCGATGCGCGGGTAGCACAGCGTGCACTTTTCGGCCTTGCCCGTCTTGTGGTTGAAGTAGACCTTCTTGTACGGGCAACCGGAAACGCACATGCGCCAGCCGCGGCAGGCGTCTTGGTCAACCAGGACGATGCCGTCTTCGGTGCGCTTGTACATCGCCCCGGACGGGCAGGAGGACACGCAGGTCGGGTTCATGCAGTGCTCGCAGATGCGCGGCAGGTAGAACATGAACGTGTCTTCGATCTCCTTCTTCACGTCCAGGTTCATCTCGTGCAGGACAGGGTCGTTGTCCATGGTGGCGGTGGACCCGCCCAGGTTGTCGTCCCAGTTGGAGGACCATTCGACCTTTTCGATGGGGTGGCCGTCGATCTGGGAGACCGGCTTGGCCGTCGGCTGGGTCTTCTGCCCGGCCTTGGCGCCCATCAGGTCCTCGTACTGGTAGCTCCACGGCTCGTAGTAGTCCTGGATGGTCGGCAGGTTGGGGTTGTGGAACAGGGTGGCCAGCTTCTTGAGCCGGCCGCCGGCCTTGGGCTTGAGCTTGCCGGAGCTGGTGCGCTCCCAGCCGCCCTTCCATTTCTCCTGGTCCTCCCAGCCGCGCGGGTATCCGACGCCGGGCTTGGTTTCGACGTTGTTGAACCAGATGTACTCGGTGCCTTCGCGGTTGGTCCATGCCTGCTTACAGGTCACGGAGCAGGTGTGGCAGCCGATGCACTTGTCGAGGTTCATGATCATTGAGATCTGAGCCATGACCTTCATTAGTAAGACACCTCCTGGGAACGGCGGCGGACGCGGGTGACCTCGTCGCGGTTATTGCCGGTGGGCCCGATGTAGTTGAAGTGGTAGGTAAGTTGGCCGTAGCCGCCCGCGATGTGTACCGGTTTGATGGAAATGCGCGTCAGCGAGTTGTGGGTGCCGCCGCGGCGGCCGGTGTGCTCGTTGAGCGGGGTGCCGACGGTGCGCTCCTGGGCGTGGTTGCACAGCATGGTGCCTTCCGGGATGCGGTGGGAGACGATGGCGCGGGCGCTGACGACGCCGTTGCGGTTGTAGACCTCGACCCACTCGTTGTCTTTGACGCCGATCTTTTCGGCGTCCTTGTTGGACATCCACACCACTTGGCCGCCGCGAGAGATGGACAAAACGTGCAGGTTGTCGAAGTACTGCGAGTGGATAGACCACTTGTTGTGGGTGGTCAGGTAGCGCAGGGTGACTTCGGCCTCGCCGCGCTCGTTGTTCAACGTCTGGCCGGGGGCGTGCTCGCCGTGCAGGTGGACGTGGTCCAGCGGCGGGCGGAACACGGGCAGAGATTCGCCGTAGTCCATGAACCAGTCGTGGTCGAGGTAGTAGTGCATGCGGCCGGTCAGCGTGTGCCAGGGCTTGTCGAACTCGACGTTGATGGAAAAAGCGGTGTAACGGCGCTTGTTGCGCTTGTCGGCAGTCCATTCCGGCGAGGTGATGACCTCGGTGGGCCGTTCCTTGATGGAATCCCAGGTGATGTGGACGTCGGCATCGGAAGCACCCAGCGGGGTGAGGTCCTTGCCGGTGCGCGAGGACAGGAACTCGAAGCCCTGCTGCGCCAGCTCACCGTTGGAGACGCCGGACAGGTGCAGGATGGCGTCGATGACCTTGGTGTCCTTGGTCAGATCGATGAGCTCGCCCTGGGAGGTCTGCGAGGTGCCGCAGATGAGCTCGAGCTCCTTGACCTGCTTATCCACGTTGAACTTGGTGCCGTGGACGCCGGTGCCGGCCTTCGCGGGCAGCGGGCCTAGGTGCGCCCACTTTTCGTAGATGCGCGTGTAGTCGCGCTCGACGACGTGTAGCTTCGGCATCGTTACGCCGGGGACCAGCCCGACCTCGTCGATGTCCGGGACAATGCCGTTGGGCATGCCCAGCTCGTCCGGGGTGTCGTGGTGGCTCGGCTGGGTGATGACATCGCGCTGGGTGCCCAGCCACTTGACGGCCTTGTCGGAGAGCGCGGCGGCCAGGTCCTGGAAGACCTCGAAGTCGGTGCGCGCCTCCCACGGCGGGTTGATGGCCGCGTTGAAGGAGTGCAGGTAGGGGTGCATGTCGGTCGAGGACATGTCGTGCTTTTCGTACCAGGTGGCAGCCGGCAGCACGATGTCGGAGACCAGCGTGGTCGAGGTGTTGCGGAAGTCCGTGGTCAGCATCAGGTCGAGCTTGCCCTCGGGGGCCTCGTCGACCCACTTGATGGTGCGCGGGCGCTGCTCCGGGGAAAGCTCTTCGGCGGTAGCGTCCGAGTCGATGCCCAACAGGTGACGGAGGAAGAACTCCGTGCCCTTGGCCGAGGAGCCCAGCAGGTTGGTGCGCCAGTTGAGCAGGATGCGCGGCCAGTTTTCTTCCGCCGAGGGGTTGTCGTGGGCGAACTCCAGGTCGCCCTTTTCCAACTGCTGGACCACGTAGTCGTTGATGTCTAAGCCGGCGGCGTCCGCCTCGTCGGCCAGCAGCAGGCAGTTGCGGTTGAACTGCGGGTATGCGGGCATCCAGCCGCGGCGCATGGCCTCGGACATAGTGTCGGAGACCATCTTGTCGCCGATCGCCCCGCGGCTGGCCAGCGGGGAGCCCAGCTGGGAAGCGCGCGAGTTGTCGTAGCGGTACTGTTCGGTGGCGAAGTAGTAGAAGCCGGTGGAAATCATGTGGCGCGGGGGACGCTGCCAGTCGGTGGCCATGGCCCACTGGGTCCAGCCGTTGACTGGGCGCAGCTTCTCTTGGCCGACGTAGTGCGCCCAGCCGCCGCCGTTGACGCCCTGGGTGCCGCACATCGAGGTCAGCGCTAGGAAGGTGCGGTAGATGTTGTCGGCGTGGAAGTAGTGGTTCACGCCCGCGCCCATGATGATCTGGGAACGCCCCTGCGAATCCGCGGCGTTCTGCGCGAATTCCCGGCCGATGCGGATGGCCGCGGCGGCGGGGACGCCGGTGAGCTCTTCCTGCCAGGCCGGGGTGCCGACCTCGCTGGCGTCGTCGAAGCCGGTCGGCCAGCTACCCGGCAGGTTCAGGTCCTCGCGCGGGACGCCGTAGTGGGCGAGCATGATGTCGTAGACGGTGGTGACCAGCTTGCCGTTGACCTCGCGCACGGGCACGCCGCGGTGGACCACCCCGGCGCCAACCGGCTTGCCGGTGCCGATATCGGCCGGGTCGGTATCCAGGTCGAAGCGCGGGAAGAGGACCTCGGCGGTGGAGAAAGAATCCGTCTCCGCCACGGACATGACGGGGTCGACGCCGTCGAGGGAGAGGTTCCACTTGGCAGAATCCATGTCCCAGCGATCGGCGACGGTGCCGCCCGGATCGACCACGCGGCCGTCTTCTTCCATGACCAGGCCACGGTGCGTGGCGTTGGGGCTGTCGGCCAGGGCGGCATCGTTAGTCTGGGAGGCCGTGAAGAACTTGCCGGGGGTATAGGTCCCGTCTTCGCGCTGGTCGAGGGAGACCAAGAACGGTGCGTCGGTGTACTTGCGCATGTAGTTCAGGAAGTACGGCTCTTGGCGGTCGACGTGGAAGGTCTTGAGGATGACGTGGCCCATGGCAAAGGCCAAGGCGGCGTCGGTACCCGGCTCGATACGGGCCCATTCGTCGGCGAATTTGGTGTTGTCGGCGAAGTCGGGGGAGACCACCACGACCTTGGTGCCCTTGTAGCGGGCCTCGACCATGAAGTGGGCGTCCGGGGTGCGCGTGACCGGGATGTTGGAGCCCCACATCATCAGGTAGGAGGAGTTGTACCAGTCGCCGGATTCGGGGACGTCGGTCTGGTCGCCGAAAGTCTGCGGGGAGGCCGGCGGCAGGTCCGCGTACCAGTCGTAGAAGGACAGGGCGACGCCGCCGATCATCTGCAGGAAGCGGCTGCCGGCGCCGTAAGAGACCTGGCTCATCGCCGGGATAACCGTGAAGCCGTTAATGCGGTCGGGGCCGTACTTGCGGATGGTGTAGACGTGCGCGGCCGAGGCCATGTCGATGGCCTCCTCGTAGGAGATGCGGATAAGTCCGCCTTTGCCGCGCTGGGAGATATACGCCCGGCGCTTGTCGGGGTCTTCCTGGATGGCCTTCCAAGCGAGCACCGAGTCGCCGTGCTTCTGCTTTTCCTCGCGGAACATGTCCACCAGAACGCCGCGGGCATACGGGTAGCGCACGCGGGTCGGGGAGTAGGTGTACCAGGAAAAGGAGGCGCCGCGGGGGCAGCCGCGGGGCTCGTATTCCGGGGTGTCCGGGCCCGTGGTGGGGTAGTCGACGGCCTGGGACTCCCAGGTGATGACGCCGTCCTTGACGTAGACCTTCCAGGAACAGGAGCCGGTGCAGTTCACGCCGTGGGTGGAGCGGACCATCTTGTCGAAGGCCCAGCGGTTGCGGTAGAAGACGTCGGCCTGCCGGCCGCCCTGCAAAAAGACCTGTTGGCCGGAAGCCGAGGCCTCGCCGCGGCGCAGGTAAGCGCCCAGTTTAAATAGCGGGTTGAGCTTGCCGTTTTCGGGAGCGGGGACGTGAGTAGTCATGGGGGTAAAACTCTCTGTTGGGTGCGGGGTTTAGCCAGGGTACGGGGCGTTCGGGCGGGCGTAGAAGACCCAGACCAGGACCGTGGTGATGGCGAAGTAGACCACGCAGCCCCAGAAGAAGGCGGCCATGGGCATAACCGACAGGAGCATGCCGACGACGAACGGGCCGAAGGCGCCGATGGCGCCGGTCCAGCCGACCACGCCGCCTGCCTGGCGGGGCGGGAGGATCATCGGCATCTGCTTGAAGGTGCCGGCGTTAGCCAGGCCGGTGAAGAAGAACATGATGAGCATGCCCGCCAGGAACCACCAGAACTGGTCCGGGGAATCCGGGTTCAAAAACAGCGCGGAGAACGCGGTGAAGATGGTCATGCCTAGGCAGCCGATGAAGGTCCAGATGGCGCCGCCGAACTTGTCGCAGAGCGGGCCCCAGAGTGCGCGCACGAGGGCGCCGAGCAGCGGGCCAATGAAGGCGAAGGCGGCGCCGCGGGGCAGGTCGTCGGGGTTCATGACCTCGGCGAACTTGGAGGTCTGGCCGTAGAGGTCGTTGATCATCAGGGCGAACTGGGCGGCGAAGCCGGAGAAGGCGCCGAAGCTCATCAGGTAGACGACGGTGAGTACCCAGGTGTTGATGTTGCCGAAAATGTCGATCTGCTGGCGGAAGTTCGCCTTGACCGGCACGTCCTTGAGCAGCGTCCAGGCCAGCACGGCCATAACGATGGTCCAGGGCACGAAGAAGATGGCCGGGGAGTGGACGAAGATCGCGGTCTGGTCGGGCAGGCGCTGTGGGGCGACGAAGCCGATGCCGATGAGGCTGAAGCCCATCAGCCACGGGGCGACCAGTTGGATGAAGGAGATGCCGAAGTTGCCCAGGCCGGCCTGCAGGCCGAGCGCGGTGCCGGACATCCGCTTCGGGAAGAAGTAGCCGGTCGACGGCATGAGGCCGGAGAAGACGCCGCCGCCAATGCCGGAGGCAAAAGAGATGGCGAGCAGCTCAGCGAAGGAGGCATCGGGGCGCTGCACGACCGAGAACCAGCCGAACATCGGCAGCAGGAACAGCAGCGCGGAGAAGGTCACCAGCTTGCGGGTGCCGAGCACCGGCGGCAGGAACATGAAGACCAGGCGGAAAAGCCCGCAGGCGAGTCCCGAGACCGCGGTGAGCGCGTAGAGCTGGCCGGAGCTGAGAACGAAGCCGATCTCGTTGAGGATGGGCGCGATGGCGGAGACCAGATACCATGCGGCAAAGCCGATGAACAGGGTGGTCGTCGAAATAATGAGCGTGCGCCAGGCAATCTTGGAGTCCCAGTGCTCGGAATCCTCTGGATCCCAGCCCTGGATGACTTTGCCTGAGGTGTCTAGCTGAGTCATGGGGTGTCCTCAAAACATCTCGAAGGAATAGCTGAATATCAATCTATCGAGTATTAGACTCAGAAGAGGAATTTGTACGGAAGAATCTGGGTTTATTTAGGAAACGTTAATGTTGCACATTTCCTTGCCTTCCGGTTCGTGCTGCGTAAGCCGCTGAGGGTTCCCTTAGCTGGGAAAATAATTCCCACAGTGATTTTTCTCACGGGTGTAGTAGAGGAGGTGGCCGAATGGGACGCCAGGAGGCACCAATGCCTGAGTTGCAGGCCGCAGTCATCGTCGCGTCGAACCGCATCAAGGAGGGCTCAAAGCCCAACAAGGCAGGTCAACGCGCGGTGGAGCTATTGACCAACCACGGCGTGGAGGTCACGCTGAAGCAGTGCCTCAACGAGGGAGCCGCGAACTTAAGGCCAGCGCTGAGTCAGGCAATTGAGGCAGGCACCGACGTGGTGCTCGTTATCGGCGCGACGGGGATTTCTCGCGATAACGACACCCCGGAGGTCACGGAAGAATTCATCGCGGCGCGTATGTGGGGGCTGGAGACTCAGGTCCTGCTGGAGGGCCTGAAAAACTCGCCCCGGGCGGGCTTGTGCCGGGGCATCATCGGCGTTACCGCGTGCCCGCCGGGGACCTTGCTGGTCAATTCCGCGTCTTCGGTCGGGGCGGTCGAGGACACGCTAGCGGTTGTCCTGCCCCTGCTGAAGGACATCTTCCGCGAATGCCGCTAGCTCCTGGGGAGTGTCGTAGTCGCGCTCGGCGCCGGTGCCGGGGACTTCGATAACCCGGGAGCTGTGGCGCGCCTGGCGCAGCAGCCGGCGGGCGGAGGTGTTGTGCACGCCCGGCAGCCCGGCGAGCGCGCGGCGCAGGTGGTCGGCCTTCCACAGCGAGCACAGCGGCTGCAGGAAGCCGTCGGCGCTGCGGACGATGGCGGCGTCGGCATCATCGGCCATAAGCCCTTGCCAGAGGGCGGGGAGGAGCTGGGCGGAATCCGGGGCATCGACGCTCAGGACGGCGATGTAGTCGCTGTGCAGGGCCTGTGCACCGCGCGCGATGCCGGCGACGGGGCCGCCGAAGAGCGGGTTCTCGCAGACCTGCGGCAGGCCCAGGGGATAGGGCGAGACCACGATGCGCTTGCAGTGGTAGGGCAGCTGGCCCAGCACGCGGTCGACGAGTCGCTGTCCGGAAACGCGCAGGCTGGCCTTGTCGACCCCGCCCATGCGGCGGCCCCGGCCGCCGGCCAAGACGAGGACGCCGAGCTGGCCGGTAAGGGGACAAGCAGGCAGAGCCATGGCTTAGGCCTCCGGCAGGGTACGGGACCAGTCGCCGGAGCGCCCGCCGGACTTGGCGACGATTCCCGTCCGCCGGATGAAGGCGGAACGGTCCACGCCCTTGACCATGTCGATTACCGCCAGCGCAGCGACGTTCACCGCGGTCAGGGCCTCCATCTCCACGCCGGTGCGGTCCGCGGTGCGCACGGTGGCCGAAATCGCCACGCAATCATCCTTAAGCTCCAGGTCGACGCGGCAGCCGTGCACGCCGATGGTGTGGGCGAGCGGCAGCAGCTCCGGGACCTTCTTGGCCGCCGCGATGCCGGCCACTCGTGCCACAGCCAGCACGTCGCCCTTGGGCACGGTGCCGTCGCGCAGCGCGTCCATGACCTCCCGGGAGCAGGCCACCTCGCCCTCGGCGGTGGCGGTGCGCACGGTCGGCTTCTTCTCGGTCACGTCGACCATGTAGGCCTCGCCGGCCTGGTTGAGATGCGTAAACTCCATTGCTCGTCCTTTCTCCTTTAACTAAGACTCGTCTAGAACCAGGTGATCTCGACAGTATCGCCCGCCCGCGGCCCGGCGGCGTGGGCGTCAAGGCCCACCATCCCCGCGGTGCCCGCCAGGTTAGCCACCATGTGGGAGCCCAGCCGCCGCCCGTTGAAGGGGAAGGCGGCAGGCGGGTTGTCCGCGTAGTCCACCCGGACCGGCAGCCAGGCGGGGCGGTCGCGGGTGTCCGGGAAATTCTCGCCCGCCCGGACTATCCCGCGGCGGCGCAGGGCCGGGTGCGGGTCGCCGCGGAGGGCGCGCAACGCGGGGGCGACGTAGAGGTGGAAGGAGACGAAGGTGGCCACCGGGTTGCCCGGCAGCGAGATCATTGGGGTCGAGCCCCAGATGCTTACTCCCTGCGGGGCGCCGGGCTTCTGGTTGACGTCGCCGAACCAGGCATTGCTGGCATGTGCCTGGGCGCTGGTGTGCACGATGTCGAAGGCCCCGGCCGAGACCCCGCCGCTGGTGATGATGAGATCGTGGGTCTGGGCCGCCTCCTTGGTCAGGGCGACGAAGGAATCGCTCCGGCCTGCGGCGCCGTCGCTATCCCCGGCGTGTAGGTGTGTGAGCTCGACGGGCCCGGAGTCCCGCACGAGCTGGGCCAGCATAGGCCGGTTGGAATCCGGGATCTGGCCAGGCCCCAGCGACCAGGGGCCGTCGCCCAGGCTGACGAGCTCGTCGCCGGTGGAAATCACCGCCACCCGCGGGGTGCGGTGCACGGGCAGTGTGTTAAGGCCCGCGGAGTGGCAGGCGGCGATGACGCCGGGGTCCACGCGGGACCCGGCGCGAACCGCGATGTCCCCGACGGCGAGGTTATCGCCGGCCCGGCGGATGTGGGGACGGGCGGGATCCGCGCCGGTGATGGTGACCGTCTCCGGCAGCGGGGTGGGCCCGGCGGGGATATTGGTCAGTTCTACGGGCACGACCACGAGCTCCGGATCGAGCGGGTCGGCGATGGGGGCGCCGGTCATGATCCGCACCGCCGCACCCGCGGGCACCTCTTGCGGTGCGCTGCCGGCCGGCACGTCGCCGAGCACCGGCAGCGTGGCCGAGCCGGAACCCAGGTCGGCGCGGTGGACCAGGAAGCCGTCCATGGCCGAGTTGTGGAAGGCGGGCACGGGGATGCGGCAGGTGGCATCGGCGGCGCAAAACAGGCCGCTGGTCAGCTCGTCGGCGGCTACCTCCACGGCCGGGAGGGGCCCGACGAGGCCGAGGATGCGGGAGAGATGCTCGGCGACGGAGCACGAAGAAGGATGGTGCATAACGGGTACTAGCTTAAGGTGGCTACCCGCCGATGGCGGACATCGGCCGGTCCGGCTGCAGGAAGCCCTCGTCGTTGACGCCGTGGCCGGGCAGCTTGGCCCACATCTCGCCGGCCCAGGCGGCCATGAGCGCCTCGTCGGAAGCGCCCTGGCGCATAAGATCGCGCAGGGAGGTCTCCGAGTTGCCGAAGAGGCAGTTGCGCACGGCGCCGTCGGTGGTCAGGCGGGTGCGGTCGCAGTCGCCGCAGAAGGGGTGGCTGACCGAGGCGATGATGCCCAGCTTGCCGCGCGTGCCGTCGGGGCAGGTCGCCTCCCAGAGCGCGGCGGGCGCCGATCCGCGCGGGGCGCGGGCCGGGCGCAGATCGAAGGCGGATTTCAACTGGTCGAGGATGTCGTCCGCGGTGACCATGGTCGAGCGATCCCACTGCTCGCGCGGGCCCAGCGGCATCTGCTCGATAAAACGCAGCTGCGCGCCCTTGTGCAGGGCGAAATCGGCCAGCTCGACGATGTCGCCGTCGTTGATACCGGGCATGACCACGGCGTTGATCTTGACGGGGTGGAGGCCGGCGGCGAGGGTGGCATCGATAGCCGCGAAGACGGAATCGAGCCGGTCGCGGCGGGTGAGCTCGGCGTAGGCCGCGTGGTTGATGGTGTCCAGCGAAATATTGACCCGGTCCAGGCCGGCGGCCTTGAGCTCGTCGATGCGCTTGTCCAGGCCCAGCCCGTTCGTCGTCAGCGCCGTGCTGGGGGCGCGGCCTTCGTCGGTGCGCAGCTTCTTGGTGGCCGCGATGATCTCGGCCAGCGACTTGCGCAGGAGCGGCTCGCCGCCGGTGAAGCGGACCTGCCGGATGCCCAGGCGCTCAACGGCCAGGCGGATGAGCCGGATGGTCTCGGCGTCGTCGAGCTTGTGCTGGTTAGGCATCCAATCCAGGCCCTCGGCGGGCATGCAGTAGGTGCACCGCAGGTTGCAGCGGTCGGTCAGGGATACGCGCAGATCCCGGGCGACGCGACCGTATTTGTCCACCAAAGCCCGGTTGCCGTTCGCGTCGGCGGGAGCCAGGTCCGCGGCGGCCTGCGGGCGGCCGGCTACGCGCGGGGTGGGCAGCAGCACCTTCGGGGCGGAAGAACGGTCAGTCATATTCTCCCAACTCTATGCGTTGTGCGGACAGGACTACCAACCACAACGGCACGCGCAGGTCAGCTATTCCTTCCCGTCGGGTTTTAGGTCAGCCGCTGGTCCGGATCGAGGGTGGCGTTGTCATCAATCTGGTTGGCCTCGCCCGGGCCGGCCAGGCGGATGATGTTGTACTCGCCCTCGGCCAGGTGGGAGCGCAGATCCTTCTTGTCGAACTTGCCCACCGAGGTCTTGTCGATGGACTTGATGAACGTCCAGTACTCCGGCAGCATCCAGCCGGGTAGCTCGGAACGCAGGTTCTCGCGCAGGCTCTCCGCGGTCTCGATGGTCGGGTCGATGTCGTGCTGGAGGACGGTCACCGCCAGCGGGCGCTCGCCCCACTGCTTGTCGGGGTAGCCGATGACGGCGGCCTCGATGACCCGGTCGTCGGCCATGATGAGGTTTTCCAGCTGGACCGAGTAGATCCACTCGCCGCCGGAGCGGATGACGTCGCGGGCGCGGTCCTCGATGGTTAAGAAGCCGTCCTTGGTCACCGAGCCGACGTCGCCGGTGCGCAGCCAGCCGTCGGCGGTGAACTTGCTGGCCGCGTCCTCGGTGCGCTTGCCGCGGAACTGGGAAGCCGCCCCGCCGGACTCCGCGGCCGGCGAGTGGTAGTACGACTCCGTGACCAGGTTGCCGCGGACCTGGATCTCGCCGGCGTTGCGGTCGGTCTTGGAGACCACCTGCCCGTCGTTGACCACGCGGTATTCCAAGCTAGTGGGGAAGCGGCCCTGGGAGATGCGGTAGCCCCAGCGGGCGTTGCCGCTGGCGCCCTGCGGCGGGCGCGCCACGGTGCCCACGGTGGTCGTTTCCACCATGCCCCACACGTGCACGACGTCGACGCCGAAGCGCTCCTCCCAGACCTTGATCACCTGCGGCGGGACGGGGGAGCCGCCGGCGTAAATCTCGGTCAGCGACATGCGCTCCGGCGGGTGGTGGAGGTAGTGGACGAAGAGCTGGATCCAAATCGTCGGCACGCCGTGCGCCACACGTGGGTGGGTAGAGGCGATGAGCTTGGCCAGGGTGGGCGCGGAGACGTCCGAGTCCGGCAGGATGAGCGGGGTGCCCGTCATGAAGGCGGCAAAAGGCACGCCCCAGGACAACACGTGGTAGATGGGGATGCAGCACAGGAAGGATTCGCCGTGCGTAATGGCCAGGCTGTCTGTGGTGCGCAGCAACATGGAGGCCAGATAAATGGAGCGGTGGGAGTAGACCACGCCCTTGGGCGCGCCGGTCGTGCCGGTGGAATAGCACAGGGCCGCGGCCGCGGACTCGTCCAGGACCGGCCAGTCGTAGCGGGTCGATTGCCCGTCCAGCAGGGCTTCGTAGGAGTAGACCTCCACGCCGCGGGGGAAGTAGGGGCTTAGGTGTTCCACCCGGCCCGGGCCGGTGAAGACGACCGCGCGGACGGTCTCGGTGCCGGCCAGCACCGCGCCCAGCTGCTGGGCCAGGCGCGGATCGGCGACGATGACCTCTATCTCGGCGTGGTTGACGATATGCCGGATCTGGTCGTTCATCAGCTGTTTGTTCAGCGGGGTAAAGACCGCGCCCTTGCAGGAAACGGCGAACATCACCTCTAGGTGCTCCGCGCAGTTCCACAGAAAAGAGCCGACGCGCTCGTCGCCGGTGATGCCCAGCTCGTCGTGGAGCACGTGGGCAAAGGCCGCCGCCCGCGCGCCGATGTCCGCGAAGGTGCATTCCTCGGCCGCCCCGGCGCCGTCGGGGGCGTGCTCGCCGTGCCACGTGGTGACCTTGGTCTGGCTGTGGACGGTCGCCCCCTGCTCCAAGATACGGGAGATGTTGAGCGGGACTTCCTGCATGGTGGAGTGCATGGTCACTATGATAGCCACCTCCTTCGGCCCCGGGGTGGGGTCGGTACCGAAGAAGGCAAATTCTTGCGCTATACTGTCTGAGGCTGGCTGAGCTGCTTGAGCGTTTGAGCTACGTGAGCTGCCCTAAGTTGAACAGTAAAGCATCATGTGCTCGGGCCTGCTCGTGCAGTCGAGATGCGTTGTCCCTGGGCTTTGACCCTGCAGAATGGGTCGAACCACAGCCCGCGCGCTTTTATGGGTTAGTTCTGCCAACGCCGTGCACATCGCGCAAGGTTTAAGGCCGGCCCGCAGGGGACGACGTGGTTCCTGCCGAGGAAAAGAAGGGCAACCTGGTCCCTCGCGGACTATTGGGCCCCTTCCAGTCCCCACCGGCACTGCGCGCCCTCGAGTTAGCTCGAGGTCCAAGACAGTGTGCCGCGGGGTGTACAGGCAGGCTAGCCAGAGTTTTATCTTTTAACTACACAGTCATTTCCAGAGTGCCTAGCCGGCAGACCCAGCTGAGTGGGAACACCGGCCCGGTGACACGCGGCACGACCGCCCGACCGGGCACGCTGGGCACCCAGAATCATCCGCTGGGAAAAGCGACGAAAGGACTTCCGTGAGCGATACGGAGAATATCTCGCCTCAAGAACTGGCATCCCTGAAGCTGCCACAGCTGCGCGAAATTGCCGCCCAGAAGGGGCTGCGCGGCGTCAGCGCTCTCCGCAAGGGCGCTCTCATCGAGGCAATTACCACCGGCAAGAAGCCGGCCGCCGCCAAGGCCGCTAAACCGGCGAAGGCTGAGGCCCCGGCCAACCAGGCTGACGATGCCGCTGATGCCGCACCACGCGACGATCACCGTAGCTCGCGCCGCGATGACAATCAGGGCGACAGCGACAAGAAGGGCGAGAAGAACGCCGACAAGAACAACGGCAATGACGAGCCGCGCTATGAATCCCGCGCCCAGGCTCGCCGGGCCCGCCGTAACCGCGCGCGCCGGGGTGGGCGCGACGATCACGACGGCAACAACGGTAATGGCAACAACCAGGACCAGGGCCGCGACAACCGCGACAACCAGGATGATTCCCGCAACGGCAACAACGGCGGGAACAACAACGGCAACGGCGGTAATAACGGCAACCACGGCAACAACAACGGCGGCAACAACAACCGCCGCAACAACGGCGACGATGACGAGCGCGGCGGCCGCCGCGGGCGTCGCAACCGCCGCAACCGCCGCAACCGTGGCGGCGGCAACGACAACCGTGGGGGTGGCAACGACCTGCAGATCCGCGAAGGCGATGAGCTGCAGGCCGTCGGCGGAATCCTCGAGGTAGTCGACAACAACGTCGCCTTCCTGCGCACCACCGGCTACCGCGCGGCGAACTCGGACGTCTTCGTCAACCAGAACCTGGTCCGCCGACTGGGGCTGCGCTCCGGCGACGCGGTGACCGGCCAGGTCAAGGTCGCCGGCGCCACGCACACCCACGGCAACGGCCGCAACCGCCGCAAGTACAACCAGCTGGTGCGCGTCGATACCGTCAACGGTATGGATCCGGAAGAAGCGAAGCAGCGCCCGGACTTTGCCAAGCTGACCCCGCTGTACCCGAACCAGCGGCTGCGCCTGGAAACGGACCCGAAGGTCCTGACCACGCGTGTTATCGACCTCATCATGCCGATTGGTAAGGGCCAGCGCGCCCTCATCGTCTCCCCGCCGAAGGCCGGTAAGACCACCATCCTGCAGAACATCGCCAACGCGATCTCCATCAACAACCCGGAGTGCTACCTCATGGTGGTGCTCGTCGACGAGCGCCCCGAAGAGGTCACCGACATGCAGCGCTCGGTCAACGGCGAGGTCATTGCCTCCACCTTCGACCGCCCGCCGTCAGAGCACACCTCGGTCGCCGAGCTGGCCATCGAGCGCGCCAAGCGCCTGGTGGAGCAGGGCAAGGACGTCGTCGTTCTGCTGGACTCCATCACCCGCCTGGGCCGCGCGTACAACAACTCGTCCCCGGCCTCCGGGCGTATCCTGTCCGGTGGTGTCGACTCCAATGCCCTCTACCCGCCGAAGCGCTTCTTGGGCGCGGCCCGCAACATCGAAAACGGCGGCTCGCTGACCATCATCGCCACGGCCATGGTGGAAACCGGTTCCACCGGCGACAACGTCATCTTCGAGGAGTTCAAGGGTACCGGCAACGCCGAGCTGAAGCTGGACCGCTCCATCTCCGAGCGCCGTGTCTTCCCGGCCGTCGACGTGAACCCTTCGGGCACCCGTAAGGACGAGCTGTTGCTCGTGCCGGAGGAGCTGCGCATTATGACTAAGCTGCGGCGCATCCTCGCGGCCCTGGACTCCCACCAGGCCATCGACCTGCTCATCAAGCAGCTAAAGAAGACCAAGTCCAACGGCGAATTTCTCATGGGCGTGGCGCAGTCCGCGCCGATGGTCGCTGACAAGGACGAGGAGGATTACAAGTAATGGCTAGCCAGGTTTCGCTGGTCGACGACATCGTCTCCGAATACCAGGGTCTGGAAATGCAGATGGCCGACCCGGAGGTCGCCGGCGACCAGAACCAGTTCCGGAAGCTGTCCAAGCGCTACGCCGAGCTGCGGCCCATCATCCAGGTCAACGACGAGCTCAACCAGGCTCGCGCCGACCTCGAGGACGCGAAGGAGATGGCCTACGAGGACCATGACTTCCAGGCCGAGGCGGACCGCCTGGAGGGCGAGGTCGTCGAGCTGGAAGAAAAGCTCGCTGACCTGTTGGCCCCGCGCGACGAGCACGACGCCGAGGACATCATCATGGAGATTAAGGCCGGCGCCGGCGGGGAAGAGGCCGCGCTTTTTGCCGGCGACTTGGCCCGCATGTACGAGCGCTACGCCGACAAGACGGGCTTTAGCTGGGAGGTGCTCGGCCTCAACGAGTCCGACCTGGGCGGCGTGAAGGACATGACCATCTCCTTCAAGTCGAAGAACCCGTCCCGCGACGGCGCGTGGTCCGTCTTCAAGTTCGAGGGCGGCGTCCACCGCGTGCAGCGTGTGCCGGTGACCGAGTCCCAGGGCCGCATCCAGACCTCGGCGGCCGGCGTGCTGGTCTACCCGGAGCCGGACGAGGTCGAGTCGGTCAATATCGACGAAAAGGACATCCGCGTCGACGTCTACCGTTCCTCCGGTAAGGGCGGCCAGGGCGTGAACACGACGGACTCCGCCGTGCGCATCACGCACCTGCCCACCGGGCTCATCGTCACCTGCCAGAAGGAACGCTCCCAGATCCAGAACAAGGCGCGCGCCCTGCAGGTGCTGCAGGCCCGCCTGGATCAGATGGAGCGCGAGGCCCGCGAGGCCGAGGACGCCGAGCAGCGCGCCTCCCAGGTCCGCACCATGGACCGCTCCGAGCGCATCCGCACCTACAACTGGCCGGAAAACCGCATCACGGATCACCGGATCGGCTACAAGGCCAACAACCTGGATTCCGTGCTGGACGGCGACATGGGCGATCTCATCACTGCCCTGCAGAACCAGGAGCGCGCCGAGCGCCTCGAGGCCGAAGGCTAGCAGTGGCCCCCGGCACCTACGCGGGCCTGCTCCAGGAGACCACCCGGCGGCTGTCCGCGGCCGGGGTGGCCTCCCCGGAGTTCGACGCCCGCCTCTTGATGAGCCACCTCATCGGCTGCGGGCACTTGGATATCCCGCTGCATGAGCCGACGATGCCCGGCTTCGAGCTCGCCCTCGAGCCGCTCGTTCGGCGACGGGAGCAGCGCGAACCCCTGCAGCACATCGTGGGCACCGCGCCGTTTGGCCCGCTCGATCTCGCGGTGGGGCCCGGGGTTTTCATCCCACGCTCGGAGACCGAGGTCCTGGCCGACTGGGCTAAAGGCAAGGCTGAGGGCTTGATTAAGCGGGGGGATAGCTCCCGCTTGACGATCCTCGACCTCTGCACCGGCTCGGGTGCCCTGGCTGCCTATCTGGCCTATTACCTCGTGCCCGCCGCCCGCGTGGTGGCGGTCGAGAAGTCCCCCCAGGCCGCGGAGTATGCCGCGCGCAACTTCGCCGAACTGGGGCTGGAGGTGGAGCTCGTCGAAGGCGACGTGTGCGATCGGGCCCTGCTGCCGGAGCTAGACGGGCGCGTCGACGTGCTGGTGACCAACCCGCCCTACGTGCCGGAGTCGCCGGACCTGGCCCCGGAGGTCTACCACGACCCGGCCGAGGCGGTCTTCGCCGGATCGGATGGCATGGACGTCATCCGGGCCATGGCAGGCAACCTGACGCGCTGGCTGGCCCCGGGCGGGTGGCTTGGCGTCGAGCACGACGATGCCACCTCCGCGGCCGTGCAGAGCGTCCTTCGGGACACCGGTGCCTTTAGTACAGTAGAACCAATGCTCGATCTCACCGGCACCGCCCGCTTCGTGCGCGCGCAGTGCACAGAGTAGGGTTAAAGCTCCCGCAACCAGGGGAGCGGTGCCAAAAGACACCGAGATCAAAAACCAGAGAACTTAAGTTTTTCGTGGGAGAAGTTGATGCAAGGCAAAATCTATAGTTGCGCTGACGAGGCCGGGCGCGCGGAAGGAATCGCTGCGGCGACTCGGGCGGCGAAGTCTGGGCGCCTGGTGGTGCTGCCGACGGATACCCTCTACGGCATCGGCTGCGACGCCTTCGACAACGACGCGGTAGCCAACCTGCTGGCCGCCAAGCACCGCGGCCCGGACATGCCGGTGCCGGTGCTCATCGGCTCTTGGGACACCATCCAGGGCCTCGTTGCCACGTACTCCGACCAGGCCAAGCTCTTGGTCGAGGCCTTCTGGCCGGGCGGGCTTTCCATCGTCGTGCCGCAGGCGCCCAGCCTGCCGTGGAACCTGGGGGATACCCGGGGCACGGTCATGCTGCGCATGCCGCTGCACCCTATCGCCATCGAGCTGCTCCGGGAGGTCGGCCCGATGGCGGTGTCCAGCGCCAATATCTCCGGCCACCAGCCGCCGACCACGGCGATCGCCGCTAAGCAACAGCTGGGCAAGTCGGTGTCGGTCTACCTGGACGGTGGGGAAACCGCCATCGGCAAGCCGTCGACCATCATCGACCTGGCCGCGCCGCAGCCCTACCTGCTGCGGGAGGGCGCCATCTCGGCCGAACAGATCTCCGAAGTTATCGGGGTCTCCGCCGAGGCTCTGCGGACCCGCCCGGGAGCCTAATGCTAGGCGGAGCCGGGGTGCCGCTGCGCGAGATCGGACTCGTGATCCTCGTGGCGGCGATTATCACCTACCTGACCACGGGCATCGTGCGCTCGCTGCTGGTGCGCAGCGGCCAAGTCGCCGAGGTGCGCCAACGCGACAGCCACTCCCAGCCCACGCCCCAGCTGGGCGGGCTGGCCATGTACACCGGGTTTATCTCCGCGGTCTTTTTCGCGGCCCAGCTGCCGGCGCTGACCCGCGGTTTCATGCCGGTCACCCCGGAGATGACCGCGGTGATCTGGGCGGCGACGGCTATCGTGCTCGTCGGCATCGTCGACGACTTGGTCGAGCTCTCCGCCCTGGTGAAGCTGGCCGGGCAGCTGGTCGCCGCGACCCTGCTCTCGGCCCTGGGGTTGACCTGGTCGCTGTTGTTCGTGCCCTTTGGCGGCGGCACCACGCTGCTGCTGGATCAGTTCCAGTCCTCGCTGGTGACCATCTTCATCACCGTGCTGTTGGTCAACGCGATCAACTTCGTCGACGGGCTGGACGGCCTGGCCGCCGGCCTGGGACTCATCGCGGGCGGGGCCATCCTGATCTTCTCGCTGACGGTGCTGCACGACCAGGGCGGGGCGGTCTCGGCCTACCCGCCGGCGATCATCGCGGCCGGCCTCGTGGGCATGTGCGCGGGCTTTCTGCCGCACAATTTCGAGCCCTCCCGCATCTTCATGGGCGATAGCGGCTCGATGCTCATCGGCCTTTTGCTTGCGGCCGCCTCGACGTCGGTGTCCGGCAAGATCAACATGTCGCTCTATGGAGGTGCCGACATGGTGGCGGTGCTCTCGCCGCTCATCGTGGTCGTCGCCGCGGTCTTCATTCCCGTGCTCGACCTGGTCTGGGCGGTCATCCGCCGCCTGTCCCAGGGACGATCCCCGTTCTCGGCCGACAAGGCCCACATCCACCACCGCCTGCTGTCGCTGGGGCACACGCACCGCCGTACCGTACTGGTGCTCTACCTGTGGGTTTCGGCCGTCGCCTTCGGGGCGGTGAGCTTCTCGGTCGTGCCCGTGCCCGTCGCGGCCGGGGCCACGGCCGTTGCCATCGTGACCGCCGCCGTCGCCACGCTCATCCCGCTGCGCGCCGGCAAGATTGGCCGCGTGCCAGCCGCGGCGAATAAGCCGCGCTAGTAGGTCCACCCGTTAAACCTGTAGGATTCGTATTCGTGTCTGAAAGCTTTGATTCCACGCAAACTAACCCGAACGGCGGGGCCCTGCGCTCCGAGTTCGACGACCACCGCCGGCCGATGGTGCGCGCGGTGCGCTTCGGCTCCATGGCGCTGGCTGTCGTGACCGTGCTGTCGCTGGTCGGCTGGGGCTGGGCCAAAGACCTGCCCGGCATCTGGGGCGTGCTGCTCGGAGCGGCCATCGGCGGCGGCTTCGTCCTGCTGACCGCGCTGTCCGTGCTCGTGACCGCCAACTCCAGCCCGTCGACCACCATGGCGGTCGTCCTCGGAGGCTGGTTGGTCAAGGTTGTTTTCTTGATTATTGTCTTGCTGGCCATCCGCGGCATGGACTTCTACGACAACGTCGCCCTCTTCGTGACCGTCATCCTGGCGCTGATTATCGTGCTGGGGACCGAGGTGTGGGGGATTATCACCTCGCGGGTGACCTACGTGTCCTAAGCCAGGACCTTGTCACTCCCGCTCGCGTTGCGCCCAGGAACAAGCTGTCCTGGGCGCTTCGTCGTGTAGGGCCCGGGCGGGCCGGATCGCGTGGGGTATACGGGGGCTAAGTCGGTAGGGAAGAAGGCGCGGCAAAGGCCGACAAGGTCGGCTAATGGGGTGGTCGGGGGTGTATTTGGGCGGTGCTGGTCACCCCCGCGGGGGACTAAAGCATAAGGCTGTGATTAACCTTACCCGCCTGGGTTTTCGGTGGGAACGGGCAGTTTTGGGCCGAGAGTGGACCATTTGTTCGCGTTTCCGGCCGGCTACTTGCACAAACTGGGCCCCCGCGTGCGAAATTTCGATAACAAGCTGCTAGAATTTCCTGCGGGTTACCGCGGATCTAGGGTCCGCAGTCTGTAAGTGACGGACTGCAACGCCTTATAGTCCGTTGCGGTGAATCCCTGCTGCAGCATCGCTGATGTGCGACGGAGTCCGTTGTTGCGGCAGAGAGTTTGAGACGTCCATCGCACCGTATGAATTCGACACTCATACGGCCCGAACACGGGAGAGAACGCTGAGCGTTACGACATTGGCCATGAAGGGAAGCTTTCACGCACCCGAACTGGATCCAGAATTTTTCCCGGGGCAATATTACGGCCATATCCTTTTTGCGGATACACCGTTCGCGCTGGATCGCTTGATGCTGGTCCGCCTGCTCATGGCGGCCATCTTGGTGATCCTGTTTGTAGTCGCCTTCCGGAACCCGAAGCTGGTTCCGAAGGGTTTGCAGAACGTTGCGGAATACGGGCTGGATTTCGTCCGCGTTCACATCGCAGAAGACATCTTGGGGAAGAAGGAAGGCCGTCGGTTCCTGCCGATCTTGGCGTCCATCTTCTTCGGCATTCTGTTTTGGAACGTCTCGACAATCATCCCAGGCCTGAATATTTCGGCGAATGCCCGTATCGGCATGCCCATCGTGCTGGCCATCGTGGCGTATATCGCGATGATTTACGCCGGTGCAAAGCGCTATGGCTTCGGCAAGTTCCTGAAGTCGTCGGTGGTTATTCCTAACCTGCCGCCGGCTCTGCACTTGCTGGTTGTGCCGATCGAGTTCTTCTCGACGTTCATCTTGCGTCCTGTCACGCTGGCCTTGCGTCTTATGGCGAACTTCCTGGCCGGCCACATCATCTTGGTCCTGCTGTACTCGGCTACCAACTTCTTCTTCTGGCAGCTGAATGGCTGGACCGCGATGTCTGGTGTGACTCTGATCGCAGCGGTTTTGTTCACCGTATACGAGATCATCATCATCTTCCTGCAGGCGTACATCTTCGCCCTGCTGACCGCCGTATACATCGAACTATCACTGCACGCAGATTCGCATTAAACACGCGCGAACGACGCGGCCAACTGAATAACCCCACATCAAACCACCACCGCCTTCGCCGGCAAAGCGCTGGCGGGGAAACATTCGAAAGGGAACGACTTTCACATGAACGACATCATCTTGGCTCAGGCAGCAGAGTCCTCGATCACCGGTCTTGGCGCCATCGGCTACGGCATCGCCACCATCGGCCCGGGCCTGGGCATCGGCATCCTCGTCGGCAAGACCGTCGAGGGCATGGCACGTCAGCCGGAGATGGCTGGCCAGCTGCGTACCACCATGTTCCTGGGTATCGCCTTCGTTGAGGCCCTGGCCCTGATCGGCCTCGTCGCTGGCTTCCTGTTCTAAAAGCGCGCGTTTCACACACAAACCCCTTTTAAGACTGGAGACTTATGAACAACGTCTTTTACTACCTTGCGGCGGAGGGCGAGGAGCTGCCTATGGAGGGCGGCAACTCCATCCTCCTGCCCAAGCTCTATGACATCGTCTGGTCTCTGATCCCGTTCATCATCATCCTCTTGGTCTTCTGGAAGTTCGTGCTTCCGAAGTTCCAGGAGCTGTTGCAAGAGCGTGAGGACCGGATTGAGGGTGGCCTGAAGCGCGCCGAGGCCCAGCAGGCCGAGGCCAAGGCAGCCCTCGAGAAGTACAACGCGCAGTTGGCAGATGCCCGTGCAGAGGCAGCTGAGATCCGTGAGCAGGCGCGCGAGCGCGGCAAGCAGATCGAGGCCGAAGCCAAGGAGAAGGCCGAGGAGGAGTCCCGCCGCATTATCGCCAATGGCGAAAAGCAGCTGCAGGCTTCCCGCACCCAGGTCATCTCCGATCTGCGTTCCGACATCGGACAAAACTCCATCAACCTGGCTGAGAAGCTGTTGGGCGGCGAGCTTTCTGACTCCGCCAAGCAGTCTTCCACCATTGATAACTTCTTGTCCGAGCTCGACACTGTGGCACCGGCCGGAAAGTAGGAGGCTATGAAGGCAGCTAGCCGCGAAGCACTCGCCGGCGTGGAGTCGACCCTGGATAACATCCTGGGCGAGTCCACCGCCGTAGCGGTTGCCGCTCAAACCGGCCTCGAACTCTTCGAAGTTGTCGACGTCCTGGATGGTGAGCGCAAACTGCGCGCCGACCTGTCCGACGCCGCGGCTTCGGAAGAGACCCGCAAGAAGCTGGTCGCTGACCTCTTCGGCGGCAAGGTTGCCCCCAGCACCCAGCAGGTGCTGGAGGCGGCTGCCTCCGCCAAGTGGTCTTCCGGCCGGGACCTGGTTCGGGGCCTGGTGGCCCTGGGCCGCCGTTCCCTTCTGCGGGGCGCAGAGTCCGAGGGGAAGCTCGGCCAGGTGGAAGACGAGCTCTTCCGCCTGTCGCGCATCCTGGACCGCGAGGGCGAACTGACCCAGCTGCTTTCCGACCGCACTGCCAAGTCCGCCAAGAAGCGCGGGCTGTTGGCTAACGTGCTCTACGGCAAGGTCACGATGTTCACTGAGGCGCTCGCGCTGCAGGCCATCGGACGCCCGGAGCAGAATCCGATCGACGACGTTGCCAATCTGGCGTCGCTGGCAGCCAAGCTGCAGGGGCGCGAGGTCGCACACGTGGTCAGCGCGGGTGAGTTGAACGAAGGCCAGCAGGCAGTACTCGCTGAGAAGCTGGGCAAGATTTATGGTCGTGCGATGTCCATTCACTCTGAGGTTGACACCAGCCTCCTCGGTGGCATGACTATTCGCGTCGGCGACGAGGTTATCGACGGTTCCACGGCGGGCAAGATTTCCCGCCTGCGGGCCTCGATGGCCAAGTAGAGTCGTTGACGGTCTCTACGTGAAGACTACGACACAAACTTTAAGTAATTGCTGGACGATACTACCGAGAGTAGGAAGAACATGGCGGAGCTGACGATCTCCTCCGATGAGATCCGTAGCGCGATTGCGAACTACACCTCGAGCTACTCCGCGGAGGCCTCCCGTGAGGAGGTCGGCGTGGTCATTTCGGCAGCTGACGGTATTGCACAGGTTTCTGGCCTGCCGTCTGTTATGGCGAATGAGCTGCTCGAGTTCCCTGGCGGCGTAATCGGCGTTGCACAGAACCTGGACACCAATTCCATCGGTGTTGTGGTGCTGGGTAATTTTGAGTCCCTCAAGGAGGGCGACGAGGTTAAGCGAACTGGAGAGGTCCTCTCCATTCCCGTGGGCGAGGAATTCCTCGGCCGCGTTATCAACCCGCTGGGCCAGCCGATTGACGGCATGGGCCCGATCGAGAGCGAAGAAGACCGCGCCCTCGAGCTGCAGGCACCGTCCGTGCTGCAGCGCCAGCCGGTCGAAGAGCCGATGCAGACGGGTATCAAGGCTATCGACGCCATGACCCCGATCGGTCGCGGTCAGCGTCAGCTGATCATTGGTGACCGTAAGACCGGTAAGACCGCGGTCTGCATCGACACCATCCTGAACCAGAAGGCCAACTGGGAATCTGGCGACAAGAACAAGCAGGTCCGTTGTATCTACGTGGCCATCGGTCAGAAGGGCTCCACCATCGCTGGTGTGCGCCAGACCCTGGCCGATCACGGTGCGCTGGACTACACCACCATCGTGGCCGCCCCTGCTTCGGATTCCGCCGGCTTCAAGTGGCTGGCACCGTTCTCCGGTGCCGCTCTGGGCCAGCACTGGATGTACCAGGGCAACCACGTCCTGGTTATCTACGATGACCTGACCAAGCAGGCCGAGGCCTACCGTGCCATCTCCCTGCTGCTGCGCCGTCCGCCGGGACGCGAGGCATACCCGGGCGATGTGTTCTACCTGCACTCCCGCCTGCTGGAGCGTGCCGCCAAGCTGTCCGACGACATGGGCGCAGGCTCGATGACCGCACTGCCGATCATCGAGACCAAGGCAAACGACGTGGGCGCGTTCATTCCGACCAACGTCATCTCCATTACCGACGGCCAGGTCTTCCTGGAGTCTGACCTGTTCAACCAAGGTGTGCGCCCGGCTATTAACGTCGGTGTCTCCGTCTCCCGTGTCGGTGGCGCTGCGCAGACCAAGGGTATGAAGAAGGTTGCCGGTAACCTCCGTCTGGACCTGGCTGCGTACCGTGACCTGGAGGCGTTCGCTGCGTTCGCTTCCGATCTGGACTCCGCCTCCAAGGCCCAGCTGGAGCGCGGCCAGCGCCTGGTTGAGCTGCTCAAGCAGAGCGAGTCCTCTCCGCAGCCGGTGGAATACCAGATGGTGTCCATCTTCCTGGCGGACCAGGGCATCTTCGACGTCGTTCCCGTCGAAGATGTGCGTCGCTTCGAGACCGAGGTCCACGAGTACCTGCAGGCCAACACCCCGCAGGTCTACGAGCAGATCGCCGGCGGCGTTCCGTTCACCGACGAGTCCAAGGACGCCTTGGTCTCCGCGGCTAAGGACTTCACCCCGACCTTCCGCACCACCGAGGGCCACAACCTGGGCTCCGAGGCTCCGGTTGAGCCGCTCGATGCCGACGAGGTTAAGAAGACCGAGCTCAACGTCTCCCGAAAGGCTTCCAAGTAGGCTCGCGCTTACGAGGACACAAAGTCGATTGATTAAGAAGGGAGGAAAGTAAACCATGGCAACTCTTCGTGAATTGCGCGACCGTATCCGGTCCGTCAACTCCACTAAGAAGATCACCAAGGCTCAGGAGCTCATCGCTACCTCGCGCATTACCAAGGCGCAGGCCCGAGTGGAGGCATCCGTGCCCTACGCTCAGGAGCTCAACGCAGTGATGAACCGCCTGGCGGCCGCCAGCTCGCTGGATCACCCGATGCTGCGACAGCGCGACAACGCCAAGGTCGCGGCCGTGCTGGTTGTTTCTTCCGACCGCGGTATGTGCGGTGGCTACAACAACAACGTGTTTAAGAAGGCCGCCGAACTGGAAGCTCTCCTCAAGCAGGAGGGCTACGAGGTAGCTCGCTACGTCACTGGTAACAAGGGCGTGGGCTACTACCAGTTCCGTGAGGAAGAAGTGGCCGGCAGCTGGTCCGGCTTTTCCCAGGACCCGACGTGGAACGAGACGCACGACGTCCGCCACCACATCGTGGAAGGGTTCATCGCTGGTTCCGAAGGCACCACCAAGGCTCGCGAGGGCCTGCACGCCGAGGGCGAGGGCCAGCCGGTCCGCGGCTTCGACCAGGTGCACGTCGTCTACACCGAGTTCGAGTCCATGCTGACTCAGACCGCTCGCGCGCAGCAGCTGCTGCCCATCGAGCCGGTCATTGATACGGTGGAACTGAACCAGGGTGAGTCGGCGCTCTCCGATAGCGGGAACACTGAGGAACTGAGCTCGGACTTTGATTTCGAACCGGACGCGGACAGCCTGCTGGAAGCCCTGCTTCCGCAGTACGTCTCACGCACCCTGTTCGCGATGTTCTTGGAGGCTTCCGCTTCCGAGTCCGCGGCTCGTCGTACCGCCATGAAGTCTGCAACTGACAACGCGACGGACCTGGTCAAGGACCTGTCCCGCGTGGCCAACCAGGCCCGTCAGGCGCAGATTACCCAGGAAATTACAGAGATCGTCGGTGGCGCTGGCGCGCTCGCCGAAAGCGCAGAAAGTGACTAGATTATGACTACAGCTCTGCAAGAGCAGAACACACAGTCGTCGGCTTCCGCCGGCCGTGTGGTGCGTGTCATCGGTCCGGTCGTCGACGTGGAATTCCCGCGCGGCGCAATGCCGGCACTGTATAACGCACTGACCGTCGAGATTGAGCTCGAGGCTGTTGCTAAGACCGTCACCCTGGAGGTCGCTCAGCACCTCGGTGACAACCTTGTCCGTACCGTGTCCATGGCTCCGACGGACGGCCTCGTCCGCGGCGCGACCGTGACCGACTCCGGCAACCCGATTTCGGTGCCGGTTGGTGACGTCGTCAAGGGCCACGTCTTCAACGCTCTGGGCGACTGCCTGGACGAGCCGGGCCTGGGCCGCGACGGTGAGCAGTGGGGCATCCACCGCGAGCCGCCGGCATTCGACCAGCTCGAGGGCAAGACTGAGATCCTCGAGACCGGCATTAAGGTCATCGACCTGCTGACCCCGTACGTTAAGGGCGGCAAGATCGGCCTGTTCGGCGGCGCCGGCGTGGGCAAGACCGTTCTGATCCAGGAAATGATTACTCGTATTGCTCGCGAGTTCTCCGGTACCTCCGTGTTCGCCGGCGTCGGCGAGCGTACCCGTGAGGGCACCGACCTGTTCCTGGAAATGGAAGAGATGGGCGTGCTGCAAGACACCGCCCTGGTCTTCGGCCAGATGGATGAGCCGCCGGGAGTCCGTATGCGCGTGGCTCTGTCCGGCCTGACCATGGCGGAGTACTTCCGCGATGTGCAGAACCAGGACGTGCTGCTGTTCATCGACAACATCTTCCGTTTCACCCAGGCTGGTTCCGAGGTTTCGACCCTGCTGGGTCGTATGCCTTCGGCCGTGGGCTACCAGCCCACCCTGGCGGACGAGATGGGCGTGCTGCAGGAGCGCATTACCTCCACCAAGGGTAAGTCGATTACCTCGCTGCAGGCCGTCTACGTGCCGGCGGATGACTACACCGACCCGGCACCGGCGACCACCTTCGCCCACCTGGATGCGACCACCGAGCTGGACCGCTCCATCGCCTCGAAGGGTATCTACCCGGCAGTGAACCCGCTGACCTCTACCTCTCGTATCCTTGAGCCGGGTATCGTCGGCGAGCGCCACTACGCCATCGCCCAGCGCGTTATCGGTATTCTGCAGAAGAACAAGGAGCTGCAGGACATCATCGCCATCCTGGGTATGGACGAGCTGTCCGAGGAGGACAAGCTGACGGTGCAGCGTGCCCGTCGTCTGGAGCGCTTCCTGGGCCAGAACTTCTTCGTCGCAGAGAAGTTCACCGGCCTGCCGGGCTCCTACGTCCCGCTGTCGGAGACCATCGACGCCTTCGAGCGCATCTGCAACGGCGAATTCGACCACTACCCGGAGCAGGCCTTCAACGGCCTGGGTGGCTTGGACGACGTCGAGGCTGCGTACAAGAAGATGACCGAGAAGTAGGGAGAGGCACATGGCTGACATCACCGTAGAACTCGTTTCCCCGGAGCGGTTGCTGTGGACCGGTAAGGCAAGCATCCTGACCGCGGAAACGACCGAGGGTGAGATCGGCGTGCTTCCGGGCCACGAGGCTATGATCGGCCAGCTGGTCGAGAACGGCGTCGTGACCTTCCGCCCGGTGGACGGCGAGCGTCGCTTCGCCGCCGTCCAGGGTGGCTTCCTGTCGGTGACTGATGAAAAGGTGACCGTCTTGGCCGACTGGGCCGTCTGGGCTGACGAGGTCGATAGCTCGCAGGCTCAGGAAGATGCCAAGTCCGACGACCAGATCGTACAGTCCCGCGGCGAGGCCGGGCTTCGCGCCCTGCGCCGCTCGCAGGAAAAGTAGCGTGCGCAAACGCACGTAAAGGGGCAGCAACTGCCGCCTTTCTACTCTCGTCATTTAAGGCTAAGCGCCTGTAAGTGTTCCTCTACAAAAGGAACTGCTTACAGGCGCTTTGTCGTTTTTATGCGGCCTTTTGTATTAGCACTTTCTGCGGGATACCGACTAGACTCGGATCATCACTTGTGGCACCCACGCCAAACACGTTTTGCAGGGAAGGTGAGAGGTTATGAGCTCGACCGTGGTTACTGTTGTCCTCTGGGTCGTGGTCGCCCTCGTGGTCTGCGTCGTTCTCCTGGCCGCGGTCCGCTTTTTCACGTTGCGCTCCAAGGGAACGCCGATGTTGATGCGTTCTGTCCCTGCTAAAGACACCCGAGGTTGGCGCCATGGTGTCATTTCCTACGCCGGGGAGTTTGTGGAGTACTACGAGCTGCGCTCTGTCTCTCCCAGCTGTGACCGCCGTTTTAACCGCCGCGACATCGAAATCTTGGGCACCCGCGCCTTGGACGATGAAGAGGCGGTTTTTATTTCTTCCGGCATGAAGGCCGTCCACATCATCGTGCGCAACCAGCAGTACGAATTGGCTCTTGCCCCGCACGCGCACATGGCGTTTTCCGCCTGGGTCGAGGCCGCGCCCTCCCAGCGGCAGGAAAGCCGCGATTTCCACCAGATGCGCAAGAAGATGGAACGCCCGCTGCGCACGAACCTGCCGCACGACATCGCTAGCTGGCAGTCCTACTACGAATAGGCGCCGGGATTTTCTCGGCCCCGCCCGCTGTTCCGGGCGGTTTTTGCGTATCTCGGCGGCTTCCGCCCTGCCTGGTGTGGGGTGGTGCGGCGCCGAGGCGATAGGGTGGTAGCCATGCGTTTAGTAATCGCCTCCTGCAGCGTCGACTACGTCGGCCGCGTTGATGCCCACCTCCCGCTGGCAGACCGCCTGTTGTTGCTCAAGGCGGACGGCTCGGTCTCAATCCACGCCGACGACCGCGCCTACAAGCCCCTGAACTGGATGACCCCGCCGTGCACGGTGACGGAATCGGCCATCGAGGACATCGACGGCGAGCCGACCGGCGACACCCTCTGGCTGGTGGAAAACCCGAAGGGAGAGCAGCTGCGCATCACCATCGCGAAGGTGCACCAGGACATCGAGGTCGAGCTGGGCGAGGATCCGGGCCTGGTCAAAGACGGCGTGGAGGCCCACCTGCAGGAGCTGCTCGCCGAGCACATCACGACGTTGGGGGAGGGCTACAGCCTCATCCGCCGCGAGTATCCGACCGCCATCGGACCGGTCGACATCATGGCGCTCGATAACAACCGGGAGCACGTGGCAGTCGAGGTCAAGCGCCGCGGCGGCATCGATGGCGTGGAGCAGCTGACCCGCTACCTGGACCTGCTCAACCGCGACGACCTGCTGGCCCCGGTCCACGGCGTTTTCGCGGCCCAGGAGATCAAGCCCCAGGCCCGCACCCTGGCCGAGGACCGCGGCATCCGCTGCGTCATCCTGGACTACCAGGACCTACGTGGCATCGAGTCGAACGAGCTGCGGCTGTTTTAACGCGCGTTAACCAGGCGAAGCGATAAGTCTCGAAGGAGGTAAGACGTGCCGCGACGCAACCGCCGCCAGCGCTCGGCCCCGCGCAAGCTGCCCGCCGACGGCGCTGGCTTCTACGGCGCCCAGGTCCAGGAGGGCCCGCGCTGGAGCTTCGGCCAGCCCTACGTCGTGCGCCAGATTGGCGCGGCGCGGGCGGTCAAGACCTACGTGTGCCCGGGCTGCAACCAGAGCATCTTCCCCGGGGTCGCCCACGTGGTGGCGTGGCCGAAGGACGCCGGCGGCCAGGCCGATGACAGACGGCACTGGCACCGCGGGTGCTGGGACCGCCGTTAACGGCCCACTGCCCAGCTCGCGACGAGTAGGATGGCGGGCATGATTGTTGCCTTTTCCGTAGCCCCCGCAGTTGTTGATACCCCGGACGCCGAGATGGCCGACGCCGTCACGGAGGCGGTCCGCGTGGTCCGCGAATCCGGCCTGCCGAACGAGACCAACGCGATGTTCACACTCATCGAGGGCGAGTGGGACGAGGTCTTCGACGTCATCAAGCGCGCTACCGATGCCGTTCGCGCCGTCTCCCCGCGCACTTCGCTGGTTATTAAGGCGGATATCCGCGAAGGGCACACCGGGCAGCTGACCCAGAAGGTCGAGTCCGTCAACCGCCGCCTGAACCAGAACTAGTAGCCGGTTGCGAAGCAGCCGAAAACAGCCAAGAAAGGACTAGTATGACGAACCCCCGTGGCCCGCAGGTGGCCGGCGCCCTGGACCTGGGCGAGGTCAAGGCCCGCGCCGAGGCGCGCGCCCAGGCCGAAAAGCAAGCTGCGCAGACGCCCGGCCAGGGCGCAACGCCAGCCGGTGCGGGCGCCGGCCTGCGCGCTTTCTTCGAGGTGACTGAGGCCAACTTCGAGGCCGAGCTGGTGCGCCGCTCCCTGGAGGTGCCGGTCGTGGCGCTTATCGGCACCGCGCGCTCCACGCAGTCGGAAGAACTCAAGTCCCACCTGCGCCAGCTCGCCGAGCGCGGCGGGTTCAAGTTCCTGGTGGGCTATATCGACGCCGACCAACACCCGCAGATCGCGCAGGTCTTTGGCGTGCGCAACCTGCCGACGACCATCGCACTCGGCGCGGGCCAGCCACTGACTAACTTCGAGGGCTCCCAGCCGATGGCGGCCCTCGAGCAGTGGGTGGACGCCCTGGTCCAGCAGGTCTCCCCGCAGCTGCAGGGCCCGGGCCCCGAGCTGCAGGCCGCCCAGGTCGGCCAGGCCGGCCAGGCGCCGGCGGGGGAAGAGGAGGCCGCCCCGGCCGAGGATTCCCGCCTGACCGCAGCGGAAGAGCAGCTCAACAACGGCGACTTCGACGGCGCGATTGCCACCTACGAGTCCATCCTGGCCGAGGAGCCGGGCAACCAGGAGATCAAGCAGGCGCGGGATACCACGCTGCTGCTCAAGCGCCTGTCGGCGGCCGGCCAGGGTGTCGACCACATCAGCCAGGCCGACGCGCACCCGGATGATATCGACGCCCAGCTCAACGCCGCCGACGCGGACGTCGTCGCGGGCCGCCCGGAGGCCGCCTTCGAGCGGCTTATCGAGGGGATGCGGCGAACCGCCGGCGAGGACAAGGATCGCCTCAAGGAGCGCCTCCTGGAGCTTTTCGGGCTCTTCGACGCCGCCGATCCGCGCGTGCTGTCCGCCCGCACCCAGCTGGCCAGCGCCCTGTACTAGCGCGGCCTGCACCCGGGCCCCGGGGTGAGGGCCCGGGTTTAAGACTCAGTGCCGCGGTAGAGGTACCACTGCACCGAATTGGCCGGCAGCAGGACCCGCAGGAAGTCGTTGCCGTCGCGGCGAAGCGTCTCCACGTGGCGTGGCAGGTCGTTGGCGGCCCCGGAGTAGACGCCGTCGTCGGTGTTGAGCACCATCTCCCAGGCGCCGGCGTGCGGCACCCACAGCTCGTAGTCCGGGTGGGAGCTGCCCGCGAGGTTGACCACCGCGAGCAGGGTCTGGCCCTCGCGCGAGTACCGCAGGTAGCCGAGCACATTGTGGGCGGCGTCGTCGCCGGCGACCCACTGGAAGCCGGCCGGATCGAAGTCCTGGTCCCACAGCGCCGGGGTGTCACGGTAGATCGCGCCGATATCGCGGGCTAGGCGCTTAATGCCCTGGTGGTATTCGTGCCCCCAGCCTTCCAGGTTGGCCCAGTCCACGGAGGAGCCCTCCGACCACTCGGTGACCTGGCCGAATTCGTCGCCCATGAACAAAAGGTTCTTGCCCGGGTGCGAGTACATGTAGCCAAAGAGCGTGCGCACCCCGGCGGCCTTGTTCCAGTCGTCGCCGGGCATCCGCGTCCACAGCGTGCCCTTGCCGTGGACGACCTCGTCGTGGCTAAACGGCAGGACGTAGCGCTCGGAGTAGGCGTAGACCATCGAGAAGGTGATCTCGTGATGGTGATGGCTGCGGTAGATGGGATCGCGGCCGAAGTATTCCAGGGTGTCGTTCATCCAGCCCATGTTCCACTTCAGGTCGAAGCCCAGGCCGCCGTGTTCGGTGGGGGCGGTCACGCCCGGCCAGGAGGTGGATTCCTCCGCGATGGTCAGGATGCCGGGGCTGACCCGGTGGACGGTGGCGTTGGTTTCCTGCAGGAGGCGAACGGCCTCGAGGTTCTCCCGGCCGCCGTGCACGTTCGGCAGCCAGTCGTCGCGGGAGTAGTCCAGGTAGAGCATGGAGGCCACCGCGTCGACGCGCAGGCCATCGACATGGAATTCCTCGGCCCAGTAGAGGGCGTTGGCCACCAGGAAGTTGCGGACCTCGTTGCGGCCGAAGTCGAAGACGTAGGTGCCCCAGTCCGCCTGCTCCCCGCGGCGCGGGTCGGGGTGCTCGTAGCAGGGGCGGCCGTCGAAGCGCCCGAGGGAGAATTCGTCCTTGGGGAAGTGGGCGGGCACCCAGTCGATGATGACGCCGATGCCGGCGCGGTGGCAGGCATCGATAAGCGCGCGCAGCTCGTCGGGGCTGCCCCAGCGCGCCGACGGGGCGTAGTAGCCGGAGACCTGGTAGCCCCAGGAGCCGCCGAAGGGGTGCTCGGCCACGGGCAGGAACTCGACGTGGGTGTAGTTGTGCTCCAGCAGGTAGTCGATGAGCTCGGCCCGCAGGGTCGCGTAGTTGGAACCGATCTTCCAGGAGCCGACGTGGACCTCGTAGATATTCATCGGCTGGTCGAGGTTGCCGTCGCGCGCGGCGAGCCATTCGGCATCGGTCCAGTTGAAGCTGGTGCTGGCGACGACGCTGGCGGTCTCCGGCGGGGCGAGCGTGGCCTTGGCCAGCGGATCGGCCTTGTCGATGCGCCCGTGCTCCCGGGACTGGATGGCGAACTTGTAGCGCTCGCCCGCGCCCACGCCGGGGATGAAGACCTCCCACACGCCGGTCGCGCCCAGGCTGCGCATGGGGTACTGGGTGGGGTTCCAGCCGCAGAAATCGCCCACCACGGCCACGCCCAGCGCATTCGGCGCCCACACGGCGAAGGCCGTGCCGGTGACGGTGCCGAGCGGCGTGTCGTATTCCTTCAGGTTGGCGCCCAGGACCTCCCAGAGGCGCTCGTGGCGGCCTTCGGCCACCAGGTGCTGATCCAGCGTGCCCAGCGTGGGCAGGAAGGTATAGCCATCGGCCACGGTGCGGTTAGCGCCGCCGGGGTAGTTCACCCGCAGGCGGTAGTCCTGTTGCTCGGGCAGTTCGGCCTCGAAGATATCGTGGCCGACCGCGCGCATGGGCGTGGCCCCGGCCGCGGTGAGCAGCTCGACCGTCTCGGCGCCGGGCTGGCGGGTGCGCACCGTCCCGTCGTGCCAGCCGTAGAAGCCGTGCGGGTCGTGGTGCTGGCAGTGGTCCAGCCGGCTAAGGTCTTCGGCGGCGATGGTGGGCTCGAAATCTGGGCTGGTATCCATGGCTATGACTGTACGTCAGTTCCTTCGGTTTTGGAGGGTGAATGCGCCCCGGTGGCAGGGGAGCAGAACCTGGGGCTTAGGCGCGGTAGTCGGTGACTTCTCGCCAGGCCAGCTGCTCGCGCAGGTCCGGCTCGGCGGGCGGGAGTAGGAAGATATGTGCGACGTCCCGCATGGGCTCGAGCCGCACGAAGTTGCGCTCGGACCAGTTGTAGGCCGCGCCGGTGACCATGTCCTGGACGGCGAAGACATCGCCCGGGTTGCGCCCCAGGCGGCCCAGGTCCAGATCGACGGTGGCCTCCTGCGGGTTGCGCGGATCCAGGTTGATGATAACCAGCACCACGTTGCCGGTGACCGCGTCCGCCTTGGAGTAGGCCAGGATGCTGGGGTTATCGGCGGCGTGGAAGTGCAGCGCGCGCAGCTGCTGCAGCGCCGGGTTTTCCCGCCGGATCTGGTTGAGCAGCCGCAGGTAGCCCTCCAGGGAGTCCCCGGAGTTGACGGCGGCCTGGAAGTCGCGCGGGCGCAGTTCGTATTTCTCTGAGTCCAGGTATTCCTCGCTGCCCGGGGCGACCGGCAGGTGCTCGTAGAGCTCGTAGCCAGAGTAGACACCCCACAGAGGCGACAGGGTGGCCGCCAGGCTCGCGCGGATGGCGAACATGGCCCGCCCGCCGGTCTGCAGGGAGGCGTGCAGGATGTCCGGGGTGTTGACGAAGAAATTGGGGCGGCAGATATCGGCCTGCTCCACGTGCATCTGGGCGAACTCGGTGAGCTCTTCCTTGGTGGTCTTCCACGTGAAATAGGAATAGGACTGGCTAAAGCCCAGCTTGGCCAGGCCGAACAGGCGCGCCGGGCGGGTAAACGCCTCCGCCAGGAAGATGACCTCTGGGTGATCGCGGTGGACCTCGCGGATGATCCAGGCCCAGAAGTTGGCTGGCTTGGTGTGCGGGTTATCCACGCGGAAGGTTTTCACGCCCGCCGCGACCCAGTACAAGACCACGTCCAGGATTTCTGCGTAGAGCGCCGCAGGGGCGTTGTCGAAGTTGAGCGGGTAGATGTCCTGGTACTTCTTGGGCGGGTTTTCCGCGTACGCGATGGTGCCGTCGGCCAGCACGGTGAAGTATTCCGGGTGCTTTTTGGCCCAGACGTGGTCGGGGGAGCACTGCAGGGCCAAGTCCAGGGCGACCTCGAGGCCTAGCTGCTCGGCGCGGCGTACCAGGGCGCGGAAGTCGTCCAGGGTGCCCAGCTCCGGGTGGGTGGCCCGGTGGTCGGCAATCGCCCAGGGCGAGCCGACGTCGTCGGGCTCGGCATGCAGGGTGTTGTTCTTGCCCTTGCGGTGGACCTGGCCGATGGGGTGGATGGGAGGGAAGTAGACGGTGTCAAAGCCCATCGCCGCCACGCGCTCCAGGGCCTGAGCGGTCGTGGCGAAAGTGCCGTGGACGGGCTCGCCGTGTGCGTCGCGGCCGCCGGTCGAGCGCGGGAAGAGCTCGTACCAGGAGTTGTAGAGCGCGGCCTGGCGCTCCACGTAGACCTCGCGCACGGTGTCTTCGACCACCAGGTCGCGCAGGGGCTGTTCGGCCAAGGCCTGGGAGACCGCCTCGGACAGGGCGGGTGCCACCCGCTCGGTCAGGTCCTGGGTGCTATCCCGCAGAGCCTCGGCGGCTTCCTTGTACAGGGAGGCGGAATCCTTACGGGTCATGGCGGCGCGGTCGAAGAGGTCGGCGCCGTGGCGCAGATCGTTGTCCAGCTCCGCTGCGGACTGGCCCGCGGCCAGTTTCTTGGTGACGGCATTCGTCCAGGTGGCTACCGGATCGGACCAGGCCTGGATCTGGAAGCGCCAGGTGCCCGGCCTATCGGGCACGAAGACGCCGTGGACGCGGTCCTGGTCTTCCGGGTCGGCGGTCAGACGGGTGTTGGACACGGGGGTGGACAAGGCGGCATCGTCAGGCGAGTACACCACGAGGTTGGCGGCCACCGCGTCGTGGCCTTCGCGCCAGACTAAAGCGGTGACGGGAATGACCTCACCGACTGCTCCTTTGGCGGGTAGGTTTCCGTGGTCGATTACGGGCCGGACGTCGTCAATACCAAGGCGGGTCGTCATGGAAATTAGCGTAGCCGAGGTGTTTCAGTGTCGCCCGCCAACTGGAAAATCAGACACAATGGGACACGTGAGTTCCTCGATGTTTAGCCAAGAACAAATCGCCGCCGCCCGCGCCGCCGCCCAGTCCGCCCGCGGCCCCGCTTCCTCCGCCGCGACGGGGGCGGCAGACCCGGCCGCCGCCGAAACCGATCAGGATTGGCTGATCGACTTCCGCGGGGTCGAGCTACGCCGCGGGGGCAAGACCCTCGTCGGCCCTGTCGACTGGCAGGTCGAGCTCGACGAGCGCTGGGTCATCATCGGGCCCAACGGCGCCGGCAAGACCTCGCTGGTGCGCATGGCCGCGGCCGAAGAATTCCCGTCCAAGGGCACGGCCTTCGTGATGGGCGAGCAGCTCGGCAAGACCGACATGCGTGATCTGCGCGCGATGATCGGTATCTCCTCGGCCGCCGTGCAGCACCGCATCCCGGACACCGAGCGCGTCGACGACCTGGTGGTCTCCGCCGGCTACGCGGTCCTGGGGCGCTGGCGCGAGGACTACGGCGACATGGATTTTAGCCGCGCGAACCGGATCATGGAACAGACCGGCTGCACCCACCTGGCCGAACGCACCTGGGGCACCCTGTCGGAAGGCGAGAAGAAGCGCGTCATCCTGGCGCGTGCGCTCATGCCCAACCCCGAACTGCTCATCCTGGACGAGCCCACCGCCGGCATGGACCTGGGCGGCCGCGAGGACCTCGTGGGCTACCTGGGGGACCTCGCCCTGGACGCCGACGCCCCGGCCATCGTCATGATCACCCACCACGTCGAGGAAATCCCGTACGGCTTCACCCACGCCATGATCCTGGACGAGAGCGAGGTCGTCGCCAAGGGGCTCATCAACAGCGTGCTCACCTCCGATAACCTCACCCGCGCCTTCGGCCAGCCCATCCAGGTCGACCGGATCGGCGAGCGCTACTTCGCGCGCCGGGTACGCTAGGAGGTTACAACCTCCCTACCTGGTGCCCAAGAGTTCGCCGCGCCTAAGTCCCGGTGGAGAAGATGAGCAAGATAAACCCCTTAGATGTCATTGACGCGACCGACACGACCGGCTTCAACGGTGGCCGGCTGTCGGCGTCTGTCCTGCTCATTCGCGACGAACCCGACGGGCTGAAGGTCTGGGTCCAAGAGCGCGTGGCCACCATGCGCAACTATCCGGGTCACGCCGTCTTCCCAGGCGGTGGGGTAGATCCGCGCGATTTCCCGCCGCGCAGCTGGGACTCCGGCAAGCTGTGGGCCGGCGCCTCCCTGGTCTCCAAGGCCCGCCGGCTGGGGGTGACCAAGTACAAGGCCCACGCCCTCGTCTTCGCGGCCGCCCGAGAACTGTTCGAGGAAGCCGGCACGCTTTTGGTCGTTGACGAGAAGGGCCGCGTCGAGTCCAACGCCGCCCGCTTCCACGCCGAGCGCCTCCAGTTGGAAGGCCACGAATTATCCTTCTCCGATTTCCTGAGCCAGGAGTCGCTGCGCATGGACTCCGACCGCCTGCTGCCCTGGGGGCGGTGGGTCGGCCATTCTCCGGCCGGCAACTGGTTCGACACCTTCTTCTTCGTCGCCACCCTGCCGCCCGGCCAGGAACCCGACGGCAACACCGGCGAGGCCGCCGATGCCGGCTGGTTCCCACCGCAGCTGCTCATCGACGGCTGGCGCGCCGGGCTGGTGCGCCTGGTGGCGCCGACCTGGGCGAACCTGCAGCGTCTGTGCCGGTTGAGCAGCGTGCAGGAGGTCCTCGACGACGTCGACTATTCCGACATGCGCCCCGTGATAGGCGACCCCGTCGACGATCCCCGCTACCGCGAGTTTTTCACCACCCGGCCCGTCGACCGGATCTAGGCCGGTAAAACCTCGCCGCCCCTTTGATTGCCCTCCTACCTCCCGTCCCGACCCGTTGAGAAAGGCCGAACTGCACCGTGGCATTCGAACTAGCCGACATCCGGTTCTTCCAGGATCATGCCGCCGAAATCCGGCAGGTCAGTGAGCAACTGGAGGGAACCCGGGCTAAGGCGCTGGCCGAGGCCCAGTTGTTGCGCGAGCGCTTCGGCGAGCACGGGCGCGCGGTGGGGGAGCTGGCCGATGCCCGCCGCCGCGCCGTGCGCACCGGAAAATTTCCGGCCACCTGGCTCAGCGACGTCGACGCCGCCCAGCAGGCCACCCCGGCCCCGGTGGCCCGCGCCCGGGCCCGGCACCTGTCGCGGCTGGGAGCGGACTTCGTTCACGACGTCACCTGCTCGGTGGGCACGGAGGCCCCGGCGCTGCGGGCGGCCGGCATCGGCTACCTGGGCAGCGACCTGGACAAAACGCGCGTGGCCATGGCCCGGCACAACGTGCCCGATCTGCCCTTCGTGGTCGCCGACGCCTTGGCGCCGGTGAGCGCGCGGGGCGTGGTCGTGGCGGACCCGGCCCGGCGGGCCGGCGGACAGCGCATCACCAAGCCGGAACAGTTGCTGCCGGCCCTGCCGGACTTGCTGGCCGCCTACCCGGGCCGCGAGATGGCCGTCAAGTGCGCGCCCGGCCTGGACTACAGCGAGTGGGCCGGGCCGGTGGTCGTCGCCAGCGTCGACGGCGCGGTCAAGGAGGCCTGCCTGTATACCCCGGGCCTGGCAGAGCACCCGGCCGCAGACGGCCAGCCGGTGCGCGCGGCCTGGCTGCTGCGCAGCGGCGCCGCGGGCGAGTCGGGTGCCGGGGAGGAGACCATCAGCAGCGCCGATTTCTCCCCGGACGAGCTGCCGGCGGCCGGGGAGGTGGGCCGCTACATCGTGGACCCGGACGGCGCGGTGGTGCGCGCCGGACTCGTCAAGCACTACGCGGCGCGGCACGGGCTGTGGCAGCTGGACGAGAAGATCGCCTACCTGACGGGGGAGTCAATCCCGCCGGGCCGGTCGGGATTTCCATTCATTGAGCAGGTGAGTCTCAAGCGCCTGAGCTCTAGTCTGAAAGCCCTGGACGTCGGCAGCCTGGAGATCCTCGTCCGCGGCGTCAACATCGACCCAGACCAGCTGCGCAAGAAGCTGAAGCTGCGGGGCTCGCGCCCCCTGGCGGTGGTCGTCACGCGGCTCGGCCGCGGCGCCGTGGCGCTGGTCTGTGAGCCACGCCAATGGAATTAGTCCCGCCTTCGCTACTACTATGGCGCGGAGAATAAGTTTCTAGAACGCTTAAACCAAATTGACGGAAAGGTCGAATGCCCATGCCCACTATCGTGGCTCTGGTCAAGTACGTACCCGATACGTGGTCCACTAAGACGTTGGAAGACGACAACACGCTAAACCGCGACGCGGTGGACAACATCATTGATGAGGTCAACGAGTATTCGGTCGAACAGGCGCTGCGGCTGCGCGACGCGAACCCGGACGCCGGTTACCGCGTGGTGGCCCTGACGATGGGGCCGGCCGGCGCGGAAGAGGCCCTGCGCAAGGCCCTGGCCATGGGCGCCGACGACGCGGTCCTGGTCAGCGACGAGGCGCTGGCCGGCTCGGATGCCATCGGTACCGCCTGGGCGCTGAGCAACGCCATCAACACCCTGGACGACGTTGCCCTTATCACCATGGGTACGGACGCCTCCGACTCGCAGACGGGCCTGCTGGCTGGCCTGCTGGCTGAGTACCGCCAGATTCCGGCGCTCACGGAGCTGCACGCGGTGAGCCTGGCCGACGGCACCGTGCGTGGCACCCGCGAGGATCACCGCGGCACCTGGGAGCTGTCCGCCCCGCTGCCGGCGCTTATCGCCGTGGGCGACAAGGCCGACAAGCCGCGCTTCCCGAACTTCAAGGGCCTCATGGCGGCCAAGAAGCACCCGATTACCACCCTGGACCTGGCCGCCATCGGCGTCGACCCGGCGCAGGTGGGCCTGAACTCGGCGACCACCCAGGTCACCGAGGCCGCCCCGCGCCCGCCGCGGACCGCCGGCGAGCTGGTAGAGACCGGCTCCGCCGAGGAGAAGGCCGCCAAGATTGTTGAGTTCCTCGAGTCCAAGAACCTGCTGTAACACCGCTCTCCGCGCACGCTTATAAGGAGTTTTCTTTTCATGTCTCACGTTTATGTTTTGGTCGAGCACACCGAAGGCCAGCTGAGCCCGGTTACCGGGGAGCTCATCACCGCTGCCCGCCAGCTCGGCACCGTCTCCGCCGTGGTGGTCGGCCCCGCCGGCACCGGCGACAAGCTGGCCCCGGAGCTGGCCCGCTGGGGTGCGGCCCAGGTGGTCGACGCCCAGGCCGCTGATTACGATTCCCGCCTGCTGACCCCCGAGGTCGACGCCCTGCACGGGCTGGGCGCGGCCAACCCGGCTCCCATCCTGATCGCCGCGTCCGCGACCGGCAACGAGATCGCCGGCCGCGTGGCCGCGCGCCTGGCCTCCGGCGTGCTGTCGAACGTCTCCGGCATCCGCCCGGACGGCGCGGCCCAGCACGCCATCTTCGGTGGCTCCTACGACGCTTACGCCACCGCGGCTGGTGCCTGCCCGATCTACACCCTGCTGCCGGGCAGCGTGACCGCCGAGGCCGAGGCCAGCGTCGGCGAGGTCGCCGCCATGCAGCTGCCGGCCGCCACCGACCGTGACGTCAAGGTCGAGTCCTTTACCCCGGCCGAGAAGTCCGCCCGCCCGGACCTGCCGTCGGCCGCCACCGTGGTCGCCGGCGGCCGCGGCGTGGGCGACGAGTTCGCCGCCGTCGTCGGGCCCCTTGCCGATGCCCTGGGCGCGGCCGTGGGCGCTACCCGCGACGCCGTCGACGAGGGCTTCTACGACGCGGCCTACCAGATCGGGCAGACCGGCGTGACCGTGACCCCGGACCTCTACATCGGCCTGGGTATCTCCGGCGCCATCCAGCACACCTCGGGCATGCAGACGGCCAAGAACATCGTCGTGGTCAACCAGGACCAGGACGAGCCCTTCTTCCAGATC
This sequence comes from Corynebacterium sp. LK2590, assembly GCF_040946105.1. Taxonomy (NCBI): domain Bacteria; kingdom Bacillati; phylum Actinomycetota; class Actinomycetes; order Mycobacteriales; family Corynebacteriaceae; genus Corynebacterium; species Corynebacterium sp. LK2590. The sequence goes on from NZ_JAYWMH010000002.1 coordinate 330,452, forward strand.
GCCGATCTGGGCGTGGTCGGGGACCTGCACGAGATCGCCCCGGCGCTGACCGAACAGCTGAAGAATCGCGCCTAAAATGTCCCACTATTTCGATTACGCGGCGACCCAGCCCATGCGCCAGGCAGCCATCGATGCCTGGGTGGCAGCCGCCGGCAGCGTCAACTCGGGCGCCCAGTACGCCTCCGGGCGCAAGTCCCGTTCGGTGCTCGACGACGCCCGCGAGAAGGTCGCCGAGCTGCTGGGCTGCGAGCCCATCGAGGTAGTCTTCACCGCCTCCGGCACCGAAGCCGACAACATCGCCATCCAGGGCCTCTACCGGGCCGCCGAGCGCGGCCCGCAGGACAAGCGCACCCGGCGAATCGTGTCCACCCCGATCGAGCACCCGGCGGTGCGCGATACGGTGGCCACCCTGGAACAGCAGGGCGCGAGCGTGGATCTGCTGCCGGTCGACCGGCACTCGCGGGTCAGCGACCTTAGGCCCCTGGATACGCCGGCGGACCTGGCGACCTGCATGTGGGCCAACAACGAGATCGGCGCCCTCCAGCCGGTCGAGGAAATCGTGGCGCGCGCCAGCGCCCAGGGCACGCCGGTCCACATCGACGCGGTGCAGGTGGTCGGCAAGCTGCCCATCAACTTCGCGGAACTGGGCGCGACGACCCTGGCGGCCAGCGCGCACAAGTTCGGCGGCCCCCGCGGCATCGGCCTGCTGCTGGCCCGCCGCAGCCCGGCGCCGCAGCCCATCGCCTACGGCGGCGGCCAGGAGCGCGGTATCCGCCCCGGCACCGTCGACGTGGCGAGCGTGGCCGGCCTGGCCGCGGCGCTGGCAGAGTCCGTGGCCGAAATCCCCACCGAGTCCGCGCGCGTGGGTGCCCTGCGGGACCGCCTGCGCGAGGGCATCCTGCGCGAGATCGACGACGTCGTGGTCAACTCCAGCGAGCCCGCGCTGCCGTCGCACCTGCACGTGTCCTTCCCCGGCACGGACGGCGACAGCCTCATCATGCTGCTCGACCAGCTGGGTATTGAGGCCTCGACGGGCTCGGCCTGCTCGGCCGGGGTCAACCGCATGTCCCACGTCCTCGAGGCCATGGGTGTGACCGAAAGCGAGGGGATTGGTTCCCTGCGCTTCACGCTGGGCCGCAATACCAGCGACGAGGACGTGGACTACGTCCTGGCGCACCTGCCGGAGGTCATCCGCCGCGCGCGTAGCGTTTAGCTAGTATATTCCCAGCTAAGCCCCAGTGATTCCGGGGCGGGGTAGTTCTATGTTTAGAGGGTGAACTTTCTTTCTGATCTGCCCCTGGCCGAACCGGTCGATGCCGCCATCTTCATCGGCATCCTGGTTATCGCGGCCGGCGTCGTGGCGTGGCAGCGCCGCTGGTGGCCGGTGGCCGTAGCCGCGGTCATCTGCATAGCCGCCGGCTTCTTCCTGCAGCGCTGGGACGTGCCTTTCTATCTCATGGCGGCCGCCGCCGTCCCGCTGGCCGCCCTGCTCCGCAAGCCGACGGTGCCCACCGTGCTCGCCGGCGTTTTCTCCCTGCTGGCCACCGTCGGCCTGGTCAACATCGAATACCAGACCTACCCGGACGTCGGCTCGCTTGACCCGACGCCGGTGGCCCGGGAAATGAGCCTGGCCGAATTCCAGTCCGCCCGCGACTTCCAGGACGCTGCGCTCGTCCACCTGGACCTGCCGGGCACGCGCTCGCAGTTCGCGGCGCGCGAAGCCATCGCCTATGTCCCGCCGGCCTACTGGCGCGGCGAGAACCTCCCGGTCGTGGTGCTGCTCCACGGCAACCCGGGCGGGCCCGACCAGTGGTTCGGCTCCGGCGAGGCGGCCCAGACCGCCGACCAGTTCCAAGCCGCCAACGATGGGCGCAGCCCGATCATCGTGGCCGTCGATGCCACCGGCTCGGAGACCGCCAACCCCATCTGCGCGGATTCCCGCCAGGCCCACGTCATGACCTACCTGTCCCAAGACGTGCCCGCCGGGATCAAGCAGGCCTTCCGCGTGGACGCGGATCAATCCCACTGGACCGTTGCCGGCTTAAGCTACGGAGGCACCTGCGCGCTGCAGATCGCCACCAACCAGCCCACCGCGTACGGCTCCATCGTGGATATCTCCGGAGAGGCCGAGCCGACTATCGGCAGTCATCAGGCCACCGTCGACAAGTTCTTCGGCGGCGACGAGAAGGCCTTCCAGGCCCAGGACCCCGCCTACCTGCTCAAGCAGAACCGCTACCCGGGGCTGGCCGCCGTCTTCATCGCCGGGGAGGACGACCACGCTGCGGTCGAGGCACTCAGCACCTTGTCCCAGCAGGCCCGCGCGGCGGGGATGCGCACCTATAACGGCACCCGCCCCGGCGGGCACAGCTTCCAGGTCTGGCGCCCGGCCTTGCGGGAAGTGCTCGCCTGGGCCGCGCAACGCGGCGGGATGAGGATCGACAAGGACCCCTTCGACGGAATTGAGGATAAGGATGTCCGTGCTTAAAAACGCACTGGTGGGGGTTTTCAAAACCCTGCCCCGCTTCCCGGTGACGCTGGCGGTGCTGGCGGTGATGTGGGGCCTGCAGATTTGGCCGGTCGAGGGAATCCAGACCATCGGCTTGACTGCCGGCCACGCTGGCGGGGCCGTGGTGCTGACAATCTTGGCCCTGGCCTGGGGTGTGCCGGCGGAAGGGCAGCTGGGCTCGCTGCGCTACGCCGCCGTCGGGGTGGTCGCGCAAGTAGTTTCCACCCCGCTGGCCGTCTACGCCGCCCGTGGGGTGGAGCTGGCCGGGCTGAACCAGTGGGGCGACGACCTGCTGCACGCCAGCTTCCTGACCCCGGTGGGCTTCATCGCGGGGGCGGCGGCGTTTTCCTCCGCCCAGATGCCGCGTCTGTGGCGCCGCCGGTTGCGCCTGAGCATCATCGCCCTGACGCTGACGTTCGTGTTGTACTCCGGGACCCTGGCGGACGTGCAGGCGGTCGTGGCCATGGCGCTGGGACTGGCGGCCGGGCAGGCGTTGTACCGGCCCCACCGGGTGGAGGCCTCGGTGGCCGAGCGGCGCGTGCTGGTGGCGGTCGTGGTGCTCTCAGTGGCAGTCGGCCCCTTCTTCGTGGCCCTGGATCCGCTGGCCGAAGGGCCCTTTAGTATGGTCACCCAGCTGTTGTGGTCGGCGGATCTGTCCCGGATTGAGGTGGCCGAGCTGTGCGCGGCCAGCCCCTTGAGCGACGAGTGCTTGAACGCCCTCGATATCGCCCGGGCCCACGGGCTAGGCCCGGTGGTGGCCAACCTGATGCCGTTTGTCGTGCAGCTGGTGCTGGCCTTCGGGCTCGTCCGCGGGCGCCGCCTGGCCTGGTGGCTGTCGCTGGCCTTCCAGGTCTGCGTGATGGGCGTGCTGGTGGCCCAGCTATGGGCCCCAGGCGAGGTCGACCTGTTGGTCATCAACCTCGCGCTGGTGCTGCTGCCGTGGATTATGGCCACGGCCGTGCTGGTCGCCACCCGCCGGCTTTTCCACGTTGCGACCAACCCGGCGCTGCTGCGGCGGGCCGGGATGTCAGTGGCCGGCGTCGTGCTCGCCGGGGCGGGAACCTGGGTGGCCGTGGCACTGCTGTACCCAGAGGGCTTTATCACCATCAATACGGCGGGCGACGTACTGGCAGAGCTGCCCCTGCGCTTCCTGCCGACGGTTGTGGCGCTTATCGGGCCGCACTTCGTGGTCCCGGCCACCTGGCTGGGATGGCTGGTCTATGAATGGGTCGGCATCATCGCCTGGGCGGTTCTAGCCTGGCAGCTGTATACCTGCTTCGCGCGCCCGGCGGATCCGGAAAATGCAGCCGACCGCGCCCGCGCCCGGGAGATCCTCTCTGCTACCTGCGGCGACCACTTGTCGTTTATGACGCTTTGGGAAGGCAACCGCTACTTTTTCGACGGCGATTCTTACGTGGCCTACCGTCCGGCGCGCGGGATTGCCCTGACCGTCGGCGCCCCCGTAGGCCCGGCGGGGACGGATATCGCCGGCAAGTTCGAGGACTTCGCCCACCACCAAGGACTCAGCGTTGCCTGGTATTCCGTCGACGCAGATTTCGCCGACGCCCACCCCGAGCTCAAGCGCGTCAAGGTCGCGGAGGAGGCCGTGCTCAGCTGCGCCAATACCGAGTTTAAGGGCAAGAAATTCCAGAACATCCGCACCGCGCGCAACAAAGCGGCAAAGCAAGGGGTGCATACCGTCTGGACCACCTGGCACGACCTCGACCTCGCGGTGGCGGCGAAAATCACGGCGCTGAGCGAAGAGTGGGTTTCGGACAAGGCCCTGCCGGAGATGGGATTTACCTTGGGCGGCCTTAAGGAGATGCAGGTTCCGGGTACCCAGCTGCTCTACGCCCTCGATGAGGAAGGCAGGCTGCACGGGGTCACCAGCTGGCTGCCGGTCCGTCGCGACGGCCAGGTAATCGGCTACACCCTGGACGTGATGCGCCGGGCCGCGGACGGCTTTAAAGGCGTGATGGAGCTTTTGATTTCCGAGGCGCTCATCATCGCCGCAGATCGCGGCTGCGAATGGATTTCCCTGTCGGGCGCCCCGCTGGCCGGCGCGGCGGAGGATCCCAGCTGGCTGGATCAGGCGTTGTCCCGGGTGGGCCAGGAGCTGGAGCCGCTCTACGGCTTCCGGACCCTGGCGGCCAGCAAGCGCAAATTTCTGCCGGCTGAGCGCCCCTGGTTCCTCTGCTACGACGACGAGCTGAAACTGCTGGCCATCGGCCTGGCGGCGACGAGTGCCTACCTGCCCGAGCTCAACGTCGGGCAGGCCTGGGCCGCGGTGCAGACGTGGAAGCGAGCCCGGCGGTCGGCGAAAGAAAAATAGAATGAAACGCGTGTTACTTGTGTGACTATTGTGGTTTAGTCGGTACACTCGCCGGCATGACCGTCACTAAGTCGCTCAAGTCCGCCCTGACCGCCGTTGTCGCCAGCGCTCTCGTCGCTACCGCCGCCGCTCCCGCGAACGCCGCGCCGATGAGCACGTCTGCGCCCGCCGGCGTGGATGTCGCCGCCCACCAGCACCCGGGTGGAGCCCCCATCGACTGGGGACAGGTGAAATCCGACGGGCAGTCCTTCGCTTTCGTCAAGGCCTCCGAGGGCGAGGGCTTTAGCAACCCGCACTTCGCCGTCGACGCCAACGCCGCGGCCGCCAGCGGGCTAAAGGTCGGCGCCTACCACTACGGGCGCCCAAACACGGACGCGAAGACGCAGGCCGCGCACTTCGCCTCCCAGCTGGCCCTGGTGGCGGACCAGTCGCTGCCGCCGGTGCTCGACATCGAGGTCACCGACGGCAAGAACCCGCAGCAGATGCAGGCCTGGGTCCGCGAATTCACCGATGAGCTCAAGCGGCTGACCGGCCGGACCCCGATGATCTACACCTACAAGTACTTCTGGGAAGTGGAGATGGGTAATACCACCCAGTTCGCGGAGTACCCGCTGTGGCTGGCCGCCTACCAGGACGCGGCCCCGCAGCCGGTCGGCGGCTGGGACAAGCTGTCCTTCTGGCAGCGCTCCGGCTCCGGCAAGGTTGCTGGCATCCCCACCCAGGTGGACATGAACCTGTTCAACGGCACCCACGCCCAGCTGGATTCCTTCAGCGCCGGCAACTACGTCGACTTCGGCGGGGTCCTCGAGGACCTCGTGGTAACCGGCGCCCCGGACCTGGGCAAGGACTCGACCGCCCTGGTCGCCGCCATCCTGGCCATCGCCGCCGGCGTGGCCGCCGCGCCGCAGCTGGCCGAGGCCGCGGGTGAGGCAGGCATCGACCGTGATGCCGCCGAGGGCCTTATCGGCTACGTGGAAAAGCTCAACGCCGAGGGCGCCCTGCCGGTCGAGCAGCTCGAAGCCATGGCCGCGGGCGACTACTCCGTCGGTGACCTGGCGCTGCTGCTGGAAAACGCCGGGCACACCGCCGGCATCGAAGTCGACGACCAGACGGTCGCGGATGCTACCCAGGCTGCTGCGGCCGCGGGGGCCAACGGCGGGCAGCTGGACGTGCAGCAGCTGGCCGGCATCGTTAGTCGCGTCGTGGGCTAGCCCCGCCGATAAACTTGCGGGTGAAAGACTCGTCTTTGTAGTGGGCGGGGACCGCCCCGCCTAGAAGCCGCTTGGCTAGCGCCGCGGCTTCTTGTGATCCGGCCGCGGGCAGGGGTGTCGCGGAACCAATCAGGATGATGTTGCCGTAGCGGCGGCCCTTGAGCATCGGTGGATCGGCGATGACGGCTAGGTGGTCGAAGACCTCGGCCATGCCGGCCAGCTCCGCCTTGGCGCCCTGCAAATCTGAGTGATCGCCGCAGTTGGATACGTATAGGCCCGCGGCCGACAGGGCGTTTCGGCACGCGGCGAAGAACTCCACCGTGGTCAGCGGGCGCGGGGTGGTGGCCCCGGCGAAGACGTCGCGGATGATGATATCCCGGCTGGCCGGCTGGAAGGCCATCGTCTCCGCGCGGGCCTCACCGGCTCGAATCTTGACCGTGGGCGCGCGGGGCACATCGAAAAGCGTGCGGGTCAGCTCCGCGAGCTTGGCATCTAACTCCACGACCGTATGCCGCGAGCGCGGCCACAGGTCCGCGAAATAGCGGGGGAGCGAGCAGCCCGCCCCGCCCAGGTGGGTAACGCGCAGCGCGGCCGGGTCGACGGGGTTGAGCACCTCGACCGCGGCGGCGATCCAGCGCATGTACTCAAACTCCAGCTCGCCCGGGGAGCCGAGCACGATGTGGCTGCTGGGCACGCCGTTGACGTTGAGGATATAGCCGTCCCGGCGGAACTCATCCGCCACGACCTCGGCCTGGCCCGTGTCGATGTCGTAGACGCCAACGATGCCCTCGCCGGGCTGGCTGCTCCGGTTCCGTTTCCTACCCATGACCCCTTACTGTAGACACCGGGGCCAGCGGGCCGAGGTTCCGGCCCGACGCTGGCCGGGAATGGCGAGGATTATCCCTGCGTTGGGCCGAGGGAGTAGACTTTTGAGCCGCTTTGGATAATCCGGCAGGCGGCAGTGATAGGAAGAAAGGTGGCGCGGCGTGCGAGTACTGGTGGCGATGAGTGGCGGAGTGGATTCCTCCGTGGCGGCTGCCCGCGCGGTCGAGGCGGGCCACGACGTCGTCGGTGTGCACCTGGCGCTGCACAAGGACGCGCAGCAGACGCGTGAGAAGGCCCGCGGGTGCTGCTCGCTGGAGGACTCCGCCGACGCCCGCCGCATCTGCGACAAGCTGGGAATCCCGTTCTATGTCTGGGATTTCTCCGAGCAGTTCAAGGAAGAGGTCATCGGGGACTTCGTGGACTCTTATGCACGCGGCGAGACCCCCAACCCCTGCCTGCGCTGCAACGAAAAGATCAAGTTCCGGGCCCTGCTACAAAAGGGCATGGCTTTGGGCTTCGACGCGGTGGCCACCGGCCACTACGCGACGCTGGACCGGGACGGTTATATGCGCCGCTCCAAGGACGAGAACAAGGATCAGTCCTACGTGCTGGGCGTGATTTCCGCCGATGAGCTGGAGCACTGCTATTTCCCCATCGGGGACACCCCGAAGCCGCAGATCCGCGAGGAGGCGGCCGCGCACGGCTTTTCCACCGCTAAGAAGCCGGATTCCTACGACATCTGCTTTATCCCCGACGGCAACACCCAGGCCTTCCTGGGCGCGCGCATCGGCCTGCGCCCGGGCATGATTGTGGACCAGGAGGGCCAGGAGCTTAAAACGCACGACGGCGCCTGGAACTACACCATCGGCCAGCGCAAGGGCCTGGACATCAAGCAGCCCGCCGCTGACGGCCGGCCGCGTTACGTCACGGATATCGACGCCGCCACCGGCACCGTCACCGTCGGCGCGCGAGAGGACTTGGCCGTGACCGCCATTGGCGCGGACCGGCTCAAGTACCTGCACCCGGCCATGGACGGCACGCTGGAGTGCGAGGTCCAGGTGCGCGCCCACGGCTCGGTCGTCCCGTGCACCGCGCACATCGATCGCGCGGCCGACTACATGCGGCTGGAGCTGCACGGCGAGCTCTCCGGCGTGGCCCGGGGGCAGGCCGCCGTGCTTTACCTGCCGACAGAGGACGAGCTCGGCGACATCGTCTTGGGCTCCGGCACCATTTGCGAGACGGCCTAGGCGGCTGCGCCCCACGAAGGAGAAGGTGACAGCGTGACTGGATTTGGGCTCGGCCCTATGCCCGGCACCTCCATGCCGGAGGCCGCCGACATCGTGCTGGGGGAGACCGGCGACCTGCCGCACCTGCCGCAGCTGCCCGACCGCGGGCTGGGCTCGGACGCTATCGGCCGCACCGCCGGGCTGGTGGAATTCGTGGCGGTCGACCGCGGCCCGCGCGCCTGGCAGATGACCGACCGGCCGCAGCTGCTGACCCGCCGGGCTTGGGACCGGATGGAACGCGACCTGGACGAAATCCAGGACGTCTGGGGCGAAAGCGTGCCCGAAGTCAAGATCCAGGCCGTCGGGCCGTGGAGCCTGTCCGCCGCCATTGAGCTGGCCAACGGGCACCGTGTCATCACTGATAGTGGGGCGCGCCGCGACCTCTTCCTCGGTCTGCAAGAAGGCCTTGCCCGCCATTCCGCCGACGTGGCCCGCCGCTTCGGCGCGCAGGTCGTGCTGCAACTCGACGAGCCCTACCTGGGCCAGATCCTGGCCGGCACGCTGCCGGGGGTGACGGACTTCGACGACATCGCGGCCGTGCCCGCGGAAGTCGCCGCGGATACCCTGGCGCGCTTCGATTCCCAGTACCTGCACCTTGACAGGCCCCAGTGGGAGCTGGCACGCACCGCGCAAACGGTGCTGTTGGACCTGCCGCAGCTGGTTAACCCCCGGGACTTGGACGGGCTGGGCCAGCACCTGGATGCTGGCTCGCGCGTCGGCCTCGGCATTACGGCCGCTGACGCAGTGCCCGGCCAGCCGGATACCGCCCGGGGCGTAGCGATCGCTATCGCGCGCCTGCTGGACCGGCTGGGCCTGCCGCGCACGCTGTTGACCCACGCGGTGGACGTCTACCCGGCCCGGCCGGAGTCACCCGCCAGGGACTACCGGCTGGCTTATCGAGTGGCGGCGATGCTCGAGCGGGACGCGGGGGATCTTTAGCTGACCCGCCCGCCGGAATCCCGCGCCAACAGGAAGTCGCGCAGGTAGGGCAGAGTGAAGTTGAGCTCGCCGTAGCGGGGTGCCTCGATGATATCGGCGTCGATGAGCCGCTGGCGCGTGCCCGACAGGGAACGCAGGGTCCGGCCCAACGACGCGGCGATATCGTGCACCGCCACCGGGTCGGTGGGTGCGGCCTGGGCCATGGCCTCCAGGAATTCCCGCAGCGCCGGCGAGAGCTCCTTGACCGCCGGCTGGTGGACCTGCGTGCCCATCAGGGAAATGGCCTGGGGCGCAATCTCGGCGACGTCGGCCTCCGTAATGACGGCACCGTCCTCGCCGCCCGCGCGCAGATCCGCCTGCTGCCAGGCCAGGGAGCCGACCAGCTGCACGAGGTAGGGGTAGCCGTGGGAGAGCTCCACCGCGGCCTGGATGCCGGCCGGGCTGAAACTGATTCCGCTGTCGCGGGCGGTCAGCTCAAAGGCCTCCGCCGTCAGAGACTGGTTCAAGGGGCCCAGCAGGTATTTTTCCGCGCGCCGCAGGAAGGTCGCCCCCGGCAGGCTCAGCAGCTTGTCGATGCCCTGGGGCAGTCCCGCCACCACCAGCGCGACGTTGAAGTCGTCGCGGATTAGGTCCTGGTAGGCGACGGCGATGGTCGTGAGATCCTCCAGGGAGGCGTCCTGGGCCTCGTCGATGCTGATGAGGATCCCGGTGCCGGTGAGGTGGCCGGACAACTCGCGCAGCCGGGTGTTGAGGTTGTGCTTGTAAGGCGCCTGGTCGTCGGTGTCGAAGCCGATGCTGGCCACCTTGCCGAGGCCTAACTGCTTAACCCGCGTGGTCGGCCGCGGGCTGATGACCTCAATGGCCGCGGGGATGGTGGTCTCCACGAAATCTTCCACGATGGGGCTGCGGCCGGAGGCGCGCAGCACGATCCAGCCCTGCGTGCGGGCGCGGTCTTCGAGCTCGTTGAGCAGGACCGTCTTGCCAATGCCGCGGGATCCGCTGATGACCAGCGAGCGCCCGGGCGTGCCGGCGGCGCCGACGAGCGCGCGCTCGAAGGAACGGAGGATGACCTCGCGGCCGACCCAATACAGGGGAGCGGCGCCGAAGGTCGGGCGGAACGGGTTGTCCCGCGGGAGGGAAGGAGCAGACATGACCCGGATCCTATCAGCTGGAGACTTTGGAGAAAACGGAGATTTTGGAGACTTGAGGAGTCGCTGGAGACTCTGGAGACTCTGGAGACTCCTGAGCCTTGGGGATGGCGGCGATCTCCTCGGCGGTAGCGCCCTAGCTGATCATCGGCCACGCGGTGGAGACGCTGTCGGCATCCCGGCCCTTGCCCTCCAGGTACTTCTTGAAGTCCATCCGGTCGTGGTACCAGCGCACGGCCTGGAACTCCATCAGCTCGTCCACGTCCTTCTGGGCGAGCTCCGGGAAGACCTGGCGGACCTGCTTCCAGGCCACCCGTGCGGCGGCCAGGGCGTCCGCGGTGGCCTCGTGCGCGTTGTCCAGGCTGACGCCGTAGTGTTCGCAGACCGCGCCCAGGGTGCGCTTGCCCTTGCGCCACTTGTCCATGACACGGTCGATGACGAAGGGGTCGTAGACCGGGCCGGTGACGGTGAAGTCGCCGGTCAGGGCCCGCAGGACCGAGAGATCATAAGCCGCGTTATAGACCACCAGGGTCAGGCCGTTGTCCCAGGCCTGCTTGATGGCGCTTACGGTTTCTTCTAGGACCTCGTCGTGCGGCCGGCCCTCGGCGCGGGCCTTTTCGGTGGTAATCCCGTGGACCTGGGCGGCGGCCTCGGGGATCTCGACGCCGGGATCGGCCAGCATCTCCTTCTTTTCCACGTGGCGGCCGTCAATGGTGACCAGCGCGGAGGTAACGATGCGGGCGGAGCGGGGATCGGTCGAGGTGGTTTCCAGGTCAAAGGAGAGCATGCGGGTCGCGTCGAAGTTCATGGGCTTAACCTTAGTCGCCACCCCGGACACACGCGGCTGGCTGGCCAAACGCTGCGAATTTACCCGCCGGGCGGGAAGCGTCGGCGCGGCGACTAGACTGGGGCACCGTGACTAATCCAGCAGATGTGCAACGCGAATGGAACGAGCTCGCCCAGGAAGTACGGCGGCATCGTCAGCTCTATTACAACGAGCAGCCGGTCATCCCGGACGCCGACTTCGACCAGCTTTTCCGCCGCCTGCAGGAACTGGAGGAAAAGCACCCGGAGCTGGCGGTCCCGGACTCGCCGACGCGGGAGGTGGGCGCGGCCTCGCCGTTCGCTGACGTCGAACACCTCGAGCGCATGATGAGCCTGGACAACGTCTTCAGCGAGGCGGAGATGCGCGACTGGCTGACCCGCACCCCGGCGAAGACCTACCTGACCGAGCTGAAGATCGATGGGCTCTCCATCGACTTGGTCTACCGTTCCGGGCGCCTCGTCTCCGCGGCCACCCGCGGCGACGGCCAGGTCGGCGAGGACATTACGGCCAACGCCCGGGTCATCGAGGATATCCCGCAGCAGCTGCAGGACACCGCGGACTTCCCCGTGCCGGAGCTGGTCGAGGTCCGCGGCGAGGTCTACATGCGGCCGGAAGACTTCGCCGAGATCAACGCCGAGCGCGTCGAGGACGGCAAGCCGGCCTTCGCCAACCCGCGCAACTCCGCGGCCGGCGGGCTGCGGATGAAGGACCCGGCGGAGGTGAAAAAGCGGCGTCTGAAGATGGTCTGCCACGGCATCGGCGCCCGGGAGGGCTTCAGCCCGGATTCGCAGTACCACGCCTACCAAGCCCTGGCGGCCTGGGGGCTGCCGGTCTCGCCGTACACCGAGCAGGTGCACTCGGCGGAAGAAGTAATCGAGCGCGTGAACTACTGGGCCGATCACCGCCACGACGCCATCTTCGAGATGGACGGGCTGGTGGTCAAGGTCGACGACTTGGCCTCCCAGCGCCAGCTGGGCGCGACCTCCCGGGCACCGCGCTGGGCGATTGCCTACAAGTACCCGCCCGAGGAGGTCACCACCGTCCTGCGGGATATCCAGGTCGGCGTGGGCCGCACCGGGCGCGTGACCCCGTTCGCGGTGATGGATCCCGTCTTCGTCTCCGGCTCGACGGTCTCCATGGCCACCTTGCACAACCAGTCCGAGGTCAAACGCAAGGGCGTGCTGGTGGGCGACACCGTGGTCATCCGCAAGGCGGGCGAAATTATCCCCGAGGTCTTGGGGCCGGTCGTCGAGGCCCGCGACGGCAGCGAGGTCGAGTGGACCTTCCCGGACAACTGCCCCTCCTGCGGGACGCCGCTCGCGCCGCAAAAAGAGGGCGACGCCGACTGGCGCTGCCCGAACACCCGCTCGTGCCCGGCGCAGCTGTCGGCGCGGCTAGAATACTTGGCCTCCCGCAAGGCGCTCGATATCGAGGCGCTGGGGGAGAAGGGCGCCTGGGATCTCATCGAACAGGGCATCCTGGAAGACGAGGCCGAGCTGTTCGAGCTGACCGAGGAAAAGCTGTTGGCCTCCGACGTCTACACCTCCAAGGCGGACAAGAAGGCCAAGGGGCCGAAGTCCGCGGACAACATCGCGGTCAACACGGTCGGCCGTGCGCTACTGGACAACCTCGGCGAGGCCAAGGAGCGCGACTTCTGGCGCGTGCTCGTGGCCCTGTCCATCCGTCACGTCGGGCCCATCGCGGCGCGGGCGCTGGCCACCCGCTACGGCTCGATGGAAGCACTGCGCGCCGCCAACGTCGAGGAACTGGCGGAGACCGAGGGCGTGGGCACTATCATCGCCGAGTCCTTCAAGTCCTGGTTCGAGGTCGACTGGCACGTCAACATCGTCGAGCGCTGGGCCGCCGCGGGCGTGCGCATGGAGATCGCCGCCGAATCCCGCCGCCCCCAGACCCTGGAGGGGCTGACCATCGTGGTCACCGGCACCCTGGAAGGCTACAGCCGCGACGAGGCCAAGGAGGCCATCGTCAGCCGCGGCGGGAAGGCCACCGGCTCCGTGTCGAAGAAGACGGACTTTTTGGTCGCCGGGGAGAACGCCGGTTCTAAGGAACAAAAGGCCCAGGACCTGGGCGTGCCCATCCTGGATGAGGCCGGCTTCGAGGACCTGCTAGCTCATGGCGCGCCGGCCGGCGAAGACGCCGACGGATAGGCTGGAGGCTTAAGACGCCGCAAGCGTTACCGCCGAAGCCTGGAGGAAGGACCAACTGCATGAAGATTGCCGCTTTCGATTTCGACGGGACCATCTACTTCCCGGACGGGCTCGCCCCGGATATTGCCGAGGCCATCGCCGAGTGGCAGGCGGCCGGCAATATCGCGGTCGCGGCGACCGGTAAGTCTTACAACGAGGCCTACCGGGCGCTGGCCGGCTCCGGGGTGGAATTCGACTACTCCATCCTGGTTACCGGGGCGATCATCGCGGACAAGAACCGGCAGGTCGTCCACCGCGCCGGCCTGGACAAGGAGACGGTGACCCAGCTGGTCCGCAGCCTGGCCGAGCGCCCCGGCACTAACGTCTACGGGATTTCCCATACCGGGCTGGACTATTGCTTCCGCGAGTGCGTGAGCACGGAAGGCACCGGGGTTATCACCCAGGTCGCCTACGCGACGCCGGAGACCATCCCGGACCAGGACTTCGTGGCCGTGGCGACCTGGACGCCGGATAACCCGCAGGTCCAGGACGAGATTCACCGCTGGGTGCTGGACAATTACGAGGTCGAGTCCACTAAGAACCAGGGTTTCGTGGACATCCTGCCGGCCGGGACCACCAAGGGGGCCGGCGTGGAATGGTTGGCCCGGCACGCCGGCTGGGACCGGGAGGAGATGGAAATCTACAGCTTCGGGGATTCCTGGAACGATCTGTCCATGTTCCAGCTCTCCCGCCAGGCCTTCTCCTTCCCCTGGGCCCCGCGGGACGTACAGGCCGCCGCCGGGACCGTAGTGGATAGCGCGGCGGAAGGACTGCGCCGGCTGCTGGACTAGTCCGCGGTGCCCGCGTGGCCGTCGCTCAAGAAAGCGCCCAGGATGGTGCCCAGGTTGCCGAGGTGCTCGACCTCGGAGGCCAGATAATCGGGCCCGCCGGTGCGGCCGATGGCCATGACCAGGCCGGTATCGCCGATGGGGGCGGCGGCCAGCGCCGAGTCCAACAGGGACCAGGAGGCCGGGATCCAGGAATCGGCCTCTGGGTTAAGAGCGCGGGCCTGGGTGACGTCGATGTCGTGCGGGGTCGTCCCGTCGTCCTCCGGGGCGGCGTCCGAGCTGGCGATGCGGTGGATCGGCTCGTTGTTATCGATGACGATGGCCCATGTCGAGGTCAGCGCCTTCGGGATGGCGGCGACCACCTCGGTCATCGCCGCGCGCACGTCGTGCAGGTGGGAGGCCACGCGGGCCAGCAGCGCAATCTGGCCGCGGCGATCCACCCGGCCCGAGAACGGGCGGATGGAATCCACCTCGACGCCGTCGACGGTGCTGGCGGCCGTAATGAGCGAATCGGCCATGCCGCCGGCGGCGAGCTCCACCACGATGTCGTCCATGACGGTGCCATCGGGGAAGTTTTCAACAATATCGACCGACTGAATATTGCCGTCTACCATGCCGATCGCGTCGGCCAGTTGGCCTAAACTGCCCGGGGTGTCGGGAAGAAGAACGCGGATGAGGAAGGACATGATAGTAGACAATTCTTTCTGTGGCTAGCGCGGTTAATACGGTTTGTTTTCCCGTAAATACTACCCGCCGGGTGTCGCAAGTCTCAATAGACGCCCCGCCTATAAATTTCTTTCCGGGGAAACTAATAGCGAAAACGCAGCGTGCGCGCACTACTATGTGAGACACGTTAAACCGCCCGCGTAAGTATCCCCCAAGGAGAGGAGCCCAACATGTCCATTGTTAGCGGTGCTTTGCTTTTCGCTATGGCCGTGCTGGCCGGGATTATCAACTCCGCGGTGGGCTCGGGCTCCTTGCTCACCCTGCCGGTCTTGCTGGCCCTGGGCGTGCCGCCGGGGGTGGCGGTGCGCACCAACACCACCGGCATGATGTTCGCGTCGGTGGGCTCAGCGTGGGGTTTCCGTAAAGAAATCCGGCGCGAGTTGCCCTACCTGGGCCCGCTGGTGGTGGTGACCATTGTGGCCTCGGCCGCCGGCTCCCTGCTGTTGCTAGCCTCGCCGTCGGATGCCCTCGACTTCGTCATCCCCATCCTCATCGTCGTGGCACTGGTAATGGTGACCTTCCAGCCGCGGTTGACCCGGTGGCTTTCCGGGCGCTCCCAGTCCGGGCAAGGCACGGCTAACGATGCCGCCTCCGGCGCTGAGGTGGGCGGGGCCTACCGCCGGCCCCGGGTGGTAGCCCCCATGGGGTTGGCCGCGGTTTACGGCGGCTATTTCACCGCGGCCCAGGGCATTTTGTATATGGCCATCCTGTCGGTGATGACCGGGCGCAGCCTCAAGGCCATCAACCCGGTGAAGAATTTCTTGTCCCTGTTCGTCAACGTCACCGCCGCGCTGGTCTACCTCATCGCCTGGGCCTTCTTCGGCGCCGAGATCCTCTGGATCGGGGTGGCGGTCGTCGCGGCCGGGGGACTCGTCGGCGGCCTGGTCGGCGCGCAGGTGGCCAAGCGCCTGCCGAACCAGGTCTTGCGGGCCGTCATCGTCGTCGTGGCGCTCGTGGCGCTGGTGCGGCAGTTCCTCTAGTCGGAGACCACCTACGCGCCTGCGGCGGGCGGTGCAGTAGCATGGTGAGGAGCAAAAGCTAAACACTACCGTGCGCCGGCCCGGGAGCCTGGTCGCCTGCCTGCTGGGTAGGCCAGGCCAGTGTGGGCGGCGCGCAAGAAGAAGGGATGGAGTTCGCGTGTCTGAGATTTCGCGTGACGAGGTCGCGCACCTGGCTAAGCTTTCCCGCTTGGCCTTGAGCGAGGAAGAGCTCGAACAGTTTGCTAGCCAGATTGATGAAATCGTGGACTCGGTCTCCGCGGTGGGCAAGGTGGACACCGACGGCGTCGAGCCGATGAGCCACCCGCACTCGCTGAACGCCACCATGCGCGAGGACAAGGTGGTGCGGACCCTGAACGCCGAGCAGGCGCTGGATCAGGCCCCGGCCGCAGAGGACGATCGTTTCGCGGTTCCGCAGATTCTGGGAGGAGAGTAAATGAGCACCTTTATTGCCCCGAACGAGGGGATTACCTCTCTGAGCGCCGCCGAGCTGGCGGACAAGATCCACTCCCGGGAGCTTTCCTCCCGCGAGGTCACGCAGGCCTTCCTTGATCGCATCGCCGAGACCAACGACGAGCTCAACGCCTTCCTCCACGTCGGCGCGGAGGAAGCGCTGGCGGCCGCCGATGCCGTCGATAAGGCCCTTGACGCCGGTGAGCAGCCGGCCTCGGCCCTGGCCGGCGTCCCGCTGGCGCTGAAGGACCTGCTGACTACTACCGATGCCCCGACCACCGCGGCCTCCAAGATGCTCGAGGGCTGGATCTCGCCCTACGATGCCACCGTGGTCACCAAGCTGCGCGAGGCCGGCATCCCGATCCTGGGCAAGACCAACCTGGATGAATTCGCCATGGGCTCGTCCAGCGAGAACTCCGCCTACGGCCCGGTGCATAACCCCTACGACACCGAGCGCACCCCGGGCGGTTCCGGCGGCGGCACCAGCGCGGCGCTGGCCGCCGGCCAGGCCCCGCTGGGCATCGGCACCGATACCGGCGGTTCCATCCGCCAGCCGGCCGCCCTGACCAACACCGTCGGCGTGAAGCCGACCTACGGCACCGTCTCCCGCTACGGTCTCATCGCCGCGGCCTCCTCCCTGGACCAGGCGGGCCCGTGCGCACGCACCGTCCTGGACACTGCGCTGCTGCACGAGGTCATTGCCGGCCACGACGCCTTCGATGCCACCAGCGTGGACAAGCCGGTCGCTGACGTAGTCGCCGCCGCCCGCGAGGGCGCGCAGGGCGATCTCAGCGGCGTCAAGGTCGGTCTCATCAAGCAGTTCGAGCGCGACGGCTGGCAGCCCGGCGTAATGGAGGCCTACCACCAGGCCGTGGACCAGCTGGTCGCCCAGGGCGCCGAGACCGTCGAGATCGACTGCCCGCACTTCGACGACGCCCTGGCCGCTTACTACCTGATCATGCCCTGCGAGGTCTCGTCTAACCTGGCCCGTTTCGACGGCATGCGTTACGGCCTGCGCGTCGGCGACGACGGCACCCACTCCGCCGAGCAGGTCATGAGCATGTCCCGCGCCGAGGGCTTCGGGCCCGAGGTCAAGCGCCGCATCATGCTGGGTACCTACGCGCTGTCCGTGGGCTACTACGACGCCTACTACCTGCAGGCCCAGCGCGTGCGCACCCTGATCGCCCAGGACTTCGCCAAGGCCTTCGAGCAGGTCGACGTGCTGGTCTCACCGACCACCCCGACCACGGCGTTCAAGCTGGGGGAGAAGGTCGAAGACCCGATGGCCATGTACAACTTCGACCTGTGCACCCTGCCGCTGAACCTGGCGGGCCTGTGCGGCATGTCCGTGCCGTCCGGCATGGCCAGCGACTCCGGACTGCCGACCGGCTTGCAGATCATGGCCCCGGCCTTTGCCGACGACCGCCTGTACAAGGTCGGCGCCGCCTACGAGGCCGGCCGCGACTCGGCGAACTAGCCGCCGCCGTTTCCTGAAGGTTCCCTGTTTTTTCTATACGGGGAACCTTCTTTTTGTATCGGATGGGTTGCGTGTGACGATTGTGACGGTAGGTTATGGACCATGGTTTCCAAGAAAATCAAGACCCTGACCGCTTCGACCGCCGTGGCCGCCGGCCTTGCCCTGTCGGCCCCGGCAGCACTGGCCGCGCCCACCGATTCTCCAGAACCTGACCAAGAAACTTCCGGCGTGGACCAGCTGTCCAGCGTCGTGACCCCGGAGCTGCTCGAGCAGCTGCTGGGCTTGAGCTCCAACAGTGAGGCCGCCTCGACTGCCGCCGGCAGCGAGACGACCGAGTCCACTGAGTCCGCAGCGGCCGCTACTTCCGGCGATGCCGCCACCGCCACCCCGTCCGAGGGCGGCGAGGAAGCAAAGTCCGAGCTGGTGACCACCCTGCCGGAGGGGGCCACCAAGCTGCAGCCGAAGGGCGGCAACGAGACCATCTCCGGCAAGCTGGTCTCCACCGTCAAGCCGGATGCCGTCAGCATCACGCTGCAGGACGACGGCACCTTGAGCTTCGAGGACGGCTGCAACGGCGGCAACGCCGAGTACAGCTTCGACTCCGAGGGTGCCCTCGAGGTCGGCACCATCACCTCGACCCAGATGGCCTGCGAGCCGGCCGCGATGGCCGATGCCGCCGCCATCACCAAGATTCTCGAGTCCAAGCCGGCCATCTACCAGCTCGATAACTCCACTCTGGCCCTGGCCGCCGGAGACGACGCCATCGAGTTCAAGCCCGCCCAGACCGAGGAGGGTGGCAACGCCGCCCCGGCTACCCAGCCGGTGGGCCCGGACGCTTCCACCCAGCCGGAGGCAAGCGCCCCGGCGACCGCTCCGGAAGCTGAGGGCGCGGCAAGTGACCAGACCCCTGTCCCGGGGGCAGAAGTGAACCAGGATGCATCCCAGGCTGGGAACACCGGTGCCGAGACTGCTAACGTAGACGACGAAGGCGTCGTCCAGCCGGACACCACCGCCGACCAGACTGGTCCGGCAGGTGCCACGGCCTAAGGCGTTCTTCAGACGCGGATATTGACAGTCCCGCCGCGTAATTCCTCAATTTGACCCCTCCCGCGCTTGCGGGAGGGGTCAAGTGTTTGTCCGGGGAAGGCTAGCCCTTACTAGGGTTCGTCACCTTATTTGTACTCGTCCGGCAGCGGGCCTAGCTGAGGGCCATCCGGGTAGTACTTCCAGCCGTCCTTGATGCGGACCTTGTCGTCCCACGGCAGCTTGTATTCGCCGTTGGCTAGGTCGCGGACCCAGGTCAGGTAGTTTTCAGTCTTGCCGCCGGGGTAGCCGACGTAGCCGCGGTTGCCTAGGTTGTAGATGTTGTTCTCCAGCGCCCAGTTCTGGCGGGCCTGGTCGGCGAGCGCGGGGTAGATCTCCGCGGTAACGATTTCGCCCGGGTTGCGGTGGCCCTCGGAAATCATGCCGCCGTCGTAGTTGCAGACGTTGCCCTCGCCGAAGTAGTAGAAGGTGCCGTCGTAGCCGGCCAGGTTCACCGACGCGGTGAACATGAGGTTCTGGTAGGCGTTGGAACGGTTGGTCATGATCCAGGAGTCCTGGGTCTGGGTGGAGTAGCCGGAGATGCGAATGTAGACGTTCGCGCCCTTGTAGGCGGCCTCGCGGGCCAGCTCCGGGAACATGCCGTCGTGGCAGATGTTCAGGGCAATCTTGGAGCCCTTCGGGCCGTCGGCCACTGGCATGCCGAGGTCGCCCGGGTACCAGGGCTCGATCGGGGTCCAGGGCTGCAGCTTGCGGTAGTGCAGGGCAATCTCGCCGGTGTTGTCGATCATGATGGCGGTGTTAAACGGCGGCTTGCCCTCCTCGTGATTGGGCTCCATGATAGAGAACACGCCCCAGACGTCGTTGTCGCGGCAGGCGGCCTTGTACTGCTCGACCTTGGGGTCGTCGAGGCCGATGAGGAACTCGTCGTAGGACCAGATCTTGGTGTTGAGTCCGGACGAGGAGTACTCGGGGAAGACAATGAGGTCGAGCTCCGGGTAGCCGGCCTTGGTGCTGGCTACCATGCGGCAAATCTCGTCGACGTTGCGCTGCACGTCGTCGGGGTGGTTGACCACGGGGACGGGGTACTGGATGAGGGCCATCAACAGGCCGTTGGGGGAGGCGCTGACGCTACCGGTGCTGGACATGGAAATCACTCCTTGGGGTTGAATGGGTGGTGCGCGCCCCAGCCTATAGTGTGACTCGCGGCACAGTCGTGTCTCGCGGCCGGTGGTGATCTCGCTGACCAGACTGCGCAGCTGGTGACTATTGGGCCCTAGCGAGAAAAATTTCTGTAGGGTAGCCTTACCCAAATGAGCGAGAATTCTGCATACATCCCTGACGACCCGTACCGTGCCGGTTTTCAGGCCGGCTTTACCCAAGGCTTCGGGGCCGGCTTTGACAGCGGCTTCGAGCGCGGTTTCCAGGCCGGGCAGGACCACGCCCACTACGATTCCCGCCGTGCCCGCAAGGAAGAAAAGCGGGCGGCCAAGCTGCGCCGACGCGAGGAAAAGGCCGCCGCGGCCGCGGGCCAGGCGCCGGCGCCGCGCAAGCCGAAGCGCAAGGCGCACGGCGCCACCGTCACCGCTAAGCGCCAGATTTCCCCCGACATGGTGCGCCTGACTATCTCCGCGCCGGACCTGGTGGGCCAGGACCTCGACAAGACGGATCACTACATCAAGATCCTCTTCGTGCCCGAGGGCGCGGACTACGCCTGGCCCTTCGACCTAGCCGAGGCCCGCGCCAACCAGCCGCGGCACCTGCGCCCGGTCACGCGCACCTATACCCTGCGCAGCGTCGACACGCAGACGGGGGAGTGCGAGGTCGACTTCGTCCTGCACGGCGATGCCGGCCTCGCCGGCCCCTGGGCCCGCGACGTCGAGGTGGGCCACGAGTTCGGGTTCGCCGGCCCCGGTGGCAAGTGGAAGCCCGAGCCCGGCTACGACACCTTCGTCCTGGCCGGCGACGAGTCGGCCGCCCCGGCCGTCGCCGCCGCCCTAGAGAAGCTGCCGGCGGGCGCGCAGGCGACCGCCTTCGTCGAGGTCGAGGCCCCCGGCCACGAGATCGAGATGCCCGAGCGCCCGGGGGCGACCGTCCAGTGGGTCTACCGCAACGGCGCGACCCCGGGCGCGCCGCTGGCCGCCGCGGTCCGCAACCACGGCATCCCGGCTGGCCGCACCAGCTGGTTCATCCACGGCGTGGCCGAGATGATTAAGGACCTGCGCCGCTTCCTGTTCAAGGAAAACGGCGTCGATAAGGCCGACGTGTCCATCTCCGGCTACTGGCGCCTCGGCATGACCGAGGACCTGTGGCAGTCCACCAAGGGCGAATTCGTCGCGGCGATGGAAGCCGAAGAAAAGGCGCGGCGGATTAGCTAATCCGACCGCGCAGAAGCGTTCCTCTCGGCTACTTGGCGTCCGAGAGAGCGTAGGCGGCGCCGGCGGTCGCGGCGGTCACGGCCAGGACGGACGGCCAGGCGCCGATCTTCTTGGCCAGCGGGTGCGAGGCGCCGAATGCGCCCAGGTAGAGCGCCGACAGGCCGGCGGTGGTGGCGGCATTCGTCTTGGCCGCCCAGGAGCGGCCCGCCCACAGGCCAGCGGCGCCCAGGATGACGCCGCCCAGCGGGCGCACGCCCGTCTCCTTGGCCGTGACCCAACCGCCGATAAGGCCCAGGGTGACCGTCGTGGCGGTGCTGACGTTTTCTGGCTTCTTGATATCAATCATTCCCATGCCACCACCCTAGTCCGCCCGGCGACCCGCGGTAAACAGTTTCGGAAGCCGGCCTGCCCGGAGGGCTAGACTCGTTGTCCATGACGCGTGATAGAACCCCGCAGCAGCCCGCGGCATCGACGGTGTTGCCCGAACCGCAGGCGTGGCGCGCGATGATCGCGCTGAGCCTCGGGTTTTTCATCTCCCTGCTGGACCAGACCATGGTGGCCGTGGCGCTGCCGGCCATCGCCGCAGACATGGGAGCAACCATCAACCAGACGATGTGGGTCTCGTCCATCTACCTGCTGGCCGTCGTGGTCCCCCTGCTGTTTACCGGCCGCCTGGGCGATATCTACGGCCAGCGGCTGATGTTCCGCCTCGGCGTGGGGCTCTTCGCCGTCGGCGCGCTGCTGTGCGCGCTCTCGCCCAGCATCGAATGGCTCATCGCCGCCCGCGCCGTCCAAGGCTTGGGCGCCGCGATCCAGATGCCGCAGACGATGTCCGTTATCAACCGCGTTTTCGCCCGCGAGCGCCGCGGCCGCGCACTCGGCGTGTGGGGCATCGTCGGCTCGCTGGCCTCGCTGACCGGCCCCGTGGCCGGCGGGCTGGTGGTCAGCCTGGTCGGCTGGCACGGCGTTTTCTGGCTCCACCTGCCCTTTGCGGCGGCCGCCATCATCCTGGCCACCCGCTGGGTGCCGAAGCTGCCGACGGTCGCCCGGGCTATCGATGCCACCTCCGCCGCCGTCTCCCTCGTCGCCATGGCCGCCATCGTCTTCGCCGTCCAGCAGGGCCCCGAGCTCGGCTGGCGCTGGTGGGTCTGGGCCCTACTGGCGGCCGGCATCGCCGGGCTTATCGTCTTCGCCCGCCTGCAGGCCACGGCCGGCCAGCGCGGCACCGAGCCGCTCATCCCGCCCGCGCTCTTTGCCGACCGCAACTACAGCCTGGGCGTGGCCTCCATCTCCACCATGGGCTTTATGGCCGCGGCCATGATGCTGCCGATGATGATGTGGATGCAGGACGTGCAGGACCTGCCGGCCAACCAGGCCGGGCTCATCGTGGTGCCCATGGCGGTGGTCTCCATGCTGGTGACCCCGTTCGCCGGCATCCTGGTGGACAAGCTGCACCCGCGGGCGCTGTCGCAGTTCGGATTCGCGGTCTCGCTCGGATCCTTCGTCCTTGCGTGGTGGGTGATGCTTGGCGGGCACGCGGCCGCGTGGCTGGCCCTGCCGCTGGGGCTACTGGGCCTGGGTCAGTCGTTTATCTGGGGGACCAACTCCGCGACCGCCATGCGCGACCTGCCGCCCACGCTCATGGGGGCCGCCTCCGGCGCCTACAACACCGCCCGGCAGGTCGGTTCGGTGATCGGCGTGGCGGTGGTCTCGGCGGCCATGCAGGCCGGGCAGGCCGCCTTCGGCCTGGGCGCCGGTCTGGCGCACTCCCTCTGGGCGATCATCGCGGCGCTGGCCGCGGGCCTGGTGACGGTCAGCTTCTTCCGGGATACGTTGCACGGCGGGGCAGCGGAGGCCAAGAGGCGTTAAGCTGGTTAGCATGCGACTTGCCACCTTGACCTCCGGCGGCGACTGCCCCGGGCTGAATGCAGTAATCCGCGCCGTGGTGCGCACCGCCTCTAGCGAATTCGGCGACACGGTGGTCGGATACGAAGACGGCTGGGTAGGGCTTATGGAAGACCGCCGGCGCGACCTCTACGACGACGCCGAGATTGACCGCATCCTCCTGCGCGGCGGCACCATCCTGGGCACCGGCCGCCTGCACCCGGACAAGTTCAAGGCCGGCCTGGGCCAAATTAAGGAAAACCTCGCCGACGCCGGCGTCGACGCGCTCATCGCCATCGGCGGCGAGGGCACCCTAAAAGGCGCGCAGTGGCTGGCGGACAACGGTATCCCTGTCATCGGCGTGCCGAAGACTATCGACAACGACGTCAACGCCACCGACTTTACTTTCGGCTTCGACACGGCCGTTTCCGTGGCCACCGACGCCATCGACCGCCTGCACACCACCGCCGAGTCCCACAACCGCATCCTCATCGTGGAGGTCATGGGACGCCACGTTGGTTGGATCGCGCTGCACGCGGGCATGGCTGGCGGCGCGCACTACACCGTCATCCCGGAAGAACCCTTCGACATCGCCGAAATCACCAAGGCCATGGAGCGCCGCTTCCAGATGGGGGAGAAGTACGGGATCATCTGCGTGGCCGAAGGCGCCCTCCCGAAGGAGGGGACCATGGAATTTACCGAGGGTGATACCGACCAGTTCGGGCACCAGACCTTCAACGGCATCGGCCAGGTTATCGGCGACGAAATCAAGCGCCGCACCGGCTACGACGTGCGCACCACGGTGCTCGGTCACATCCAGCGCGGCGGCACCCCGACCGCCTACGACCGCGTGCTGGCCACGCGCTACGGCGTCCACGCGGCCCGCGCCGCCCACGCCGGCAAGTCCGGCCAGTGCGTGGCCCTGCACGGGGAAAAGATTGAGCTGGTCCCGCTTGCCGATGCCGTCGGCGAGCTCAAGGTCGTCCCGCCCGCCCGCTACGCCACCGCCAAGGCGCTCTTCGGCTAGCGCGGGCCCGCGGTAGGGTAAGCGCCTACGCGACGTCGAGGCGCAGCGCCGGCAGCTGCGGGTCCACGACCCAGCTGTCCTCGGCCACGGTGATGGCCGGCCGGTCCTCGGCGATGGTCAGGGAGTCGCCCGCGCGGACGGTGTTGCCGTCCAGCACATAAGAAACGAGCCCGCGCAGTACCGCGTAGAAATCGTTGGGATCCCCGGGCGCGTTGCGAATCTGCACCTCCGGGTGGCCGGCCTGGATGAGCCCGACGGAGTAGGCGTACCAGCGATCGGCGTCCTCGGAGGGGCGTACCCACACGCCCGCGGCCGTCATCGCCAGCTCGCCGCTATCGGCCAGCTGGATAAAGCGCGGCGCGCTAATGGTCACCCCGGCCCGCGGCACCAAGGCCGCGAGCGCGCCCGGGGTTTTAAGCGCGGCGAGGGTGGCCACCGACAGCATGTTGAGCTGGCGCAGGCGGTCCTCCCGGTATTTCTTGCCGCGCTCGAGGTGCGCGTTGTCGGGGAAGACCGTGACGAGTACGTAGCTGGTGGCGCTGGACACGTCGACCGAGCCGTCGTTGAGCTCCGGGTGGGGCTCGACCTCGGAAAGGTCGGGGGCGGCATCGATAAGCTTGAAGGTGATGGTGCAGTCGCGGGCCTGGGCCACCTGCAGCTGCGGGTTCGGGCCGGGCTCCAGCGGGCTGAGCTGGTCGCCGAAGGTGTCGCGGACGGCGGCGGCTAAGTCTTTCGCGGTGGGTAAGTTGCGGCAATAGACGACGTTGACCAAGGGGGCATTGACGAGGTCCGAGCCGACGCTATTCGGGGTATCCATGCGCCCCAGCATAGGCAAAAAAGACCAGTTGCCGGCGAAGAAAAATAACGTACTAAGATGGCACGCATGACTGCTGCGATGTATGACCTGATGGACTTCGATGAGGTCTTGGAAAAGTTTGAACCCGTCATGGGCATGGAAGTGCATGTCGAGTTGGATACCGAAACCAAGATGTTTTCCACCTCGGCCACCAATTTCAGCGCCGCTCCGAACAGCAACGTGGACCCGGTGTCCCTGGGGCTGCCGGGCGCGCTGCCGGTCGTTAACGCCAAGGGCGTGGAATGGGCCATCAAGATTGGGCTGGCGCTGAACTGCTCCATCGCGGAGTCCTCCCGGTTCGCCCGGAAGAACTACTTCTACCCGGACCAGCCGAAGAACTACCAGATCTCCCAGTACGACGAGCCCATCGCGTACGACGGCTACCTGGACGTCCAGCTCGAGGACGGCACTGAGTGGCGCGTCGAGATCGAGCGCGCCCACATGGAGGAAGACACCGGCAAGCTGACCCACCTGGGCGGCGCCGACGGCCGCATCCACGGCGCGACGAAGTCCCTGGTGGACTGCAACCGTGCCGGCATCCCGCTGATCGAGATCGTTACCAAGCCGATCATCGGCGCCGGCGAGCGCGCCCCCGAGGTCGCCAAGGCCTACGTCTCCGCCCTGCGCGACCTGGTCGCCGCCCTGGGCGTGTCCGATGCCCGCATGGACCAGGGCTCCATGCGCGTGGACTCCAACCTGTCCCTGCGCCCCATCGGCCAGGAGGAGTTTGGTACACGCACAGAGACCAAGAACATCAACTCGCTGAAGTCCGTCGAGCAGGCCGTGCGCTTTGAGATGCAGCGCCAGGCCCAGGTCATCGAGGACGGCGGCGAGATCGTCCAGGAGACCCGCCACTACCAGGAGGCCGACGGCACCACCTCCAAGGGGCGCCCCAAGGAGACCGCCGAGGACTACCGTTACTTCAACGACCCGGACCTGCCGCCGGTCATCGCCCCGCGCGAGTGGGTCGAGGAAATCCGCGCCACGCTGCCGGAGCTGCCGTGGGTCCGCCGCGCCCGCATCCAGAAGGAGTGGGGCCTGACGGATGAGGAGATGCGCGACCTGGTCAACGCCGGCGCCCTCGACCTCATCGTCGACACCGTCGAGGCTGGCGCCCCGGCCTCCGATGCCCGCTCCTGGTGGGTGGCCTACCTCTCCGGCAAGGCCAACGAACAGGGAGTGGCCCTGGCCGATCTGTCGATTAGCCCGCAGCAGGTCGCCCGCGTGTGCGCCCTGGTGGCCGAGGGCAAGCTGACCACCAAGCTGGCTCGCCAGGCCGTCGACGGCGTGCTGGCTGGCGAGGGCGACGTCGACGAGGTCGTCGCCGCGCGCGGCCTGGAGGTCGTCCGCGACGACGGCGCCATCGAGAAGGCCGTCGACGACGCCTTGGCCGCCAACCCGGACATCGTGGAGAAGTACCGGGCCGGCAACAAGAAGGTCACCGGCGCCATCGTGGGCGCAGTCATGAAGGCCACCCAGGGCAAGGCTGACCCGGGCCAGGTCAACAAGTTGATCGCGGAGAAGCTCAACTAGACCGCACAGTTATCAGCCAGGACCCGCGGATGTTATCAAAATGATATCCGCGGTTCTTTGGCGTATTCCGGGGCCTTTCCTGCCGAAAGTCCCAGCCAAGCGTTAGGTGTCTCACAGGTAGGGGTGGACTAGCTACAGTGCACACCAGGCGGCGCGGACAGGTGCGTTATGCTTTGGGACGACAGCGCGCGCCAATCCGCTGCGCCGGAGGTTGAGTTGTATGCTTGCTCCCTCGGGCCGCGGCGGGCTGAGGCTGGCTGGGCCCGCCGCTTTCTGGCAGGGCCCCTGGCCGTCGGGTGCGCGCTTGAGACTTGATCATTGTCTAGCAGAACTAGGAAAGTTGTGTCTATTACCAAATCAATGAGCATCGCCTTGGCCTTCGTCGGCCTGCTGGTTGGCGCCGGCTTCGCGACGGGCCAGGAGATCGTGCAATACTTCACCTCCTTCGGCGCCAACGGCGTGTGGGGCATCATCGTCGCCGGCATCATCATGACGCTGGCTGGCACCGTCTTCCTGCAGCTGGGTAGCTACTTCCACGCCTCGGAGCACAACACCGTCTTCCGCCGCGTGACCCACCCGATTGTTTCCAAGCTGCTGGATATCGCGGTGGTCATCACCCTGTTCGCAATCGGCTTCGTGATGCTCGCCGGCGCCGGCTCCAACATGGAGCAGCAGTTCGGCTGGCCGGCCTGGGTCGGCTCCCTGCTGATGCTCATCCTCGTGCTGGTGTGCGGCATGCTGGACGTCGACAAGGTTTCCAAGGTCATCGGCGCGCTGACCCCGACCATCATCATCGCGGTCATCCTGGTCTTCATCTACACGCTGTTCAGCATGCCCGAGGACGTCACCCTGGCCATGGAGCACTCCGGCCAGATTGATTCGCCTATCGGCAACTGGCTGGTTTCTGCCCTGAACTACAACGGCCTGGCCCTGATGCTGGCCGTGTCCATGTCGCTGGTCATCGGCGGCGACAACATCAGCCCGCGCGAGGCCGGCCTGGGCGGCATCATTGGCGGCGTCATCTACTTCATCATGATGGGCATGGCGGGCTTCTCCCTGCTGATGAACGCCGACAAGATCGGCGACTCCGACATCCCGATGCTGATGCTCGTCGACGAGATGGGCTCCGTGCTGGGCGGCATCATGGCCGTCATCATCTACCTGATGATTTTCAACACCGCCATCGGCATGTTCTACGCGCTGGGTAAGCGCCTGTCCGCCGGCCACGAGGGCCGTTACCGCGTCATCTTCGTCGCGGGCTGCCTGGCTGGCTTCGGGGTCTCCTTCGCCGGCTTCAAGACCCTGATGAACTACGTCTACCCGGTCATCGGCTACATGGGCATTGTCATGGTGGCCATCCTGGTCTTCGCCTGGTTCCGCAGCCAGTCCCAGATTAAGGACGAGGGCGTGCGCCGCGAGCGCATCCGCGCCCTGCTGCACCTGAAGCTGCACCCGGACAAGGAGTACGACGCCGCGCGCTACGACGACGAGATCGGCCAGCAGCTGGTCGACTCCAACCTGGAACGCGAGGAGCTCTACAACGACATCGTCGACGAGGTCACCGACGACCTCGACAACGACGAGGAAGTCGATTTCGACCTCGAGGAGTACGACGAGAAGCGCAACGACGTCAGCTACTACACCGAGCGCGACAACGTTGAGGAAGGCCGCTCCGAGGAAGAAATCAAGCAGTGGATCGAGGAAACCGGCGCCTCCGGTGACCCCGAGGCCGACGATGCCGAGACCACCGGCACCGACGCTTCCACTAGCGAGCAGAAGAACTAACTAAAAGCCGGACCGGCGCCCCGCGGAGACGAGCTCTCCGGCGGGGCGTTTAGTGCATCAGCAGCTTGATGGTCAGGCCAATCATGATGCAGCCGATGGCGAAGTTGATGACCCGCCAGACCTTCGGCTGCGCCAGAACGTCGGAGAACTTGGCCGCGCCGTAGCCGATGGTAGGGAACCAGACGAGGCTGGCGCAGATGGCGCCGCCGGCAAAGAGCCAGCGGTCGTCGGGGCCGTACTGGTTGGCCACGCCGCCCAACATGACGAGCACGTCGACGTAAGCGGCCGGGTTGAGCCAGCAGATGGCCACGGCGGCCAGGGCTGGCTTGAGCCAGGTCTTTTCCTGCATCTGGCGGCGGATGACCCGGCGGGTCTTCGTGGCCACGGCGGCCACGCCGCCGCGGGCGTCGGGGGAGGTGCCGAAGGATTCGATCTCCTCGGTCTTGTTGGGCGGCGTGTCCGCGTCGAGGGCCTTGCCGTCGGGGGTGAGGGCGTCGCGGAAGCACAGGAAGGTGAAATAGGCCAGGTAGGCCGCGCCCGCGTATTTGAGGATGGTCAGCGCCCAAGGGAAGCGGTCGACCAAGAAGCCGACGCCGGCGGTGCCGCCGAGAATCATGATGATGTCGCTGGCCGCGCAGATAGCAATCACCACGCCAATCGCATGGCGGCGAATGCCCTGTTTGAGCAGGAGGGCATTCTGGGGCCCGATAGCGACGATAAGGGAGATACCCAGGGCGAAGCCAGCTACGATGATCGACATATCTCTAGTGTGCCGCCGCGCGAAAGTGAAGTCTAGTTAATCAGACTAAATATAGTTAAGCTATGCTTCATGAACCCGCTTCATCTGGAAACTATGCTGGCAATTGTGGACGAAGGCAGCTTCGACGGCGCCGCCCGAGTGTTAGGGGTATCACCCTCCGCGGTTAGCCAGCGCGTCAAAGCCCTGGAAACCAGCACGGGCCGCGTCCTGCTGCGGCGCTCCACGCCGGTGATGGCTACCGATGCCGGCGAAGTCCTCGTCCAAGCCGCCCGCCGCATGGCCTTGGTCCAGGCCGAGACCAATGCCCGCCTGCAGAAACGCCTGGCGCGCGTCCCCTTGTCGGTGGCCGTGAACGCCGACTCGCTGGCGACCTGGTTTCGCCCGGTGCTGGAGGACGTGGCCGACGGGGGCAAGGCATCGTTGCGCTTGCTGATTGAGGACGAGGCTCGCACGCTGGCGATGCTCCGCCGCGGCGACGTCCTCGGCGCGGTAACCCGCGAGGAGCTGCCGGTGAGCGGCTGCGAGTCGACGTACCTGGGCAAGCAGCGGCTGGTCGCCGTGGCGGCACCGGGGCTGGCGCGGCGGCATCGGACGGTGGAGGGTATTTCGTGGACGCAGATGCCGGTGGTGATGTACGGCCCGCACGACCAAGTGCTCGACGATGCCATGCAGGAACGCTTCATCGACTCGCACGTCATCCGGGCTAATATCTCGGAGATTCCCTCGGCCGAGGGCTACGTCGAGGCCGTCCGCGCGGGCCTGGGCTGGGGGTTGGTGGCCGAGGCCCAGGCGCGGCCGCTGCTCGACAGCGGGCAGGTGGTGCTGCTCGACGGTGATCCGCTGGACGTCGATCTGTACTGGCAGCGCTGGCGGCTAGAATCCGAGGTGCTCGAGGAGCTCACGGACTCCGTCGTGCGCGCCGCCGGGGAGGGGCTAGTTGCTTAGCCCGTTGCCTAGCGCGGCTTAGCCGAAGAGCTCTTCCTGGAAGGGCTCCGGGTTCTTGAGCTCCTCGCCCTTCGGCAGGGCGCCGGGCAGCGTGGTGCCCTCGGCGAAGGGGGCGCCGCCGAAGCGGTCGCGGTCGTGCGGCTGGGCCAGCCAGGACATCTCCGGGCCGACCGGGACAACCTGGGTGGGGTTTACTTCCTTGTGCACGATGAAATAGTGCTGCTTGATCTCGGTGAAGTCGGTGGTGTCACCGAAGCCCGGGATCTGGAAAAGCTCCTGCAGGTAGCCGCGGATGTTCGGCAGCTCGGAAGTCTTGTGGCGGGAGCACTTGAAGTGCGAGTAGTAGACCGGATCGAAGCGCACCAGCGTGACGAAGAGGCGGATATCGGTCTCGGTGAGGTGCTCGCCGACCATGTAGCGCTGCTGGCCCAGGCGCTCTTCGACCCAGTCGAGGGCCTCCCAGAGGTCCGCGTAGGCCTTTTCGTAGGCCTCCTGGCTGCCGGCGAAGCCGCAGCGGTAGACGCCGTTGTTGATGTTGCGGAAGATGTACTCGTTGAGCTCGTCGATTTCGGCCGCGTGCTCGGCGGGGTAGAGGTTCGGGGCGCCGGCGCGGTGGAAGTCGGTCCACCCGGTGATGAAATCGCGCACGATGCTGTCGTAGTCGTTCGTCACGACCTTCCCGCTGGCGACCTCCACGATGGCAGGTACCGTGATCCCGCGCGGGTAGTCGGGGAAGCGGGCGAAGTAGGCGTCCTGCAGGCGGGGGATGCGAAGCACTGGGTCGACGCCATCGGGATCCAGGTCGAAGGTCCAGGAGCGCACGTCGTGGGTCGGGCCGGCCAGGCCTAGCGAGAGGGTGTCCTCGAGGCCCATCAGGCGGCGCGTGATGACGGAGCGGTGCGCCCACGGGCAGGCGCGGGCGGCGATAAGCCGGTAGCGGTCGGCGGCCATTGGCCAGCTGACGGTGCCGTCGTCGTTGTTCTGGCGCTCGGTGATACCGGCGACAAAACGGTCGGTGATGTAGTTGGTGTCGCGGACGAATTCGCCGTCCGGGGAAGCGTTGTGCGGGTCGCCGGCCCAGTCCTGGTTCTTGTCGGTCATGGTTCCTCCTTGGTGTTGGCTAATAACTCTAGTGTACCCAAAAGCGTGACGTGTCAACAAAGGTGAAAGGGGCTCGATTTGCAGACGATGTCGCGGCGCGCCGATAACGGTGGTCCAGACTGACGCTTAGCTGGCCTAAGTTGGCAGTTATGACCCAGAACAACAAGCCAGATAACGCCCGAGCCTTAGGCGATGACTTTGACGACGTTCCCACCTACACTGGGCCCTCCCAGTCTTCCGGCCGCGGCACCGCGCGTCCCCTAAAGCGCGACGATGCCCCGGAGACCACCGAGTTCGGCCAGGCCGCCAAGCCTGGCGAGACCAGCGAGTCCGCCCAGGCAGGTGCCCCGAGCAAGCCCGCGCCGAAGCGCAGCTCCCTCTTCGAGCGCGCCGGCCGCGCCCAGCCGCAGAACATCGAGCCCCGCGCTACCACGCCCGAGCCGGGTGTGGAGGAGGCTCCCGAGGTGAGGTCGGCAGGCCAGGGGGCTGAGACCACCGCCTTCAGTGCCACGGGTGCGCCGGCCGCCGCCGCGGATCCGACCGTCCAGCTGGACCGCGAGCCGCGCGAGTCCGAGGCCTTTGCCGATCGCGACTTCGCCGAGCGCCGCGCCGACGAGCCTGCCACTCGCTACCAGCCGGCCGCCGCGCCGCAGGAGACCATGGCGCTGGATCCGAACGAGCCGGACTACGCCGCGACCTCCCAGGTCCCGGCCGGCGAGCAGTACGACGCCGACGGGCAGCCCCTCTACGCCGGCGCTGCCGATGCCACCGACCCGACCGAGGCCCCCGAAACCACGGCCTCCGCTAAGCGTGGCACCATCGATTTCGGCCTTTTGCTGGTCCGCCTCGGCTTGGGCGTGTACCTCATCCTGGCGGGGCTGCGCCCGCTACTGCAGCTCGGCGATTCTGCCGGCCTTAGCGAGGTCACCGAGCAGTTCGCGGGTTATCCGTGGGCCAACATTCTGGGCATCGGTGTGCCGGTCGTCCAGTTGGTCGCTGGCGCCTTCCTCGTCTTGGGTCTGTTGA
Source organism: Corynebacterium sp. LK2590 (assembly GCF_040946105.1). Classification (NCBI taxonomy): domain Bacteria; kingdom Bacillati; phylum Actinomycetota; class Actinomycetes; order Mycobacteriales; family Corynebacteriaceae; genus Corynebacterium; species Corynebacterium sp. LK2590. The sequence goes on from NZ_JAYWMH010000002.1 coordinate 362,510, forward strand.
CGCCGGTCGCGGCGATGCTCGCGACGCTCGTCACCGGGTTCACCGCTCTGCACGCCCTCGCTGTCTCTGGGGCCGGGCTCAACGTCTTTAACTGGCCGGAGTCGGTATGGCTGTCGGTCGTGTTGTTCGTTATCGCTCTGGGCGTTCAGTTTACCGGCCCGGGTGTTATGTCGCTGGACTTTGGTCGCTCGTGGGTGCGTCGCCCGCTGGCGTCCTCGTGGGTCTTCATCATCCTGGGCTTGGTCGCCCTGGGGGCTATCTGGTGGTTCGGCGCAGGGGTCAATCCGCTGCACTAGGCCTTAAGGCACGCCGAGTAGGCGCTACGGACGTGGTCCGTGGCGCCTTTCAGTGTATTTGGCTGGCCGTTCCTTGTGGCTCGGCTGGCTTTATGCCAGCCCCGCGGCGGGATTTATGCCCGCCGCCCCAGTGTCAGCCGCCCCAGGGCGGGTCCCAGGTCACCTTGCCGTGTCTTCGATTGACCCGCCCGTGTCTGGGGTAGGCGGGGTCGTCGTCGTTCCACGAATTATGGAACTCACACAACAAGGTGAGATTCTCCTGGTTGGTCTCGCCGCCATCGGCCCAGGGGTGGATGTGGTGGACCTGGCACTCATCGGCCGGCTTGCGGCAGTTCGGCCACGCACAGGTGGTGGTCTCGGCCTTGGCCATGTCCTTCTGCTTCGGTGAAGCGTGGCGCTGGAAGCGGTAGTGGTTGACCGGGCCGCGCCTAGGGTCCACCAGGGTGGCCAGGCCCGCGTCCAGCAAGCATTGGCGGACGTACTCGGCACCGGTCATGGTGGTGCCGTTGGTTAGCTGCAGGGTGATCTCATCCCCATCACCGGACAGGATTTGCACCCAATCAGGAAGCGAGATCACCACGTGGGTGGCTTTCGGTTGCTTGTTCAGCCCGCCGCTGAACAAGGCTTCCACGTCGGGGATGGTCTTAATCGACGCCCAGAGGTTTTCCACCAGCTCAGGGTCGCCGGTGATAGAAAAAGTACTCGGTCCGTCTTTGCAGCGGGTCACGCGCACGCCTTCGGCCGGTGGGGCCGGGCGGTTAAGCTCTAGGACCTTTTGGTTGGCAAGGCGGCGGAGTTGTTTGGTGGTGCCGGGGGTGTTGCAGAGTTCTATGAGCATGGCCCAGGCGTGGCCTTTGTGTCGCACCCGGCGGAAGGCGTTGTCTAACACCAGCAAAGTATCTAAGTGGTGTCCGGATTCCGCGGCGCCTTTCCTCGCATCGGCTTGCTTGCGCGTATACGTGGTGTGTCCGAAGAAGGTCTGGCAGGCGCGGTAGTGGGCGGCCGCGGCAACGTCCGACATGACAGCCTTCAGGGCGGGCAGTCTCAGCTCGCGGCACAGGCCCAAGTAGGAAATCCCGTCCGCGAAGATAGAGTGCGCTGCTTTCAAAGTGTCTATGGCTGTCGTCGTCATGCCTCACACGCTAAGCCCGCCCGTCAACCCCGACAAGTAAAAACCTGAACCTGTGGATAACTCGCCCAAAAACGCCATTTTTGATGACGCGTCAACGCGCCTGCCTGTGGATAACCCCGACTTTGGCGCGAAGGGAGTTGAGTCCGTCACACTTCGGTGCGCGTGCCTGTGGATAACTCCTGCCGCGGCTGTTTCAGTGCGCAGTAGGCGTAGAGGGCGCCGGCGATGATGATCATCCACACGAAGTCGCTCACCAGGAACTTCTGCATGGTGTTAAGCCCGTAGACGTTGATGTCGTCGCCGAACCACCACTTGGGTGGCATCGTGAGCAAGCAGAAGGCCCAGGCGGCCACGACGGCGATAAGACTGCCGGCGACCCAGGTCTGGTGCCGCCACGACCACGCGCGGTAGGCGAGAACCGGCAGGATGAGTGCCAGCCAGACCCAGTGGTGCGACCAAGACACCGGAGAGATGAGCAGCATGACGACGGAGGCGGTGAGGGCGGCATCGATAGCCAGGCCGCGGCTAAGGAGGCTGCGCATGAGCCAGGCGCCGACGCCGATGATGATTAGGGCGCCCACCAGCCAGGCGACGTTGAGCAAGGTGCCGTGGGCCTCGGCGGCCTCGGCGGAGGTGAACGCGCGCTCGAGCACGCCCTTCCACGAGCTGTTGGACTGGTAGGCGGTGCCGACGCCGAAATCGTCGCCGGAACCCATGGCGAGCATCTTGCCGAAGAAGAACTCGACGAAGACATCCCAGCGCACGGCCGCCGCCAGGGCCGTGGCGACGACGCCGGAGACGGCAGCGGTGACAATCGGCTTGACTTCCTTGCGGACCAGGAAATACAGCAGCATGGCCGCAGGGGTCAGCTTGATGGCGGCCGCGACGCCGATGAGCCAGCCCTGCGGCAGGTAGCGCTTGCGCGGCACGAGGTCGAAGACCACCAAGGCCATGACGGCGATGTTGATCTGCGCGAAACCGTTGTTCAGCTCCACCGGCTCGAAGCCCAGCACCACGGCCCAGACCACGAAGACGACCGCGAGGAAGTTGCGGCGCGCCATCGCCGGCAGGATGGCGCGGGCGACGAAGTAGATGCACGCGAGCAGCAGCAGGTCGGACAGCACGATCATGATGTCGCCGGCCAGGTCGTCGCTCATCCACTCGAAGGCGGCCAGCGGCACCATCACTAGGGCGCCGAAGGGAGGGTAGATGAACGGCAGGGCGATGTCGCCGGCATACATCGGCTGCGAGTAGACCTCGCCGCCCGACAGGAAGGCCTTGACCCCTTCCCGGTAGATGATCATGTCGACGGGGAAGTCGGTGATCAGGGTGTGGGCGATGGTCTTCCCGATGCCGCCGAGGAGCCCGGCGGCGATGAGGAGATAGGCCAGTAGTGGCGGTACGCGGCGTTGGGTATTCACCCCGGAGAGTTTAGGCGAGACGCCCGCGCCCCGGGGCGATCGACGTGGCCTAGTGGACGTGGCCGTCGACCACGCGGACGGCGCCGCGGTCGGCGGAGGTCGCCAGGGCGGCGTAGGCGCGCAGCGCCTTGGTCACCGGGCGGTTGCGGTCCACCGGGGTGAACGGGTGCTCCCGCTCCATCTGGGCGGCGCGGCGGCGGGCCAGCTCATCGTCGGCGACGGCCAGCTCCAGGCGGCGGGAGCGCACGTCGATGTGGATGGTGTCGCCGTTTTCGATCAGCCCGATGAGCCCGCCGTGGGCGGCCTCGGGCGAGATGTGCCCAATGGACAGCCCCGAGGTGCCGCCGGAGAAGCGCCCGTCGGTGATCAGCGCGCACTTCTTGCCCAGCCCGGCGCCCTTGAGGAAGGAGGTCGGGTGGAGCATCTCCTGCATGCCGGGGCCGCCGGAGGGGCCTTCGTAGCGGATGACCAGCACCTCGCCTGCCTGTACCTCCTTGTTGAGGATGGCGGAGACGGCCTGCTCCTGAGACTCGACCACGCGGGCCGGGCCGCTGAACCCCCACAGCTCCTCCTCGACGCCGGCGGCCTTGATGACGGCTCCGTCGGGGGCCAGGTTGCCGCGCAGGACCACGAGGCCGCCGTCGGCGGAGTAGGCGTGCTCGGCCGAGTGAATGCAGCCGTCCTGCTGGTCGGTATCCAGCGAGGACCAGCGGTTCGACGTCGAGAAGGGCTCGGTGGTGCGCACCCCGCCGGGCGCGGCGTAGAAGAGTTCCTCGGCGTCCGGGATGTGGTTCCCGCCGCGGATGTCCCAGTCGTCGAGCCACTGGTTGGCGTCGTCGTAGCAGACCGTGTGGACGGTGGTGTCGAGGTGGCCGGCGCGGCGCAGCTCGCCCAGGATGGCGGGGATGCCGCCGGCGCGGTGGACGTCTTCGATGTGCCACACGCCGTTCGGCGCGACCTTCGACAGGCAGGGCACGCGGTCGGAGATGGCCTCGATGTCGCGCAGGGTGAAGTCGACGTCGCCTTCCTGGGCGGCGGCCAGCGTGTGGAGGATCGTGTTGGTGGAGCCGCCCATGGCCATGTCCAGCGCCATGGCGTTGGTGAACGCGGCCTTGCTGGCGATGCTCCGCGGCAGCATCCGGTCGTCTTCCTCGCCGTAGTAGCGCTGGCACAGCTCGACGATCTTTTCGCCGGCCTGCTCGAACAGGCGCCGGCGCTGGGCGTGGGTGGCCAGGGTCGTGCCGTTGCCGGGCAGGGCCAGGCCCAAGGCCTCGGTCAGGCAGTTCATGGAGTTGGCGGTGAACATGCCGGAGCAGGAGCCGCAGGTGGGGCAGGCGGATTCTTCGACGGTGGTTAGGGCGGCATCGGAAACCGCGTCGGAGGCCGAGGCCGTGATCGCGGTGATGAGATCGGTGGGCTGGTGGGCCACGCCGTCGACGACGACGGCCTTGCCAGCCTCCATCGGCCCGCCGGAGACGAAGATGGTGGGGATGTTCAGGCGCAGGGCGGCATTCAGCATGCCCGGGGTGATTTTGTCGCAGTTGGAGATGCAGACCAGGGCGTCGGCGGTGTGGGCGTTGACCATGTACTCGATGGAGTCGGAGATGATCTCGCGGCTGGGCAGCGAGTAGAGCATGCCGGAATGGCCCATGGCGATGCCGTCGTCGACAGCGATGGTGTTGAACTCCTTGGGCACCCCGCCGGCGGCGCGGACGGCCTCGGCGACGATGTCACCGACGTTTTTCAGGTGCACGTGGCCGGGCACGAACTGGGTAAAGGAGTTGGCGATGGCCACGATGGGCTTGCCGAAGTCGTTCTCGGCGGTACCGGTCGCGCGCCAGAGGGCGCGGGCGCCGGCGGCTTGACGGCCTACAGTGGTGGTTTTTGAGCGCAGCGGGTACATGGGGGTCTAAAGCCTTGACCTTTCTACAGGCACACGGGGATATCAGGAAAGAAGAGGCAAAGCCGTACCGCGTGCGCGGATGGGGTGGCCGCGCGCCTAGTTGGGGTTGGACTCAGTGTGGGTGGCCGAGTCGCCCTCGGTGGCTTGGTAGGCAGCATACTCCTCCTTGGACATGAGAACCTGCTGCCCGTCGCGGTGGATGACCACGACCTTGTCGTCGGCGGCCTTCTTACCTGCGCTGAGCGCGTCCGGGATGCGCCCGCGGGAGGCCCGCGCCAGGTCGGGGAGTGAATTAAAGGTTACCCCCGGAAGGTTGAATTTCCGGCCCGCGTGGGTCGCGGCGAAGGCGTGCGCGCGCTTGAAGCCGATGCCTGCGAACTCGTCCCAGGACAGCCGGGCATCCCCGCGGAAGGCGTAGCGGATGGCGATGCCGGCCTCGCCCACCGTGGTGCGCGCCCGCAGCACCCACCAGAAGGCCAGCGCGGGGATGATCAGCAGCCAGCCCAAGACCAGCGGCTTCCAGGAGATGATGAGGATTGCGATGGCGGTGAGCAAGACGATGGCGAGCAGATTGGTGCGCTCCGGTCGAAAGACCGTGGTTTGCTCGGCCGTCCCGGCGGGTGCCTGGTTGGTGCGATTTTTATTCGCTTCCTCCGGGCGGGCCGGGCGGTTGTTACGGGAAGGTCGGCGCTGGGGTGTGCTCATGGCTATCCATGCTAGTGGACGGGGGTTAGCGTGGGAAAACCCGCGACGCGTTTCATTGTATGGTCAATCGTGACGGAATTAATTTCAAAGCGTGAGATAACCCCGGCTAGGGGTAAGGGGGTTGTCGCAAATTTTCGGCTGTGTATGATGCAGGACATGATCATTATTCGACTTCAGCTAGTACTCGTACCCGAGCGGCGCTCGCCGTAGCGGCTAACTGTTGTCGTATACGCCAAGCGCCCTCGACGCGGAACCACCAGAGGCAGGTTCCCGCCGGGGGCTTTGTCGTATCGGCAGACCCCGGCCGGCAATGATCATCGCCTCGCACCCAGGAGGTGGTAGCCGACAATCACCAACCACAACGACCAACAACCCAGACAACCTAGTCAACCCAGTCAACACTTAAATGCAAAAAGGAGCGAATCTACCGTGGCAGCTTCACCCACTCCCACGCCCGCTTCCGTGGCCGCTCGAACCGGCACCCCTGTTCGTGAAAGGCTCACCGGAGCCGAGGCAATCGTCCGCACGCTAGAGGATCTCGGAACCGAGCTGGTATTCGGCATCCCGGGTGGCGCTGTGCTCCCGTTGTACGACGCGCTGGCCCATTCGAGCCGCCTGCGCCACGTGCTGACCCGGCACGAGCAGGGCGCCGGCCACGCGGCCGAGGGCTACGCCCAGGCCTCCGGGCAGGTGGGGGTGTGTATCGCTACCTCCGGCCCGGGCGCGACCAACCTGGTCACGCCGCTGGCCGACGCCATGCTGGATTCCGTCCCCGTGGTCGCCATCACCGGCCAGGTCGGGTCCAACCTGTTGGGCACCGACGCCTTCCAGGAGGCGGACATCCGGGGCATCACGATGCCGATTACCAAGCACAACTTCATCGTCGCCACGCCCGAGGAAATCCCCGGGGCTATCGCCGCCGCCTTCCACCTGGCGTCGACGGGCCGCCCGGGCCCCGTGCTGGTCGATATCCCGAAGGACGTGCAAAACGGCACGTTGGACTACACGGCCCCGACGCGCCTCGAGCTGCCCGGCTACAAGCCGGTCACCCGCCCACACGCGCGCCAGATCAACCAGGCGGTCCAGCTGATTTCGGAGTCCCGCAAGCCGGTGCTTTACGTCGGCGGCGGCGTTATTAAGGCCAACGCTGAAAAGGAACTGCGGGAATTCGCCGAGTTCACCGGCATCCCCGTGGTCACCACGCTGATGGCGCTGGGCGCGTTCCCCGAGTCGCACCCGCAGCACCTGGGCATGCCCGGCATGCACGGAACGGTGCCGGCGGTCGCGGCCATGCAGCGCTCCGACCTGCTGATCGCCATTGGCGCCCGGTTTGATGACCGGGTGACGGGCGATACGGCATCGTTTGCGCCGGGGGCCCGCGTCATCCATGCGGACGTCGACCCGGCCGAGATTGGGAAGAACCGCGAGGTGGATATCCCCATCGTGGGCGATGCCCGCGAGGTCCTCCACCAGCTGCTGCGGGGGTTCCAGGGCCCGCGCCAGCCCGAACTGCCGGAGCTGGACCGCTGGCGTACTTACCTGGATGACCTGTGCGAGCGCTACCCGCGCGGGTGGGAGCCGACCGGGGACGGCCTGCTCAACCCGCAGTTCGTGCTCGAGCAGCTGAGCAAACTGGCCGGCCCGGAGGCAATCTATTGCTCCGGCGTGGGCCAGCACCAGATGTGGGCCGCGCAGTTCATCGACTTCGAGCGCCCGCGCAGCTGGATTAACTCCGGCGGCGCCGGGACGATGGGCTACGCGGTGCCCGCCGCCCTGGGCGCCAAGGCCGCCAGCCCGGACCGCGAGGTTTGGGCCATCGACGGCGACGGCTGCTTCCAGATGACCAACCAAGAGCTGACGACCGCGGCCATCGAGGGCTTTCCCATCAAGGTGGCGGTCATCAACAACGGCAACCTGGGCATGGTGCGCCAGTGGCAGACGCTGTTTTTCGACGGCAACTACTCGCACACCAAGCTGCGCGAGGGCGGCACCTTCCTGCCGGACTTCGTGCAGCTGTCCCAGGCGCTGGGTTGCGAAGCCATCCGGGTCACCTGCGAGGAGGAGGTCGCCCCGGCTATCGAGCGGGCCCGCGCTATCAACGACCGCCCGGTCGTCATCGACTTCATCGTCGGCGAGGACGCCCAGGTCTGGCCGATGGTCGGCGGCGGGGCATCGAACGAGGAAATCCAATACGTCCAGGGGCTGCGGCCCCTGTTCGCGGAAGAGTCCAGTAAGGACTTGGACGCGACCGGAAAGGAGAGTTAACCATGGCAGCAACCGATGTCACCCGGCACACGCTGTCGGTGCTCGTCCAAGACGGGGAGGGGATCATCTCCCGCGTGGCGGGAATGTTTACCCGCCGCGGCTATTCCATAATCTCCTTCGTCTCGGCGCGCACGGAGACCGAAGGCATTAACCGCCTGACTATCGTGGCGGATGCCAACGAGATTGTTATCGAGCAGATTACCAAGCAGCTCAACAAACTCATCCCGGTCATCAAGGTCGTCGAGCTGGAAGAGGATTCCTCGGTCGCGCGGGCGATCATGTTGGTCAAGGTCGCAGCGAACAACGCAAACCGGCCCCAGGTGGTCGACGCGGTCAACATCTTCCGCGCCCGCGTGGTCGATGTGGCGCCTGAGTCCGTGGTTGTGGAGGCCACCGGCACCCCCGGCAAGCTGCAAGCGCTGCTGGACGTGTTGGAACCGTTCGGAGTGCGCGAGCTAGTGCAATCTGGACATGTGGCGCTCTCGCGCGGCCCCAAGGCGATGGCCCCACCCAAATAAACGAATAATCACCCTGGCCGTTTAGGCCACAGTTTTCCACCCATCATCATCATTTTTGGAAAGTAGGTAAATACCTCATGGCAATCCAGACCTTCTACGACGACGACGCCGATCTGTCCATCATCCAGGGCCGCAAGGTAGCCATCATCGGCTACGGCTCCCAGGGACATGCCCACGCGCAGAACCTGCGCGAGTCCGGCGTCGAGGTCACCATCGGCCTGCGCGACGGCAGCAAGTCCGCCGTCAAGGCGGAGGAGGCCGGCTTCCGGGTGACCTCCGTCGCCGAGGCCGCCGAGTGGGCCGACCTGGTCATGCTGCTGGCGCCGGATACCTCCCAGAAGGAGATCTACGACAACCAGATCGCCCCGCACCTGCACGACGGCGACGCCCTCTTCTTCGGCCACGGCCTGAACATCCACTTCAAGCTGATTGAGCCGGCCGAGAACATCACCGTCGGCATGGTCGCCCCGAAGGGCCCGGGCCACCTGGTGCGCCGCCAGTTCCTGGACGGCAAGGGCGTTCCCTGCCTGATCGCCGTCGAGCAGGATCCGAAGGGCAACGGCCAGGACCTGGCTCTGTCCTACGCCGCCGCCATCGGTGGTGCCCGCGCCGGCGTCATCCCGACCACCTTCGAGGCCGAGACCGTCACCGACCTCTTCGGTGAGCAGGCCGTCCTGTGCGGTGGCGCGGAGTTCCTCATCAAGACCGGCTTCGAGGTCCTGGTGGAGGCCGGCTACGAGCCGGAGATGGCCTACTTCGAGGTCCTGCACGAGATGAAGCTCATCGTGGACCTGATGTTCGAGGGCGGCATCGCCAACATGAACTACTCGGTCTCCGACACCGCGGAGTTCGGCGGCTACCTGTCCGGCCCGCGCGTCATCGACGAAGGCACCAAGCAGCGCATGCGCGACATCCTGTCCGATATCCAGGATGGAACCTTTACCAAGCGCCTGATCGCCAACGTCGAGGGCGGCAACAAGGAGCTGGAGGGCCTGCGCCAGGAGTTCGCCGACCACCAGATTGAAAAGACCGGCGCGCAGCTGCGCGACCTGATGAGCTGGGTTAAGGTCGAGCTGACCGACACCGCTCGCTAGATTTTCAATCTATTTTCAATAGCCGGTTTTTCGGCTATACTCATTGAGTATGACAAAGCACGGCCACGGTCACAGTCGTGGGCACAGCCACGACCACTCGCACGGCATCGACGCGCAGAACACCCCGCTGCGGGCGCTGGTCACAGCGCTCGCCATCACGGGCACGGTGTTCTTCGCGGAGATTGTCGGCGGGGTGGTTTCCGGCTCGCTGGCGCTGCTGGCCGACGCCATGCACATGCTCTCCGATGCCACCGGCCTCATCCTGGCCGTTATTGCCGTGGTGATTGGCCGCAAGGCGGCCTCGGCTCGGGCGACGTACGGCTATCGGGGAGTGGAGGCCCTTGCCGCCGCGGTCAACGCCGTGGCGGTTGTTGCCGTCTCCGTGTGGATCGTGGTCTCCGCGCTGCTGCGCCTGGGCAACGACCAGGCGGTGGACCCGCACGTGATGGGCGGGGTGGCCATCGTCGGCCTGCTAGCTAACGCGGCCAGCGCCTGGGTGCTGCACCGCCAGCGCAGCGCCTCCCTCAACGTCGAGGGCGCGTTCCTGCACGTGCTAACCGATCTCTTGGGCTCGGTGGCCGTGATCGCGGGCGCCGTCATCATCTACTTCACCGGCTGGCGCGCCGCCGACACGATCGCCTCGTTGGTGATCGCCGCCATCGTCGCCCCGCGCGCCATCAAGCTGCTGGGCGCTTCCTTGTCCGTGCTGCTGGCCCGAGTGCCGGCCGGCTACGACGTCGCGGACATCGCCGCGGCGTTGGAGGAAATCCCGCGGGTGCGCGCCGTCCACGACCTGCACGTCTGGTCGGTCAGCGGCACCGAGGCGCTGGCGACCTGCCACCTGGTGGTCAACGACGATTTCTCCACCGGGCCGGTGCTGGATAGGGCGCAGGAGATCCTGCACGAGATGGGCATCGAGCATTCGACCATCCAGCTCGAGCACCCCGGGCACCAGGCGCACGAGACGACCTGTACTGAGCACTCGCACGGCGATTAGGGCGGGGTTAAGCTAGGCGGCATGGGTTTCACCACGCCAAGCTATGACCTGCCCGACCTGTTCGCCCGCATCGATCGCGGGGATATCCAGCTGCCCGATTTTCAGCGATCCTATGCCTGGGACGAAGACCGCATCCGCTCGCTCATCGTGACCGTCCTGCGCGGCTATCCCATGGGGGCGATGATGGCCCTGGATACGCGCAACGAGCCGCAGCGCTTCCGCCCGCGCCGGATTAGCGGCGCGCCGGCCACCGACAACGCCCCCGGCATGTTGCTGCTGGACGGCCAGCAGCGCCTGACCAGCCTCTACCACTGCTTCCGGGGCTCGGGGGAGGTGGAGACCACCGATTTTCGCTCCAAGAAGATTACCCGCAGCTTCTTCGTTGACGTGCGCAGCGCCGTGCGCGGGGACCTCCTGCCCGACGAGGCGGTTTTCGCCGTCAACCAGGCCGGGGCAGTGCGCTCCCATTTCGGTCCCGACATCGAGAGCAACCTGCACGAGCGCAGCCAGCAGGTGGCGAACCTTTGCCTGCCGGTCGCCGCGTTGCTGGGGGAGGAGGGCCCCGCGCTGCTTTTCGACATGGCCGCTCAGGCCGGCGACGGCGACCGGGCGCTGCTGGCAGCCTTCCAGCATCGGGTGATGGCCCCGCTGACCGGGTACAACACGCCGATTATCCGGCTGGCCCGCCACACGGCGCGGGCGGGCGTGGGCTCAATTTTCGCCCAGGCCAACGCCGCGGGCCTGCAGATGGACGTCTTCGACCTGCTCACCGCGGTTTTCGCCGCCGAGGACCCGGACTTCCAGCTGGCCCGCGACTGGGAGGAAACTGAGCGGGTGCTGCGGGACTACCCGGCGCTGGACGGCATCGGCCGTACGCAGTTCCTGTCGGCGGTCTCCTTGCTGGTGACCGGCTCCCGCGGTCCCGCGCGCGGGCAGCGCGAGGACATTCTGAACCTGCGCCTGGCCGACTACCGAAAGGCCACGGAGACGCTGCGGATTACCTTCCGGGAGGTCGCCGAGTTCCTATCGCAGCGGTGCATCTTCGAGCTGGCGCAGGTGCCCTATAGCGCCCAGATCGTTCCCCTGGCGGTGATTCTGGCCCAGCTTTCCGAGGCCCGCGGCGAGCACGGCCGGGTCTTGAGCGCCCAGGCGGCCTGGGACAAGCTCAACCAGTGGTTCTGGTGCGGGGTGTTCGGGGAGCTCTACGGCTCCTCGGCGGTCAAGCTGCGCTCGGCCCGGGACGTCGACGAGGTCACCGCCTGGGTCGAGGGTAAGACCGACCGGGCGCCGAAGACGGTGCGCGACGCGCAGTTTAGCGAGTCCCGCCTGCTGTCCGCCGGCCCGGACGATGGGGTCTTCCATGCCATCTACGCTCTGCTCATGGGCAGGGGAGCGCGGGACTGGCGCACCGCCCAGCCTTTCAACCGGGGGACCATCGGGGACCTGCAGCCGGGCTTCGAGCCGGTTTTCCCCCTGGCCTGGGCGAAAAAGCACGCGGTGCCGGCCTCCCTGGCGGCCTCCGTGCTCAACCGTGCGCCCATGGGCAAGCGCACCGAGGTGGTTCTGGACGGCTATTCGCCCGCGCGCTACCTGCCCCGAGTACAATCCAAGTCTTTAATGGAAGACCACGAGTTCGCAGCCGTTTTGGCCAGCCACGAGCTCGACCCGGAGTACCTGTGGGCCGCCGATTTCGACGGTTTCCTGCGGGATCGCCGCCAGCGCCTGGTGGCGATGATCGAATACGCCATGGGCAAGCCGGTGCGTCGGGACGTGGATGAGGCCGATCTGACTGCCGGAGAAGAAGGACCGCAAGCCTTTGTTCGTTAAAGGTGTTCGCACCCGCACTGCAGTCGTCGCCGCCCATGTCGCGTCGGTGGCGCTGTGCCTGACGCTTTCTGGCTGCCACGACGTGCTCCACCAGCCGACGGCGGTGCTCACGGATTCGGTGACCCCGGCCGAATCCGACATCAACTTAGACGACGCGGCGGCCGAAAACCGCAACCGTATGGTCAAGGAGGAGTTCAAGGGGCACTTCCACGTCTTCGAGGACCCGTACGGGTTGGAAACGCTCCGGTATTTCTTCCCGGAGTCGCCGACCCTGGTCATCAGCGATCAACGGGATTCTTCTAAGCTGCGCGCGGCGTCCATCGCGGTGTCCCAGCGCGCGCCCATGCTGGTCTACGACGAGTCCATCCGCAACGATATCTATACCGAGATGGCCCGGCTCGGCGTGGACCGGGCGCTGATGGTCGGCCAGGTGCCGATGACGGCCTCGGCCGGCTCCGTGCGCCTCATCCAGGACCCGGGCACCACCTGGGCGCTGGGGCAGATCACCGCCTTCCAGTTTGAGAGCAAGGTGGTGGCCAACCGGGAGAACATGGCGCGCGCGGTGGCGCACCTGGACGGGCGGACCCGCACGGAGCTGAAGGCGGCCTGGGAGCCGCTCGAGCGGCTCGAGGACGAGGAGGCTGTGCCGCTGCCGGCCCAGTCGCGGCGCGACGCGGACATGGCGCCCATTGTGGTGGCCACGGAGGCGGCCTCGGTGGCATCGGTAGCTAACGCCCGATCCTATGGCGCGGGCGTGCGGATGATGCCCACGGCCGACCCGCGGGAGTCCAAGGTTTCGCAGGCCATGGTCGAGGGGATGGAAGACGGCCCGTTGGTGGCTCTTGGCCCCGAATTCGGGGATGAAAAACTGTTAGCCGATAGAATTAGGGAAGGCTGGTCGGAACCGCGCCCTGCCAGTGGCGTTCCCGCTGCATAGCCAGGGTACTACAGAAGGCCAGCCGGATCCCTCTTTCTAAAAGACAACAACCCCAGGAGCCTTCAATGACCAAGCCCCTTGTAGTGATAGCCGACAAGCTTGCCCAGTCCACCGTCGACGCGCTTGGTGAGTCCGTGGAGGTCAAGTGGGTTGACGGCCCGAACCGGGCCGAGCTGCTGGCGGCCGTCCCGGCTGCCGATGCCCTCTTGGTGCGCTCCGCGACCACCGTTGACGCGGAGGTGCTCGCCGCCGCGACCAACCTGAAGATCGTCGGCCGCGCCGGCGTCGGCCTCGACAACGTCGACATCGACGCGGCCACCGAGCGTGGCGTCATGGTGGTCAACGCGCCGACCTCGAACATCCACTCCGCCTGCGAGCAGGCCATCGCCCTGCTGCTGGCCACCGCCCGCCAGGTGCCTGCCGCCGACCGCAGTCTGCGCGAGGGGCGCTGGGCGCGCTCCGAGTTCAAGGGCGTGGAGGTCTACGGCAAGACCGTCGGCATCGTCGGCTTCGGCCACATCGGCCAGCTCTTCGCCCAGCGCCTGAAGGCCTTCGAGACCACCCTGTTGGCCTACGACCCGTACGCCAACCCGGCTCGCGCCGGTTCCCTCGGGGTCGAGCTGGTGGAGCTCGACGAGCTGATGGAGCGTTCCGATTTCGTGACCATCCACCTGCCGAAGACCCCGGAGACCGCCGGGATGTTCGACGCCGAGCTGCTGGCCAAGGCGAAGCCCGGCCAGATCCTGATCAACGCCGCTCGCGGCGGGCTGGTCGACGAGGCCGCGCTGGCCGAATCCATCCGCTCGGGCCGCCACCGCGGCGCCGGCTTCGACGTCTATGCCTCCGAGCCGTGCACCGATTCGCCGCTGTTCGAACTGGACGCGGTCACCGTCTCCCCGCACCTGGGCGCTTCCACGGTGGAAGCCCAGGACCGCGCGGGCACGGACGTGGCGGCGTCGGTCCTCAAGGCGCTGGCCGGCGAATTCGTCCCGGACGCGGTCAACGTCTCGGGCGGGCGCGTGGGCGAGGAGGTCGCCCTGTGGCTGGAGCTGGCCCGCAAGGTTGGCCTGGCGGCCGGCAAGCTGCTGGATTCCCCGGCGGTGGCCATCGAGGTCCAGGCCTGCGGCGAGCTGGCCAACGAAGACCCGGATGTGCTGGGGCTGTCCGCCGTGCGCGGCCTGTTTAGCGGCGTGGTGGACGAGCCGGTCACCTTCGTCAACGCTATGCAGATTGCCGAGAGCCGCGGCGTCGACGTGCAGGTCGGCACCGGCGAGGTCGCCCAGGGCCACAGCTCCGTGCTGCGCGTCAAGGTCATCGGCTCCAACGGTGAGGTCTCCGTGCTGGAGGGCGCGCGCACCGGCATCGACGGCGTAGAGAAGATCGTGCGCATCGATGGCCGCGGCGTCGACATGCGGGCCCAGGGCCGGAACCTGTTCTTCCGCTACGCGGATGCTCCGGGCGCGCTCGGCACGGTCGGCACGGTGCTGGGCGGGGCCCGCATCAACATCGAGGCCGCCGCGCTGACCCAGGGCAAGGTGGCCGACGACGCCGTACTCATCCTGCGCGTGGACAACCCGGTCTCCAGCGAGCTGACCGAGGAGATCTGCAACAAGCTGGGTGCCACCTGCCTGCAGCTGAACTTCGACGCCTAGGCGTCAAAGGACGCCTAGGCGAGAGAAGGAGGCCTAAGCGCCAAGAGGAGGCCTACGGGCCAAAAGGAGGCCTCCGCAAGAAGGGCCGAATCCGGCCGGCGCACAAAAATGGCCGCCTAGCCGCCGGGGTTTGCTACACTGAGTCAAAGTCCATTATGCGGAATAGGAGTCTCAGTATATGAAACTTGCGGTTATTGGCGGCGACGGAATCGGCCCCGAGGTTACGGCGGAGGCCCTCAAGGTGCTGAAGGCTGTGCGCTCGGACATCGAGGCCACCGACTTCGACCTGGGTGCCTCCCGTTATGTGCGCTCCGGCGAGCTGTTGACCGAGGACGACCTGGCGGCCCTGCGCGAGCACGATGCCATCCTGCTGGGTGCTATCGGCGACCCGGCCCGGGTGGCGCCCGGCGTGCTGGAGCGGGGATTGCTGCTCAAGCTGCGCTTCGCCCTCGATCACCACGTCAACCTGCGCCCGTTTACGGCTCGTGCCGACGCGGCCAGCAGCCCGCTGGCTAACCCGGGCGACATCGACCTGGTGGTCGTGCGCGAGGGTACCGAGGGCCTCTACTGCGGCAACGGCGGCACCCTGCGCGAGAACACCCCGCACGAGGTGGCCTCCGAGGTCTCCCAGAACACCCGCTTCGGCGTTGAGCGGGTGGTGCGCGACGCCTTCGCCCGCGCCCAGGCTCGCCGCGGGCACCTGACCCTGGTTCACAAGACCAACGTCTTGGTCAACGCCGGCGGCCTCTGGCAGCGCACCGTCGACGAGGTGGCTCGCGAATACCCGGACGTCACGGTCGACTACAACCACGTCGACGCGGCCACCATCTACCTGGTCACCGATCCGGGCCGCTACGACGTTATCGTCACCGACAACCTCTTTGGCGACATCCTGACGGACTTGGCCGGCGCGGTTACCGGCGGCATCGGCCTGGCGGCCTCCGGCAACATCGACGCCTCCCGGGTAAACCCCTCGATGTTCGAGCCGGTCCACGGCTCCGCGCCGGATATCGCCGGTCAGGGCGTGGCCGACCCGACCGCGGCCATCCTCTCGGCTGCGCTCCTGCTGCGCCACCTGGGCGACGAGGCCAACGCCGAGCGCATCGAGAAGGCCGTGGCCGCCGATGTCGCTGCGCGCACGGGTGCCCCCATCGTGACCACCGAGGTCGGTGACCGCCTGGCCCGAGCCGTGTGCGCTGGCTAAACCCGCGGGTTAACCGAACCGCAGGCTGGGCGAGGAATTAAGAATGCAGGAAACTGCATACCAAGCCCGGCCGGCTTGTAAGATGATCACGATGGCTACCAAGGCACTGAATTCTTTGTCCCCACGCTCCCGCCGCACCCCGCGGGCGGCGGCAGCGCTCATCGTCGCCGCGACCGCGCTGGGGCTGGCCTCCTGCGCCGGCGGCGACGGATCCTCCGGCTCGGAAGGCGGCACGCACGGGCCCGAGGGCGCGAAGGAACTGGCGGCCGATTCCCGCGAGCTCGTCGCGGACGAGACCGGTAACGGCGTGGCCACCACGCAGGCCTTCTTCGACTCGGCCGCCGAGGTCTTCGTCGCCGGCGAAGACCGCAACGCCCAGGCCAGCGCCGCCGATGCCGCCGTGGCCGCCGGCGCCCCCATGCTCGTCGTGCGTGGCGAGGGCTCGGACGCGGCCGCTGTCGCCGAGGAGATCCAGCGCCTCGGGGCGGAGACCGTCCACGACTACGGTGCCGGGTTGTCGGAAGAGGACCTGGGCGAGGGAGTCTCGATCGAGGTCACCGAGGACTTTGAGACCCAGGCGGCGGACGCGCAGGACCCCTTCGGTGAGTTAAAGCGCATCGCGGGCCTGGATAGCGACTACGACGTGCCGGCCGCCGCGCTAATCTCGGCCCAGACCGCCGAGGACGCCGGGGCCTCCGCGCTGGCGGCGACGGCCCGCTCGGCCGGGGCCGACGTGCTGGGCGTGCCGGTGGCCGACCCGCGCGCGACCAGCGAATCCATGCAGGCACTCGAGGACGGCGCCGTCGTCGGCCTGGGCAAGGACTTCGACTCCCAGGACGAATTCGATGCCAGCGCCGAGCTGGCGGCCGCCGGCGAGCTGCCGGGCGGCGGCGGGCTGCTCTTCCCGGGCCGCCGCATGGTGGCCCTCTACGGTCACCCGTCCGGTGGGGCGCTGGGGCTGATGGGGGAGCAGCCCCCGGCAGAGGCCGTCGACCGCGTGCAAAAGCTGGTCCACGAATACCAGCCGCACACCGACTACCCGGTCATGCCCGCCTTCGAGATCATCGCGACGGTGGCCTCCTCGGAACCGGGCCCGGACGGCGATTTTTCCAACGAGGCGGACCCGGAAGAGCTCATCCCGTATATCGACGCCATCACCGAGGCCGGCGGGTATGCCTTCCTGGACCTGCAGCCGGGACGGGCGAACCTGCTGGACCAGGCGAAGCTCTACGAGGACCTGCTCAAGCGCCCGAACGTCGGGCTGGCCCTGGATCCGGAGTGGAAGATCGGCCCGGACGAGCAGCCCATGGGGCGCGTCGGCCACGTTGAGGCCCACGAAATCACCGAGGTCGGCGACTGGCTGGCCGAGCTGGCCCGCGACAACGAGCTGCCGCAGAAGGGCCTTATCGTCCACCAGTTCCAGCTGCAGATGATCCGCGACCGCGAGACCATCAACACGGATCACCCGGAGTTGTCCTTCATCCTGCACGCCGACGGCCACGGCGGCCCGGACCAGAAGTTCGATACCTGGAACACCATGCAGCAGGGCTTGAGCGACGATTACTTCATGGCGTGGAAGAACTTCATCGACGAGGACACACCCACTTTCACCCCCGAGCAGACTTATGACATAGAACCGCGCCCCTGGTTCGTCTCATACCAGTAACCTAGCTCACATGAGCGTGGAGATTACTGAGGTCCGCACCTTCCTAGCCGCCCACGAGCCCTTCGCCCGCCTGCCGGGCGGGGAGCTCGACGCCCTGCCCACCAGCCTGACCATGCGCTACGCCCGCCGCGGCGAGGTCTTCGTGGAGCCGGGCGGGCCCAACGATTTTCTCTACGTCATCCGCTCCGGCGCCGTCGACATCATGGACGCCGACGGGGTGCTTTTGGACCGACGCGACGCCGGCCAGTGCTTCGGCTATTCTACGCTGGTGGGAGAAAACTCCCCGCGCTACCGCATGGAGGCGGTCGAAGACAGCCTGGTGCTGGCCCTGCCACGCGCGGACTTTAGCGAACTGGCGCAGCGCCACCCCGACGTGGACCGCTATTTTTCCTCCCAGTCGCGCCGCATCCGGGCGGAGGCCGAGAAGCTCACCGACACCGAGCACGCCGAGATCCTGCGCCAGCGCGTGACCGACCTGCCGCTGCAGGAGCCGGTGACCGCCGCGGCCGAGGAGGGCATCGCCGCTGCCGCCCGCCGCATGACCGAGCACAACGTCTCCTGCCTGGTGGTCACCGATCCCGCCGACGGCAGCGCGCACGGGATCGTCACCGACCGCGACCTGCGCGCCCGCGTGGTGGCGGCCGGCGTGGACCCGGCCCAGCCGCTTTCGGCGGTGATGACCGCGCCGGTGGCCACGGTGCGCCCCGACAGCCTCGTCATGGAGGCCCTGCTGGTCATGGCAGAAAAGTCCATCCACCACGTGCCCGTGGTCGACGGTCGGAAGGTGGTGGCGGTCCTGCTGCAGGCGGATATCGCGCGCACGCTGCAGGAGGACCCGCTCTACGTCGCCGCGGATTTCCACCGCTGCGAGACGGGCGAAGAGCTGGCCGACGCCTTCGCACACTCGCGCCAGCTAGCCGCCCGCTACGTGCGGCGCAACGCCTCCCCGGAGGAGACCGCCGGGGTGCTGACCCTGGGCGCGGACGCGCTGGCTAGGCGCCTGTGCACCCTAGCCGAGCGCGAGCTCGGGGCCCCGCCGGTGGAGTACGCGTTCGTCGCCGTCGGCTCCCAGGGCCGCCGCGAGGTCGGCTTCGCCTCCGACCAGGACAACGCGCTGGTTGTGGCCGACGACTACGACGAGTCCCGCCACGGCCAGTACTTCGCGCAGTTCTCCGAGCTCGTCTGCCAGGGTCTCGCCGCGGCCGGGCAGCTGCTGTGCCCGGGTGACATGATGGCGAGCAATCCCGAGTGGCGAATGTCGGTGAGCTCCTGGGAGGCGACGTTCCGCCGCTGGGTCCAGGCCCCGCAGCCGGAGGCCCTCCTGCACGCCCAGGTCTTTTTCGACCTGCGGGCGGTGGCGGGCAGTACCGAGCTAGCCGCCGGGGTGCACCGCGGGGCCGTGGCCGCCGGGCAGGCCTCCCGCCGCACGCACGCGCACCTGGCCAGCCTGGCCGCCCGCCGTGAGCCACCGCTGACCTTTTTCAAAGGCTTCGTGGTGGATCGCTCCGGCGACTACGCGCACACCCTCGACGTGAAGAAAGGTGGGCTCGCCGCCGTGGTCCAGATGGCCCGGCTGTACGCGCTGGTCTCCGGCAGCCGGGCCGTGGATACCCGCAGCCGGCTGGCCGATGCCGCCGGCCAGAGCGTCAGCCAGCAGGGCGCGGCCGATCTGCGCGACGCCTTCGACTACCTGACCAGCATCACCCTGGCGCACCAGGCCGCCCAGCACGCCCGTGGGGAGGCCACGGACTACTACCTGTCGCCGAAGGAGCTCAGCCGCAACCAGCGCGAGCACCTGCGCGATGCCTTCCAGATCATCAAGAGCCAGCAAAACGCGCTGGCCACCAAGTATCCCGTCCGCAATATCTAGCCCGCGCGCGAGAAGACAAGGAGGTATCCCAGCATGGCGCTCTTTCGCCGTTCCCGCCTGGATTTGGAGGCGCCCGCCCGGTCCACGCCGCTGGATGAGCTGGAGTTGCTGGCCGTGGACATGGAGACCACCGGGCTGGATCCGCGCCGCGACCGGATCGTCTCGGTCGGCTGGGTGCCGGTGCGCGGTCAGGTCATCGACTTGGCCGGCGCCGGCTACCACGTCGTGCGCGGGGCATCGGTGGGGCAGTCGGCCACCATCCACCTGCTTACCGACGACGCCCTGGCCGCCGGCGAGGCCGAAGACGACGTCCTGGAGAGCCTCTTTGCTGCCCTGCGAGGGCGGGCGATGCTCGCGCACTTCGCCGGACTCGAGGTCGGTTTCTTAAACGCGGCGGCACGGCGTCACCGCGGCCGCGTGCCGCACCTGGAGGTAGTAGACACCTTCGGGCTCGAGCGCCGCCACATGGAGCGCATGGGCACCTACCCGCGTGGGGAGGACTTGCGCTTAGCAAACGTGCGTGCGCGCTACGGTTTGCCGGCCTACGGCAGCCACAACGCGCTGGGCGATGCCCTCGCCTGCGCCGAGCTCTACCTGGCGATTGTCAGCGGCATGCGGGCGGACACACTCAAAGAGATCCAGCGCGGCGTGCAGATCAAAGGAACCTAACAGGGGGGATTAACAAAGTTGCAAAGGCGTCCATGAGTACACTATGCGTCATGCGTTTAGGACGAATTGCACACCCAGAAGGAATCTGTTTCGCCATCATCGAGGGCGAGGACGAACTCGTCGCGAAGGAAATCGCGGACACCCCGTTTACCACCCCGAAGCCGACCGGCCGGGAGTGGAAGCTCGACGAGGTGCGCCTGTTGGCCCCGACGCTGCCGACCAAGGTGGTCGCCTTGGGCCGCAACTACGCGGACCACGTGGCCGAGGTCTTCAAGGAGTCCGCGGAGCACCTGCCGCCGACGATCTTCGTTAAGCCGTCGACCGCCGTCATCGGCCCGGACAACCCCATCAAGATCCCGGATTTCGCCACCCGCGTGGAATTCGAGGGCGAGCTGGCCGTGGTCATCTCCAAGCCGTCGAAGAATATTAAGGCCGAGAACTGGCGCGACCACGTGCTGGGCTACACCATCTGCAACGACGTCTCCTCCCGCGACCTGCAGTTCTCCGACGGCCAGTGGGCCCGCGCCAAGGGTATTGACACCTTCTGCCCGCTGGGGCCGTGGATCGAGACCGACCTGGACACGCTGGATCTGGACAACACCAAGATCAACGCCTACCTGACCCACGAGGGCCAGCGGGAGCAGAAGCAGGACTCGAACACCAACCAGATGATCGTCAAGATGGGCGGCATCCTGGAAGAGATCTCCGCCTCGATGACCCTGCTGCCGGGCGACGTCATCACCACCGGCTCGCCGGCCGGCACCGCCCCGATGACGCCGGGCGATCACATCGAGATCGAGATCCCGGGCATCGGCTCGCTGTCCAACCCCATCGCGCGCGCTTAAAACCGCGTCGTTCCGCCGTCGGTAGGCTGGGGGCATGCAGCACGACGACAGCCCCGCCCGACCCCATGGCCCGCACAGCCGCGAGCATTTCGCCGCGGTCTACCAGGAATCCGATCGGGTCTGGTCGGGTAACCCGAATGCGGCGTTGGTGAGCTTTGTTAGCGATGCCCCCGCGCCGCCGGCGGGCACCGCCCTCGATATCGGCTGCGGGGAGGGCGCCGACGTCGTCTACCTGGCCAGCCGCGGCTGGCACGTGGTGGGCATCGACTTAGTCGACGTGGCCATCGAACGCAGCCAGCAACTCCTAGCCGAACAGGTCCCCGACGTCGCCGCCCGCGTCCAGCTAGAGGCCATCGATTTCCGCGATTTTTCCGCGCGCGGGGAGACCTTCGACTTGGTCAGCTGCCACTACAGCACCCTGCCCGCCGAAGCGGAGACCCTCCACGCGCTCGAAGACGCGGTCGCCCCGGGCGGCTACCTGCTCTTTGTCCACCACTATGCCGAGGGCGAAGGCGTGGCCATGCCGGCGTGGGTCCGTGACCGTCTGTCCGCGCTCGAGGTCTTAAGCTTCGAGTCCCGCCCGCGCAACGTCAGCCACGGCGCGGGCGCGCACCACCACGAGGACGTGGTGCTCATCGCCCAGCGGCCCGCGGAGGAGTCCTTCTAGAGGCCCAGCGTGGCCAGGATGGTGCGCAGCTTAGCCGTGGTTTCTTCCAGCTCTGTCTCGGGGTCCGAGTCCGCGACGATGCCCCCGCCGGCCCAGGCCCGCGCGCTCAAGCCGTCGCCGGCGACCTCGGCGCAGCGAATAGCCACCATGTATTCGCCGTCGCCGGACGAGTCGCACCAGCCGACCGCACCGGCGTAGAAGCCGCGGTCAGTCTCCGCGGTGTGGATGAGGGCTTCGGCCGCGGCCGTCGGGGTCCCGCAGATGGCCGGGGTGGGGTGCACCCGCAGGGCCAGTTCCAGCGCGTTGGTGGAAGAATCCGCCAGCGTGCCGGTAATCGGGGTGCCCAGGTGCCACATCTCGGTCGTGCTCAGCAGCTGCGGGGTCTCCGGGCAATCCAGGTGCGAGCACAGCGGCTCCAGGATGCGCCGCAGGTGGTCGACCACGAAGGCGTGCTCGGCCTGGTCCTTGGCAGAACCGCGCAGGGTCTCGGCGGCGCGGGCATCGGCGGCGGCATCGGCGTGCCGGGCCGCGGAGCCGGCCAGGGGGAAGGCGGAAACCGTCGAGCCCTGCTTCTTGATGAGGACCTCCGGGGAAGAACCGACCAGCATGGCGCCGGTGCGGCCCGCCGGGGTCAGATCCGCGATGAAGCCGTCGCGGTGGGAAGAATTATCGATAAGCCGCGCGGCGACCAGCCGCGGGTCGACCGGTTCCGCGAACGCGATATCGACGGCGCGGGCCAAAACGACCTTCTCCAGGCGGGAGTTCTGGATGGTGGATACGGCGGCCTCGACCCGGCGCAGGTGCTCCTGCGGCTCCGGGTCCACCCCGGAGATCTCCGCGTTGAGGTGGCCGCGCCGGTAGTAGGCGTGCGGCTCGAGGGGCCCGTCCTCGCGGATGATGGACCGCGGCACCGTCAGAGCGGCGGGTTCATCCGCGTTGAAGGGGATAGCCCCGACCACCATCTCGTGGCGGGACTCGCGCAGAGCCTGCGCCGCCTCCCACGGGTCCGTGTAGGACTGCGCGCAGCCCTGGGTGCGCACGGACCCCGTGGCGCGCGAGAGGAGGAAGTCGGGCGCGGTCGATGGCCGGTTTTCATGCATGAAAAAATATTTTAGTCATCCGGCTGCGCGACCGCGGAATCAGCTCATCGGTCCCGCGCCGGTAAGCGAATAGGACGTGAGCGGATTCGGCGTGCAGGCTTAGCGAAAAGGCGGGCGGCGCCTCGTCTACGATGGTGGGCATGAGTGATGTACGTGTACGATTCTGCCCGTCGCCGACCGGCACCCCACACGTGGGGATGGTGCGCACGGCCCTGTTTAACTGGGCCTATGCGCGCCACACCGGTGGCAAACTGATTTTCCGTATTGAGGATACGGACGCCTCCCGCGACTCCGAAGAGTCCTACCAGGCGATTATTGACTCCCTGACCTGGCTGGGGCTCGGCTGGGACGAAGGCATCGACGTGGGCGGCCCGCACGAGCCGTACCGCCAGTCCCAGCGTAAGGACATCTACGCCGACGTTCTGCAGAAGCTCAAGGACGCCGGCCTGGTCTACCCGGCCTATTCCACCGCCGAGGAGGTCGAGGAGCGCCACAAGGCCGCCGGCCGCGACCCGAAGCTCGGCTACGACAACTACGACCGCGAGCTCCCCCAGGAGCAGATCGATGCCTTCGAGGCCGAGGGCCGCAAGCCCGTCTGGCGCCTGCGCATGCCGGAGCAGGACTGGTCCTGGACCGACCTGGTCCGCGGCGAGATGACCTTTAAGGCCGAGACCCAGCCGGACTACGTGGTGGCCCGCTCCAACGGTGAGCCGCTCTACACGCTGGTTAACCCGGTCGACGATGCCCTGATGGGCATCACCCACGTCCTTCGCGGCGAGGATCTTCTGTCCTCGACCCCGCGCCAGCTGGCCCTTTACGAGGCCCTGAAGCAGATCGGCATTGCCGAGTTCACCCCGCAGTTCGGCCACCTGCCGTTCGTCATGGGGGAGGGCAACAAGAAGCTGTCCAAGCGCGACCCGCAGTCCAACCTGTTCAACCACCGCGACAATGGCATCATCCCGGAGGGCATGCTCAACTACCTGTCCTTGCTGGGCTGGTCCCTGTCCGCCGACCAGGACATCTTCGGCATGTACGAGCTGGTCAAAAACTTCGACGTGACCGACGTGCTGGGTAATCCAGCCCGTTTTGACCAGAAGAAGCTCGAGGCCATCAACGCCGACCACATCCGCCTGCTGGAGCCGGAGGAATTCGCCTTCCGCCTGCGCAACTACCTGACGGAGTACACCGACTTCCCGGCCGACTACGACCCGGAGAAGTTCGCCTTCGCTGCCGACCTCGTCCAGACCCGCATCAAGACGCTGTCCGATGCCTACGGCCTGCTCAAGTTCCTCGTCACCGCCGACGAGGACCTAGAGCTCGACGAGAAGTCCGCCCGCAAGAACCTCAAGGAGGAGGCCGTCCAGCCGCTCGAGGTCGCCATCGCGACGCTGGAGCCCATCGAGGACTGGACCACCGAGCCCATCGAGGCGGCCCTGTCGAAGGCCCTCATCGACGATCTGGGGCTCAAGCCGCGCAAGGCCTACGGCGCTCTCCGCGTGGCCGTCTCCGGCGCTGCTGTGTCCCCGCCGCTGTTCGAGTCCATGGAGCTGCTCGGCAAGGAGTCCACGCTGAACCGTCTGCGGGCCGCCCTTGCCAAGACCCCGTGGGAGAGCGCGTAAGCCTAAATCCACACGCTGTAATTCATCCGCGGTAGGCACACTTAAAATAGCGCTAAAAACCGCCTCTACCCAGGCGATTTGCTAGTGTGCCGCCAGGGTGGTTATAGTTATTAACCGTTGCAGCGAGCGGTTGCGAGAGATTAAATAATCTTCCAGTCGAAAAGCACGGCAACAATTGGCCTATGGTGTAATTGGCAACACAGCGGTTTCTGGTACCGTCGTTCTAGGTTCGAGTCCTGGTAGGCCAGCAGTGATAAAGGGTTAAAAATCCGGAGTCACAGTTCTATGCCCCGTTCGTCTAGCGGCCTAGGACGCCGCCCTCTCACGGCGGTAACACGGGTTCAAATCCCGTACGGGGTACAAATCATGAAGGCAGTCAGTTTCTACTGGCTGCCTTTTCTTCGTTTCCAGGGTGGTATTAACCTACCCCAGACCACCGCCGGGAAAGCTCAAGTTGCCGGGCCCGGTGGGGTAGGACCACCCGCCATTTTCGGGACTTTCCTCCAATCGCTTCCATCCCCTCTGAGCTGGTCGTATACTAGGCCTCAAGACGTTCACCGAAAGAAAAGGAGATTGGATGAAAGCTTCTTTCCGTCTTAAGCGCAACGAAGATTTGTAGCTCGTGAAGATGCGGCATTGCCATAATTCATAACTTCCCACCGCGACTATTGCACGAAGTACAGGAGCTAAACGAGGATGAATCTCGACGCAGAAACGAAATCCCAGTGCAGCGTAGCCGAGGATCCTTCGGGCCACTGACAGTCAGACAGACTGCAAGCGAAATAACCACTGATTCGATTCGCATCCGGCCGGACAGAAGGAACTGTCACTACCGCACTGGGATTTTTATGTCTTTAGCTGCGGATTTGTTGATGTTTCGCGCATAGTTTAGAGTAATTCAAGTCCGCAACGCACAGCGTGCGCTGCTGTGGACAAGCTAGGCCCCGTTCGTCTAGCGGCCTAGGACGCCGCCCTCTCACGGCGGTAACACGGGTTCAAATCCCGTACGGGGTACAACCTAAAAGCCCAACCCAGCCCGGGTTGGGCTTTTTCTTTTGCCGCCAGCTGGCTGTGAATGTTCTGGGGACTTGCCCGCAACGGCGTCTCTGCCTTGGTCGAGCGGGGTGCAGGGGAGTAAAACTAAAACGTTCTATCTATTCCTGCCACAGAAGGGATGCGCCGTGCATCTTAGCGATCTTATGGACGCGGGCGTTTTGCTCCAGAACTTTGGGGGCTAGGCGCTCGCGGGCCTGGGCCTGGTCATCTTCATCGAATCGGGCGTTCTCTTCCCGTTCCTGCCCGGCGATTCCCTCTTGGTCACCGCCGCCATCCTCCGTGACGATTTGGGCCTGAGCGTCCCGCTCATCCTGCTCGTCGGTACGGTGGCGGCCTTCCTGGGCGACCAGGTGGGCTTCTGGCTGGGGCATACCTTCGGCCGCCGGCTGTTCAAGCCGGATGCGAAGATCCTGAAGACGGAGTACCTCGAGCGCGCCGAGGCCTTCTTCCGCAAGCACGGGCCGTTGGCGTTGGTGCTGGGTCGCTTCGTGCCCATCGTGCGCACCTACGTGCCGGTCTCGGCAGGCACGGCCGCCATGCCGTATAAGAAATTCGTGGGTTGGAACGTCCTCGGCGCGGTCGCTTGGATCGTCACCATGACCATGGTGGGCGTCCTCCTGGGCGGCATCCCGGGGATTGCTGACCGCATCGACGCCATCGTCCTGGTCATCGTGGGCGTTTCGGTCCTGCCGGTGGTCATCTCCGGCGCGCGCAGCTGGCGCCACAAGCCGGACGCCCCGGCTAACGATGCCGAACCCGCCCGGTAGCCTACAGCAGCGCGCCCAGCTTCCGGGCAGCGTCTTTTAGGGGCTCGCCGAATTTAGCGGTGGGGTCCGGGCGGAAGCGCTGCGCCGATCCAGAGACGGACAGCGCGGCGATAAACGTGCCGGACGGGTCGAGGACCGGCACAGAAACCGACGAGAGTCCGGCCTCGCGCTCCTCGACGGACTCGGAGATGCCGTCGCGGCGGGCGGCCTCGATATCGTCCTCGCTGAAGGAGGCGCCGCTAACGCTGGTGGGGGTAAACGCCGCGATGATGCGCGCCGCCGACCCCGAGGTAAGCGGCAGCTGGCGTCCCACCGGGACGACGTTGTGGAGGCCGGCCTCCGGCTCCCGGGTGGCAATGCAGGTGCGGGTGGCTCCCGTCAGCTCGTAAAGCTGGACCGATTCGCCGGTTTGCTCGAGCAATTTATCCATGATCGGCCCGGCCGCGGTGAGTAGCCGGTCGCGGTTGCCCGGCAGGGCGGGGCCGGCCGTCCATTTACCCTCATCCGTGCGGGTTAAAATTCGGTGTGCTTCCAGTGCCGTTGCCAAACGATGCGCCGTAGCCCGCGGCAAACCAGTGGTCTCGCACAGGTCGTTGAGGCTCGAGGGCCGGTTGGCGGCCGCCATCATGATGGCGACGGCCCGGTCCAGTACCTTGATCCCGGAAACTGCGCTATAATCTCCCATACTTTGAAATTTACGTCTCAAATTCTGAGATTTCAAGTGTGGAGGAAGAGTATGAGTCAAAAACTGACCTTGGCAGAAAAGATCTGGCGCGACCACGTCGTCACCCGCGGTGAGAATGGGGCACCGGACCTCATCTACATTGACTTCCAGCTCCTCCACGAAGTTACCAGCCCGCAGGCCTTCGAGGGGCTGCGCCTCAACGGCCGCAGCCTGCGCCACCCAGAGCTGCACCTGGCGACCGAGGATCACAACGTGCCCACCACGGGCATCAAGATCGGGGGCTTGAACGAAATCGCCGACACGACCTCGCGCACCCAGGTGTCCACTCTGCGGAAAAACTGCGAGGAGTTCGGCGTCCGCCTGCACTCGATGGGCGACGAGCAACAGGGCATCGTCCACACGGTCGGCCCGCAGCTGGGCATTACCCAGCCGGGCATGACCATCGTCTGCGGCGACTCGCACACCTCGACCCACGGCGCTTTCGGCTCCATTGCCATGGGCATCGGGACTTCCGAGGTCGAGCACGTCATGGCCACCCAGACGCTGTCGCTGAAACCGTTCAAGACCATGGCCATCGAGGTCAAGGGCCAGCTGGCCGAAGGCGTCAGCGCGAAGGACCTCATTCTGGCGATCATCGCCAAGATCGGGACCGGCGGCGGCCAGGGACACATCATCGAATACCGCGGCGAGGCCATCCGCGCGATGTCGATGGAAGCCCGCATGACCATCTGCAACATGTCGATCGAGGCCGGCGCCCGTGCGGGCCTGGTCGCCCCCGACGAGACCACCTTCGAGTACGTCCGCGGGCGCGAGTTTGCCCCGCAGGGCGCGGACTGGGACGCGGCCGTCGAGTACTGGAAGACCCTGCCGACCGACGAGGGCGCCGAGTTCGACACCGTCGTCGAAATCGACGCCTCTGAACTGACCCCGTTCGTGACCTGGGGGACCAACCCGGGCCAGGGCCTGCCGCTGGGGGCAAATGTGCCGAGCCCGGAGGACTTCGGCGACGACAACTCCCGCGCCGCCGCCGAGAAGGCCCTGGACTACATGGACCTTACACCGGGCACCCCGCTGCGCGAACTCGCCATCGATACCGTCTTCCTGGGCTCGTGCACCAACGCGCGCATCGAGGACCTGCGCGCCGCCGCCGACGTCGTGCGCGGCCGCCGCATTGCGGACGGAACCCGCATGCTGGTCGTGCCGTCCTCGACCGTCGTCAAGCAACAGGCCGAGGCTGAGGGCCTCGACCGCGTCTTCGCCGACTTCGGCGCGGAGTGGCGCACCGCGGGCTGCTCGATGTGCCTGGGCATGAACCCCGATCAGCTGCGGCCGGGCGAGCGCTCCGCGTCCACCTCCAACCGCAACTTCGAAGGCCGCCAGGGCCCCGGCGGGCGCACCCACCTCGTTTCGCCGCTGGTGGCCGCCGCCACCGCCGTGACCGGCCACCTGGCCTCCCCGGCCGACCTGCCCGCCGCCCCGTCCGCCGAATAGCGCCCGAGCCGAAAACCCTAGAAGGAGAAGATTCCGATGGAGAAATTCACCACCCACACCGGCACCGGGGTGCCCCTGCCGTATTCCAACGTGGACACGGACCAGATCATCCCGGCCGTCTACCTGAAATCGGTCAAGCGCACCGGCTTTGCCGATGCCCTGTTCGCCAACTGGCGCAAAGACCCCGCCTTCGTCCTGAACCAGGAGACCTTCCGCGACGGCTCCGTCCTGTTCGCCGGCGCCGACTTCGGGACCGGCTCGTCGCGCGAGCACGCCGTCTGGGCGCTCAACGACTACGGCTTCAAGGCCGTCTTTTCCTCCCGCTTCGCCGACATCTTCCGCGGCAACGCGGGCAAGGCGGGCCTGCTGGCAGGAATCATGGCCCAAGAAGATATCGAGCTCATCTGGAAGCAGCTGGAGGGTGGGGAGACCGCCGTCCGCGTCGACCTGGGGGCCCGCACCGTCACCGTCGGCAGCAACGTCTACAGCTTTGACGTCGACGACTACACCCGCTGGCGCCTCATGGAGGGCCTCGATGACATCGGGCTGACGCTGCGCGACGAGGACGCCATCGCAGCGTACGAGGGTACCCGCCCGTCGTTTAAGCCAGCGGTGCGCTAATAATTCGCATAAGCTCAGGTGTCATGACAACACCTGAGTGGAACAACTCCGAATCCCGCAACTACGGACAAGGCTACGGCTACCAAAACCAGAACCCGAACCAGGGCACGCCCTACGGCCAGCCGGGCTACGCCGGTGCCGGCCCGCAGGCTGGCTTTCAATCCGGCACGGTCTACGCGCCCACCCCGCCGGACGCGCCCGGGGCCGTCGGCCAGGGCTTCAAGGGCTACTTCCAGAACTTCGGCCCCTGGTTCGGCGCGGCGGTGGTCTACCTGGTGCTGCAGTTCCTCCCGATGATCCCGTTTGCGTTGGTCGTCGCGCTTACCGGCATCCTCGAAACCGAAGGCACCGCGAGCACAGGGTCGGCCACCATGGGTGCGGCTTTTATCGTTTTGCTGCTGCTGGGCGCCTGCGTTTTTCTGGTGGGCCTGTGGATGTACGTGAACTTCTACCACGGGGCCGTCGAGGAGGCTAACGGGCAGCGCGTGAGCTTCCGCGGGCTGTTCCGCTTTGACGGAGGCCGCGTCGGCACCATGGTCACGGTCGCCGTCTACGGGATCCTGGTCTGGCTGGGCTGCTTCTTCTTTATCATCCCGGGCCTTTTCATCGCTTTCCTGCTGTGCTGGGTCCCCGTGATTAAGGCCGAGGACCCGTCCAAGGGCATCGGCGCGGCGATGTGGGAGTCCTACCGCCTGTCCACCCAGAATATTGGCACCACGCTGCTGCTGGTCGTCCTGCTGGTGTTGCTGCAGATGGCCGCGAGCCTCATTCCGATTGTCGGCAGCCTCGTGGTGCTGCCGGTGCTCTTCTTCGCCTGGGTCCTGACCTACCGCTCGCTGACCCAGCGCCCGGCCGCGCGCTGGTAGGCGTTAGCGCACGGGCAGCGGGCTGGCCAGGTAATCCGCGCCGGTCAGCTCGCCGCCGTTAAAGGACAGCACCCACACTGAGGACTTTTTGACCTTCAGGTCGTCGACGTCGTACTTCAAAAACACCGGGTCCAGGCTGGCGATCATCTCGGGGATGGCCAGGCCCTGGCTGACGATGACGGGCGTGCCGCCCTGCTCAACGATGCCATCGAAGGCCTCCCGCGCCGCCTCCTTGTCGCGCAACCAGCCGTCGTCGCCCAAGCGCTCGTCTACCGTGACGTCGAAGCCGAGCTCGGCCGCCAGGGGAGCGGCGGTCTGCTGGCAGCGGTCCGGCAGCGCGGAATAGATGGCGGTCGGTTGGTAGGGCGCGAGCATCGGCACGAGCATCTCCGCCTGGCGCAGGCCCTTCTTGTCCAGCGGGCGCAGGTTGTCGTCGCCGCTAAAGCCCTTGCGCGGCAGGGCGCGGGCGTGGCGGACATAGAGCACGCGGGTGGTCGGGGCCAGCCGCAGGCGCTTTTTTGCCTTCCGGAGCACGTCGGCGTCCACCTGGTAGGACAGCAGGTTGATGGCCGCGTCCACGGTCATCCAGTGGATCTGGTCGACCTCGTCGTTGGGCGTGAACTCGCCGTCCTCGACCTTGCCCAGCCAGTAGTAGACCACCTTGGTCCGGCCCTGGACCGGGTAGGTGACCTTGCCGATGAGCTTGCCCAGTTTGATGCGGTAGCCGGTTTCCTCGGCGACTTCGCGCACGGCGGTAGTCGGCAGGGACTCGCCCGGGTCGACCTTGCCCTTGGCTAGCGACCAGTCGTCGTAATGCGGGCGGTGGATGACGGCCACCTCCGGATCGTGGGGGTTGCCGCGCCAGAGCACCGCGCCCGCCGCCAGGGTGGTCCGGGAAAATTCCTTGGCCGGATCGGGGCTAATTTCCTGGTGACGCCCAGAAATGAAGACCTCGGACTGGCTGTCTTTGTCGTTTTCGTGCATGTTCTTGGGCTTGGGCATGGGCGCGCGCCTACTCCTTGCAACTGGTCTCAAACGGATATTTCTCGCCGTCCATCATAGTCCCGCGGTGGGCCCGGCTACACTACTATTGTTCGTGATGTCTAAGGAGGAGCGCTTAATGGTCCGAGTTGCAGTGATGGGGGCTGGTTCGTGGGGCACCACGCTGGCCAAGGTCTTCGCCGATGCCGGCAACAGCGTCCGGCTCTGGGTCCGCCGGCCGGAGCTGTCCGCCACCATCCGGGAGACCCACCGCAACGCTGATTACCTGCCGGATATCGAGCTGCCCGCCACCATCGCCCCGACGACCGAGCCGGAAAACGCGCTTGCCGATGCCGACATCGTCGTCCTCGCCGTGCCCTCCCAGACGTTGGGCGAAAACCTGGATGCCTGGTCGCAGCACCTGCCTAACGATGCCACCGTCGTCTCCATCTCCAAGGGCGTGGAGTCGACCTCGCTGCGGCGGATGAGCCAGGTGATTGCGGCTTCCGGCGTGGACGCCGAGCGGATCGCGGTGCTCTCGGGCCCCAATCTGGCCAAGGAGATCGCGCTGGAGCAGCCGGCGGCCACCGTCATCGCCTGCGAGGACGAGTCCCGCGGCCAGCTGGTCCAGGCTGCCGTGGCCACTAACTACCTGCGTCCGTACACCAACACCGACGTCATCGGCTGCGAGATCGGCGGCGCCTGTAAGAACGTCATCGCCCTGGCCTGCGGCATCGCCTCCGGCAAGGGGCTGGGCAACAACACGCTGGCCTCCTTGATTACCCGCGGCCTGGCCGAAATCAGCCGCCTGGGCGTGGAATTGGGCGCCGATCCGCGGACCTTCGCGGGGCTGGCCGGCCTGGGCGACCTGGTCGCGACCTGCAGCTCCGAGCTGTCGCGTAACCGCACCTTCGGCTACCGCCTGGGCCAGGGCGGGACCCTGGAGGAAGCCAAGGCTGCTACCAACGGCCAGGTCGCGGAGGGCGTAATTTCCTCGGACTCGGTCTTCCGCCTAGCGCAGCAGCACAACATCGACATGCCCATTACCCATTCGGTCTACGGGGTATGCCACCGCGGGGTCGCGGTGGAGGAAATGATCGTCGCATTGATGGGTCGGTCCAAGAAGTCGGAGTAGGCAACCGGTATGCTAGCTGCCTATGAGTTCCCGAAAGATCCGCGTGGCGGTCGTCTACGGTGGCCGCAGCACTGAACACTCCGTGTCCTGTATCTCCGCCGGGGCGGTGATGAGCCACCTCCCGCACGACAAATACGAGGTCGTGCCCGTCGGTATTACCCGCGAGGGCCTGTGGACCCCGGGAACCACCGAGGGCCTGCAGCTCAACGATGGCGTCCTGCCCGAGGTCACCGCCGGCGACGAGCTTTCGCTGTCGCTGACCCCCAGCTCCCGCGGGCGCTTTGTCAACGTCACCCGCGGCGAGGTCTACGCCGACGTGGACGTCATCTTCCCCGTCCTGCACGGGCCTTTCGGCGAGGACGGGACCATTCAGGGCCTGTTTGAGATGTCCTCGGTGCCGTACGTGGGCACCGGGGTGCTGTCCTCGGCCACCGGCATGGACAAGGAGTTCACCAAGAAGCTCATGGTCGCCGAAGGCCTGCCGGTCACCCCGGAGGTCATTCTCCGCGACCGCTCCGAGCTCACCGAAGAGGAAAAGTCCGTGCTGGGCCTGCCGGTCTTCGTGAAGCCGGCGCGCGGCGGTTCCTCGATCGGTATCTCCAAGGTCACCGACTGGGAGCAGCTGCCCGAGGCCATCCGCCTGGCCCGCGAATCCGACGAGAAGGTCATCGTGGAAAAGGAGATCGTCGGCTCCGAGGTCGAGGTCGGCGTCCTGCAGTACCCGGACGGAAAGCTGCTGGCCTCGGTGCCGGCGCTGCTCAACGGCACCGGCGACTCGGAGGAAGGCTTCTACGGCTTCGAGACCAAGTACCTGGACAACGTCGTCTCCGCCACCATCCCGGCCCCGTTCGAGACAGAAGTCATCGACGAGCTCAAACAGCTGGCCCTGGAGACCTTCCAGGCGCTGGACTGCAAAGGCCTGTCCCGTGTGGACTTCTTCGTCACCGACCAAGGCCCGGTCCTCAACGAGATCAACACCATGCCGGGCTTTACCCCGATCTCGATGTACCCGCAGGTGCTCGCCGCCAGCGGCGTCGACTACGAGACCCTGCTCGACACGCTCATCGAAACCGCGCTGGCAGGCGCCTCGACGCCGGAGCCCTAGTCGGCGGCTGCGAGGGCATCGCCGAGCTCTACCAGCACGCTGTCGGCGACGTCCTGGGGCAGGTGCGCGGCGATGTCGGTGTCCTGGCCCAGCGCGAACCAGGTGCTGGCCGTAGTACCCGGCGCCAGGGTCGTGTCCTCGAACCAGGGCACGTCGTTGACCTGCTGGACCTGCTCGCCGGCCGCATAGCCCGGCGCCGGCTCCACCCCGCAGCGCAGGACGACGGCCTCGCGGCCGGGCGCGGTCCACACGGCCGTGCCTGCAGCGGTGCCCTCCGGCAGCTCGCGCAGGCGCCGGTAGTCCTCGGCCAGCGTGTCCGGCAGGGCGGCATCGAGGGCGCGGCAGGGGGTGCGGGTCTCACCGTCTGCGGCCTGGAGCTGGGACAGGGGAGCCGCGTGCGGTTTCTGGTCCTTGTGCTCGAGCTGGCCCAGGGCCTCCTCCAGGCCTTCGGGCTCGCCGTCGTCGTGGGTGGTCACCGCCACGACCGGGGCGCGGTCAACGGTGTACCACGTGGTCAGGGTCGACCCCGGCGTCATGTCGCGGACCTGCAGCCACTGCGCGCCGCTGGCCTCGGTGGTCTCGGAATAAGGCGTGTACTGCAGCGGCAAGTCGACGCCACAGCGCAGCGTGGTCGCCTCGGAAGAAATGGTCGCCCAGGCGGCCACCCCGTCCGGCACGGGCTCGACGATCTCGGAGCGCTCGTGCCCGTAGAACTTGCCCGGCAGGTTGTCCACCACCGCCGCGCACTCGGCCGACGATGCCTCCTGCGACGGCACCGGCGACATCGCCACCGGCTCCCGCGCCACCGTGGAAAAGTAGTACTTGGCCCCGAACAGGACCACCACGATAAGAATTAAGGAGATAGCCAGCAGCGCGTAGACTGCGGTGCGGTTAAATTGGTTACCCTGAGAGTCCATAAACTGCAATCTTATCGAAAGGTATTCGGTGAACTTAACCCCGACTCTGACCGATGTGGGCGAACACGAGGTCATCGGCGAGATCATCGCGGCCGCGCCCAGCGCGCTGAACGGCGACGACGCGGCGGTGATGTTTCCGGCCGCCCCCAACACTCGCACGGTCGCGGCCACGGACATGATGGTCGAAGGCCGCCACTTCCGACGCGATTGGTCGACGCCTAACGAGATAGGGCAGAAGGCCATCCTGGAAAACTTCGCCGACGTCGAGTCCATGGGCGCGCGGCCGATTGCCGCGCTGCTGGCTATTAGCGCCCCGGCCGACACCCCGGTGGCGTTCGTGCGGGGGATTGCGGAGGGCATCGCCCAGCGCTGCGAGCCCTACAACGCCGAGCTGGTGGGCGGCGATCTCACCCAGGGCGCCCAGGTCACTGTCACAGTCACCGCGATTGGGCACCTGGGCGGGGACCGGCCCGCGATGACCCTGGACCGCGCCCGGCCTGGCCAACAGCTGGTCGCGCACGGCAAGATCGGCTGGTCGGCCGCCGGTCTGGCCCTGCTCGAGCGCTTTGGCCGCGATCTGCCCGCCGAGCTGGCCCACCTCAACCCGCTTATCGATGCCCATTGCTGCCCCTGGCTAGAGCCCAGCCGGGGCATGATCGCGCGGGCGGCGGGCGCGACCGCCATGACGGATATCTCCGACTCGCTCATCCGCGACGTCGGCACCATCGCGGCGCGCTCCGGAGTCAACATCGACTTGGATTCGGCGGCCATCGCCCCGCACGAGCTGCTGGTCGAGGCCGGCAACGCCCTGGGCGTCGATCCGTGGCGTTGGGTGCTTACCGGCGGCGAGGACCACACCCTGGTGGGCACCACGGCGAAGGAGGCACCGTCGGGGTTCCGGGTCATCGGCAGCGTTAACAAGGGCGCGGCGGCTACGGTGGATGGGAAAGAATCCGCCTACGATGCCGGCTGGGAGGCCTTCTAAACCCATGAGCGATATCCCCACGTGCACGCCGACCTACCACCCGTCCTGGGAGGAGGTCTTGGGCCCGGCCCTCGATGAGCACTGGCTGCAGATTCAGTCCCTGCTGGACGCCGGGCCGTTTCTGCCCGCCGCCGAAAACCTCTTCCGCGCCTTCTGGCAGCCGCGCGACCAGGTGCGCGTCCTCATCCTGGGCCAGGACCCGTACCCGACCCCGGGCCATCCGATGGGCCTGGCATTTTCTACCCAGCCGGGCGTCAAGCCGCCGAAGTCGCTGGTCAATATCTACAAAGAGCTCCACGACGACTTAGGCATTGCCCCGCCCGCGGACGGGGACCTGTCGGCCTGGAACGACCAGGGGGTCATGCTGCTCAACCGAGTGCTGAGCGTGGCGCCCGGCAACGCGGGTTCGCACCGCGGCCACGGCTGGGAGGCGGTCACGGAGGCCGCCATCCGCAGCCTGGATAGCGAGCAGCTGGTGGCCATCCTGTGGGGCCGGGACGCGCAGAAGTGCGCGACGTTCCTCCCGCGCGCCCACAAGCTGGCCGCCCCGCACCCGTCGCCGCTGTCGGCGCACCGCGGTTTCTTCGGGTCGCGACCGTTTTCTCGGGCGAACGAGTACCTTCGGGCGGCTGGCGCGCGCGAAGTGGACTGGCGCTTGTAAGATAACGGCCATGTCATTTCTAGGGTCCTTAGATGCGGCCGGTCTGCGCGGGTGGGCCGGCCGGGCCACCGGCGAACTGTCGCGCCGGCGCGCGGAGATCAACGCCCTGAACGTCTTCCCGGTGCCGGACTCTGACACCGGCTCCAACATGGCCTACACCATGGAGGCCGCGCTGCGAGAGGCCGACCAGCACCCGGAGGCGGACCTGGCCGGGGTGGCCCAAGCGCTCGCCGTCGGATCAGTGCGCGGGGCCCGCGGTAACTCCGGGCTCGTGCTCTCCCAGGTCCTGCGCGGGGTGGCGGAGACCGTCCACGACGGCCCCCTGGACGGGCAAGTGCTCGCCGATGCCCTGACGCTCGCGGTCCGGCTCGTCAGCCGGGCCATCGCGCAGCCGGTGGAGGGCACCGTGGTCACGGTCCTGCGGGCGGCCGCGGAGGCCGCCGAGGACGCGGCCGAAGACGACCCGCGCCTGCAGCCGGTGGCGCAGGCGGCGGTGGAAGCCGCGCGCATCGCTTTGCAAAACACGCCCTCGCTGCTGCCGGAGCTGGCCGCGGCTGGCGTCGTCGACGCGGGTGGGGCCGGCCTAGTCGTCCTGCTCGAGTCCCTGCTGTCCACCGACACCCAACCCGCGCCGGTGGCCGCGGCGGCCCCGGATGCCGACTGGCTCGAGGTCATGTTCTTCTTCCGCGGCGATCTCGACGCCCTGCAGGCCCGCCTCGACGCGATGGGCAACTGCCTGGTCGTCGCCCCGGCGGCCGACGATGCCGCCACCGTCCACCTGCACACCACCGTTGCCGGCCCGGTCATCGAGGAGGCCTTCGCCGCCGGCGCTGTCAGCGACCTGCGCCTGGAGGTCCTGCCGAGCCCCGCCGAGCCCGCGCCGGAGCGCGGGCAGGTGCGCCGGGTCATCGCGGCCGCCCCCGACGGCGCGGTCGCCCAGCTTTTTGCCGCCGCCGGCGTGGATGTCGTCGCGCCTGGTCAGGGCGCGGGCGAGACGCAGGACAACGATATCTTCCTCACCAACGGCACTGAGTCCGAGACCGGCCGCTGCCAGGTGGTGCCGACGGGATCCTTCGTCGCCGGGCTGGCCGCGCTGAGCGTCTACGAACCCGGCAACCCGGACACCGCGGCGATGGTGCAGGCCATGCAGGAAGTCGCCGACTCCATGCGCGTGGAGATCCTAGATGAGGAGAGCCCGGAAGCCGTCGAGGCGGCGTGCCGCCGGCTGTTGGCCGCGGGCGGGGAACAGGTCACCGTCCTGTCTGCCCAGCCGATTGACTCGGCGGAGCTGGGGGCAAGGCTCGGCGCGGAGGTCGCGGCCCTCCAGGTCCCCGGGATCGCCACCGAAGTTGGGGTAGAGTAGCGGGCATGCTGGGGTGGCGCGATGAACGAAAGCTCTCGGAGGTTCTAGACCCGAAGCAGGCGCGCCGGTTGGAGGCGGCCTTCGGGTACACCACCTGCGGGCAGCTGCTGGAGCACTACCCGCGCGACTATATGCGCCACGGCTACGACGTGGGCATCGCCGATGCCGACGAGGGCGACCACGTCACCCTCTCGGGCGTTATCACCCGCACCGATTTCCGGCCCACCAGCCGCCGCGGGGTGCTGCGCGTCTTCCTGGACAATGGCCTGGTCGTGAGCTTTTTCAACCCGACGTTCCAGCGCAAGTTTCTGCAGCGCGGGCGCCGGGCGATGTTTTCCGGTAAGCTGCAGTTTTTCCGCGGGACTCCGCAGCTGCAGCACCCGGACTTCGTGATGCTCGATAGCCACGACGGCACGGTGGCCGGCTCCGGCGCCCTGCGGGGGCTGGCCAGCGCCGGCGAGCTCGAGGAGGTTCTGAGCCAGTGGGAGTGGATCCCGGTCTACCCGGCTTCGGAGAAGGCGCCTTCCTGGCTCATCATGATGGCGGTCAAGCGCGTCCTTGACACGCTGCCTCCCGTGCCCGAGCCGCTGGATCAGCGGCAGATGGTCAGCTTCGACACCGCGCTGCGCCAGGTCCACCAGCCGGGCCCGGCCGGCCCGCAGCGCGCCATCCAGCGGCTTAAGTACAACGAGGCGCTGGGCATCGGGCTGGTGATGGCGCTGCGCCACCGCGACGCGCAAACGCACCGGGCCAAGCCGCTGCCGCCGCTCGACGACGGCTTCCGCGCCGAGCTTTTAGATAACCTGCCCTTCGAGCTGACCAACGGGCAAAAGCGCGTGACTGCGGACATCTCCCACGACATGACCCAGGACGCGCCGATGGCCCGGCTCCTGCAGGGCGAGGTCGGCTCCGGCAAGACCATGGTCTCCGTGCTGGCAATGCTGCAGGCCGCCGATGCCGGCTTCCAGGCCGCCCTGCTCGCCCCCACGGAGGTGCTGGCCGCACAGCACTTCGAGTCCGTGACCGCCACCGTCCCCGCGGATGTCAAGGTAGTCTGCTTGACGGGCTCGATGAAGGCCGCCGAGAAGCGCCAGGCGCTGCTGGATATCGTCTCCGGGGACGCGGACATCGTCATCGGCACGCACGCGATCATCCAGGACAAGGTGGAGTTCTTCGACCTGGGGCTGGTCGTCGTCGACGAGCAGCACCGCTTCGGCGTCGAGCAGCGCGAGGCCCTGCGTACCAAGTCGCACCCGGGCTTTAGCCCGCACCTGCTGGTGATGACGGCGACGCCTATCCCGCGCACGGTGGCGATGACCGTCTTCGCCGATCTGGCTGTGTCGACGCTGACCGAGCTGCCGGGCGGGCGTAAGCCGATCCAGACTTCGGTGGTGCCGGAGTGGATGCCGTCCTGGGTTTCGCGGGCGCTTGAGCGCATCCGCGAGGAGGTCGCGGCCGGCCACCAGGCCTATATCGTCTGCCCGCAGATCGAGGGCGAGGGCGGCGTCGAGGCCGTGGCCGAGCAGCTGGCCCACGGGCCGCTGAAGGATTTGCGCGTCGGTCTGCTGCATGGCCGCATGCCGGACAAGGACGAGCGGATGGCCGCCTTCGCCCGCGGCGATATCGACGTGCTCGTGGCAACCACCGTGGTGGAGGTCGGCGTCGACGTGCCGAACGCCACCGTCATGCTTATCCGCAACGCGGAGAACTTCGGCGTCTCGCAGCTGCACCAGCTGCGCGGGCGCGTCGGCCGCGGCGGCAACGCCTCGGTCTGCCTGCTGCACACGCTCGCCGAGGAGCATACCCCGGCCTTTAACCGCGTCCAGGCGGTCGCGGCCACGAATTCCGGCTTCGAGCTGGCCGAACTGGACCTGGCTCAGCGCCAGGAAGGCGACGTGCTGGGCACCGAGCAATCCGGCACCCGGCGCAGCCTCAAGCTGCTCAACCTTCTGCGCGACCGCGACATCATCGAGCGCAGCCACGCCGACGCCTTCGCCTTGGTCGAGCGCAACCCGGATCTGGCGCTGGAGCTGACGCAGGAGATGAACGCGGAGAAACTAAGCTACCTGGAAAAGAACTAACCAGCCGCGGTGCTAGGGTATGGGGCATGGAAATTTGCGCGCCCTTCGCGGGCATCGTCCGCTACCACGTGGCGGAAGGGGACACGGTGGACGCCGGTGCCCCCGTCGCTACTGTGGAGGCTACCAAGCTGGAGATTCCGGTGGTGAGCCCGGCGCCGGGCATCGTGAGCCGGGTGCTGGTCCCGGATTTTTCGACCGTGGCCGGTGGCGACCGCCTGGCCGAGATTGGAGAGCGCCCATGACGCGGATTATTGCTGGACAAGCCCGGGGACGCACCATCGTGGTGCCGGACACGGGTACCCGCCCGACCGCCGACCGCGCCCGGGAGGGCCTGTTTTCCTCCCTCAATGCCCGCTGGGGTTTTGCCGGCTCCCGCGTGCTGGACCTGTTCGCCGGCTCCGGCGCCCTAGGACTAGAGGCCGCCAGCCGCGGCGCCGAGGAGGTCGTCCTCGTCGACGATGCCGCCGTCGCCTGCCGCGCCATGGAACACAACGTCGGCGTCGTCGGGCACCCGCGGGTGACCATCCGGCAGCAGAAGGCCTCGGCCTACCTGGCGGGCGCCCCGCGCGGATTCTTCGACATGGTCCTGGCCGACCCGCCCTACGCCTTCGATGCCGTCGACGAGCTCGTTGCCGCCATCGAGCCGGTGCTAGCCGACGATGCCATCGTCGTCATCGAGCGCCACGTCGACTCCCCGCAGACCGAGTGGCCCGCCGGCTTTGAGCCGACCGGCCAGAAGCTGAAGAAGCGTACCTTTGGTATTGCGCGGATGGACATGGCGCTGTACCACCGCGCCGGATAGAACCGCTACAGGAAGGACCCCTACTGCCATGACGAAGGCCGTGTGCCCGGGCTCTTTTGACCCGATGACCTTGGGACACCTCGATATCTTTACCCGGGCTAACCAGCTGTTCGACGAGGTCACCGTGCTCGTGACCGGCAACCCGGACAAGCCCTCGGGGTTGTTTAGCATCGACGAGCGCATGGAGCTCATCCGCCAGAGCGTGCCCGCCGACATCAAGGTCGACAGCTGGGGCGGCTTGCTGGTTGACTACACCAGCGAGCACGGCATCGATTGCCTGGTCAAGGGCCTGCGTTCCTCGCTGGACTACGAATACGAGCTGCCGATGGCGCAGATGAACCGGCGGCTGACCGGCATCGACACCATGTTCTTGCTCACCGATGAGAAGTACGGCTATATTTCGTCTTCCCTGTGCAAGCAGGTCGCTAAGTTCGGCGGGGACGTGCAGGGCATGTTCCCCGAGGCCGTCGCCTGCGCCGTGATGGACAAGTACCGCGCATGATGCTGCTGGCCGTTTTCGCTGTCGTCCTTTTCGGCTCCTGCATGCAGCGGGTCTCCGGCATGGGGCTGGGTCTTATCGGCGGGCCCGTCCTCATGCTGCTGATGGGGCCGGTCGAAGGCATTCTGGTCATCAACGTGCTGGCCTGTATCAACGCCGCGCTGACGACGATATCCGTGCGCCACGACGTGGACTGGAAGGTCTTCGCGCAGATTGGGGCGGTGATGGTGCTCGGATCCATCCCGGCCGGGCTGCTGGGCGCGCGCACGGATACGGCGCCGCTGCTGGTGATCGTCGGCGGCGCACTGCTGGTTGCGCTGGGCGTGGTGACCTTCGGCAAGCGCTTCGTGCCGCAGATGCAAGGCACCGGTCCGGCTGTCTCCGCCGGCATCCTGGGCGGGTTTACCAACACGCTGGCCGGCATCGCGGGTCCGGTCATCACCGTCTACGCCCAGGCTGCACGCTGGCCGCAGCAGATGTATACCGCCACGTTGCAGCCCATCTTTATGGTGGGCGGGTTTATCTCCGTCACGGCCAAGCTGCTGGTGGGCGCCGGTGGCTTCGACGGGGTGAGCGGCTGGCTGTGGCCGGTGGGCCTGCTCGCGATGTTGCTGGGCATTAGCACCGGCACCGCGCTGGCGCGCCGAGTACCCCGCGGGGCGGCGCACAAGTTCTCACTCTTTATCGCCTCGGTCGGCGCCGCCAGCGCCGTAATCCGCGGCCTCACCAGCCTTTAAGGCACGGCACCCAGGCGCGCAAGCTAGATACGCCGAGTAGGCACGCTGAATGGGCGTTCACGGTCTGTTCCGTGGACGCCTCTTCGCGTGTTCTTGCTGCGCTTGCCGCAGGGGGCCGCCGGCGTTTTAAGCCGGCACGCGTTCGGGTGGTATCCACACCACCCGGCCACCAACCCTAGCCATCCGGCCCCGAGTCTGCGCCGGGCCCGGCCCGTCCTCGTTGGCACCATTATGGTGCGGACACAACGTGGCCAGGTTCGCCGCATTCGTCGGGCCACCTGAGTCCCAGGACTGCAGGTGATGGACCTGGCACTCATCGGCACCGGCCAAACACCCCGGCCAGGCACACACCGGATGCTCCATCAACGCCAAGCGCCGCTGCTTCCAGGAGGCCAAACGCGCATCCCGGTAACAGTTAACCGGTCCGGCCACCGGGTCGAAGACCCCGACGTAGCCGACCTGCTCAAACGCCCGGGTCACCAGCTCGGCGCCACTGATCACTGCGCCGTTGGTCAGCTGCACCGTGATATCCGCGGCGTCCTGGCCGACGACGAGGTGGCCGAAATCCTGAAGGTTGAGGACCACGTTGGTCGTCACCGACGCGCGCACACCGGCACCATCACCGGTACCGTCGCCGTCACCGCCGCCGGTGAAGACCGCGCGGGCATCCTCGACGGTGCGTACTTGGGCTTTGATATCGGCGACGAGGCCGGCGTCGGCGATAAGGCGCATCGACCATAAGCCCTCGGCCGAACGGCGGTAAATAACGCCTGGCTGCGGCGCCGGGGCGGGGCGGGCCTCCTGGATTTTGCGCCGGGCGGTCGCCGCCATTTGCTTGGCGTCAACCGGCTGGGCGGAAAGCTCTTCCATGATGCGCCAGGCATCGTTTTTGTTTTTCACCCGCCGCAGCACCCCACGTAGTACGTCGAGTACGGGTAGGCAGTGCCCGTGGCGGGCGGCATTCGCGCGCACTCGGCGCTGGCGGCCGGCGTGCTTGACCGGGCCGAAAAACACGCCGGCCAGGTCGAAAAGGCGCTCCAGCTCGTCGCGGCCGGAGCCGGCGGCCGCGCGCTCGGCATCCCAATCGGCGTGCCAAGCGCCCTCCACAATGTCGATTCCGGGCTGGGTTACGGCAGCCACGAACCTAGAAAAACAATCCCCCGATGTCATGCCCCACACACTAAATGAGCCCCTGCCAGCCTGCAACTGGAAGGGGCATCGGGAGCGCGAAGCTACTGGTAGGACTTGGCCTTGCGGCGGTCGAGGTAGATGAACACAGAGACGATCGCCGCGCCGAGGACGAACATGCCGAGGATGGCCGGCGTCCCGGCGTCCTGGCTCTCGCCCCAGGGCCAGAGGGCGCGCAGGGAGCCCAGCATGAAGCCGGCCATCGCGGCCAGGGTCACGGAGTGGTGATTGTCCAGCAGGTAGTTGAGAACCTTGACGAAGGCGGCCAAGCCGCACAGGGCGCCAAGAGCGAAAACGGCGATGGTGCCCATCTCGCGGTCGCTGACGGCGCCGATGATGGGCTGGTAGAGGCCCATCGTGAGCAGGATGAGAGAGCCGGACACGCCCGGCAGGACCAGCGCGCACACGGCGATGGCGGCGGCGAAGAAAACAACCACCAGCGACGGGTCCTCATGCGGGGCGGAGGTAAAGCCGGTGATGAAGAAGATGAGCACGGCTGCCA
Organism: Corynebacterium sp. LK2590; assembly: GCF_040946105.1. Lineage (NCBI taxonomy): Bacteria > Bacillati > Actinomycetota > Actinomycetes > Mycobacteriales > Corynebacteriaceae > Corynebacterium > Corynebacterium sp. LK2590. The sequence continues at coordinate 405,339 of NZ_JAYWMH010000002.1, forward strand.
CCACGAAAGCGATGAGGGAGGGGGCCTTGAAGCGGTCGGCCTTGTCCATCATGGACACCGGCACGATGATGGAGACGGCGACCATGCCCAAGAAAAGGGCCTTCGACAGGGAGACATGGCCCTCGACGAAGCTGGACATGACAGACGAGAGGCCGAAGACCGCGGCGAACATACCGATGGCCACGGCGATGATGAAGCCCCACTCGACTTCCTTGAAGCGGGCTTTGAGGATCTTGTCGGCGTTGTGCAGGGCTCGCTCGTAGATACCCACGATGAGGGCGACTGTGCCCCCGGAGATGCCGGGGACCAGCTCGGCGGAGCCGATGAGCCCACCGCGGATTGCGTTGGCAAGATGATTCATTCTTTCCAGACTAGTGGCAATTCAGCCCGCGGTGGTCGCGCCACCCCGGCGCTTAGAGCAGGGAAGACAGGAACTCCTGCGTACGCGGCTGCTGCGGGTTGTCGATGACTTGGGCAGGCGGGCCGGCCTCGACGACGCGGCCGTCGGCCATGAAGACGATCTTGTCGGCGACTTCGCGGGCGAAGCCGATTTCGTGGGTGACCACGAGCATCGTCATGCCGTCGGCGGCCAGCTCCTTCATCACGCGCAGGACCTCGCCGACGAGCTCGGGGTCAAGCGCGGAGGTGGGCTCGTCGAAGAGCATCAGCTTCGGGTCCATGGCCACCGCGCGGGCAATGGCCACGCGCTGCTGCTGGCCGCCGGAAAGCTGGACCGGGTAGGCGTTGGCTTTCGATGCCAACCCGACCTGGTCGAGCAGCTCCATAGCGTGCTGCTTGGCGGCCTCCGGATCGACCTTCTTGACGTGGATGGGGGCCTCGACGACGTTCTCGAGGACCGTCCGGTGGCTGAACAGGTTGAAGTTCTGGAAGACCATGCCGATGTCGGCGCGCTGGGCGGCGGCTTCCTTCTCGGAGATCTCGTAGAGGACGCCGTTGCGCTCCTTGTATCCGATGAGATCACCGTCGACGTAGAGGCGGCCGGCATCGATGGTTTCTAGGTGGTTGATGCAGCGCAGGAAGGTCGACTTGCCGGAGCCGGACGGCCCCAGCAGGCAGACGACCTCGCCGTGCTGGACCTCTAGGTCGATGCCGCGCAGAACCTGCAGGGAGCCGAACTTCTTGTGGATCTGCTGCGTCTGCACCATGGGTTGGCGGGTATCTTTAGCGTTCATTGCGCGGGGCCTCCTGGACGACGTTGACATTGTTGGGGATAACACCTTCGGCATCGGCGAGCGCGGCCAGCTGGCGGGCGGTCAGCTCGCGGGTGGCGCCGCGGTCGAAGTAGCGCTCGAGGTAGTGCTGACCGATCATCAGCAGCGAGGTGATGACCAGGTACCAGGTGGCGGCGACCATCATCAGCGGGATCGGCTCGAAGAGGGCGGCGGAGATGTCCGTCGCGCGGCCGAAAATCTCGTGGGTGTACGGGATGGCCACGACCAGGGAGGAGGTCTTCAGCAGGGAGATGAACTCGTTGCCGGTCGGCGGGATGATGATGCGCATCGCCTGCGGCATGACCGTGCGGTACATGGTCTGCCACCAGCTAAGCCCCAGCGCCTTCGATGCCTCCCGCTGGCCCTCGCCCACGGAGTTGATGCCGGAGCGCACGATTTCGGCCATGTAGGCGGCCTCGTTGAGCCCCAGGCCGATAACGGCCAGGAAGAAGGCGTTGGACAAAAGCTCCTCGAGGGAGATTTCCGCAAAGCCCAGGTTGATGGACTGGTAGATGGCGCTGAGCAGACCCCAGAAGACCAACTGCACGTAGATCGGAGTGCCACGGAAGATCCAGAGGAAGACCCAGGAGACCGCGCGCATCACCGGGTTGGGGGACATGCGCAGGATGGCCAGGATGGCGCCGCCGACGACGCCGATGATCATCGCCAGGATGGTAATCGCGATGGTGTGCAGCGAGGCGATGGCAATCCGCGTATCCAGCAGGTAGCTGAAGTAGGTCGACCAGCCGTAGGCCTCGTTGTTGGCGGCGGCGATGACGAACCAGGCGGCCAGCACGAGCAGTACGACGGCGAAAGCCCAGCGCCACGGGTGGCGCAGCGGCTTGGCGTGGATTTCCGGGGGAGTGGAGGGGGTGTCCTGTGTCATTTCACTGGCCTTTCATTGATGAGAGCCTCGTCGACGAGCCCGTCTTCGACGCCCCATTGCGCGAGGATTTCGGCATATTGCCCGTTGTCGATGAGGTGCTGCAGCGCGGCCGCGGCAGCCGGGCCCAGTTCTGAGCCCTTGGGAACGGCCATCCCGTAAGGGGCGGCCTGCGAGATATCGCCGACGAGCTCCAGGCGGCCGTCGGAGCGGTTGACCGCCCAGCCGGCGGCGGGGGAGTCGGCCGAGAGGGCATCGGCCCGCCCCATGAGCACGGCCAGTGCGGCGTTGTCGGCGGTGTCGTACGCCAGGACCTGCATGTCGCCGTCGCAGGCCTCGGCCTTGGGGCGGACGTCGTCGGTGTCGGAGACGGTGGTGCGCTGGACGGCCACGGTCAAGCCGCAGGGGTTGTCCGGGTCGATCTCTTTTGAAGAATCCGTGCGCTTGGTCCACTGGATACCCGCGTAGAGGGTGTCGACGAAGTCGAAGTTCTCGCGGCGGTCCGGGGTATCGGTGAAGCCGGAAACGCCCATATCGATCTGGCCGGATTGCACGGCCGGCAGGATCATCGCGAAGTCCTGCTCCTCGATGCGGAAGTCGAGCCCGAGCACGTCAGCGACGGCGTGGGCGAGGTCCATCTCCAGGCCGACGATCTGGCCGTCGGCGTCCTTGAGCTGGAAGGGGGCGAAAGGCGGGTTGACGCCGATGCTGAGCACGCCGTCATCGTCGTCGTACATTGCGGCGATCTCGTCGACCTTGTCCGCGCGGATGGGTTGCCACCCGTCGGGCGTGGATTTTTCCACGTTGGTCACGCAGCCGCTCAAGCCCAGCGTGGCTATCGTCACTGCGGCAACCGTGGCCCGGCGGGCGCGGCGCGCGGCGGTGACTTTGCCTGTTGCAGGCACAACCATAGTCGTGTGGTCCTTTGGGAAAACTTGCGAATGAATAGTTACCCCTCAAATGTATAATATTCGCTCGCATTTAAGAAATTACCGCGCCGGAACGCGCGAAACCCCGCTACCACTGGGGTGATAACGGGGATTTAAAAGTGGTGCCCCTGGTGAGACTCGAACTCACACTGGACGGGTTTTGAATCCGTTGCCTCTGCCAATTGGGCTACAGGGGCGCGCGGGTTGTTTCGCACTGGGGAAATACTAGCGCATGGAAAGCGGCGAAGAGAAATCGCCCTCCGGCCTACGCAGTAGTGCGGCTATTGCCTAGACTGGGGAGCCGTGACTGATTCCAAACAACGCCTTCTGCTCATCGACGGACACTCTATGGCCTTCCGCGCTTTCTATGCGTTGCCGGCGGAGAATTTCTCCACCTCGGGTGGCCAGCACACCAACGCGGTCTATGGGTTCTTGTCGATGCTGTCGAGCATCGTGAGCGAGGAACGCCCCGACAAGATGGCCGTGGCCTTCGACGTGGGGCGCAAGACTTTCCGGACGGAAAAATTTCCGGAGTATAAGGCCCAGCGCGAGGCCGCGCCGGAGGAATTCAAGGGCCAGGTGGACATCATCCGCGAGGTGCTTAACACCTTGGGTATTGCGACGCTGTCGCGGGAGAACTTCGAGGCCGACGACATCCTGGCCACCCTGGCCACCGAAGCCACGGCCGCGGAGGATTTTGATACCTATATTGTTACTGGCGACCGCGACTACCTGCAGCTGGTCAACGAGTCCACGACGGTGCTCTATCCCATGCGCGGGGTGAGCAACCTGCACCGGTTCACCCCGGAGGCCGTGGAGGAAAAATACGGCCTGACCCCGCGGCAGTACCCGGATTTCGCGGCGCTGCGTGGCGATCCCTCCGATAACTTGCCCGGCATCCCGAAGGTCGGGGAGAAGACGGCGACCAAGTGGATCACCCAGTACGGCAGACTTGACGAGCTGGTCGCCCACGCCGACGATATTAAGGGCGTGGCCGGCCAGAACTTTAGGGACCGCGTCGAACAGGTCCAGCTCAACCGCGAGCTGACCCAGATGATTACGGACATGGACCTGGAGGTCAGCCCGGCCGATCTGGACTTTAAGGGCGCGGTGGTCAGCGAGGTCGCCGATCACTTCGACAACCTCGAATTCGGCACCAACCTGCGCGACCGGGTGCTCAAGGCCATCCCGAACGACGGCGGTGAGGCCACCGCGCAGGACGAGGACGTGCAGGTGCCGGAAGTGAGCATCGTGAGCGAGAAGCTGGCGGACTGGCTGCCCGGCCGCGAGCACGTGGCCGTCTTCGTGCAGGGTGACGGGCGGCCCGGGCAGGGCGATGCCGCCGCCATGGCCTTCGTCGACACCGACTACCACGGCCTGCAGGTCGAGCTGGCCGAACTCGACGCCGACGACGACAAGGCGCTGGCCGAATGGCTGGCCGATGCCGACTGCGCCAAGTACCTGCACGAGGCCAAGGCGGCCTACCACATGCTGTTGGGCCGCGGCATCGAGCTGGCGGGCATCGCCCACGACACCGCGGTGGCGGCCTACCTGCTGCGCCCGGGCCAGCGCACCTACGAGCTGCCGGACGTCTACCAGCGCCACCTGCACAAGACCCTCGGGGCGACCAGCGGCCAGCTGAGCCTGCTGGACGAGACCTCCCTGGTGGATTCGGCCGCGGCGATTATGGAGCTGGCCGCGGAGCTGACCCGGCAGCTGCACGATATCGATTCCTTCCAGCTGTACACGGACCTGGAGCTGCCGCTGATTTCCATCCTGGCGCGGATGGAGGCCACCGGCATCGCCGTCGATATCGACACGCTGGATTCCCAGCTGGAATCCTTCGTCGCCCAGGTCAAGGAGCAGGAGGACGCCGCCCGCGAGCTGGCCGGCGACCCCTCGCTGAACCTGAACTCGCCGAAGCAGCTGCAGGCGGTGCTCTTCGATACCTTCGACCTGCCGAAGACGAAGAAGACCAAGACCGGCTATTCGACCGCGGCCAAGGAGATTGAGGCCCTGGCGGTTAACCACCCGCACCCCTTCCTGGATCACCTGCTGGCCCACCGCGAGTACCAGAAGCTCAAGTCCACGCTGGAAGGTCTCATCAAGACGGTCCAGCCGGACGGGCGCATCCACACCACCTTCAACCAGACGGTGGCGTCGACGGGCCGGTTGTCCTCGGCGGATCCCAACCTCCAGAACATCCCGGTGCGCACGCCGGCGGGGCGTAAGATTCGCTCCGGCTTCGTGGTGGGCGAGGGCTTCGAGACCCTGCTGACCGCGGACTACTCCCAGATTGAGATGCGCGTGATGGCCCACCTGTCCCAGGACCCGGGGCTCATCGAGGCCTACCAGGCGGGCGAGGACCTGCACAACTACGTCGGCTCCAAGGTTTTCGACGTCCCCGTCAACCAGGTCACCTCCGAGCTGCGCCGCCGCGTCAAGGCCATGTCTTACGGCCTGGTCTACGGCCTATCCGCCTTCGGGCTGTCCCAGCAGCTGGGCATTAGCCCGAAGGAGGCGAAGGAGATTATGGAAAGCTACTTCGAGCGATTCGGCGGGGTCAAGACTTACCTGGACGAGGTCGTCGACACCGCCCGCAAGGACGGCTACACCTCGACCATCTTTGGGCGCCGGCGCTACCTGCCTGAGCTGGCCAGCGACAACCGGCTGGCCCGCGAAAACGCCGAGCGCGCCGCCCTCAACGCCCCCATCCAGGGCACGGCGGCCGACATCATCAAGGTTGCGATGATCCGCGTCGATGCCGCGCTCAAGGAAAAGAAGTCCCGCGTCCTGCTGCAGGTCCACGACGAATTGGTCGTCGAAATCGCCCCCGGCGAGCTGGACGAGATCCGCGCCATCCTGGAAAAGGAGATGGATTCCGCCATTGAGCTGCGCGTGCCGCTGGAGGTCTCCGCCGGCGCCGGCGCCAACTGGGACGCCGCGGCGCACTAGCGCGGAGCCTGGCCTTTCCCTAGACCTCTTCCATGGGGTCGAAGGGATCGAGGCGCCGGTCCACGCGGGCGTGGGCGGCGAAGTCGCCCGGGTGGCGGCCCAGCAGCAGGACGCTGAGCGCGACCAGGCCGATGACGATCTCGTCGAGGATGGCCGGCCCGACGGCGGCCAGCATGGTCAGCAGCACCCAGCTGTTGCGGATCGCGGCGCCGGTATATCCGCGTGCGCCCTCGTAGACCTGCAGGCCCAACGACCATTTGCCGAGGCTGGTGCGGTAGCGTCCCTCGACCACCACGCGGTAGGCGAAGAAGCCGAGGGCCAGGCCCACGACGTTGTAGACCTCGGCGGCCTGCCCGGTCAGCGGCTCCGAAAACATGAGGTTGATAAGGCCCCGGAGCAGCACTAGAACCGCGGCGACCGCGAAGGCGTCAATCCACCAGGCGACGGCCCGGCGGAGCAATACGGCAATTCTTTCCGTCCACATAGCCTTCCACCTTAGAAGAAAACCGCCGGTATTTGCGCAAGTAGCTGCACGGATGTAGTGTGTAGCAGGTGCGTCTATGCTCTCAAGCGGTCGTTCGGCTCTGGTAGGAAAGTCGAATGGCGCTTGGGGCGGGATTGCGTCCCTCCGTTCATCAATACTCTCAGCAGCATTAATGCGGTGGCGCAAGAGACGTGCGATTGTCCAAATTCGATTTCCTACGTTATTTCGGAGCATTTTTACGCATGCCATCTTCTAACACCCCTCAGGTTGCGATCAACGACATCGGAACCGCTGAGGACTTCCTCGCAGCCGTTGACGCGACCATCAAGTACTTCAACGATGGTGACATCGTTGCCGGTACCGTCGTCAAGGTTGACCACGACGAGGTGCTGCTCGACATCGGGTACAAGACCGAGGGCGTTATCCCTTCCCGCGAGCTGTCCATCAAGCACGACGTCGACCCGGATGAGGTCGTCGAGGTCGGCGACGAGATCGACGCTCTGGTCCTCACCAAGGAGGACAAGGAAGGCCGCCTGATCCTGTCCAAGAAGCGCGCTCAGTACGAGCGTGCTTGGGGCGCCATCGAGGAGCTGCAGGCCAAGGAAGAGCCTGTCACCGGTACCGTCATCGAGGTCGTCAAGGGCGGCCTCATCCTCGACATCGGGCTGCGCGGCTTCCTGCCGGCTTCCCTGGTCGAGATGCGCCGCGTCCGCGACCTGGAGCCGTACATCGGCCAGGAGCTGGAAGCCCAGATCATCGAGCTGGACAAGCAGCGCAACAACGTTGTCCTGTCCCGCCGTGCATACCTCGAGCAGACCCAGTCCGCGGTCCGCTCCGAGTTCCTGCACCAGCTGCAGAAGGGCCAGGTCCGCAAGGGCGTTGTGTCCTCCATCGTCAACTTCGGCGCCTTCGTCGATCTCGGCGGTGTCGACGGCCTGGTTCACGTCTCTGAGCTGTCCTGGAAGCACATCGACCACCCGTCCGAGGTTGTCACCGTGGGCGACGAGGTCACCGTCGAGGTGCTCGACGTCGACCTGGACCGCGAGCGCGTGTCCCTGTCCCTGAAGGCAACCCAGGAAGATCCGTGGCGCGTCTTCGCCCGCACCCACGCTGTGGGCCAGATCGTCCCGGGCAAGGTCACCAAGCTGGTTCCGTTCGGCGCCTTCGTCCGCGTCGAGGAGGGCATCGAGGGCCTGGTTCACATCTCCGAGCTGGCTCAGCGCCACGTGGATGTCCCGGACCAGGTCGTCACCGTCGGCGAAGAGGTTATGGTCAAGGTCATCGACATCGACCTCGAGCGTCGCCGCATCTCCCTGTCGGTCAAGCAGGCTGACGAGGACTACACCGACGAGTTCGACCCGTCCAAGTACGGCATGGCCGACTCCTACGACGAGCAGGGCAACTACGTCTTCCCCGAGGGCTTCGACCCGGAGACCAACGAGTGGAAGGAAGGCTTCGACGAGCAGCGTCAGGCCTGGGAGGCCCGCTACGCCGAGTCCGAGCGCCGCTTCCAGCTGCACTCCGCTCAGATCGAGCGTCACCGTGCCGCTGCCGCCGAGGCAGCCGAGGCCGGCGAGTCCTCCAACTACTCCTCCGAGTCCGCAGATGCAGCTCCGGCATCTGAGGCTCCGGCAGAGGAGGCTGGCTCCCTGGCTTCCGACGAGCAGCTCGCTAAGCTGCGCGACAAGCTGGCCGGTAAGTAAACCGCGCTAGCTAGCCGCTAGAGCCCCCAGTCCGCAGCCGCGGGCCGGGGGCTTTTTCATGCCCGACAGTCCCACCTGTTTTATCCTCACCACGCTGCGCGAAGCCGGCCAGGTGCCTCAAAAGTGGGATATGTCATAGGCCGTCCGAACTATTAGGTTTCGGACTGCTTACCCCTTTATACTGGCCTGGTAATAACCACTGCCGCGGCGGTGGTCCGGTTCATTAGGAAGGGGCTTTCGTCGTGGCGTCTACACAAGACACGGCGCGGCACATCGTGGACAACCTCGGTGGCGCCGACAACATTACGTCCTTGACCCACTGTGCGACGCGTCTGCGCTTCCAGCTGGCAGACACCTCGCTGGTCGACAACGCCAAGCTGGACGAAGACCAGGCGGTGCTCGGCACCGTCCCACAGGGCGACCACGGTTTCCAGGTCGTCATGGGCGGCGGGGTAGCGGAGTACTACAACGCGATTATCAAGCAGCCGGGCGTCTCGGCCTCGGCCGGGGACAAGGCCAGCGGCCAAAAGAAGCAATACGACGGCGTGCGCGGGAAGTACTCCTGGGTCGACTACTGCTTCGAGTTCCTCTCGGATACCTTCCGCCCAATCCTGTGGGCGCTTTTGGGCGCGTCGCTCATCATCATGCTGCTCATCCTGGCCGATACCATCGGCTGGCAGGACTTCCGCGCGCCGATGGAGGAGCAGCCGCCGGCCTACCAGCTGGGCCACGCCATGTGGCGCAGCGTCTTCTACTTCCTGCCGATTATGGTCGCGGCCACCGCGGCGAATAAGCTCGGCGCGAATATGTGGGTCTCCGCGGCCATCCCGGCGGCCCTGCTGACCCCGGAGTTCCTCGCGATGGGCGAGCAGGGCGACGTCGTCGACGTCTTCGGCCTGCCGCTGGTCATCAACTCCTACGGCTCGCAGGTCTTCCCGCCGATCCTGGCGGCCATCGGCCTGTACTGGCTGGAAAAGGGCCTGAAGAAGATCATCCCGTCGGCGGTGCACATGGTCTTCGTGCCGTTCTTCTCCCTGCTCATCATGATCCCGGCCACGGCGTTCCTGCTCGGTCCCTTCGGCGTCGGTGTGGGTAACGGGATCTCCTGGCTGCTGCACAGCATCAACGAGTTCTCGCCGTTCATCCTGGCTATTGTCGTGCCGCTGCTGTACCCGTTCCTGGTACCGCTGGGCCTGCACTGGCCGCTGAACATCATCATGGTCCAGAACATCGCGACCTATGGCTACGACTTCATCCAAGGCCCCATGGGCGCCTGGAACTTCGCCTGCTTCGGCGTCGTCGCCGGCGTCATGGTTATCTCCTTCCGCGAGCACAACGACCAGATGCGCCAGGTCTCCATCGGCGGTCTGGCCGCCGGCCTGCTCGGCGGCGTCTCGGAGCCGTCGCTCTACGGCATCCTGCTGCGCTTCCGTCGCAGCTACTACCGACTGCTGCCGGGCTGTGCTATCGGCGGCGCGGTGATGGGCCTGTTCAACGTCAAGGCCAACGCCTTCGTCTTCACCTCGGCCCTGACCGTCTTCGCGATGGAGCCGGCCGCCGGCTACGCGCTGGGCCTTTTGGTCGCGTTCATGACCTCGTTCCTGTTGACGGTCTTCTTCGGCTACCGCACCCCGGAGGAAAAGGCTGCGGATTTGGAGCGCATCGCCCAGCGCCGCGCCGCCGAGGGCAAGGAGACTCCCGCCCCGCAGCCGGCTACGTCCAACGCGGCAGCCGCCCCGGCCGCCGTCGCCGTCGCCGCCCCGGCCCAGGAGGGCGCCGTGGCTATCGATGCGCCCCTGGCCGGCGAGGCCGTGGATCTCAGCGAGGTCCCCGATCCGATCTTCGCCGGCGCGAAGCTGGGCGAGGGCGTGGCCATCCTGCCGACCGGCACCACGGTCTACGCCCCAGCGGACGGCAAGGTGCTCACCGTCCAGAAGTCCGGCCACGCGGTGGGGCTGAGCTTGGATAGCGGCGTGCAGCTGCTCGTCCACGTCGGCCTGGACACCGTCGAGCTGGGCGGGGAGGGCTTTACCGTCCACGTGGACAAGAAGCAGCGGGTGGCCGCCGGCGACAAGCTCATCAGCTTCGACCCGGAGTTCATCAGCTCCCGCGGCTACAACCTGATTACGCCGGTGGTGGTGACCAACACGAAGAAATTCGCGCACGTCAACCCGACGCTGGGTACAGTCGATACCACCACTCCGGTCATCGAGGTGGTGCCGCGAGACAAGCAAGACGATAAGAAGGAGGACGCTTAATGCGGCTGGTGGGGCTGACAGGAGGCATCGGCAGCGGTAAGTCGACCGTGGCGAAGATGCTGGAGGAAGCCGGCGCTATGGTGGTGGACGCCGACCAGATCGCCCGCGACATCATGGAGCCGGGCCGCCCGGCCCTCCAGGACGCCGCCTACGCCTTCGGCAGCGATATCCTCAACCCGGATGGGAGCCTGGACCGGGGCAAGCTCGCCGAGCGGGCTTTCGCCAGCCGGGAGGCAACCGATAAGCTCAACCGGATCACCCACCCGCGCATCGGGGAGCAGACCCGCAAGGCCTTCCGCAAGGCCCGCGAGCGCGGCGACGAGGTCGTCGTCTACGACATGCCGCTGTTAGTCGACAAGGGCCTGGACAAGGACATGGACCTGGTACTCGTCGTGGACGTGGAGCCGGAGGAGCGGGTTAACCGGCTGGTCGGCCGCGGCCTGACGGCTGACGATGCCCGTGCCCGCATCAAGGCCCAAATCCCCGACGATAAGCGCCGCGCGGCGGCCGATATCGTCATCGACAACAACGGCAGCCTCGAGGACCTGCGTGAGCGGGTAGAGGCCATCCGGGAGCGCGTTTTCGCCTAGGGACCCCGCGGGCGGGCGGGTAGACTGGCCGGCATGGCCTTTGCAGCGGAACACCCCATCCTGTCCGAGTCCGAACACCGCCCCGTGGGCGAGGTGGAGCGCACCCCCGGCGAGTTCAAGGTCGAGTCCGAATACGAGCCCGCCGGCGACCAGCCCGCGGCCATCGCGGAGCTGGATAAGCGGCTGGATCGCGGCGAAGCCGACGTGGTGCTCATGGGCGCGACCGGTACCGGTAAATCGGCCACGGCGGCGTGGCTCATCGAACAGCAGCAGCGCCCGACGCTGGTGATGGCGCCGAACAAGACCCTGGCCGCGCAGCTGGCCAACGAGCTGCGCCAGCTTCTGCCGCACAACGCGGTCGAATACTTCGTCTCTTATTACGACTACTACCAGCCGGAAGCGTATATCGCGCAGACGGATACCTACATCGAGAAGGACTCCTCGATCAACGAGGACGTCGAACGCCTGCGCCACTCGGCGACCTCGGCGCTGCTCTCGCGGCGCGACGTCGTGGTGGTCAGCTCCGTGTCCTGCATTTACGGCCTGGGCACGCCGCAGTCCTACCTGGACCGCTCGGTGGTGCTCGCCGTGGACGACGAGGTCGAGCGCGACCGTTTCCTGCGCCTGCTGGTCGACATCCAGTACGAGCGCAACGACGTCGGCTTTACCCGCGGCACCTTCCGCGTCAACGGCGATACCGTCGACATCATCCCCGCCTACGAGGAGCGGGCGGTGCGTATCGAGTTCTTTGGCGACGACGTGGACTCGCTCTACTACATCCACCCGGTCACCGGGGACGTGCTCGAGCAGGTCGACGAGCTGCGGATCTTCCCGGCCACCCACTACGTGGCCGGCCCGGAGCGCATGGAAAAGGCCGTCGCGGACATCAAAGAGGAGCTGGCCGAGCGCCTGGCGGACTTGGAAAACCGCGGCAAGCTGCTGGAGGCCCAGCGCCTGCGCATGCGCACCGAATACGACCTGGAGATGATCGAGCAGGTCGGTTTCTGCTCGGGCATCGAGAACTACTCGCGGCACATCGACGGCCGCGAGGCCGGCTCCGCGCCGGCGACGCTGCTGGACTACTTCCCCGAAGACTTCCTGACGATCATCGACGAGTCCCACGTGACCGTGCCGCAGATCGGCGGCATGTTCGAGGGCGACATGGCCCGCAAGCGCAACCTGGTCGAGTTCGGCTTCCGCCTGCCCTCGGCGGTGGACAACCGCCCGCTGACCTTCGACGAGTTCGAGCAGCGCGTGGGGCAGACGGTCTACATGTCGGCGACCCCGGGCGATTACGAAATGACCGCCGCGGGTGGCGAGTTCGTCGAGCAGGTCATCCGCCCGACCGGGCTGGTGGACCCGAAGGTCACGGTCAAGCCCACGAAGGGCCAGATCGACGATCTTATCGATGAGGTGCGCACCCGCGTCGACAAGCAGGAGCGCGTGCTCGTGACCACGCTGACCAAGCGCATGGCCGAGGATCTCACGGACTACCTGCTCGAGCACGGGATCAAGGTGCGCTACCTGCACTCGGACATCGACACCCTGCAGCGCGTGGAGCTGCTGCGGCAGCTGCGGCTGGGCGAGTTCGACGTGCTGGTGGGCATCAACCTCCTGCGCGAGGGCCTCGACCTGCCGGAGGTTTCCCTGGTGGCCATCCTGGACGCGGACAAGGAAGGCTTCCTGCGCTCGACGACGTCGCTCATCCAGACCATCGGCCGCGCGGCCCGTAACGTCTCCGGCGAGGTCATCATGTACGCGGACAAGGTGACCGAGTCGATGAACAACGCCATCGAGGAGACCGAGCGCCGCCGCGAGAAGCAGATCGCCTACAACACCGAGCACGGCATCGATCCGCAGCCGCTGCGCAAGAAGATCGCCGACATCCTGGACCAGGTCTACGACAACGACGGCGACGGCGACGGGGAATCGGCCGCGGCCAGTGACCCGGCGGCGATGGTGGACAAGCCGGACGTGTCCTCGATGGCGGTCGAGGAAGTCGAGAAGCTCATCGACGATCTGACCGCCCAAATGGGGGAGGCCGCCCGCGAGCTCAAGTTCGAGCTTGCAGGACGTCTGCGCGACGAGATTGCGGACCTGAAAAAGGAAGCGCGAGGCCTCAAAGAGGCGGGCATTTAGAGGCTATACTAGGGCGGAAGCAAGCTGAATCTGCAAGAAAGAAAGAACATGCTTACCTATTCGAACATCGTCGTCGGCACCGACGGCTCGGCTACCTCCCTGCGCGCCGTGCGCACCGCCGCCTCCTTGGCGCGCGTCTACGAGGCCCGCCTCATCATCGTCTCCGCGTTCTTCAACCACTCCAGCTCCATGCTGGGGGCCACCGGCTCGGACAACACCGGCGTGCCGGTCATCAGCGAGGACATGGCGAAGGACTTCCTGGCTACCGCGCTGAAGGTCGCGGAGGAGGAAAAGGCCGACAACGTCGAGATCGTGGGCCGCTCCAGCGATCCGGTCAAGGCGCTGCTGGCGGCCGGCGAGGACTTCGACGTCGATCTCTTCGTCGTGGGCAACAAGGGCTTCAACTCCATGCGCGGCCGCGTCTTCGGCTCCGTGGCGAAGGATCTGACCCGCCGGGCACACGTCGATGTGCTTGTGGCAGATACCACTGACTAGCTCGCTGCACCAAAGCCCCGCCGGCTGGTTGTTACACTAGAATAGGGTAAATACCAGAAGAATATTTTGCGGACTAAGAGTCCACAGAAAGGTCACCATGAGCGATTACAACACCATTGTTGTCGGCACCGACGGCTCCAACTCCTCCCTGCTGGCAGTGGAGCGGGCGGCCAAGATTGCCGCTGCGTTCGACGCAACCCTCATCATCGGTTGCGCCTACTACGAGAACAAGGAAGAGGCCTCCAAGACTCTGCGTCAGGAGTCTGTGACCATCCTGGGTGATGACAAGGCCGAGGCTAACCTCGTGGCCGGCCGCGAGCACGCTGAGAAGTTCGGCGTCAAGGACGTCAAGACCGCCGTCCGCCCGGGCACCCCGGTCCAGGCCCTGATGTCGATTGTCAACGACAACAAGGCTGACCTGCTCATCGTCGGTAACCGTGGCATCAACTCCCTGACCGGCCGCCTGCTGGGCTCCGTCCCGGCCGACGTTGCCCGTCAGTCCGACTGCGACGTCATGATCGTTCACACCGTCGCCTAAGCTGCGGCTAGCCGCCGGAGATTAAAAGGCCCTCCCCGCTGCGTCCCTTGCGATGCGGTCGGGGAGGGCCTTTCGCGTGCCCGGGCCACGGGCGCCGGAGGAGGGCCTAGTGAGTGCGGTGCTTTTCGACGCGCTCGAAGGGGTTGCGGCGGTAGACCGCCAGGAGGCTGTGGCCGTTGTCGCCCTGGATGAGCGGGACGTCGCTGCGCGCGCTGTCGCCGGCCTCGGCGAGCGGGGCGGCGGTTCCGTGCGAGAGCACGTGCTCCTGCGGCGACAGGTTGCGGATGGCCACGCCGGCGATGCGCTCGGGGTGCTCGTTGACTATGTCACGGTAGGTCAGCGGATCGTGCTGGCCGTCGTCGCCGACCAAGACCCACTGGATGTGGGGGAAGTCGATAATCAAATTTCGGAGCTGGACCTTCTTGTGTTCCACGCCGTTGCGGAAGAGCCCGGTGGGGGTGGGACCCCAGTCGGTCAGCAGCATCGGGCCGCGCGGCAGGCGGTGCGCGCGGACGAAATTCATCAGGGTGTCGAAGGTGTTCCACGCCCCGGTCGAGAGGTAGAAGACGGGTGCGTTCGGGTGGGCATCGATAAGCTCCGAGTAGAACGCGTCCATGCCCGGCACGGGCTGGCGGCGGTTGGTGCGCTTGAACCAGGAATTCCAGGTTGCCAGTAGGGCGCGCGGCAGCCAGGTGACCATGATCGTGTCGTCGACGTCGCTGATGATGCCGACGCGGGTCTTCTCGTCGACGATGAGGACTTCCGCGGTCACCGGCTCGGCGCCCTCGGCGGCAATGGTTACCTCGTGCCACCCGGGAGGCAAGCCGTGGTCCTTGACGAGCACGTCGATATAGCCGTTGTCGTTGGTGGAGGCGTGCACGGTCTGATCCCCGGCGGTGACCGTGATATCGATGCCCGCGACCTGGATGGTGAAAAATTGGCGGTAGCCGCGCTCGGCCCAGTTGCGGGCCGGTTTCTCGGGGTTTTCCATCAGAACGCGGCCCAGCACGCGGACTCGGTCCGGGCTGCCGTAGCCCAGGTAGCCGGTCACCGTGGGGACCCAGCCCCGAGCGTCGGATCGCTTCACGCTCCAGCGGTTGATATGGCGCTCGCAAAGGCGGGCAAAATCAGATAAAGCCATAATGACCAATCTATCCTAAGCGGGCAGCTCGCCGTAGACCGTAAGCGTCTGGGTGGCCCGTGTCAGCGCCACGTAGAGGTTCTGCAGCCCCTGCGGGGAGGCCGCGACGATAGCCTGCGGGTCGACGATGACCACGTGGTCGAACTCCAGGCCCTTGATCTCCTCGACGTTGCTGGCATCAATCACCGCGCGCAGGCGTCCGTCCGCCGTGCTGCCGATGCCGGCTGCCGGCCGGTCTGCTTCCTCCTCCGGCAGGCAGTGGTAGGCCACCGGCTCGCCGGGGCGGATGGCGGTGGCGGGCTCGGCGTGCGGGTCGATGAGTGTAAGCAGCCGGTTGGCGACCTCGGCGATGGGCTCCGGCGTGCGGTAGTTGACGGTCAGGCGGTGGTGGCGGAAGCGGCCGCCGACGAAGGGCTCGAGCGTGTCCGCCCAGGCGTCGACGCCGGCCGGGGCGCTGGTCTGGGCGGTGTCGCCGACCAGGGTGACCCAGCGCGAGGGGCTGCGGCGGAAGACCATCCGCCACTCCATGGCGCTAAGCTCCTGGGCCTCGTCGACGACGACGTGACCGAAGGCCCACGTGTGGTCGGCACGAGCGCGCTCGGCGGTGGTGCGGTGGTCCTGGACCTGCTGGCGCCGCGCCAGGGTCTCGGCGTCGATGACGTCGTGCGCGGAGAGGATCTCCGCGTCGAACATGTCGTCGTCGTTGTCGGTGGACTCGGAACTGCTGAGGATGTCCAGGGCGTCCTCGGCTTCGGCGACCTGCTGCTTCCAGGCCTCGCGTTCGGCCTCCTCGACGGCGGCCGGGTCGGGCATGCCGATTAAGACGGCGAGCTCGTCGAGAAGCGCAGCATCGCTGGCCGTCCAGGCCGTACCGTCGGCGCGGTAGAGTGCCCCCTGGGTTTCCTCGTCGTAGGCCGCGGCCGCCCGGGCGATGAACTCCCGGGAGCACAGCAGCTCGGAAAGTACCTGCTGGGGGCTGAGTTCCGGCCAGTAGGCGTCGATGAGCTCGCGCACGGCGGGGGACTCGGACAGGTCGTCGTGGAGCTGGTCGACGTCGGCGCGCGAGAGCAGGTTCTCGCCACCCAGCGGGTCCGCGCCGATGCGCTCCGAAAGCGCCTGGGCCAGGGACTCGGTGAGGTGCTCGGCGAAGGCCAGGCGGGCATCGTTGTGCGGCTTGCGGGAGCGGCGCGCGCGGGTGCGGGCGGCCTTGACCATGGCCGGGGTGACCTCAAGCGGCAGCTGCTCGACGGTGATCTCCTGGGCTTCGCCCGGCACCTGCTGGTAGTCCTTGACGGCGTTGGCCAGGATCTCCGCCATGGCCTCGGAGCCCTTGATCTCCCGGGCGAGGAGATCCTCCGGGTGGTTGCCCGTCACGCCGGGGAAGAGGTCGCCGATGGTCGAGAGCACGGTGCCGGTCTCGCCCAGCTCGGGCAGCACCTGGGAAATATAGTCCAAAAACGTCGGGTTGGGGCCCACGATAAGCACGCCGGTCGAGGCGAGCCGCTCGCGGTAGGTGTAGAGCAGGTAGGCCACGCGGTGCAGCGCCACGGCGGTCTTGCCGGTGCCCGGGCCGCCCTCGACGACGAGGACGCCGCGGGTGGAATCACGGATGATCTCGTCCTGCTCGCGTTGGATGGTCTCCACGATGGAGGACATATGTCCCGTGCGCGCCTGCTGCAGGGCCTGGAAGAGCGCCGACTCGCTGGCCACGCCGGCGGTATCCGTGCCGGCGCCGTCGCCGGAGAGGAACTCGTCGGTGAGATCCGTGACCTCCCGCCCCCGCATCCGGATGGTGCGGCGCTGTTCGACGCCCTCCGGGTGGGCGGTGGTGGCCAGGTAGAACGGGCGGGCCATCGGGGCGCGCCAGTCCAACAGCAGGGTGCGGTAATCGTCGGCGCGGTCGTCCATGCCCATGCGCCCGATATAGCGCCGGTCGAGGCCCGCCTCGGTCGGGTTGTCCCCGTCCGCGTCGATGTCGATCCGGCCGAAGACCAAGCCCAGCTGCGCCAGGTTGAGCTTGTCGAGCTTGGCCTGCAGGCCGTGGTATTCGGTCTCGCGGCGCACCAGCGCGTCCGCGTCGGGGGTCTGGGGATCGACATCCGCCTGCACGCGGGCCAGGGATTCGTTGGCGCGGGCGACGGCGTCGTCGAGGCGATCGAACAAGCCATCCACGTAGGCCTGCTCGGCGGCTATCTCGGCCTGGTGGGCCGCGGCCTGCCGCGGGTCACGTTCACCGGTCATTTGGTGGGCTTTCTGTCTTGTGCACGGGTTTGCGGGGTGGGCAAAAGAACAACGGCCCAGCATACTCGCTGGGCCGTTGCGTGAGAAAAGTAGCTGGAAGGAGAAAGCTTAGAGCTTGCCCTCGAGCTTCTTCATGGCCTTGGCGATGGCCTTGTCAGCGCGCTTTTGCAGCTTGTCAGCGTTCTTGGAAGCCTTCTTGGCGGCGCGCTTGCCGTTCTTCTTGTCGGCGGCGGAGCGGGCCTTCTCGGCTTTCTCCTGGGCGCGGGACGCGGCCTTGACGGCACCCTTGCGGGTGGTCTCGGCGTTGTCCTGGGCGGCCTTCAGCCAGTCGTCCTTGTTGTCGGTGACGAAGTCCTTGGCGTCGTTGACGTAGCCCTTAGCGGTCTCCAGCAGATCCTTGCCGCTTTCCTGCCAGTCGTCCTTGTTGTCATCGATGTAGGCCTGGACCTTGTCGGAGGTCTCGTTGAACCAGTCGGAAGCGCGATCCGAGAAATCGGAGGCGCGCTCGGTCACGTCGTCGGCGAACTTCTGGGACTCCGACTTGGTCGGCAGCGCCTGCTGGATCTTCTTGTTGGTGCGCTCACCGGCCTTCTGGGCGCGCCAGCGCAGGGACGGCTTGCCGGCGGTGTCCTGGGTGGTGATAAACAGCGCACCCAGCAGGGCGGTGTTGGTCAGCAGGCCGTTGCGCTTGGAGGTCTTCTCCTCGGCGCTGTCGGCCTCCCAGAAGTTGTTGCGGGTCAACATCGTCGGCAGGGTAGCAGCGGCCAGCACAGCGGCCGAGGTACGCGGAGCCTTGCCCAGGGCGAGCAGGGAACCGGCGCCAACCTTGGCGCCGCCCAGGCCGCGGGCAACCAGTTCCGGGTCGTTCGGGACGTAACCGGCGTAGCTACCCGGCAGCGCCTTGCGCAGGGTCTGCAGGAAGGACTCCGTCTCCTCCACGTGATCGGAGGTGTTACGGAGAGTGTCCACACCGTCGAAAACGAAGACCGAAGCCAACATCGGGCGGGCAATCTTGCGAATCATGTCTGAAATGCTCCTTTAGTGAAAAAGACCAGTAAGTCTAACCTAGAAGTTCTAAGCCAGAAATTTAACCTAGGGGTTCAAGTTTACGCACTTTTTCCGCGGCTGTGGGCCAGCCGGGGGAGACTACCAGCGGCGGTCCCACCATTCGCCGAGGTGCGGGCGCTCCTCGTCGAGGGTGGTGGGCTTGCCGTGGCCCGGCCAGACGACCGTTTCGTCCGGATAGATATCAAATACGCGTTCGGTCAGATCCTTGTACAGGCGGACGAAGTCCCCCTCCGAGGTGGTCTTGCCGACGCCGCCGGGGAAGAGGGAATCACCCACGAAGAGGTTGGGCACCTCGTCCAGCTCGGTGACCAGCGCCGCCCCGCCCGGGGTGTGGCCGCGCAGGATGATGACGGGCAGCTCGTGCCCGGCGAAGTCGATGGTGTCGCCGTGGTTGAGCTCGACGTCGACGGGCGCGGGCAGGGCGGGCGAGTCCAGGAAGGACGCGTAGTGGGTGGCGCCGGTTTCCTTCAGGATTTCCGGCAGCGCGCGGACGTGGTCCCAGTGGCGGTGGGTGGTAAAGACCGCGGTGATGCTGACGCCAGCCTGGCGAGCCATGTCGAGGATGGCGGGGGCGTCGTCGGCGGCATCGACAAGCAAGCCCTCGTCGCCGCAGGCCAGCAGGTAGCAATTGTTGTCCATGTCGGAGACGGAAATATGGTGTAGCTTGAGCTCTTTAGTCATGTTGACCAGTCTACGGGTAAATTCAAGCGAAGAGACCCGCAGTGAATAATCTGCAGCAGATCCATTAAGGAAGGTAGGCAAACTGTGGCTGATCGCCTTGTCGTCCGCGGCGCCCGCGAGCACAACCTGCAAGGGGTAGATATCGACCTGCCCCGCGACAAAATGATTGTGTTCACCGGCCTGTCCGGCTCGGGCAAGTCCTCGCTGGCTTTCGACACCATTTTCGCAGAGGGCCAGCGCCGCTACGTGGAGTCACTGTCTTCCTATGCCCGTATGTTTCTGGGGCAGATGGACAAGCCGGACGTCGATTTCATCGACGGCCTGTCCCCGGCCGTGTCCATCGACCAGAAGTCGACCAACCACAACCCGCGCTCGACGGTCGGCACCATCACGGAGATCTACGACTACCTGCGCCTGCTGTTTTCGCGCGCGGGCACGGCGCACTGCCCGAAGTGCGACGCCGTCATCGAGCGGCAGACCCCGCAGCAGATTGTGGACACGGTCCTGGAGCACGAAGAAAAGCTGAAGTTCCAGGTGCTCGCCCCGGTGGTGCGCAAGCGCAAGGGCGAGTTCGTCGACCTCTTTGCCGACCTGGCCGCCCAGGGCTTTGCCCGCGTGCGCGTTGACGGCGAGGTCCACCAGTTGTCTAATCCGCCGAAGCTGAAGAAGCAGATCAAACACGACATCGAGGTGGTCGTCGACCGCCTGCAGGTCAAGGCCTCCCAGAAGCAGCGCCTGACGGATTCGGTGGAGACGGCCCTGCGCCTGGCCGAGGGCCTGGTGAGCATCGATTTCGTGGACCAGCCAGAACTCAACCACACCTATTCGGAGAAGGCCGCCTGCCCGAACGGGCACCCGCTGACCATCGAGGAATACGAGCCGCGCGCCTTCTCCTTCAACTCGCCGTTCGGCGCCTGCCCGGTCTGCGACGGCCTGGGCACCCGCCTCAAGGTCGACGAGGACCTGCTCATCCCGGACCCGGACGCCCCGGCTGTCGATGCCGTCCAGCCCTGGCACTCCAGCCCCAATAGCCGCTACTTCGTCAAGCTGGTCGAGGGCCTGGGCAAAGCGCTGGACTTCGATCCGCACGCCCCGCTGAGCTCGCTGACCGACGAGCAGCGCGATGCCTTGATCCACGGCACCGAGCAGGAAGTCCACGTCCGCTACAAGAACCGTTACGGCCGCCAGCGCAACTGGACCGCCCCCTTCGAGGGCGCGGTGGGCTTTATCGAGCGCAAGCTGGAGACCACCGACTCCGACTCGCAGAAGGACCGCCTGCTGCAGTACACGCGCCAGGTGCCGTGCCCGACCTGCCACGGCTCCCGCCTGAAGCCGGAAATCCTGGCCGTGCGCCTGGCCTCGGGCGCACACGGCGAGCAGTCCATCGCGGGGCTGACGGCCCTGTCCATCGAGGACGCCTCCGAGTTCCTGTCCACGCTGCAGCTGGGCCACCGCGAGGAGATCATCGCCGGCGCGGTGCTCAAGGAGATCCAGGCGCGCCTGCGCTTCCTGCTGGACGTCGGCCTGAACTACCTGACCTTGGACCGCGGTGCGTCCACGCTGTCCGGCGGCGAGGCCCAGCGCATCCGCCTGGCCACCCAGATAGGCTCCGGCCTGGCGGGCGTGCTCTACGTCCTAGACGAGCCGTCCATCGGCCTGCACCAGCGCGATAACCAGCGGCTCATCGCCACGCTGCAGCGGCTGCGGGATATCGGCAACACCCTGATCGTCGTCGAGCACGACGAGGACACCATCCGCCAGGCGGACTGGCTGGTGGATATCGGACCGCGCGCCGGCGAATACGGCGGCCACGTGGTCTACCAGGGCGAGCCGGACGGCATCGAAAGCTGCGAGGACTCCCTGACCGGGCAGTACCTGTCCGGGGCTAAGGTCCTGGCGGTGCCGGATCACCGCCGCGAGATCGACAAGCAGCGCGTGCTGAAGATCGTCGGCGCCCGGGAGAACAACCTCAAGGGCATCAACGTGACCATCCCGCTGGGCGTGCTGGTCTGCGTGACCGGCGTGTCCGGTTCGGGCAAGTCCACCGTGGTCAACCAGATCCTGGCCAAGACCCTGGCCAACGAGCTCAACCGCGCGCGCCAGGTGCCCGGCCGCGCCAAGCGCGTGGAGGGCATGGAGCACCTCGACAAGCTGGTGCAGGTTGACCAGAGCCCCATCGGGCGCACCCCGCGCTCGAACCCGGCGACCTACACGGGCGTGTTCGACAAGATCCGCAACCTGTTTGCCGAGACCCAGGAGGCCAAGGTGCGCGGCTACAAAGCCGGGCGCTTCTCCTTCAACGTCAAGGGCGGGCGCTGCGAGGCCTGCCACGGCGACGGCACCCTGAAGATCGAGATGAACTTCCTGCCGGACGTCTACGTGCCCTGCGAGGTTTGCAACGGCGCGCGCTACAACCGCGAGACGCTCGAGGTCCAGTACAAGGGCAAGAACATCGCCGAGGTGCTGAACATGCCGATCTCGGAGGCCGCCGAGTTCTTCGAGCCGATCACCTCCATCCACCGCTACCTGCACACGCTGGTAGAGGTGGGCCTGGGCTACGTGCGGCTGGGCCAGGCGGCGACGACCCTGTCCGGCGGCGAGGCCCAGCGCGTCAAACTGGCCTCGGAGCTGCAGAAGCGGACCAACGGCCGGACCGTCTACATCCTGGACGAGCCGACCACGGGCCTGCACTTCGAGGACATCCGCAAGCTGATGCTGGTCATCCAGGGCCTGGTGGACAAGGGCAACTCGGTCATCATCATCGAGCACAACCTGGACGTCATCAAGGCCGCCGACTGGCTAGTGGACATGGGCCCGGAGGGCGGCAACGGCGGCGGCACGGTCGTCGCGGAGGGTACTCCGGAGCAGGTCGCGGCCGTCGAAGGCTCCTATACCGGGCAGTTCCTCGCCGACGTTTTGACCCCGGCCGGCAAGTAGCCGAGTTGGCCGCGGAAAGGGGAGCGGGGCCGCGATTTGGTGGGCCGCGGGTGGCGTGCTAATGTTGTTGGCACTACCGCCCGTGGTACCTTCCATAAGGTTTCCGGGTCACAAGCGGAGATTCTCCCACCCCCAGCCGCCTAGAGCAGGCAACGGGTCAAAAGGTAACCGAGCCCCTCGGGGCGCGGTATCTAGGTGAGACCTCCCGGCTGTCAGTTTTGGCAGGCGGGTTTCTTTGTTTGTGGCGTTGGTAGGCGAATTAACTATTGACCCTTCTCACTTAGGAGACACACAATCAGCGCTGAAGCTCGCATCAATGAGCGAATCCGAGTACCCGAAGTTCGTCTGATCGGACCCGAGGGTGAACAGGTAGGAGTTGTCCGTACCGACGACGCCCGCAAGGTTGCGTACGAAGCCGATTTGGACTTGGTCGAGGTTGCCCCGAAGGCGAAGCCGCCGGTGGCCAAGATCATGGACTACGGCAAGTACAAGTACGAGCAGGCCCAGAAGGCTCGTGAGGCTCGCAAGAACCAGCAACAGACTGTGGTCAAGGAGCAGAAGTTCCGTCCTAAGATCGATGACCACGATTACGAGACCAAAAAGGGCAATGTTGTTCGCTTCCTCGAAAAGGGCTCCAAGGTCAAGGTGACCATCATGTTCCGCGGTCGCGAGCAGTCGCGTCCGGAACTCGGTTTCCGCCTGCTGGAGCGGCTGGCTGAGGACGTCGCGGAGGTCGGCGTCGTCGAGTCCCGCCCCAAGCAGGATGGCCGCAACATGACCATGGTCTTGGGCCCGGTTCGCAAGGGTAAGAAGTAGACCACACACTAGGGATTTAAGGACTTAATTCTCATGAAGCAGAAGACCCACAAGGGCACCGCCAAGCGTATTAAGGTGACCGGTTCCGGCAAGCTGCGCCGTGAGCAGGCTGGCCGTCGCCACCTGCTGGAGGGCAAGCCCTCCAAGCGCACCCGTCGTCTGAAGGGCACCGAGGCTGTCGCCCAGTCCGACGTCAAGCGCGTCAAGCGCCTGCTCGGCCGCTCCTAGTAGCGCCGAACCCACCCCACCTCAATACCGTCGAGAAAGATTTAAGGAAGTACTACCGTGGCACGAGTAAAGCGCTCTGTGAACGCCAAGAAGAAGCGTCGCGCGATTCTGAAGTCCGCTAAGGGCTACCGTGGCGCCCGTTCCCGCCGCTACCGCATTGCGAAGGAACAGTGGCTGCACTCCATGACTTACGCTTACCGCGATCGTCGCGCCCGTAAGTCCGAGTTCCGCAAGCTGTGGATCCAGCGCATCAACGCTGCAGCCCGCATGAACGACCTGACCTACAACCGTCTCATCCACGGCCTGCGCCTAGCTGAGATCGAGGTCGACCGCAAGATCCTGGCCGAGCTGGCCGTCAACGACTTCGACGCCTTCTCCGCGCTGTGCGACGCCGCCAAGGCCGCCCTGCCGGAGGACGTCAACGCCCCGAAGGCTGCCTAAGCCTTAACGGCTCTCGGAGTAGTTTCACTACTTCGCCTTCCACCCCGCGCCCGCCACTGTTTAACAGTGCGCCGGTCGCGGGGCTTTTTGGTATCTGGGCCTGCGGTCCCCGTGCGGGTGGGTGGTGGCCTGACTGCTAGATTGGCGGGTATGACACTGGACTTTTCCCAACCTCTAACCGAACGCACGCCCCGCGTGGCCAAAGCCACGAAGCTGCACCGCGCCGCGGCCCGCCGGAAGGCCGGCGCTTTCCTCATCGAGGGCGAGAACGCCGTCGATGCCGCCGTGTCCACCGGCGCAGCCACCGACGTCTTCGCCACCGAGCAGGCAGCGTCGCGTTTCTCGGAGATCCTTACCGCCGCTGGCTATATGGACGTCTACGTCCACCCCATTACGGACAAGGCCGCCAAGTCGCTGTCCGACACCGCGACGACCACCGGCCTGTTCGCCGTATGCCGCCCAGTGCTGTGGTCGGCCGGCAAGATCCTGGCGGGCAAGCCCTCGCTGGTTTCGGTGCCGGTGCTGACCAGCGAGCCGGGCAACGCCGGCACCCTGATTCGCACCTCGGACGCGATGGGCGCCGACGGGGTCATCTTCGCCGGCGAGACCGTCGATCCGCTGGGCTGCAAGGTGGCGCGGGCCTCGGCCGGCTCGCTGTTCCACGTGCCGGTGGCGCGCGAGACCAACGTCAAGGACGTGCTGGGCCAGCTGCGCTCCCACGACCTGCAGATCCTGGCCACCGCCGCCGATGGGGAAGCGGATCTCGCGGACGTGGATCTCTCGCAACCGACGGCCTGGCTCTTCGGCAACGAGGCCCACGGGCTGGGCCGGGACCTACTGGACCAGGCGGACCTGCGGGTGCGGATCCCGATTCGGGGCCGCGCCGAGTCCCTCAATCTCGCGACCGCCGCCAGTATCTGCCTCTACGAGTCCGCCAAAGCGCAGAGCTAGCCCGAACTAGCCCGAACTAGCCGGGGTTGACGCAGGGATAAAATTCCCGCCCCGGCGCCGGTGTGCACGGTAACAGCGGGTAACATAGCCTGCGTTAGTTTAAGCGTGAGAAGAAGGTTGAAGCTACGTGTCAGATACCCCCGAGATTGAATTGACAGAGGCGGCCCTGGCCGCGGCCGCAGACGAGGCCATCGCCGCGTTTGAGGGCGCCGAGGACCTAGCCGGGCTGGCGCAGGCGCATCGGGAGCACTTGGGCGAGCAGGGATATATCCCGCAGGCCCGCAAGTCCTTGGGATCGCTGCCGAAGGACCAGCGCAAGGACGCCGGGAAGGCTGTCAACATGGCGCGCGGCAAGGCCGAGAAGCGCTACGCGCAGCTGAAGAAGGAGCTCGAAGAGCGCGCCCGCCAGGAACAGCTGGTCGCGGAGACGGTGGACGTGACCATCCCGACTACCCGCGCCCAGACCGGTGCGCTGCACCCGATTACGGCGCTGTCCGAGCGGATCGCCGACATCTTTGTGGGCATGGGCTGGGAGATCGCCGACGGCCCCGAGGTCGAGGCCGAGTACTTCAACTTCGACGCGCTGAACTTTAAGCCGGATCACCCGGCCCGCACGCTGCAGGACACCTTCCACGTCTCCGTGGAAGGCTCCAAGCAGGTGCTGCGCACGCACACCTCGCCGGTGCAGGTACGCACCATGCTGGACCGCGACGTCCCGCTGTACATCGCCTGCCCGGGCCGCGTCTTCCGCACCGACGAGCTGGACGCCACCCACACCCCGGTCTTCCACCAGGTCGAGGGCCTGGCCGTCGACAAGGGCCTGACCATGGCCCACCTGCGCGGCACCCTTGACCACCTGGCCCAGGTGCTCTTCGGGCCGGAGACCAAGACCCGCATGCGCACCAACTACTTCCCGTTCACCGAGCCGTCGGCCGAGGTCGACGTTTGGTTCCCGAACAAGAAGGGCGGCGCCGGCTGGATCGAGTGGGGCGGCTGCGGCATGGTCAACCCGAACGTGCTGCGCGCCGTCGGGGTCGACCCGGCCGAATACACCGGCTTCGCCTTCGGCATGGGGCTGGAGCGCACCCTGCAGTTCCGCAACGGGCTGTCCGACATGCGCGACATGGTCGAGGGCGATGTCCGCTTCACCCTCCCGTTCGGAATCCAGGCCTAGGCCGCTACCCAGACTCTTAGAAAGGAAGAATTCACCACATGCTTATTTCGCAAGGCTGGGTAACCCGCGTGCTTGGCACCCAGAACCCGGACTGGTCGGTCAGCGCTGAGGAGCTCGACAGCGGCTTTGTGCGCGTCGGCTTCGAAACCGAGGGCTACGCCGCGCTGCCGGAGTCGACCGGCCCGCTGGTCATCGGCCGCGTCGAGGAGATTGAGGAGCTGACCGGCTTCAAGAAGCCGATCCGCTACTGCCAGGTCAACGTGGGCGAGGCCAACGGCACCGGCGAGCTGCAGGGCATCATCTGCGGCGCCCGCAACTTCCGCGAGGGCGACTACGTGGTCGTCGCGCTGCCCGGCTCCGAGCTGCCCGGCGGCTTCAAGATTGCCGCGCGCGAGACCTACGAGCACATCTCCAACGGCATGC
The DNA here is from genome assembly GCF_040946105.1 of Corynebacterium sp. LK2590. NCBI lineage: Bacteria > Bacillati > Actinomycetota > Actinomycetes > Mycobacteriales > Corynebacteriaceae > Corynebacterium > Corynebacterium sp. LK2590. The sequence continues at coordinate 431,646 of NZ_JAYWMH010000002.1, forward strand.
TGGCCTCGGCCGCCGAGCTGGGCTTCGGCGAGAAGGCCGACGGCATCATCACCCTCGGGGAGGACGCCGGCCCGGTCGGCCGCGACGCCCGCGAGATCATCGGCCTGGACGAGACCGTCTTCGACGTCAACATCACCCCGGACCGCGGCTACGCGCTGTCGGTGCGCGGCCTGGCCCGCGAGGTGGCCTCGGCCTTCGACGCCGACTACCGCGACCTGGCCGAGGACCCGGCCGCCGCGGGCATCGATACCGCCCACGTACCGGCGGCCGACGATGCCGCCGGCGCCCTGCCGGTCGACCTGCGGGAGGAGACCAAGGCCCAGCGCTTCGGCCTGCGCAAGGTCACCGGCATCGATCCGCACGCGCGCACGCCGTTCTGGCTGGAGCGCGAGCTCATGCTCTCCGGCCAGCGCAGCGTCAATCTGCCGACCGACGTCACCAACTACATCATGCTGCTGCTCGGCTCGCCGATGCACGCCTTCGACGCCAACCAAGTCTCCGGCGGGCTGGTCATCCGCAACGCCCAGGCAGGGGAGAGCTTCCAGACCCTGGATCACGTAGACCGCACTCTGGACGCCGAGGACGTCGTCATCTGCGACGACAACGGCATCCAGTCCCTGGCCGGCGTGATGGGCGGAACCACCTCGGAGATCTCGGACGATACCACCGACGTCATCTTCGAGGCCGCCATCTGGGATCCGATCACCGTGGCGCGGACCTCCCGCCGCCACAAGCTGTCCTCGGAGGCCTCCCGCCGCTTCGAGCGCGGCGTGGACCCTGCCTTGGTAGAGGTCGCCCTGGACTACGCCTGCGCACTGCTGCAGCAGCTGGCCGGCGGCACCATCGAGGCCGGGCGCACGCTCATCGGCGAGGTCGCGCAGCCGGCCGCCATCGAGCTGCCCGTGGATATGCCCGGCCGCTACGCCGGCGTCGACTACTCGCTCGAGACCGTCGTTAACCGCCTCCAGGAGGTCGGCTGTCAGGTCGAGAACGCGGACTCCGAGACCTTGTCGGTTACCCCGGCTACCTGGCGCACGGACATCGGCATGGACGTCGACCTCATCGAGGAAGTCCTGCGCCTAGAGGGCCTGGCTGACATCCCGTCCGTCCTGCCGACCCCGCGCGGCGGCCGCGGCCTGACCCCGGCGCAGAAGCGCCGCCGGGCGATCGGCCACAGCCTGGCCTACTCCGGCTACGCGGAAATCATCCCGTCGCCGTTCGTGGCCAACGACACCTTCGACGTCTGGGGCCTGGCTGCCGACGATGCCCGCCGCCAGACCGTCGCCGTACAAAACCCGCTGGAGGCTGACAAGGCCCAGCTGTCGACGACCCTGCTGCCGAATATCCTGGAAGCGCTCAACCGCAACGTCTCCCGCGGCCAGGCCAACCTGCGCCTGTACGGCCTGCAGCAGGTCTCCTTCCGCCGCGCGGACGTCACGCCAATGCCCTCTGTCGAGTCCCGTCCGGACGACGAGACCCTGGCCGAGCTGCTGGGTACCCTGCCGGAGCAGCCGCTGCACGTAGCCACCGTCTCCGCCGGCTTCGCGGACAACCCGGGCCCGTGGGGCGAGGGCCGCGCCTACACCTACGCGGACGCCATCGAGTCGGCGCGCATCGTCGCGCGGGCGGCCGGCGTGGAGCTGGACGTGGAAGCCGCTAGCGAGCTGCCGTGGCACCCGGGCCGCTGCGCCGCGCTGAAGGTGGGCGAGAAGGTCGTCGGCTACGCCGGCGAGCTGCACCCGCAGGTGCTGGAGAAGCTGGGCGCGCCGGAGCGCACCTGCGCCATGGAGCTGGATGTTACGGCCCTGCCGCTGGACGAGCGCTTCCCGGCGCCGGTGCTCTCGGCCTTCCCGGCCCTGCACCAGGACATCGCTCTGACCGTCGCCGAGGACGTGCCGGCCGAAAAGGTCCGCCGCGTCATCGCGCAGGGCGCGGGCGATCTGCTCGAGTCCGTGGAGCTCTTCGACGTCTTCCGCGGTGAGCAGCTGGGCGAGAACCAGAAGTCGCTCGCGTTCAAGCTGCTCTTCCGCGCCCCGGACCGCACGCTGACCGACGAGGAGGTCAACGCGCACCGCGAGGCCGCCGCCGCTTTGGCCGAGCAGGAGCTGGGAGCGAAGATCCGCGCCTAGTTCCCGCCCGCACCTACCCCCGCCGCACCCAGCGGCGGGGGTTTATGCATTTTCGGGGGTAGTAAAAACGCTAGAAAACGGAGAAAACAGCGAAAGATTCGTGAATAACGTACATTCGAGTGCATATTCATCTATGCTCTTCGCTATGAGTATTCACGTCGCACTAGCTGGCGCCACCGGGTACGCCGGTGGCGAAATCCTCCGCCTCCTGCTGTCACACCCCGCGTACCGCCGTGGCGACCTGACCATCGGGTCGCTGTGCGCGCATTCCCAGGCCGGGGCTCCCGTGGCCGAGGCCCTCCCGCACCTGGCCGAGCTGGCCGACCGCACGCTGGAGGACACGACCGTCGAGACACTGGCCGGCCACGACGTCGTCTTCCTGGCCCTGCCGCACGGGCACTCGGCCGCCCTGGCCCAGCAGCTGCCCGAGGACGTCCTGGTCATCGACTGCGCCGCCGACTTCCGGCTGAAAAGCCCGGACGCGTGGGCGGACTACTACGGCACCGATCACGCCGGCTCCTGGCCCTACGGCTTGCCGGAGCTGCCCGGCCACCGGGAGGAAATTTCCGCCGCGCGCCTCGTGGCCGTGCCGGGCTGCTTCCCGACGGCCGTGACCCTGGCGGCCTTCCCGGCCCTGCAGGGCGGCATCGTGGAGCCGAGCTTCGACGTCGTCGCCGTGACGGGGCTTTCGGGTGCGGGCAAGAAGGCCGCGGTAGCCTTCAGCGGCTCCGAGACCATCGGCAACGTCAAGGCCTACAGCCTGGGCGGCACCCACCGGCACACCCCGGAGATGGTCCAGAACCTTTCCGAGCTGGTCCCTGGCGTCACCGTCAGTTTCACCCCGGTGCTCGTACCCATGACGCGGGGAATCCTGGCCACGGTCTCCGCCCCGCTAGCCGCCGATGTTCCCCAGGACGCGGCCGCCGTAGCGGACGCCGCCCGGCGCGCTTACGTCGCGGCCTACGCGGACGAGGCCTTCTGCCAGCTCTTGTCCGAGGGCGTCCAGCCGCAGGTCAAGCACGTCGTCGGATCGAATTTCGCCCAGATCCAGGTCCACGTCGACGCGGGGGCGCGCCGCCTGATTATGACCTGCGCTATCGACAACCTGACCAAGGGTACGGCCGGGGCAGCGGTACAGTGCCTCAACCTCGCCCTGGGCTGGGAGGAAACCGCCGGACTGACCGGCACCTCCGTCCTGCCCTAGAGCGGGACCAACATTCCCGCCACTAACCCTCGCCCCATCTTTCAAGCACCTTTTAGGAGAACCCCCATGCAGACTCACACCCCAGGACCTGACGCCGCCCCGGAAGAACTAGGCGTCGTGACCCCGGCCGGGTTTAGCGCTTATGCCGCGACCGCCGGCCTTAAGCCCTCCGGCAACCCCGATATGGCGCTGGTCGTCAACGAGGGCCCGTCCAGCGCGGCCGCCGCGGTCTTTACCCAGAACCAGGTCGTGGCAGCACCCGTCAAATACAGCCGGAAGGCCGTCGCTGACGGCAGCGTACGCGCCGTGGTGATCAACTCCGGCAACGCGAACGCCTGCAACGGCGCCCAAGGCGACCAGGACGCCGAGACCATGGCCCAGGCCACGGCGCAGGCCCTGGGGGTGGCGCCGCAGGAGGTCGTGGTGTGCTCGACCGGCATCATCGGCGAGCCGATGGATATGCCGGTGGTTGCCGGTGGCATCGACAAGCTGGGCGCTCAGGCAGCCCAGGGCGCGGGCGCGACGGCTAAGGCCGCGGGGCAGGCCGCGCAGGCCATTATGACGACCGACACGGTGCCTAAGCAGGCCTCGGCGCGGCGCGAGGGCTGGTCCGTGGGTGCTATAGGCAAGGGCGTGGGCATGCTGGCGCCCTCGCTGGCGACGATGCTCGCCGTTATCACCACGGACGCCGACGTCACCTCCGAGCAGCTTAAGACCGCGCTGGAAGCGGCGATGCCGAAGACCTTCAACACCCTGGACATCGACGGTTCGACCTCCACCAACGACACGGTGGTGGCCCTGGCCTCGGGCCGGGCGGGCATTACCCCCGACCAGGCAGAGCTCAACGCCGCCATCCACGAGGTCTGCGCCGCGATCGCCGCGCAGATGCAGTCCGATGCCGAGGGCGTGACCAAGCGCGTGCAGATCACGGTCACCGGTGCCCAGGACGATGCCGCCGCTCTGGTAGCCGCGCGCACCCTGGGCCGGGACAACCTCTTCAAGTGCGCGATGTTCGGCTCCGATCCGAACTGGGGCCGGGTGCTGGCCGCCGTCGGCATGGCGCCGGTGGCGATGGACCCGGACGGCATAGCCGTGCGCTTCAACGGCCATGCGGTCTGTGAGAACACCACCGGCACGCCGACCGCCCGCGAAGTGGACCTCAGCGGCACCGATATCGACGTCGAGGTCGACCTGGGCACGGGCGGCGCGGGGCAGGCGACGGTGCGGACGACGGACCTGTCGCACGCCTACGTCGAAATCAACTCCGCCTACAGCTCCTAGGTGCAGCGGCTTCGGATAAGCAGGAACAAGGACTAGGGGAGAAAGAAGAGCAATGAACAATCCCACTACGGACCGGCTCAGCGACGGGCAGCGGGCCCAGATCCTGGCGGAGGCGCTGCCGTGGCTGAAACACTTCCGCGACAAGATCGTCGTGGTCAAATACGGCGGCAACGCCATGGTCGACGATGCGCTCAAGGAGGCCTTCGCCGCCGACATGGTCTTCCTGCGCACTGTGGGCGCCAAGCCCGTGGTCGTCCACGGCGGCGGCCCGCAGATCAACGCGATGCTAGAACGCGTCGGCCTGCACGGCGAATTCCGGGGCGGCTTCCGGGTTACCACCCCGGAGGTCATGGAGGTAGTGCGGATGGTGCTCTTCGGCCAAGTCGGCCGGGAGCTGGTCAACCTCATTAACTCCCACGGGCCCTACGCGGTGGGCACGTCGGGGGAGGACGCCGGGTTGTTCCGGGCCCGTCGCCGCGAGGTCACCATCGACGGCAAGGGCTGCGACGTCGGCCTGGTCGGCGAAATCACCGAGGTCAACCCCGCGGCCGTGCGCGACATCATCGATGCCGGCCGCATCCCGGTGGTCTCGACCATCGCCCCTGGCGATAGCGGGGAGGTCTACAACATCAACGCCGACATCGCCGCCGGCGAGCTGGCTGTCGGGCTGGGCGCGGAGCGCCTTATTATGCTGACCAACGTCGAGGGCCTCTACACGGACTACCCGGACCCGGACTCGCTGGTCTCGAAGCTCGAGGCCAGCCAGCTCCGCGAGCTGCTGCCGCACCTGGACTCCGGGATGATCCCCAAGATGGAAGCCTGCCTCAAGGCGGTGGAAGGCGGGGTGAAGGCCGCGCACGTCATCGACGGCCGCCAGGCCCACACCGTGCTCTTGGAGCTGATGACCATGGGCGGCATCGGAACGATGGTGCTGCCCGACGATTACCAAATCAACAATTACCCGGCCGGAACGGTCTTTAGGAAGGACGACGCGAAATGAGCACCACTCCGCAGTGGAATGACGTCATGATGAACAACTACGGGACCCCGCCGCTGACCCTACGCAGCGGGTCGGGCGCCTGGGTGACCGACGACGCCGGGAAGGACTACCTGGATCTGGTGGCGGGCATCGCCGTCAACGCGCTGGGGCACGCCCATCCGGACATCGTCGCCGCGGTGAGCGAGCAGGTTGCCCGCCTAGGCCACGTGTCCAACCTGTGCGCCTCCGAGCCGACGCTCCAGGTGGCGGCCGCCCTGCGGGACAAGGTGGGCGATTCCAGCGCCCGGGTCTTCTTCTGTAACTCCGGCGCGGAGGCCAACGAGGCCGCCTTCAAGCTCGCGCGCCTGACCGGGCGCCGGCGGATCCTGGCCGCCCACGGTGGCTTCCACGGCCGCACCATGGGCTCGCTGGCGCTGACGGGCCAGCCGGACAAGCAGCGCGCCTTCCGCCCGCTGCCCGGCGGGGTGGAGTTTTTCACCTACAACGACATCGACTACCTGCGCACCCTGGTTGAGCAGGACCCGGCCGATACGGCCGCCATCATCCTGGAGCCCATCCAGGGCGAGGTCGGCGTGGTCCCGGCCACGCCGGAATTCCTGCGCGCCGCCCGCGCGCTCTGCGACGAGCACGGCATCCTGCTGGTTATCGACGAGGTGCAGACCGGCATCGGCCGCACGGGCTCGTTCTTCTGCCACCAGCAGGCGGGCATCCAACCCGACGTCATCACCCTGGCCAAGGGGCTGGGCGGCGGCCTGCCGATGGGCGCGACGATTGCCCGCGGCAAGGCGGCCGAGCTGTTCACGCCCGGCTCCCACGGCACGACCTTCGGCGGCAACCCCGTGGTCGCGGCCGCGGCCCAGGTGGTCATCGACCACGTCGACGAGGCCTTCTGCCAGCGGGTCCAGGACGCCGGAGCCGCCCTGCGCGAGGGCCTTTCCGCCCTGGAGCAGGTGGACTACGTCCGCGGCCAGGGCCTCTTGCTGGGCGTCGTGCTCAACCAGCCGCTGGCGAAGAAGGCCGTGCAGGCCGGTTACGACCACGGCCTGCTGCTCAACGCCCCCAACGAGTACGTGCTGCGACTGTGCCCGCCGCTGGTCCTGACCGACGCGGACATCGACTTCGCGGTCAAGCACATCGCCGCCATCCTGGGCGAGCTCAGCAAGTAGCGGCAACATCCGCGAGCCCATCCCTGCGGATTATGCACCAACCGCTATAAAATAAGATTCGTAGATACATCGAAAGGACAACGAACGATATGACTTCCGCCCCCAAGCTTCGGCACTTCCTTGCCGACGACGACCTGAGCCCCCAGGAGCAGGCCGAGGTGTTGAACCTGGCGCTGGAGATGAAAAAGGACCCGTACGGCTACCGGCCCCTCGAGGGCCCGCAGACCGTCGCGGTGCTATTCGATAAGACCTCGACGCGCACGCGCTTTTCCTTCGGCGCCGGCGTGCCGCAGTTGGGCGGCCACGCGGTGGTCTCGGACACCTCGGAGACCCAGATCGGCAAGGGGGAGTCCATCCAGGACACCGCCGCGGTGATGTCGCGGTTCGTCTCCGCCATCGTCTGGCGCACCTTCGCCCACCAGAACCTGGTGGACATGGTGGAAACCGCCACGGTCCCGGTGATTAACGCCCTCTCGGACGACCTGCACCCGTGCCAGATCCTGGCCGACTTGCTCACCTGCGCCGAGAACTTCGGTGGGGTAGAAAATCTCCGCGGGAAGAAGGCTGTCTACTACGGCGACGGCGCCAACAACATGGCCAACTCCTACCTGCTGGGCTTTGCCACGGCCGGCATGGACATCACCATCTGCTCGCCGGCACAGTTCCAGCCGGAGCAGCGCTTCGTTGACCGGGCGCGCGCTCGGGCGGAGGCCACCGGTGCTAACGTCGTTGTCAGCGATGACGTTGCGGCCGGGGCCGGCGCCGACGTGGTGATCACGGATACGTGGGTCTCCATGGGGCAGGAGGGCGACGGCAAGGACCGCCGCACCCCGTTCCTGCCGTATCAGGTCAATGACGACGTCATGGCGGCCGCGGCCGACGACGCCATCTTCCTGCACTGCCTGCCGGCCTACCGCGGCAACGAGGTCACCGCCGAGGTGATCGACGGGCCGGCGTCCCGCGTCATCGACGAGGCCGAAAACCGAATGCACGCCCAGAAGGCGCTGCTGACGTGGTTGTTGGAACGAAAGGACAGCTAGATACATGACCGTGCCGAGTACCCGGAACGCGCGTCAGGCCAAAATCCTGGAAATCCTGGGCAAGACCCGGGTGACCAGCCAGGTGCAACTTTCCGATCTGTTGCTGGACGAGGGAATCGATATCACCCAGGCGACGCTGTCGCGGGACCTGGACGAGCTGGGCGCTAAGAAGGTCAAGCGCGACGGCGGGCGTTCCTTCTACAAGGTCGGCGGGGAGCACGAGGACTTCGATGACCAGGTCAACGGGCCCCGGGAGAAGCTGCGCCGCATGGTCGACGAGCTGGTGGTCTCCCACGACCACTCCGGCAACATCGCCATGCTGCGCACCCCGGCGGGTGCGGCCCAGTACCTGGCCAGCTTCATCGACCGCGTGGGCCTGCCGGACGTCGTCGGGTGCATCGCTGGCGACGACACGGTCTTCGTCCTGGCGCGCGAACCGCTAGCCGGCAAGGAGCTGGGGGAGCGGCTGACCGGGCGCAGCTCCACGAGCGAGTAGACCTGGCAGACTAGGGCCAGGGGTGAGGCGCGGGGTGGCGGAGTTTGTTCCCCGCGCTCCCGGTGGATAATATTTATCCAGATGAATTAATTGCAGACAACCGTGCTCAAGAAGGAGAAGATTCGCAATGAGTGCACGCGTAGTGCTGGCCTATTCCGGCGGCCTGGACACCTCGGTGGCCATCCCGTACCTGGCCAAGATGACCGGCGGCGACGTCGTCGCGGTGTCCCTGGATCTCGGCCAGGGTGGGGAAGACATGGAGTCGGTCCGCCAGCGCGCCCTGGACTGCGGCGCCGTCGAGTCCATCGTCATCGACGCCAAGGACGAGTTCGCTGAGGAGTACTGCCTGCCGACCATCCAGGCCAACGGCATGTACATGAAGCAGTACCCGCTGGTTTCTGCTATCTCTCGCCCGCTCATCGTCAAGCACCTGGTCGAGGCCGCCCAGGAGCACGGTGGCACCCACGTCTCCCACGGTTGCACCGGCAAGGGCAACGACCAGGTGCGCTTCGAGGTCTCCTTCCGCGCCCTGGATCCGTCCCTGGAGATCATCGCCCCGGCTCGTGACTACGCCTGGACCCGCGATAAGGCCATCGCCTTCGCCGAGGAAATCGATCTGCCGATTGAGCAGTCCGCCTCCTCGCCGTTCTCCATCGACCAGAACGTCTGGGGTCGCGCCGTCGAGACCGGCTTCCTCGAGGATCTGTGGAACCCGCCGACAAAGGACCTCTACGCCTACACCGAGGATCCGGGCCTGGGCAACGCCCCCGACGAGGTCGTTATCTCCTTCGAGAAGGGCAAGCCGGTGGCCATCGACGGCCAGCCGGTGACCGTCCTGCAGGCCATCGAGCAGATGAACCAGCGCGCCGGCGCCCAGGGCATCGGCCGCCTGGACATGGTCGAGGACCGCCTGGTGGGCATCAAGTCCCGCGAGGTCTACGAGGCCCCGGGCGCTATCGCGCTGATCAAGGCGCACGAGGCGCTGGAGGACGTGGCCGTCGAGCGCGAACTGGCTCGCTACAAGCGGCTTACCGATGCCCGCTGGTCCGAGGAGGTCTACGACGGCCTCTGGTTCTCCCCGCTGAAGAAGGCGCTGGACCAGTTCATCCAGTCCTCCCAGGAGAACGTCACCGGCGACATCCGCATGGTCATGCACGCCGGTTCCATCGTGGTCAACGGCCGTCGCTCGGGCCAGTCCCTGTACGACTTCGACCTGGCCACCTACGACACCGGCGACGCCTTCGACCAGACCGCGGCTAAGGGCTTCGTGCAGCTGCACGGCCTGTCCACGCAGATCTCCAACCAGCGCGACCGGGACGGCGGCTTCCGCACGGGGGCGAAGTAGATGCAGCCGCACAAGACGAACGAGGGCGCCCTCTGGGGCGGCCGGTTCTCCGGCGGTCCCTCTGAGGCGATGTTTGCCCTCAGCGTGTCCACCCACTTCGACTGGGTCCTGGCGCCCTACGACGTGCTGGCCTCCCAGGCCCACGCCCGCGTCCTGCACAAGGCCGGCCTGCTCAGCGATGCCGACTTCGAGACCATGATTGCTGGTCTCCAGCAGCTAGGTAAGGACGTCGCCTCCGGCGAGTTCACGCCGAACGCCCACGACGAGGACGTCCACGGCGCCATGGAGCGCGGGCTCATCGAGCGCGTTGGCCCCGAGGTGGGCGGCCGGCTGCGCGCGGGCCGCTCCCGCAACGACCAGGTTGCGACCCTGTTCCGCATGTGGGTCCGCGACGCCATCCGCGACATCACGGCGCAGATCACCGAGCTGATCGACGCGCTGGTCGAGCAGGCGGGCGCGCACCCGGAGGCCATCATGCCGGGCAAGACGCACTCGCAGGCCGCCCAGCCCATCCTGCTGGCGCACGAGCTGCTGGCCCACGCTCAGCCGCTGCTGCGCGATATCGAGCGCTTCCAGGACCTGGACAAGCGACTGGCTATCTCGCCTTACGGCTCCGGTGCCCTGGCGGGCTCCTCGCTGGCGCTGGACCCGGAGGCCATCGCCGAGAAACTCGGTTTCGACGCCGCGGCGGAGAACTCCCTGGACGCTACCGCCTCGCGCGACTTTGCCGCGGAGACCGCCTACGTTCTCACGCAGACGGCCATCGACATGTCGCGCCTGGCCGAGGAGATCATCTACTGGTGCACGCCGGAATACGGCTACGTCAGCCTGGATGACGCCTGGTCGACGGGCTCGTCGATTATGCCGCAGAAGAAGAACCCGGACGTTCCGGAGCTGACCCGCGGCAAGACCGGCCGTCTCATCGGTAACCTGACGGGCCTGCTGGCCACGCTCAAGGCGCAGCCGCTGGCCTACAACCGGGACCTGCAGGAGGATAAGGAGCCGATCGTGGACTCGGTCGCCCAGCTCAACCTGCTGCTGCCGGCGATGACGGGCCTGGTCAGCACCCTGGTCTTCCACGAGGACCGGATGCGCGAGCTGGCCCCGCGCGGGTTTACGCTCGCCACCGACCTGGCCGAGTGGATGGTGCGCCAGGGCGTGCCCTTCCGCCAGGCGCACGAGGCCTCCGGCGAGTGCGTGCGGATCGCCGAGGAACGCGGCGTCGATCTCATCGATCTCACCGACGCGGAGTTGGCGGGGGTCCACGAGGCGCTCACCCCGGAGGTGCGCGAGGTGCTGACCATCGACGGCGCGGTTGCCTCCCGCTCTACCAAGGGCGGCACCGCGGGTGTGCGCGTGGCGGAGCAACGCGAGCTGGTCGCCCAGCGCAATTCTCAGGCGAAGACCTGGGCGGAGACTCCGGTGATTCCCGGCGCCCAGAAATAGCACCGGCTAGCTGGCATAGCCACCATTAACGAACCGGCGCGGTTTCGTTGCCTCCTGTGGTGAGGCGACAAGGCCGCGCCGGTTTTTGCATCGGTGGGGCAGGGCTACCTCTTTCGGGGCTAGTGGTTCTCACCGTACGGCGTTCTGTTTTCTGTGGTGGTGGGGGTGTCTCCGGGGACAGTCTGAAAAACGAGACTAGCGAAGGTGCTGCCAGTCACACATCTTTGAAGTGTGTACTACAGTTCACTCAAGCGGATGTGATCCGTGCTACTTAATCGTGGACAGATTTAGAAAGCCAACCTATGACAACCAATCCAACGGGCTCCGAGTCAGCCCCCCACGAGGCAGAACGCAACGTCTACGCCTCCGAGGACCATGGCTTGCAACAGGGGATGGGCAACCGCCAGCTCCAGATGATTGCCATTGGCTCCGCTATCGGCACCGGCCTCCTTCTGGGCACCGGTGCGCGCCTCGAACAAGCCGGCCCCTCCTTGGCCGTGCTCTACCTCATTTGCGGTATGTTCGGCTACGTCATCCTGCGCTCGCTCGGCGAGCTCATCGTCTACCGCCCGAGCTCCGGCTCGTTCGTGTCTTATGCCCGTGAGTTCTACGGCGAGAAGACGGCGTTCGTGACCGGCTGGCTCTACTGGGGCAACTGGGCCATGACGCTGGTGGCCGACGCCACGGCCGTGGCCCTCTACATCAAGTGGTTCTCCCAGTACACCCACTGGATCGAAGACATCCCGCAGTGGGTGCTGGCCCTGCTGGTCATCGGCGGCATCCTGCTGTTCAACATGATGTCGGTCAAGATTTTCGGCGAGCTGGAGTACTGGTTCTCCATGATCAAGGTCGTCGCCCTGCTCATCTTCATGCTGGTGGCCATCGGCGTGGTCATCTTCGGCCACCCGAGCGGCGACCCGACCGGGTTTAGCCTGATTTCTGACGCCGGCGGCTGGCTGCCGAACGGCTTCATCCCGGCCGTCATCGTCATCCAGGGCGTGGTCTTCGCCTACGCCGGCATCGAGCTGGTCGGTACCACCAGTGGTGAGACTAAGGACGTCGAGAAGCATATCCCGCGGGCGGTCAACAACGTCCTGTTCCGCATCCTGGTCTTCTACTTCGGCTCCGTGCTGCTGCTGACCCTGGTCCTGCCGTACACCGAGTACATCGCGAACGTCTCGCCGTTCGTGACCTTCTTCGAGTCCCTGGGTATCGCGGCCGCGGCCCCGATCTTCCAGCTGGTGGTCATCACCGCGGCGATCTCCTCGCTGAACGCCGGTCTGTACTCGACCGGGCGCATCATGTACAACATGTCGACCGCTGGCTCCGGTCCGAAGTTCGGTGCCCGGATGTCTAAGTCGGGCGTGCCCTACGGCGGCATCGTTATGGCGGCCTTCGTGGGCCTGGCGGGCGTGTTCCTGAACTTCATTGTTCCGGAGGCGGCCTTCGAAATCGTGCTGAACCTGGCGGCGCTGGGCACGCTGGCATCGTGGGCAGCTATCGCCCTGGCGCACCTGAAGTTCGTGCGGCTGTCTAAGAGCGGGCGCTACACGCGGCCGGAGTATCGCTCGCCCTTCGGCGCGGTCGGGGACTGGGCCACCCTGGTCTTCATCGCCGTGGTCATCGTCCTGATGGCCTTCGACTACCCAATCGGCACTTACGCGCTGGGCGCCTCCATCCTGCTCATCCCGGTCTTCATGGTGATGTGGTTCGCCTGGCGCGACCGCATCCGGGCCATTGCCGATGAGCGCCGCGCCAAGCACCTGCCGACCTCTAGCTTCCCGGCTGCCCCGCAGTCGGACCTGCACCCGCGCGATCGAAAGTAAGTAAGATCTCTAACGGCTATGGCTGAGCGCTGGGATACACCCCGGCGCTTGGGGAAGCGACATCGTTAGTAAAAGGAAGGAAGATTAAGAAACTATGGTCAAATTCGTCGACGTTGAGAACATGGCGCGCTGGATCCAGCGCGACGGCGTAGAAAACATCATTACCGGCATGGTCGAGTACTTGGAGAGCGATTACCGCCGTTGGGAGCGCTTCGACAAGATCCCGCGCGTGGCCTCCCACACCCCGTTCGGCGTCATCGAGCTCATGCCGACCTCCGACGGCGAGGAGTACGCCTTCAAGTTCGTCAACGGCCACCCGTCCAACCCGGCCCGCGGCTTCCAGACCGTGACCGCCTTCGGCGTGCTTGCCGACGTGGACAACGGTTACCCGACCTTCGAGGCCGAGATGACCCTGCTGACCGCCCTGCGCACGGCCGCGACCTCCGCGATGGTGGCCAAGTACCTGGCCCGCAAGGATTCCAAGCGCATGGCCATGGTGGGCGCCGGTTCGCAGTCCGAATTCCAGGCGCTGGGCTTCCGCGGCGTACTGGGCATCGAGGACATCACCATCTACGACATCGACCCGGATGCCGTCGAGAAGTTCAAGCGCAACCTGGAGCCGCTGGGCTTCAACATCACCGCCTGCAACAGCGTCGACGAGGCCGTGCTGGGCGCTGACATTATCACCACCTGCACCGCGGACAAGGCTCAGAACCAGATTCTGGCCGAGCGCCACGTCGCCCCAGGCGTGCACCTCAACGCCGTCGGCGGCGACTGCCCGGGCAAGACCGAGCTGGAGGCCTCCATCCTGGACAAGTCCAAGGTCTTCGTCGAGTTCCCGGAGCAGACCCGCATCGAGGGCGAAATCCAGCAGATGCCGGAGGACTTCCCCGTCACGGAGTTCTACCAGGTCCTGACGGGCCAGGCGACCGGCCGCGACGACGACGAGCAGATCACGCTCTTCGACGACGTGGGATTCGCCATCAACGACTTCTCCGCGCTGCGCTACGTCCGCGACGCGGTCAAGGGCACCGAGCTGGAGACCGACATCGACATCATCGCCAACCCGGACGATCCGAAGGATCTGTTCTCCCTCGTGGCGAACGTTCCCTCCCTGATCTAGCCCACAGCGCACGCGGCTAAACCACGTGCGCAATTGCCTTCGCCCCGCCTCCCGCGGCCTCGTACCGATGGGGAAGCGGGGCTTTGTCGCGTCCGAAGCCTCCACCGGCGACCGCAGCGGAGGACTCGCCGCCGGAAAGGGCGGGGCCAAGGCCGCAGGGTGGAAGCGCAACGGGTACGATGAGGGCCATGAGTTGTGACCCCGCCCTCCTAGACATTTTGGTTTGTCCGCAGGACAAAGGCCCGCTGGAGTATATCGAGGACCAGCAGGTCCTAGTAAACAAGCGCTTGGGGATCGCCTATCCCATCGAAGACGGCATCCCGGTCATGCTGGCCGACGAGGCCAAGAAATGGCCGGCCTAGGCCCAGTTCCAGGGGCGCCCCGAAACCAAAACTAAGAAGAGATCTACTAGAAGGACGACGATTTTCATGAATATCATCGATGAGTTGCAATGGCGCGGGCTGATCAACCAGTCCACGGATCTTGAGGCCCTGCGCGAGGCCTGCGAGCAGCCCATCACCCTGTACTGCGGCTTCGACCCGACCGGTGACTCCCTGCACGCCGGCCACTTGGTCCCGATGATCATGCTGCGCCGCTTCCAGGAAGCCGGCCACCACCCGCTAGCTCTGGCTGGTGGCGCTACCGGCTTCATCGGCGATCCGCGCGACGTCGGGGAGCGTTCCATGCTCTCCGAGGACGTTATCGAGAAGAACCTCGAAGCAATTAAGGGCCAGCTGCGTCGTTTCGTCGACTTCGACGGCGAGAACGCCGCAACCCTGGTCAACAACGCTGACTGGACGATGAACATGTCCGTCATCGACTTCCTCCGCGACGTGGGCAAGAACTTCTCGCTGAACACGATGCTGGATCGCGACACCGTCAAGCGCCGCCTGGAGGCCGACGGCATTTCCTACACCGAGTTCTCCTACATGCTGCTGCAGTCCAACGACTACGTGCAGCTGCGCCGCAACTACGACTGCGTTCTGCAGATTGGCGGCGGCGACCAGTGGGGCAACATCGTTTCCGGTGTGGACCTGAACCGCCGCGTCGACGGCGCCAAGGTGCACGGCCTGACCGTGCCGCTGGTCACCGATGCCAGCGGTCAGAAGTTCGGCAAGTCCACCGGTGGCGGCAAGCTCTGGCTAGACGCGGAGAAGACCTCCCCGTACTCCTGGTACCAGTACTTCCTGAACGCTGGAGACTCCGTGGTTATCGACTACCTGCGCTGGTTCACCTTCCTGACCCAGGACGAGATCGCCGAGTACCAGGAGAAGGTAGAGACCGAGCCGTACAAGCGTGAGGCTCAGCGCCGGTTGGCCCAGGAAATGACCGACCTGGTCCACGGAAAGGAAGCCACGAAGTCCGTCGAGCTCGCTGCCCAGGCGCTGTTCGGCAAGGCCAGCCTGACGGACCTGGACGAGGAGACCCTGTGCGGCGCGCTGTCCGAGACCGAGGTCGCCGAGATCGAGGCGGGCCAGCCCCGAACCATCGTGGATCTTCTGGTCGCCAGCGGCCTGGCTGATTCGAAGGGCGCGGCCCGCCGCACCATTAAGGAAGGCGGCGCCTACGTCAACAACGAGCGAGTCGAAGACTCGGAGTGGGAGCCGTCCGACAGCGACCTGCTGCACGGGGCATGGTTGGTTCTGCGCCGCGGCAAGAAGAACTTCGCCGGCGCCAAGTTCGTCTAAAACCCGCCGAAGGCAGTAACCGGCAGCGCCAAAAGTTAACCCGTCACCACCTGGTGGCGGGTTTTTATTGTCTAGCAGGGGATTTGTGGAAAATTAAAGGGGTGTGTAAATTAGTCCGAGTCGCCGCGAGAGCAGGTGACAGGGAGTTAAACTCCAGGTTGACTTTGGTTTAAAAGTTGGTCTAAGATTTAAACCCCAGTTACAAAACACGAACTTCGCTAGACAATAGCGCGGAACGGTTTTGCAA
>NZ_JAYWMH010000003.1:0-294000 GCF_040946105.1 Corynebacterium sp. LK2590
TTAACCTCTCAGCTACCTCGCGGCGACTGGGATTAATTTACACACAGTCCCCGAAAGACACAAATCCGCCGGTCACCGGTAAAATCCGGGGCCGACGGATAGGGGCTTTGAGCGTTAGTACCGCTCCTCTTCCTGGGTCCGCTCCACCTGAGCGCCCAGCCGGTTCAGGTTCTCCACGAAGTTCGGGTAGCCGCGGTCGATATGGAAGACGTCGTGGACCACGGAGACCTCGTCCGCACACAGGCCCGCGAGAACCAGGCCGGCGCCGGCGCGAATATCGGAGCTCCAGACGTGGGTCGAAGACAACCGCTCCTGCCCCCGGACGATGACGTGGTGACCGTCGACTTGTGCGTCCGCCCCGAGGCGGAGCATCTCGTCCACAAAACGGAAGCGGGATTCGAAGACGTTCTCGGTGATCATCGTCGTGCCTTCGGCCACCGCCGACAGGCCAATGGCCATCGGCTGCAGATCGGTCGGGAACCCCGGGAAAGGCAGAGTGTTGAAGTTGACCGCCTTCGGGCGCCCGTCCATACGGACCCTAAAGCCGGTCTCGTAGGTCTCCACGTCGGCGCCCGCGGACTTGAGCTTTTCCAGCGGCAGGTGCAGGTGCTTCGGCGCAATCCCGCCCACAGTCAGATCGCCGCGGGTCATGGCAGCGGCATAGGCCCAGGTGCCGGCGACGATACGGTCGCCCACTACCTCGTGCTCGGTGGGCTGCAACTTGTCCACACCCTCAATGGTGACGGTCGACGTCCCCGCCCCACTGATACGCGCGCCCATGGAGTTGAGCATGTCACACAGGTCCACGATCTCCGGCTCGCGCGCGGCATTGTCCAGGACGGTGGTCCCCTCCGCCAGTACCGCTGCGGTCAGAATGTTCTCGGTGGCACCGACCGAGGGGAAGTCGAGCTTGATCTTCGCGCCGTGGAGGCGCTCCGCCTCGGCCACGACGGCGCCGTGCTCAATCCGGGTCTTGGCACCCATCTTCTCCAGGCCCGACTGGTGCATATCCAGCGGGCGGGAACCGATGGCGTCGCCGCCGGGGAGGGCCACCTTCGCCCGACCACAGCGCGAGGTCAGCGGGCCCAAGACGCAAACGGAAGCGCGGAACTGCCGGACGGCATCGAAGTCCGCGTCCGAACGCGGCTGGTCCGGGGTGTCGATGGTGACTACCGAGCCGTCGATAGTGACCTCGCAGCCCAGCCCCTCAAGAACCTTCTTCATGAGGGGTACGTCCAGAATCTCCGGACAGTTAGTCAACGTCGTGCGGCCCTCCGCCAGCAGGGCGGCCGCCATCAGTTTCAGCACACTATTTTTGGCGCCGTCGACCCTCACAGAACCCTGCAGGCGGGCGCCACCGGTGACAATAAATTGGTCCTTCACACCGACCAACTTACAGCCTCTTAGGGCAGTGCGCCGATCCGGCGAGCGGCATTGACCGCCTCGTAACGGGTGTGCGCGCCGAGTTTACGCATCACAGAGCGCAGATAAGACTTCACGGTTTCGGCGCCGATGCCCATTTCTTCCGCGGCTTCGACGTTCGTGTGCCCCAGAGCTACGCAGGAGAGCACGTCGAGCTCGCGGGCGGACAGCTTGGTGGACTGCTTGACGCGGACCGGCGAGACCATCTGGTCGCACAGGGTCTCGAGCTCCTTGCGGAGATCGTCTTCGGCCACCCGGTTGGCCAGCATGCGCAGCTTCGAGTGGGTGGAACGGACCTGCTCCCACTCCGCACCGTTCATCACGTGGCCACCGCGACCGGCCCCGGCCTTGCCGCCGTCGGTACGGCGCAGCACCGAGTTGACCGCCAGGTCCTGCTCGAGACAGCGAGCGGTCATGGTGACTTCCTCGATGACCTTGTCTCCCAGGCGGACCGGCGAGTGCACGCCGACGTACAGGACGCCGCGGATTTCGCGCTGGACGATGACCGGCACGGCCACGATGGAGTGCAGTCCCTCGTCCTGGATGAGGCGGTCGTTTTCGTGGGAGATGGTCTTGGCGCGCAGGTAATCCGAGACACCCACCGCGCGGCGACTCTTGACGACGCGGCCACCGACGCCGACGCCGGCATCGATAGTCAGGTTCTGCAGGGCGGGGGTGCGCAGGCCGACCCACTGTGTGATCTGCAGGCGATTATCCGGCAGCAAGGTGCCGTACATCGTCACCGGGATACCAGTGGCGGTCTTCAAGGAAGACAATGCGGCCCGTACGGCCTCGTCGTCATCTTTAATTCGGTGCGCTTCCAAGACGTACTCCTACTCGGGGGTACCCATTAAGGTGCACCCAGGGGTGCCCCTTTTGAACGGGTGTATTACAACACTGTTTCCCAACTGTATCGGGCTAACGGGGGTAATTCTAAATCAGAACTCTCATAAAACACGAATCCGCTACCTAATTAAAATACAGGCGGCGGGGTTAACCACGAGCGCCAGCGCGCCCGAACTGGTATAAGCGCCCGTCACCCACGGGACAACCACCACCGCAGCCAGCGTTTCCCACTGAATAAAACTCGGTCTATTTCTTGCGTACTGGTCGGTCTAGACAACTAGTGTAGGGTGGGAAAAGCAAATCGGAAAACAGCTGCACAAGGAGTCCCGAATACCTATGGCAAAGATTTACGACAACATTCTCGAGACCATCGGCGGTACCCCGCTGGTTCGCGTCAACCGTCTGACCGAGGGCCTCAAGGCCGACGTCCTCGTTAAGGTCGAGTCCTTCAACCCGGCTAACTCGGTCAAGGACCGTATCGGCCAGGCCATCGTCGACGCCGCCGAGGCCTCCGGCGAGCTGAAGCCGGGCGGCACCATCGTGGAAGCCACCTCCGGCAACACCGGCATCGCCCTGGCCCTGGTCGGCGCGGCTCGCGGCTACAAGGTCATCCTGACCATGCCGGAGACCATGTCCAACGAGCGCCGCGTCCTGCTGCGCGCCTACGGTGCCGAGATCGTCCTGACCCCGGGCGCCGCCGGCATGCAGGGTGCAGTCGACAAGGCCAACGAGATTATCGAGCAGAACGAAGGCGCCATCCTGGCCCGCCAGTTCGCTAACGAGGCCAACCCGACCGTCCACTACAACACCACCGGCCCGGAGATCTGGAACGACACCGACGGCAACGTCGACATCCTGGTCGCGGGCGTCGGCACCGGCGGCACCATCACCGGTGCGGGCCGCTTCCTGAAGGAGAAGAACCCGGATCTGAAGACCGTAGCCGTCGAGCCGGCCGCTTCCCCGCTGCTGTCCGAGGGCAAGGCCGGCCCGCACAAGATCCAGGGCCTGGGCGCTAACTTCATCCCGGAGGTCCTGGACCGCAAGCTGGTCGACGAGGTCATCGCCATCAGCAACGAGGACGCTGTGGAAACCTCCCGCAAGCTGGCCGTCGCCGATGGCATCCTGGGCGGCATCTCCACCGGCGCTAACCTGAAGGCAGCCCTGGAGCTGGCCCAGCGCCCGGAGAACGAAGGCAAGACCATCGTCACCGTCGTCTGCGACTTCGGCGAGCGCTACGTCTCCACCATCCTCTACGAGGACATCCGCGAAGATTAATTTCACGCGTTAAGTGCCTGCTTGAGCCTTGTATAGCCAAGCAGGCACTTTTTCTTGCCTTTTGGGCGACCGGTTTTTAGTACGCTTTGGATATGAACATCCTCAGCCGAATCCGCGAAGACCTAGCTAACGCCCGCGACCACGATCCCGCTGCCCGCGGCGACGTCGAAAACGCCATCGTCTATTCCGGACTGCACGCCATCTGGGCCCACCGCGTTTCCCACTGGCTCTGGAAGCGCGGCCTGAAGGGACCGGCCCGCGTCCTGGCGCAGCTTAACCGCTTCTTCACCGGCATCGAGATCCACCCCGGCGCCACCATCGGCCGGCGCTTCTTCATCGACCACGGGATGGGCATCGTCATCGGCGAGACCGCCGAAATCGGCGACGGCGTGATGCTCTACCACGGTGTGACCCTGGGCGGCCAGGTGCTCACCCAAACCAAGCGCCACCCCACCATCGAGGACAACGTCGTCATCGGCGCGGGCGCCAAGGTGCTGGGCCCCATCACCATCGGCCACGGCTCCGCCGTCGGCGCCAACGCCGTCGTTACCAAGGACGTGCCCCCGGAGCACAGCGCCATCGGCATCCCGGCTAAGAACCGCCCGCGTCGCCACGAAGAGCGCATCAAGCTCGTCGACCCCGACTACTTCATCTAGCCGGAGCACAATACCGCGCAGCGCCGCGCACGCGGCCCTGCAGCCGCCGCCTAGCTCCCTCGGTAGCTTCCCCCTTAAGAACCCGCCTGCAACTCCTTGTAGGCGGGATTTTTGTCGATAAAGCGCGCCACGGCGGAGCAGGTCGGGCGCACGCGCTTGCCGGCCTCCCGCGCATCATCCAGCGCGGCCTGAATCAGGGGCTTAGACAGGCCCCGACCCTGAAAGTCCGGGTGGACGACCGTGTGGTCGAACTCGCGGACGTCAGCGTCATCGATGTAGTGCGCGTATCCGGCCTCGTGGCCGTCCACGGTGATGACGAACTGAGAACGATCGGTCTGCTTGGCAACGGAGTAGTTTTCCATGGCCCCAGTATGCCAAAAAGGCCCGTTCCCTTTAGCGGAAACGGACCTTGCTGGTGGCCAGAGCCAGGATCGAACTGGCGACCCCACACTTTTCAGGCGTGTGCTCTACCGACTGAGCTATCTGGCCGAAGACTACCGGAGTAGCCTTGGCGACCCTGACGGGACTTGAACCCGCGACCTCCGCCGTGACAGGGCGGCGCGCTAACCAACTGCGCCACAGGGCCATTATTTAATTTGCTGCATTCCAGGGCTTAGCACCCTGTCTTGCACGAGTTATTACTCTACACAGAACGCCGAAACATAGGCAAATCGCCTGCTAGTCATCCATATTCATAGAGAAAGCTCGCACCAGATGGGACACGTCCACAAGTCTTGCCAAACCCTGGCCGCTCCGCCGTCCCCGCGCCCGAAAGACGCGAAAAAGGGCCGAGGTAAAACCTCGACCCTTCTGGTACTGCGACCCTGACGGGACTTGAACCCGCGACCTCCGCCGTGACAGGGCGGCGCGCTAACCAACTGCGCCACAGGGCCAGCACGTCTAAGACGTACATGGTGAAGAAAAACTCTTTAAAAGAGGCCTTCTCCGTACCCCCAACGGGATTCGAACCCGTGCCGCTGCCGTGAAAGGGCAGTGTCCTAGGCCGCTAGACGATGGGGGCCTGCCGCGGTATTCAAGGCAGAAAACTCTCGCTTTCCCTTGCGCGACTTCTCAAAATATACTGGAAGAATCACTCAATACAAAATCGCGCCCTACCCCGGAGATAAAACCACCGCTATGCCCGAAAATCAGGAAGCCTGCTCGTGCCACGCACCGCATAAACACGGCTACAACGCGGACGCCGACTCCAAGAAGAAGTACCTGGCCAGGCTGCGCAAGATCGAGGGCCAAACCCGCGGAATCCACCGCATGATCGACGAGGATCAATACTGCATCGACATCATCACGCAGATCTCCGCGGTCACCTCCGCCTTGGAAAACGTCTCCCTCGCCCTCCTGGAAGACCACATCGCCCACTGCGTGGCCGGCGCCCGCAACGCGGACGGTACCATCGCCCAGGACAAGCTGGACGAGGCCATGCGCGCCATCAAGAAGATGGTCAAGAGCTAGCCCCCCTTCCCCTAGCGCGCCGTCCAACCAACAGCCCCTGCCGGCGATTTAAACGCCGCCTCAGCGGCTGCCAGGCCTTAATCCTTGTAAAGACATGAAAGAACCCGCTAACGGCTCTTAGAGCGCGCTAGCGGGCTGGTGCGTGGGCCCTGAGGGGCTCGAACCCTCGACCTGCGGATTAAAAGTCCGTAGCTCTACCAGCTGAGCTAAAGGCCCAATGCGTTCCTTATTCTAATAGGAGGCCACGACAGGAAGAAAATAGCCCCCGATCCGGGCCTCAAAGGCCCTGTTCATAGGGGCTACTAACTGCCTAATGAGCGTCGGCGCGCTTACTGGGGACGCATATCCCCGGTCTCGGCGAAGCGAATCTGGAAGTCGAAGGCGGACTTCAGATCGTGCGGGGTGTGGATGAACTTGCCCTGCTTAGCACGCTCGAAGTACTCCTCCAGCGCAGGACGGTAATCCGGGTGAGCCACGGCGATGACCTTCTCGGCGCGCTCGCGCGGAGCCAGGCCGCGCAGGTCAGCCACGCCGTACTCGGTGATGATGACCATGGTGTCGTGCTCGGTGTGGTCGGTGTGCGCCACGAAAGGCACGATGGCGGAGATCTTGCCGTCCTTGGCAATCGACGGGGACACGAAGGTGCTGATGTAGGCGTTGCGGGTGAAGTCGCCCGAGCCACCGGTACCGTTCATGATGCGGGTGCCGCCCACGTTGGTGGAGTTGATGTTGCCGTAGATGTCGCCCTCAATCATGCCGTTGGAGGAAATCAGGCCGACGCGGCGGATGACCTCCGGGTGGTTGGAGATCTGCTGCGGGCGCAGCACAATGTGCTTGGCGTAGCGGTCGGCCTCGGCGTTCATCTTCTCCGCGTACTCCGGGGACAGCGCGAAGGAGGTGGCGGAGGCGACGGTCATCTTGCCGGCGTCGATGAGATCCAGCATGCCGTCCTGGATGACCTCGGTGTAGGCCTGGATGTTTTCGAACTTGGAATCCAGCAGGCCGGCCATCACGGCGTTCGGGACGTTGCCCACGCCCGACTGCATGATGAACTGGTCGTATGCCAGACGGCCGGCGGCAACCTCGCCCTCGAGGAAGTTGATGAAGTTCGCGGCGATCTTCTCGGAGGTCTCGTCCGGGGCCTTGAAGGGGGCGTTGCGGTCCGGGGCGTTGGTCTTAACGACGGCGACGACCTTGTCCTTGGGGATCTCGATGTAGGTCTCACCGATACGGTCGCTGACCTTGGTGATCGGGATTGGCTGGCGGTTCGGCAGCTTCTCGATGCGGTAAATATCGTGCATGCCCTCCAGGTTCAGGGACTGCCACTCGTTGACCTCGAGGATGATCTTGTCCGCGGCCTCGATGTACTCGAGGTTGTTGCCCACGGCGGACGACGGCACGATGTTGCCGTCCTCGGTAATGCGGACGACCTCGATGATGGCTACCTGGAAGTCGCCGTAGAAGCCCTCCTCGACCTGCTGGCCCATGTGGGACAGGTGGACGTCCTGGTAGAGCAGCTCGCCGGAGTTAGCCTTGTTACGCAGCACCGGATCGGAGTTGTACGGGGCGCGGAAGCGCAGGGCGTCTGCCTCCGCGAGGACGCCGTCGCAGTCCGGGGCGGTGGAGGCGCCGGAAAAGACGTCAATCTTGAACTCTTCGCCCGCCTCGTGGGCCTTGGTGGCCTTCTCCGCGATAGCGGCCGGCAGCGCCTTCGGGTAACCGGCACCGGTGAAGCCGGAAATGCCCACTCGGTCGCCATTGTTAACGTACTTGGCTGCCTCCTCGGCGGAGACCACGAGGTCCTGGTAATACCCAATCCGCTCAGTCAAGTCTTTACCTCCTGTGATTGTCGCGGCGCGCGGGTGTAACGCACGCCGCATGGTTTTAGTTACACGCACCACATTAGCGAATATTTGCAACCTTTTCCGCAACTGTGCCAAAACTGTGAAGACAAGGTGCACCCGCCGTCCCGGTTTGCCAGCGTTTCTGCCCACAGTCCACAATGTAAAACGTGACTTTGCGCATCGGTTCTATCTCTCTCAACTCCCCCGTCATCCTCGCCCCGATGGCCGGGGTGACCAACGTGGCTTTCCGGACGCTGTGCCGCGAGCAGGAGCTCGCCCGCACCGGCACCGTGGCCGGCCTCTACGTCTGCGAGATGGTCACCGTCCGCGCCCTGGTGGAACGCAACGAGAAGACCATGCACATGACGACCTTCGCCCCGAGCGAGGATCCGCGTTCGCTCCAGCTCTACACCGTCGATCCGGAATACACCTACCGCGCCGCGAAGATGATCGTGGACGAGAACCTGGCCGATCACATCGACATGAACTTCGGCTGCCCAGTCCCGAAGGTCACCCGCCGCGGGGGCGGATCCGCACTGCCGTATAAGCGCCGGCTTTTCGGCAACATCGTCGCGGCCGCCGTCAAGGCCACGGAGGGCACCGACATCCCGGTGACGGTGAAGATGCGCGTCGGCATCGATAGCGAGCACCACACGCACCTGGACGCCGGCCGTATCGCCGTTGAGGAGGGCGCGGCCGCCGTGGCGCTGCACGGGCGCACCGCCGCCCAGCGCTACTCGGGTCAGGCGGACTGGTCGGAAATTGCCCGCCTGAAGGAGCACCTCGCGGACAGTGGGGTGCCGGTCCTAGGCAACGGTGATATCTTCAAGGCTTCCGATGCCGCCGCGATGATGGAAGCCACCGGCTGCGACGGGGTCGTCGTCGGCCGCGGCTGCCTAGGCCGCCCCTGGCTCTTCGCCGAGCTATCTGCCCACCTGCGCGGCGAGCCGGTGCCCGAGGAGCCGACGCTGGGCGAGGTCACGCAGATCGTCTACCGCCACGCGGAGCTGCTCGCGCACTACGACGGCGAGGCCCACGCCTGCCGCGATATTCGTAAACACATTGGGTGGTACCTGCGCGGCTTCCCGGTCGGCGGCGAGGTCCGTTCGCAGCTGTCTAAGGTAAACTCCCTGCCGGATCTGCGCGAGCTGCTCGCCCCCTGGGCCGGCTCTAATGCCCGGGCTGACGATGCCTCTGGGCCCCGCGGACGTCAGGGTTCGCCGGCCAAGGTCGCGCTGCCGGACGGCTGGCTGGACGACCCGGAGGACGAGGCGGTGCCCGCCGGCGCCGAGATCATGAACTCCGGCGGCTAAACCCGCAGCTTGTATACACCTATCAGGGTATTGAAAATTACTAGTTCTTGGCGGGCGTTCCCAATAAACGTGCACTATACTGTTGGGCATGCGAATTGCCTACAGAGAGAAGTTAGATAACTTCGCGCACGACCTGATCCTGATGTGCGACACGGTTCAGGCGATCATGTCTCAGGCTTCGCGGGCACTTCTGACGGCCGCCTTGCAGCCGGCCGAAGATGGTCTATCCCTATCCGACGAGCTAGAAGAGCTGCGCACCCGGTGCGAAGAACGCGCCGTGTCCCTCCTGGCATTGGAAAACCCCATGGCCAAGGACCTGCGCCAAGTGGTCTCCTCTATCTATATCGTGGAGGACCTCTACCGCATGGGCCAGCTGGCCAAGCACATCGCGAAGTCCGCGCGACGCCGCCACCCCAACCACGTGGTTCAGGAAGAGTTCATGGGGTACCTCGAAGAACTCGCCCGCCTGGTCGATGAGATGTGCTCGCGCACCCGCAACGCTCTTATCGATCCGGATCCCCAGCTGGCGCTGGAGCTGGCGAGCGACGATGACGCGGTGGACGACATCAACCACCACCTGATCACCATCCTGACCCAGCGGGATTGGAAGTACTCCACCCGCTCGGCCGTCGACCTGGCTATGCTCTCGCGCTTCTACGAGCGCTACGCGGACCACTGCGTCAACGTGGCCGCCCGCATCCTCTACCTGAGCACCGGCATGCTGCCGGACGAGTACCTGGCCCGCCGCGCCGACGAGGACCGCCGCCAGGACATGGAGGCCCACTTCGCCGCCCTGGAGCGCCAGTTCCGCCGCTAGCCGGCCTCCCCTTACTACTTGCCCGCCCCGCATCCCGCGCGGCGGGTTTTTCTACGACTAATCCCCCGGCACCAGGGCTCAACCTGGCGCCGGGGGATTTAAGTCTTTAGCTCAGACAATCAAGTTTTAGCGCAGCGCGCGGTGCGGCCGCGCGCGGGGAGCCTCCTTAGCCGAAACGGCCGGAGATGTAGTCTTCGGTTTCCTTCTTTTCCGGGTTCTCGAAGATCTTGGTGGTGTCGTTGAACTCCACCAGGTGGCCCGGCTTGCCGGTGGCCTCCAGGGAGAAGAAGCCGGTCTTGTCGGACACACGGGATGCCTGCTGCATGTTGTGCGTCACGATGACGATGGTGAATTCCTGCTTCAGCTCGTGAATCAGGTCCTCGACCGCCAGGGTGGAAATCGGGTCCAGGGCCGAGCAGGGCTCGTCCATGAGCAGCACCTCGGGCTCGACCGCAATGGCGCGGGCGATGCACAGACGCTGCTGCTGACCGCCGGAGAGGCCGCCGCCCGGCTTGTCCAGGCGGTCCTTGACCTCGTCCCAGAGGTTGGCGCCGCGCAGGGACTTCTCCGCGACCTCCTTGAGCTTCTTCTTGTTCTTCTCGCCGGACAGCTTCAGGCCGGCGACGACGTTGTCCTCGATGGACATGGTCGGGAACGGGTTGGCCTTCTGGAAGACCATGCCGATGGTGTTACGCACGGAGACCGGGTCGACCTTGGAGTCGTAGACATTCTGGCCGTCCAGCAGGATCTCGCCCTTGACGTAGGCGCCCGGGATGACCTCGTGCATGCGGTTGAGGGTACGCAGCACGGTCGACTTACCACAGCCGGACGGGCCGATGAACGCAGTTACCGCCTGGGCCGGGATGTGCATGTTGACGTTCTGCACAGCGTGGAAGTCGCCGTAGTAGATATTGACGTCATTGAGTTCGAGTTTGGACATCTTGTGCTCCTGAGTATGAGAGTTGTCGGTGAAAGTTCGGGCCGGGCGAAGCAGATTACTGCTTGACCGAGAACTTCGCGGAGATGATTCGGGCGGCAACGTTGAGCAGCGCGATGAGAAGGACCAAGGTGAAGGCGGCGCCCCACAGCTTGTCGAGGACGGCTTCGGTAACGCCGGCCTTGTACATGTCCAACATCATCAGCGGCAGCGAGGACATGGTGCCACTGGTCGGGTCCCACTTCAGGGCGCTGGTGGAACCGACCAGGATGAGGACCGGAGCGGACTCACCCATGATGCGGGCGATTGCCAGCATGACACCGGTGGCGATACCGGACAGTGCGGTCGGCAGAACAATCTTGGCGATGGTCTTCCACTTCGGCACGCCCAGGGCGTAGGAGGCCTCGCGCAGGTCCATCGGGACCACGCGGAGCATCTCCTCGGTGTTACGGACGACAATCGGAATCATCAGCAGCAACAGGGACCAAGCCAGGGCCAGACCGGAGCGGTCGAAGCCCATGACGCCGATCCAGGCGGCGTAGACGAACAGGGCGGCAACGATGGACGGGACACCGGACAGGATGTCCACCATGAAGGTGGTCACGCGGCCGAGCCACCCGCCACGGGAGTACTCCACCAGGTAGATGGCGGTGAACACGCCAATCGGGACGGCGATGATGGTCGCCAGGCCAGCCTGGATGATGGTACCGACGATGGCGTGCAGCGCACCGCCGCCGGGCTGGTGGTACATGACGCCCAGCATGCCCTCGGTCCACCACTCCACGTTCAGAGTGACGGGCAGGCCCTTGACGATGAGCTCCCAGAGCACCCACACCAGCGGGATGAGAGCGACAATCATGCACAGGTAGATAAGGACGGTCGCCGCGCTGTTGGCGAACTTACGCTTGCCCGAGATGTCGGTAAAGGCGTTGTGTGTGGTCGAAACGTCAGAAGCAGCTACAGCATTAGACATTGTTTGTTATCCTCACTCTTCTACTTCTTGGAGACGATCGCGCGGGCAATGGCGTTGACGATGAACGTCAGCAAGAACAGCACCAGACCGGCGGCGATGTAGGCGCCCGCCTTAATCGGGTTGTTGAACTCCGGTGCCGCGTTCGCAATCGCGGTTGCGAAGGTGGTACCGCCATCGAACAGGGAGAAGCGGAACTCGGACGACGGGCCGACGACCATGTACAGGGCCATGGTCTCACCGAGCGCGCGGCCCAAGCCCAGCATGGCGCCGGAGATGTAGCCCGAGAGGCCGAACGGCAGAACGGTCATGCGGACGACTTCCCAGCGGGTAGCGCCCAGGGCCAGGGCGGACTCGACCTGCCCCTTCGGGGTCTGGACGAAAACCTCACGCGCGGTAGCCGCGATAATCGGCAGAATCATTACGGCCAGCACGATGCCACCGGTGAACATGTTGCGGGCGGTGGCGAACGACGGCGAGTTCTCGTAGACGGTGAAGAGGAAGAATCCGCCGGCCCAGCTGTGAATCCACTCGTAGAAGCCCGACAGCACCGGGCCCAGGACGAGCCAGCCCCACAGACCGTAAACGATGGAAGGAACGGCGGCCAGCATGTCGACCAAAAAGCCCATCGGCTTGACCAGGCGGGCCGGCGCGTAGTTGGACAGGAAGATGGCCACGCCGAGAGCCACCGGCATGGCGATAATCAGAGCCAGCACCGACATGGTGACCGTGGCGGCGAACAGGTTCGGGATACCGAAGTACATTTCGTCCACGTTGGACGTGTCCCACGGACCCGTGTAGATGAAAAAGCCGAGGTAGCCTTCGGCGTTGCGGTTCAGCGCGGGGACGGCACGAATAATCAGGAAGATGCCGATAGCCGCAATGAAGACAGTGATGAGGGTAGCGGACGCGGTGGAGAGAATCTCAAAGACGCGGTCGCCCGGGCGCTTAACGCCGCCGGTCTTCACGCCTTCGGAAGCGCCCTGGGGTTCGTTATCGGGTTTGCCCGCGGCGGTGGTGGTAGCCACGGAGTGGCCTTCCACGTTGCGGTCATCGTCGAGCTTCTTATGCTCACCCGTTGTCGAGTTGTACTCAGCCATGTGGCGGGGATCCTTCAACTTGTAGGGTTTTTACGTTTGTCACATCTTCCCGCTTAACGGGAAGAACCCCCGACGGCGTAACGAGCGGCCGGCGGGGGAAATTCAACCATCTAGCCCATCATCCCGCGCTGGGGCGGGGTGATGAACCAGTCAGTATGAGGATGCTTTAGGACGCCTGGATCTCGTCGACAGCCGTCTTCAGGCGGTCCAGGTGAGCACCGGTGACCGGGATGTGGCCGGCCTCGGTCAGGCCCTCATCCTGGTGGTCCAGAGCGGTCTTCAGGAACTCCTTCAGCAGGGCCGCCTCGGACTCGTCGTAGCCAGCGGAGCAGACGATCTCGTAGGTGGTCAGGATGAGCGGGTAGGAGCCCTCATCGGAGGAGGAGAACAGAGCCTCGGAGTTCACGACCATGTCGTTGCCCTCGGTCTCGAACTGCAGGTTCTCCAGAGCGGTGCCGACGGTCTCCTCGGACAGCTCGGTCGGGCCAGCACCGAAGTCGATCTTGGCAACGCCCAGACCGGCCTGCTCAGCGTGAGAGTGCTCGACGTAGGTGATGCCGCCGTCGATGCTGGAGACCTGGGTAGCAACGCCGGAGGAGCCGTTGGCGCCCTCGCCGACCTCGGTCGGGAAGTTCTTGCCACCCTCGTTGTCCCACTCTTCGGTGGCGTCGTGCAGGAACTTCTGGAAGTTGTCGGAGGTACCGGACTCGTCGGAGCGGTAGACCACGGAGATGCGGGTATCCGGCAGGTCAACGCCCTCGTTGTCAGCCTGGATAGCCTCGTCGTTCCACTCGGTGATGTCGCCCTTGAAGATCTTGGCAACGTTCTCGGTGGAAAGGTTCAGCTCGTCAACGCCCTCCAGGTTGTAAGCGATAGCAACCGGGCCGATAACGAACGGCAGGTGCCAAGCGTCGTTGCCGTTGCAACGGTTTTTAGCAGCCTCAACCTGTTCCTCCTCCAGCGGGGAGTCGGAACCGGCGAAGGTGACCTGGCCGTCGACGAACTGGGTACGGCCGGAGCCGGAACCGGTGGCGTTGTAAGCCAGGCTAGCGTCGCCGCCAGTGGTCTCCTGGAACTTGGAAGCAAAGTAGTCCATAGCGTTCTGCTGGGAGGAAGCGCCCTCACCAGTCAGCTCGCCGGAAACCTCGGTCTCGCCCTCAGCGGAGGAGTCAGAGTCGTTGCAGGCGACCAAAGCGGTAGAAGAAGCCGCGATGATGCCGAAGATTGCAGCGGTGCGCTTGAAATTGCGAATCACGGGAAACCTTTCCTGTGGAGATCAGATTCAACTTGATTGTCCGAGCACCTTTACCCGCGCGCAGCCACCCCATGGGACGGTGGTGCCGGGCTGACCTCCGACGCGGTGGAACTGGCCTATAGCGGTGAACTAGTCCGCGGCGCAGTACCTCCGCGCCTAGAAGGCCTGGATACTCACAACGCTTAAAGCTATCCAGTCTTGGTTAACCGGAAAGGTCCCTTTCGGTTAACGCTGAGTTAACAATCGCCCCAACGCAGGTGATTCTTCTCACCTTTCACACCGATCCATGGTTTCCTACTGAGTTTTCTCAACGTTCTTCCTCAGGTTTTAGACGCCGTAGACGCAGTGCCGCTCGGCCACCTCGAAACCCGCCTTGTCGTAGGAGCGCACGGCCGCGGCGTTGTCCGCCTCCACGTAGAGAATGACCTTGTCAGCGCCTTTGTCCTGCATGCGCTTGAGCCCCAGCGCCAGCAGCGGCCGGGACAGCCCCTGGCCCTGGTAAGAGCTGGCCAGGCCGATGACGTAGACCTCGCCGAAGGACTCGTCCTCCTCGGTGGTCACCGGGGAGTGCCACTTGGTCCAGTGGAAGCCGGCCAGCCTCGGTTCCGCGCCGCGGGTGTCCCACAAGAAGAGCACGTCCGCGGGGTCGTACCAGGAGTTGTCCTTGCCGCGCGCCAAGCGCTCGGCGTCCCAGCCGCCCTGCTCCGGGTGCCAGCTAAACGCCTCGTTGTTGACGGCCAGCCAGGCGCTATCGACGGCCTCGGCTCCGAAGCGCTGGGCGGCCGCCGGGTAGTCCATGGCCTCCAGGCCCGGCGCGTCGGCGGCGTCGAAGGCTGCGGCGGAGCGCAATAGGTCCCCCTCGAGCGCCATAACCAGCAGCTCGCGCTCGATGGTGCGGCCCGCGGCGGCGGCCAGGTGCTGGGCCGCGGGCAGGTTCCCGTGCGCCCAGACCGGCCGATCGCCGAGTTCGCCCAGCAGGGCCTTTCCCTCACCGTTACCGCGGTAGTCGGGGGCGACGAAGAGCTCGGCGCTGTCCCCGTCGTCGGCGGCCACCCCGGCCAGGTCCTCGCCGACCCACAGCAGGGTGTGGGTGTGGCCCAGGCGGGCATCGTCGAGCCCGGCCAGGAACTGCTCGGAGAGCGGCGCTACCCCGTCGGCCTGGGCGGCCTGGCGCGCTAAGGCGGCTACGGCGCGGGCCGTGGCGGCATCGTCGGGCAGGTGCGTGGTTTTAGTGGTAGTCGCTGTCATGGTTTCCAGGATAGTTTGCAACAATGGAGCATGTGACTGACGTTGTTGTGCCCGCCCGCGCCCGCAAGCCCCTCGCCTGGCTCCTGGGCATCGCCGCGGTGAGCGGAAGCCTGTTTGTGGTGGACTCCGGTTTCGCCATGCACGCGGAGCATTCCATTTCCCAGCGGGTCAAGGAAGAATCCAAGCTGGAAAACTCCCCCGAGGTCTACGTCGGGGGCATGCCCTACCTGGGGGCGGCGGTAACCAACGAGATCCCGCTGATCGAGGTCAAGTCCCTCGACGTGGAGGTGCCCCACTTGGGCATGATCAATGCGCAGACCACCCTGCGCGATATCACCGTCTCCGCCGACCAGCTGACCAGCGGGGACTTCGCCGGCGCACCGGTGTCGACCTTCTCGCGCGCCATCACCCTAGACGGCGTCGCGCTCGGGCGCCTGCTGGACATCACGGACCTATCCATTGCCAACCCCGACAACATCTCGCCTACCGGCGGCATGGCCTCCGAGGCCGAGCTCAGCGGCACCGTCGCCGGCGCGAAAGAGCCCACCCGGGTGCGCGTGACGCTGCGGCTCGTCGGCGAGCGCTTCTACATGCGCCCGGTGGAGATCCTGGAGCTGGCCGAGGGCACGAGCGAGGAAGAGGCCACCCAGGTCTTCGAGCTGGAACTGGATACCCGGCAGCTGCCCCTGCCCGCCCAGGCCACCGCCGTGCGCCTGCAGGGAGGCGGCATCACCTTCGAGACCCAGCGCCGCAACACCCACCTGCAGCCCGGCCAGCTTGCCCCCATCGAGATCGCCGGGGAATACGACTCCGACGGCCGCGAGGTCAACGACGAGAATTCCGGTAACTAGCCGCGCCTACTTAATCCGGATGAGGTCCAGTAGGATCTCTTTCACGCTCCGCTTGTGCGGCTCGCCCGCCTCTCGCGGGGCGAAGACCTCGAGGGCGTCCGGCACCGAACGCAGCTGGACCCGGGTATGCGTTCCTTCGGATTCCCCGTCCGACTGGAAGCGGTGCGGGGTCGGGCAGCTCAGCGTCACCGCGGAGGCGTCGTCGAATTGCAGGGTGCGCGCGCTGGTGACCTTGTTGAGCCAGCGGCGGTGGTCCACGCCAATCAGGTGCAGCATGCCCACCAGGCCGGACACGCCCTGCAGGCTGCTCAGCCCGAACAGGCCCAGGCCCTCGTCGAAGGAGTTGCGCGGGTTGGTCACCATGGGCAGCGGGCCTAAGAAGGTCCACGGGTTGGTATTCGACGCCAGCATCAGGGGGACGTTCTCGTGCTCCCAGCGTTTGCCGTCGTTGCCCTCCGCGACCACGTTGATGCGCGGCGGCCGGCGCAGCGCACGCGTGTAGGCGCGCACCCCGATGACCAGGTAGCGCAGCGGCGTGGCCGCAAAGCCGCGCTCGCGGGCCCGGTCCACCCGCGCCAGGACGTCCGCGTCCAACCCGAAGCCCGCGTTCACGGCGAACCAGCGGTCGTCCCAGGTGCCCAAGCAAATGGTGCGGGTGCTGTTGCGGTCGAGCAGCCGGGCCAGCACATGGGTCGCGTCCACGGCGCCGGCGGGAA
This sequence comes from Corynebacterium sp. LK2590, assembly GCF_040946105.1. NCBI lineage: Bacteria > Bacillati > Actinomycetota > Actinomycetes > Mycobacteriales > Corynebacteriaceae > Corynebacterium > Corynebacterium sp. LK2590. The sequence continues at coordinate 16,721 of NZ_JAYWMH010000003.1, forward strand.
AGCCCAGCGCGCGCACGAAGACGTTGGCCGAGCCGGTCGGGATGATCGCCAGCACGGGCAGCTCCTCCGGGCGGGGCCGCTGCCCGGGATCTGCGGAATCTTTCACCGGGCCGAGCAGGCCGTTGACGATCTCGTTGACGGTGCCGTCGCCGCCCATGGCGATGACCGCATCAAAGTCTGAACGGCGCATGCCGGCCACCATCTGCTCCGCATGCCCCGGGTACTGGGTCATCCGGGCTTCCATGGACAGCCCGGGCGCCGCCCGCAGCGCCGGCACGACCTGCCGCAGCAGGCCGGCGTTCTGGCTCGTAGAGTTCGGGTTCAAAATTAATAGGACACGCACACACCACACTCTATAGACCTGGCCCGGGTTTCGCTGCGCTTCTCCCCCGCCCAACCACGCAGTGCCGACGCACAGTTAGCTAGGATCGAGGGCATGACTGAGCGAAACGATCACTCCGAAACTCCCGAGAACACCACCCCGGCCGGCGAGCAGACCCCGGACACGGCCGCCGATGCCGCCGCAGCGAACACCGGCTCCAACGGCAAGCTCAACGGCAACGCCGCCGTGAACCACGCCGCCGAGGCCTGGAAGGACGCCTCTTCCCGCAACATCCCGGCCCCGGACTTCGCCGAGATCCCGGTCTCGGAGGACACCGCCAACCTGCGCCAGGGCCCGTCCCTGCACGACGGCCTGCTGGCCCTGCTGCCGCTGGTGGGCGTGTGGCAGGGCGAGGGTCAGGCGCACGGCACCGACGGCAACGAATACACCTTCGGCCAGCGCCTGATTATCGCCCACGACGGCGAGAACTACCTGTCCTTTAGCTCCCGGACCTGGAAGATTGATTCCGAGGGCACCCCGGGCGAGTCCGACGTGCGCGAGTCCGGCTTCTGGCGCATCTCCGCCAAGGACGAGATCGAGATGACCTACACGTCCTCGACCGGCATCGTCGAAATCTTCTACGGAGAGCCCTTCAACGAGCGCGCCTGGCAGCTCGAGTCCGCCTCGACCATGGTCACCGAGACCGGCCCGAAGAACCTGGGCCCGGGCAAGCGCATGTACGGTCTCATGCCCAACAACAACCTGGGCTGGGTCGACGAGCGCCTCGTCGACGGCGAGATGCGCCCGTACATGTCGGCCGAGCTTTCCCGCGTCGCCGGCTAGCTAATCGCGCTACGACGCCACCGCGGCGTCGATGAGCGCACGGATTTCCTCCGCGTTGTCCGGGGCCGCCAGCTTGGTCCCGTTCAGCGAGCGGACCCGCACCCCAGTGCGCACCGAGGAGACCAGCCAGACCGAGTCCGAGCGCTGCAGGTAGCCCAGGTCCATCTCCTTGGCCTTGCAGTTATAGCCGCGATCCTCGGCCAGCGCAAACAGCGCCGCCTGCGTGGTGCCCGGCAGGATCCCCGGGGCCTTGGGCGTGCGCAGCTTCTTCCCGCGCACCGCCACGACCGTCGAGGTGGCCCCCTCCAGCACCAGGCCGCTGTCCGGGTGGGTATAGATGACGTCGTCGTAGCCGTCGTGGCGAGCCTGGCGCAGCGTAGCCAGCGTCGCGGCGTAGTTCAGGGTCTTGGCCAGCACCTTGTCGTCCGCCTGCCAGCGCCGCGGGGTCGCCCACACCCGCACTCCCTTCGCCCGCTGGGCTAAAACGTCCGCGCCGATGGGCTGGACCGCGACCCACGCTGTCGGCACCCCGGTCGAGGCCCGCCCCCGTGAATAGGTCCAGGTGCACTTGGCTTCCTCCGCATCGAATTCGCTCGCAGCCAGCGCGGTGGCCTCCAGCCACTTGTCCAGGCACGGTTCCGGCAGCCCCAGGGCGCGGGCGGAGCGGGCGAAGCGCTGCGCGTGCCGCTCGGTGTTGCGGGCCTTGCCGTCCCTAATGAGCAGGGACTCGAAGACCCCGTCGCCCCGCGTGACGGCCGCGTCATCCCAAAAGACCAGCGGCAGGGAGGGGTTGTGGCGGCGGATCGATCCCCCGAAGGGCTCGACCACGTAGATTACGGGCGCAGGTTGTAGCATGCTCATAATTATGCCCGGTCCGACCTAGCCAAGCAGGCGAATGGAGCGTTACGATGGCAATTGTGAGTTATTCTTCTGTTCTTCTTCAGCGCTCCGGCGCTGCCGAATTCCAGTCAGAAACACCGCTCGATGCCGCCGGGGTCGCGTGGCATTACGGAAACCCCTTGGGTGAACAACGCGCCGCCCAGTCCGGCGCCATCGTCGTAGACCGCAGCCACCGCAGGTTCTTGCAGGTCAGCGGCCAGGACTCCGCGGAGTTCCTCAACAACCTCCTCTCGCAGAAGCTGGACGATGTCCCCGTCGGCTACAGCGCCACGGCCCTCGACCTGGACATCCAGGGCCACATCCTGCACCAGGCGGACATCACGCGGACGGAGGAAGGCTTCTTCCTTGACCTGCCCGCGGGCCAAGCAGACAGCCTGCGCGATTTCCTGACCAAGATGGTGTTCTGGTCCCAGGTAGAAATCACGGAGCCGGACTACGCCCTGCTGACCGTCCTGGGCGACGGTGAGGTAGCAGACCCCGCGGGCACCGTTTTTAGCCGGGAGGTCGACTGGCCGGGCATCCGCCGGCGCGACCTCGTCGTCCCGCGCGCGGAGCTAGCCACCGCCGTCGCGGAACTGGAAGCGGCCGGTCTCACCCTGGCCGGGCTGATGGCGTATACCGCCGAGCGCATCCGCGCCCGCGAGCCGGAGCTGGCCGTGGACTTGGACACCAAGTCCATCCCCCACGAGGTCCCGCAGTGGATCGGCCGCGGCGAGCAGGCCGGCGCCGTGCACCTGAACAAGGGCTGCTACCGCGGGCAGGAGACCGTGGCGCGCGTGGAAAACTTGGGCCGCTCACCCCGCCTGCTGGTGCTACTGCACCTGGACGGCTCGGCCCCGCAGCTGCCCGAGCCCGGCACAGGCATCACCTTCGGCGGCCGCCGCGTGGGGCGGATGGGTTCCATCGTCGACGACTGCGACTTCGGCCCCATCGCCTTAGGCTTGGTCAAACGTTCCGCCCTGGATTCCGGGCAACTGACCATCGGCCAGGCCGCCGCCAACCTCGATCCGGATTCCATCCCCACCACTGAGGGGCCGAAGGCTGGACGCGCGGCCATCAACAAACTGCGGGGGAAGTAGAGTCACCCGTTTAGAGACCTAGTGAGAAAACCTTAAGTCTCTCACTAGGCCATTTGCCCTGCCTTAGGGGGTCGTGCGGAATTTTTTTGACGCACAGGCTATTGTGTCTTACAGGAAGATACTCAAATGACAAGCCGATGGGGCCATCCGAAACCCTGGATCGTGCCCTACACACCTCAAGGGGGTCATGCACATGGGACGCGGACGCGCGAAGGCAAAGCAGACCAAAGTTGCACGCCAGTTGAAGTACAATTCTCCGGAGATGGACTTGGATTCGCTCCAGCGCGAGCTAGCCTCCAAGAAGCCGGGCGATGGATGGGGCCGAGAGGATGAAGAAGACGACCGCTACGAAGACCCATACGCCGACTACATCGACGACTGGGACGACGAAGCCAAAGGTTAACCCCTAAAAACGCCACTACGCCGCCGGCGACCAAGACTTGGTCACCGGCGGCGTTGGCGTAGGTCGGGCGCTAGAAGTTCGGGTGGTTGCCGGTCACGACGACGCGGGGCTCGCCCTCGGCAGACTTGCGCACCTCGCCCAGCTCCCAGGCATCCAGGTGGCGGGCCGTGAGCATGGCCAGCGCGCGGTCGCGGTCCTCGGCGGAGACGACCGCCACCATGCCGACACCCATGTTGAAGGTCTTTTCCATCTCGGACAGCTCGACCTTGCCCACCGAGGAGATGGTGCGGAAAATCTGGCCCGGGGTCCAGGTGGAGCGGGCCACGTGCGCGGTCAGCCCCTCCGGGATGACGCGCTCGAGGTTGCCGGCCAGGCCGCCGCCGGTGACGTGGCAGAACGTTGCCACGTGGCACTCCGCGGCCAGCGCCAGACAATCCTGGGCGTAGATGCGGGTCGGGATGAGCATCTCCTCGCCCAGCGTGCGGCCGAGCTCGTCCATGTAGCCGTCCAGCGGCAGGCCCGCCTGCTCCAGCAGGACGTGGCGGGCCAGGGAGTAGCCGTTGGAGTGCAGCCCGGACGAACCCATGGCGATGAGCACGTCGCCGTCGCGGACCTTGTCCGGGCCCAGCACGCTATCGGCCTCGACCACGCCCACGGCGGTGGCGGAGACGTCGTAATCGTCGACCTCCATCACGCCCGGGTGCTCGGCGGTCTCGCCGCCCAGCAGCGCGGCGCCGGCCTGCACGCAGCCCTCGGCGATGCCGGCCACGATCTCCGCGACCTTTTCCGGAACGACCTTGCCGACGGCGATGTAGTCCTGCAGGAAGAGCGGCTCGGCGCCGCAGACCACCAGGTCATCGACGCACATGGCCACCAGGTCGATGCCGATGGTGTCGTGCTTGTCCATTGCCTGGGCCACGGCCAGCTTCGTGCCCACGCCGTCCGAGCCCGCCGCCAGGATGGGCTCCTTGTAGTCGCCGAGCTTGAACAGGCCGGCGAACCCGCCCAGACCGCCCATGACCTCCGGGCGGGTAGCGCGCTTGGCGTGCGGGGCGAACAGCTCCACCGCGCGGTCGCCGGCGGCGATGTCCACGCCGGCGGCGGCGTAAGTGTTGTCAGTCGTATCGGTCATAGCGAAAGTTTCATTCCTTGGGGTCTTTTTAAGAGTTCTGGCTCATAAGCGTACGCACGGCCTCCGCGTTAGGGTTACCGGCCGGCAGGCCCAGCGGGTAGTGGCCGTCGAAGCAGGCGGCGCACAGCTGGCTGCGCGGCTGCTCGGTCGCCGCGATCATCTCATCCACGCTGACAAAGCCCAGGCTGTCAGCGCCGATGGCCTCGCAGATGGTCTGGCAGATGACCTCCGGGTCATCGCTCGGCGCGACGTTGGCGATGAGCTCGCCCGGGGAGGCGAAGTCGATGCCGTAGAAGCACGGCCACTTCACCGGCGGGGAGGCGATCCGCACGTGGACCTCGGCCGCGCCGGCCTCCCGCAGCATGCGGATGAGGGCGCGCTGGGTGTTGCCGCGGACGATGGAGTCGTCCACCACCACCAGCTTCTTGCCGGCGATGACTTCCTTGAGCGGGTTGAGCTTGAGCCGGATGCCCAGCTGGCGCAGGGTCTGCGTGGGCTGGATGAAGGTGCGGCCCACGTAGGCGTTTTTGACCAGGCCGTGGGCGAAGGTGATGCCGGATTCGCGGGCGTAGCCGACCGCGGCCGGGTTGCCGGACTCCGGCACCGGGATGACCAGGTCGGCGTCTTCGGCCGGGAACTGGCGGGCCAGGCGGCGGCCGATGTCCACGCGGGTCTCGTTGACCGAGCGCCCGGAGATCTGGGTATCGGGGCGGGCCAGGTAGACGTATTCGAAGACGCAGCCGTGGCGGGTGGGCTCGACGAATTTCTCGGAGCGGATCCCGGTCTCGTCAATGGCGACGAGCTCGCCCGGCTCGATTTCCCGGATAAACTGCGCGCCCACGATGTCGAGCGCACAGGTCTCGGAGGCGACCACGAAGCCCTGCGGCAGGCGACCCAGCGCCAGCGGCCGCACGCCGTGGCCGTCGCGCGCGGCATAAAGGGTGTGACCGTCGGTGAAAGTCAGGCAGAAAGCGCCCTGAACGCGGGGCAGCAGTTGGCGGGCGGATTCGAAAACGGAGGTCTCGTCATTGACGCCGTCGCCCAGCAACATGGACAGGCACATCGAGTCAGAGACCGACTCCTCGTGCGGCTTGATTAGCCCGCGGTCCACGGCCTCTTGGCGCAGCTCCAGGTAGTTGACCAAGTTGCCGTTGTGGCCGAGCGCGATGTCTACCCCGTTGGAGGACGCGCCGAACATCGGCTGCACGTTGGACCATTCCTTGCCCCCGGCGGTGGAGTAGCGGGTGTGTCCGACGGCCACGTTGCCCTGCAGGGAGCTCAGGATGGACTCGTCGAAGATGTTGGCCACGAGCCCCATGTCTTTGAACACCACGAGGCGGTCGTCGTCCCCGACCGCCATGCCGGCGGCCTCCTGGCCGCGGTGCTGGAGGGCGAAAAGCCCAAAATAGGTAAGTTTAGAAACCTCTTCTCCCGGGGCCCAGACGCCGAAGACGCCGCATTCTTCCCGGGGAGAGGTCTCGCCGTGATCGTCGAGATTAGTGAGGCCAGTTGTCTGAAGTGAGTTGACGGCTTCCACGCCGGTTATCTTAGTCGTTTAACCAGCGCGGCACTAATACCCGGCCGTCTTCCTGCCCGCTTGCGCGGCTTAGCGACCCAGCGAGATGACGGGCAGCCACTCCGCGATTTCGGCGGCGCGGGAGCCGGAAGCATCAACCTGCCCTGCGTCGACGGCGGCTTGCCAGCTGGTATGCCCGGCGGCCAAGCGCAGCCACGTGTGCGGATCCGTCTCCACGACATTGGGTGGGGTGCCGCGGGTGTGGCGCGGGCCCTCAATACACTGGACGGCCACGAACGGGGGTACCCGCAGCTCCACCGAGTGCCCCGGCGCGTCCTGCTCCACCAACCGGGCCGTGTTGCGTACCGCCTGCGCCAGCGTGGCCCGGGCCGGCCGCGCCGCGGTCTCCGGGTTGTCTTCCCGGATCCACTCTGCCAAAGCCACGACGGCCGCGCGCGCCGCGGCGGGATCTGCCTTCTTTGCCATGCCGCCCAGTCTAGTCGCCGCCACCCCGGCGCTGCCTGTGCACGACCTTCTGACTGTCCGCGACGCCACGTGCCCTAATCCTTCCTCCTGCCCTGGTAGCTTTATATATTATGACCACTACTCCGCAGACGCAGGATGCTCTCAAGTCCCCGCAAATCACCCTTCGTTTCATGGCTTCGCCCACCGATGTCCTCATGGCTGGCGCCCAGGGCATCAGCGGCGGCCGCGTTCTGGAGTGGATCGACAAGGCCGCTTACGCGTGCGCGGTCCAGTGGTCCGGCCAGTACTGCGTGACCGCTTACGTGGGCCACATCCACTTCACCCGCCCCATCCCCTCGGGCCACATCGTGGAGGTCCGCTCCCGCATCGCGATGACCGGCCGGTCGTCCATGCACATCGTCAACGAGGTGCTCTCCGCGGACCCGCGGGACGGCATCTTCACCCGCGCCTGCGACTGCCTGGTCATCTTCGTGGCCAAGGACGCCGAAACCAACAAGTCGACCCCGGTGCCCACGTTCACCCCGGAAAACGACGAGCAGCGCCGCGTCGCCGAGGCCGCCCAGTCCCGTATTGAGCTGCGCAAGGCCATCGAAGAGGAGATGGAACAGCAGACCTACGACGGCCCGTCCTACGCCCCGCGGCTCATCAACCGCTTTTTGGCCAAGCCGACGGACGTCAACTGGGGCGGCAAGGTCCACGGCGGCACCGCCATGGAGTGGATCGACGAGGCCGGCACCGCCTGCACCATGGAATGGTCCGGCGAGCACACCGTGGCCGTCTACGCCGGCGGCATCCGCTTCTACCGCCCGATTGCCATCGGCGACCTCATCGAGGTCGACGCCCGCATGATGCGCACCGACAACCGTTCGATGCAGATGTCCATCCACGTCCGCGCCGGCAACCCGCGCGGCGGCCGCAACAACCTGGAGACCGCCATCCACGCGACCGTGGCCTACATGGCCATCGACCGCGACTTCCAGCCGCAGGCCGCCCGCCAGTTCACCCCGGTCACCGAGGAGGACAAGCGCCTCGCCGAGCACGCCAACATCCTGCGGGAGCTACGCGGCAAGTACTCCCCCAAGCCGCTCATCGTCGCGCCCAACAACCAGCACATCGACTAAGCCCCACCCCAGCGGTCAAGGCCCAAAACGGCAACGCGCTAATCGGCGCTTGCCGGCCGGCGCAGCGTCCCCCAGTCCCGCGCCAGAAAGTAAATCAGGCCGATCCCCGCCACCACGGCCACGACGGTCCCCGCGATCGATCCGTTCAGCGCAAAGCCGACGGCCAGCATGGTAAGTGCAGCCAGGACCGCCAACCGGAATACGGCAGTTGCCTTTTCCTTTGCTTTCATACGGTTAATTAACCTTCTCTCGTGGCCTCGGCCCAGCCTTTGTGCCCTCAACGGCACTTGCCGGGCCCGCACGCCTTGTCTTCACTACTTATAGTAGCGGCCAGCCCGTGCTTTTAGCCGGCGCCGACCACCACCATCCACACGGCGACCAGGTGGACCGTGGCGGCCGCGATTGTCGCGGTGTGGAAATGCTCGTGGTAGCCGTAGATGCGCGCGTTGCGCCCCGGCCACTTAAACCCGTAGACCACCGCGCCTAAGGAATAAACCAGGCCACCGGCAAAGAGCAACCAGACCACCGCGGGGCCTTCCTGCCGCCACAGGGTCGGGATGAGCGGGACGATCAGCCACCCCAGCACCAGGTACACGGCCACGGATAGCCAGCGCGGGTGCTCGATCCAGACCAAGTTGAGTATCACCCCGGCCAGCGCGCCACCCCAGGCCACCCCGAGCAGGATCCACGCGGTCACCCCGTCGAAGGCGATAAGCGATAGCGGCGTATAGGTCGCCGCGATGAACACGGCAATGGTGGCGTGGTCGGCCCGCCGCCACCACTGCACGGCCCGGAAACTACCCCAGGGCCAGCGGTGATAGGTCGCGGAAACCGCGAATAGGCCGACCAGGCAGACCCCGTAGACCGTCACGCCCAGGGCCGGCGCCCAGCTCAGCGTCATCCAGGAATAGGTAATGAGCACCGTGGCGGCGACGAGGGCGGCCAGCGCGGCGAAGACGTGCCCCCACCCGCGGGTGAGCGGGCGCGGACCGCGGTCGGCCACCACCCTGGTCCGTTCGACTAGGCCGTCCTGTACCGGCGCCATATGTCCTCCTCTTAAGGCTCAAGTGACGTAGTGCGCACCACTTCTAGCCGTAGTATAACCTACGGTAGCGTAACCCACGGCTGTGAAAATCCTTCGAATTCGTTGCTATATGCGTTATAGTCGAACGGTGTTTAAATCTGTCTCCCTCCGCCGCCCCCGCGTACTAGCCGCCGCCTTCGCCGCGGTCGCCGCCCTGGGGTTCGGCCTCGCCAGCCCTGCCGCCCCGTCCGCCCAGGCCCAGTCGAGTCTCATCGACGGCACCTTCCAGCTGCCCGGCAACCAGAGCAAGCAGCCCTGGCTGGGCAACCAGCCGAAGATCGTGAACAAGCGCCACGTCAACGGCAACTTCTGGAAGGTGGACGTCTGGTCCCCGGCCAACCGCGCCGTTATCACCAATAACGTGCTGCTGCCCGGCGGCAACCAGCCGCGCGGCTCCTTCTACCTGCTGCCCGGCATCCAGGGCGGCGAGCAAGGCATGAACTGGATGAGCCACACCGACATCGGCCCGTGGTTCGCCGGCAAGAACGTCAACGTTGTCATGCCCATCGGCGGCGCTTATTCCCTCTACACCGACTGGAATACCGCGGATCCCATCCTGGGCGTTAACAAGTGGAACACCTACATGACCCACGAGCTGCCGCCGCTCATCGATGCCGAATTCCACGGCACCGGGCGCGACGCCATCGCCGGTCTGTCCTCCACCGGCGCCGCCGCCCTCGACATCGCCGGCCACGCCCCGCAGCGCTTCCGTGCCGCCGCCTCCTACTCTGGCTGCCCGGTCCGCTCCGGCGCCCTGGGCTGGCCGGTCTCCAGCGTCATGATGGCCGCCGGCGGCGGCTCCTCCGTCAACGCCTGGGGCCTGCCCGGCTCCCCGGCCTGGGCCGACCACGACCCGAACGCCCAGCCGCACCGCCTGCGCGACGTCAAGGTCTTCGTCGCCTCCGCCTCCGGCGCCCCGGGCCCAATCGACGGCAACTACGGCCCCGCCCAGCACCTGGGCCCGTCCGCAACCGAGAGGGTTGCCAACGAGTGCACCAATATCTACACCCGCAGCGCCCGCGCAGCCGGCGTCGACGTCAACCGCTACTACACCAACACCGGCTCCCACTCCTTCCCGCTGTTCTCCCACCAGCTCAAGGTCAGCTGGGCGCAGACCATCCAGCCGACCATCGGCGGCTAACCGCCGCGCTACCTTTGGCGCGGGGCGCCCCACGGTAGGCGGCGATCCCCGCAGACCAGAAAGCTGCGACGCCACCGCCCGCTACGAGGCCGCCCGCGCCTTAAACGAGGAACTCCATAGCACGGCGAAAGAGCCGCGGGCCGCGACCAGATCCCCCACTTCTTCTGCGAGACCCTCGACGACTTAACGGAGCGCTCCAAGCGCCTCTACCGGCCCGACGTCGTGGAAATGTCGAATGAGGAGTTCGCTTCTACCTACCAGCAGATCCTGGACGACTACGGCGCGCTCCCGCGCACAATCCCCGAGTTCAACCAGGGCGACGTCGACGACTTCCGCTTCTACTTCGCAAAGGACTACCGCGAAACCGACGCCACCGGTGTGCCGACTTACAACTAGCCGTCCCTGTCAGGTCGCGAACAAAAAATTGGACTCGCATTAGCGCTGCAAAAGGCGCCCTACCTTGGTGGTCGTAGCAACGACAGACACAAGCGCTACTGCCAACAGCAGGAAACACGCGGTAATGCACCACGCCGCGAAGGTGCTTTGGGCTGCCTTTGGAGAGAAAGTGAAAACTACGAACATCGCGACGGTGGGTACCATAGCTAGCAATTGTGCGATATTGCCGCTCGTCCCAGCTTTGACTCGGGACAGGCCGGGGAACAGCAGTTGGATTGTCAGCCCAAGCCCAATACCCATCGCCAAACATGGCCACGGTAAGACCAGAATCTTCCATAAGGAATCGGCAGCAAGACCTTTATCAGCGAGGAAGACTGCTGAGGCCCCATAGAAGGCCAAAACCAGCACGAGTGTCGCAATAGCAGTGAGAAATACGGCAATTAGAGCGAGAGATAACACGATATCCCGCTTACCGTAACCCCGACTAAGCACGATTTCGATGGCACCCGACCGAACTTCGATATCCGCCATACCGATGACAGTATTTGCGCCAATAAGCCCCGCAAAAAGAGATGCAATGAGCGGTGCTTGGCTGATAACTGCCGCTACAAGAAGTGAACTTTCAGGGCCTAGACTTGCCCGCGATTCTGCATCGATCTCATTCACCCCACTTTTGACGGCGCCTAGACTAGCCCCTGTAAGCGCATCAGGGAAGAAGTACACAGTAGCTGCCAGCGCAACCGCGACTACGAAGGCGAGTAAAGGCAATAGCAGAAGTGCTTTCCACTGTTCCCGCCAAGCCTTGAAGAAATAAAAACGCAAGAGCACAGTTCTATCCTCGATAGTAAGTTTCCAGGCCTTGGAGGTCATCGATTGCGCGTATGTCGATTCCCTCTGATGACAAAAGCTCAACAACACGGGAAATCCCGAAACTAGGAGTAACATCAACAGCAATCCAGCCGGAACTTTCGCGCTGCGGATTGCCTTCAACGAGAAGCTGTAGGGCCTTTTCTGTTTTTGAATTATCAACGGACAGCCGAATTCGACGGTCGTCCAAGGCTGCCACGGCACTAACTTCTTTTTGGCTCACTTCCGCCGAGCCTGATATCTGAATGACGGTTGTCGCTAGACCTGAAACTTCAAGCAGGTCATGCGAAGTCACAACGACGCAAGCTCGTTCCCCGAGCCTGCGCACGACATTGTGCGTCAAGCGCTTCATTGCTGGATCCATCCCAGCTGTCGGCTCATCCAAGAAGACCACGTCCGGCTGGCCCAAGAGAGCACGAGCTAGGCCCAGGCGTTGGCGCTGGCCTTGAGAAAGTGTGGAACCTTTCTGGCCGCCAATTTCAGACAAAGCAAGCTCATCCATGAGTTTTTGACAAGGAGACTGACCACTAGGGTCCAAGAAATTGGACCATTGTCGCAGGTTGTCTTCAACTGAAAGCTGCGAGTAGATTCCCGGAAGGTGCGACAAATAGCCGACTCGCCCATCAACCCTGACCAGTCCACCCAAAGGCGGAATCACCCCTGCCATAGTGCGAACCAAGGTTGTCTTACCACTACCATTCGCACCGGTAATGCAGTGAACGCCTACGGAAAGGCTGAGGCACACCCCCTTTAAGACAGGGTCACCGTCTGTCCACCCAACGGTAAGGTCTTCAGCGATCAAGCGCGCCATTAGGATTCCTCCGCGACATCCGACTGTCCTGCAAAAGCACGGCCGCCCTGTCGTTCTATACGCGTGTTAGCACTCATCCGGCGAAGAATTACCCTTTTAACGGAGAGGGAGTCTTTCACAACCTGCTTGAGGCTACCTCTAACTCTAATCGTCAAAGGATTAGCTGCCTTTTGCGAGGCGAACTGCGCCCGCCCCGCCACATTACCGCTATTGGCCAAAACCAACGAACGAAATCCTGGGAGCTCAGACGCGGGTTGCCATTCCACGGACGAAGGGTTATCGACGGTATCCAACAAATCATCACAACGTCTTGCATCTGTAAAACGTTGCCAACTTTTCCAAGATGCACCAGGCATTTCATTGGTTAGAAAAAACGCACTTTCCCGTAAAGAACAAGAAAGTGCGTTTTCTCCAGACTCGTCACGGAAAGATACTACGACCATCCGCGCCGTGTCAGACGCGGCCGAGGAGGCTAGTTGAGACGCACCGTCAAGCCAGAACCGAATGGATACTTTTTCACCCATTTCAGCCCCAGCTCCTCCGATGTGAACGTCAATGCCAACAGGGATGCTGGAGTGCGAACCCCTGCCGCATAGTGTGTATTACAGATACTCGATACTACTTAAACCCCTTTGCCTTTGCAACCCATAACACTCTCTTATTCCACCACGGAGTTAGCCCCCACGGCGTGGCCGAAGAGGTCGGGCAGGGTGGCGGACCAGGCGTCGACCAGCTGGGTCAGCGGGACGGCGGTCTGGCCCAGGATGAGGCTGTCCACCGCGGTGGTCTTACCGACCTGGGCGGCCGGGATGCCCAGCTCCTGGGCGCGCTGGAGGACGGCGTCCGCCTTGTCCTTGGTCGTGGCGACCAGGGCACGGGAGGCGGACTCGGAGAACGCCGCTACGAACTCGTCGTCGTGGACGGCGGCGAGATCGAGCTCGACGCCGACGCGGTTGCGCTTGGCCATCTCGAACGCGGCGACGGCCAGGCCGCCCTCGGAGACGTCGTGGGCCGCGGTGATATCGGAGTTGCCGTGGAAGAACTCGGCCAGCTTGGCCTCGTTGGCCAGGTCGACCTGCGGCGGCAGGCCGGACAGGCCCTTGCCGGATACCTGCTGCCAGATGGAGCCGCCAAACTCGTCCTGGGTGGAGCCCAGGAGGATGAGGACTTCGTCCTCAGCGGTGCCCAGGTTGTGGCCGATGGAGGCGGCGACGTCGTCGATAACGCCCAGCACACCGACGACCGGGGTCGGCAGGATGGGTTCCTCACCGGTCTGGTTGTAGAAGGAGACGTTGCCGCCGGAGACCGGGATACCCAGCTCGACCGCGCCGTCGGCCAGGCCGTGGACGGCCTCCCGGAACTGCCACATCACATCCGGGTTTTCCGGGGAACCGAAGTTCAGGCAGTTGGTGACGGCCACCGGGCGGGCGCCGGTGACGGCGACGTTGCGGTAGGCCTCGGCCAGGGCCAGGCGAGCGCCCATGTTCGGGTCCAGCTTGGTGTAGCGGCCGGAGGCGTCCGCGGAGACGGCGACGCCGCGGCCGGTCTCCTCGTCGATGCGCAGCACACCGGCATCCGCGTGGTGCGACTGCACCGTATTACCGCGGACGTAGCGGTCGTACTGGTTGGTAATGAAGTCACGGGAGCACAGCGCCGGGGAGGCCACCAGCTGGAGGAGGGCATCGCCCAGCGGGGCATGATCCACGCCGCCGAAGTCCTGCAGCTTGTCCTGCCACTCCGGGCGGGCGTAGGGGCGCTCGTAGACCGGGGCCTCGTCGGCGATGGTGCCGGCCGGGGCGTCCACGACGACCTCGCCCTGGTGGCGGATGACCAGGTGCTTGCCGGTGGTGACCTCACCAATCTCGGCGCAGGTGACGTCCCAGTGCGCGCAGATCTCGCGGAAGCGCTCGACGTTTTCCGGGGCCACGACCGCGCACATGCGCTCCTGGGACTCGGAAGCCAGGATCTCAGCGGCGGTCATGTGCTCGGCGCGCAGCGGGACCTCGTCCAGGTTGATCTCCATGCCGCCGTCGCCGGAGGCGGCCAGCTCACTGGTCGCGCAGGCCAGGCCGGCGCCGCCCAGGTCCTGGATGCCCACCACGACGCCGGCGTGGTAGAGGTCCAGGCAGCACTCGATGAGGACCTTCTCCGCGAAGGGGTCGCCCACCTGGACGGCCGGCAGCTTGCGTTCCGCGCCGTCCTCGAAGGTGTCCGACGCCAGCACGGACACGCCGCCGATGCCGTCCAGGCCCGTGCGAGAGCCGAACAGCATGACCTTGTTGCCGGTGCCGGAGGCGAAGGCCAGCTTCAGGTCCTCGACCTTTAGCGTGCCCACGCACAGGGCGTTGACCAGCGGGTTACCTACGTAGGACTCGTCAAAGACGGTCTCGCCCCCAATATTGGGAAGACCCAGGCAGTTGCCGTAGCCGCCGATCCCTTCGACGACGCCCGGCAGGACGCGTTTGGTATCTGGGGCATCGGCCGGGCCGAAGCGCAGCTGGTCCATCACCGCGATGGGGCGTGCGCCCATCGCCATGATGTCGCGGACGATGCCGCCCACGCCGGTGGCCGCGCCCTGGTAGGGCTCAACGTACGACGGGTGGTTGTGGGACTCCACGCGGAAGGTCACCGCGTTGCCGTCGCCGATGTCGACCACGCCGGCGTTCTCACCGATGCCGGCGAGGATCTTCTCCCCCATCTCTTCGGTCATGGTCTGGCCGAAGTAGCGCAGGTGCGTCTTCGAGGACTTATATGAGCAGTGCTCCGACCACATCACGGAGTACATGGTCAGTTCGGCATCGGTCGGCCTACGCCCCAGGATGTCCTTGATGCGCTGGTATTCGTCGTCCTTGAGCCCCAGCTCGCGGAAGGGCTGTTCCAGGTCCGGGTCCTGCTGGGCCTGGGAGACGGTGTCATTGTGTACGGTCATGTGCGCCTCCTAAACTGCGGCCGTCACGGCGTTGATAGCGGATACAAAAAGGCCCAGGCCGTCAGTGGACGGCCCGGTAAGCGGATCGATGGCGTGCTCGGGGTGCGGCATAAGCCCCACGACCCGGCCGGTCTCGTTGGTAATACCGGCGATCGCGTTGACGGACCCGTTGTAGTTGTCCGTGTAGCGGAAGACCACGCGGCCTTCCTTCTCCAGCTCCTCGACGGTCTCCGCGGCGGCCTGGAAACGGCCCTCGCCGTGCTTGGCCGGGATGAGGATCCGCTGGCCAGCCTCAAATTCGGTGGTCCAGGCGGTCTGCGCGTTCGCGACCTCCAGGTAGGTATCCGTGCAGTGGAAGTGCAGCCCCTGGTTGCGGGTCAACGCCCCGGGCAGCAGGCCGGCTTCGGTCAGGATCTGGAAGCCGTTGCAAATGCCCAGCACCGGCATGCCCTTGTGGGCAGCGTCGATGACCGAGCGCATGACGGGCGCGAGGGCGGAAATCGCCCCGGAGCGCAGGTAGTCGCCGTAGGAAAAGCCACCGGGGACCACGACCGCGTCCACGCCGCGCAGGTCGGCGTCGGCGTGCCAGAGGTTTTCCACCTCGGCGCCGGCCCGGCGCGCAGCACGATCCGCGTCGACGTCGTCGAGCGTGCCGGGGAAGGTAATTACTCCGATCTTGGCGGACACTACTTGACCTCCAGCCCGGTGACCTCGTAGTCCTCGATGACGGTGTTGGCCAGCAGGGTGGCCGCGACCTTCTCCAGCTCCTCGGCCGTCACGGAGTCCGCGACCTCCAGCTCGAAGCGCTTGCCCTGGCGGACATCGCTGACCCCTTCAACCCCGATTCGACCCAGCGCGCGGACAACAGCTTGCCCCTGCGGATCCAGAATCTCGGCCTTCGGCATGACATTGACAACTACACGAGCCATTAAATTTCCTTACTGTGCTCACGGCTAGGTCTGCGCGCACTAGTTTAGCCTGCCTAGGGCCGCAAAACCTACCCATCCCAGCGGTCACCCCCACACCAACGCCCGCTCCCCCAATCGGGGCCGGAAAGTAAACACCGGGTATCCCCCGCAAAGACGGAAACCAAATTCTAGGCCACACCTAGGCAAACCCCCTGCGGGCTTCGAACACGCGGCAGCGCTTGCTCCCGCGCGTGTCCGCTCCGTGTTCTACAACTGAGGGTAATGCGCTCGGAACGCATGAATTTGTCTGTCTTCTTCCCCAACTAAGGTGGTTCGTTCCCTATGTCTTCTCCCCAGTCCTCGCGGCGGGTGGCCCGCCGCCGCGGCGCGCTCGTACTCGCGGCCGTGACCTCTACCGTCGCCGCCGGTCTCGCCGTCCCCACTGCCTCGGCCGCCCCGTCCGGGGACAACGTCGTCATCTCCGAGGTCTACGGCGGCGGTGGCAACTCCGGCGCGGAGTACACCCACGACTTCATCGAGCTCTACAACCCGACGGATGGTGACATCAGCCTGGATGGTTGGAACGTCGAGTACTTCTCCGCCAAGGGCGGCTCCGGCGGCACTACCCAGCTGAACGGGACGATCCCGGCCGGGGCGCATTACCTCATCCAGCAGGCTCAGGGCAACGGCGGCAACACCGCCCTGCCGGCTGCCGATGCCACCGGCAGCCTGGCCATGTCCGCCACCAAGGGTTCGGTCCAGCTCAGCGACGGCGCGGGCGAGGTGGTCGACTTGGTCGGCTTCGGCGAGGCCAGCCTGTCCGAGGGCTCCCCGGCCCAGGCGCCGAACAACCGGAACTCGGTCCAGCGCGACGAGAACGGCACCGACACCGATGACAACTCCGCCGATTTTACGGCCGGCGCGCCCAGCCCGGCCGGCACCGGCGGAGGCGTGGCCCCGGAACCGGGCACCGATCCGGAGCCGCAGGATCCGCCCGCCGCGGGCGAGGCCGTGGCCATCGCCGATATCCAGGGCACGGGCCCAGCCTCCCCGCTGGTCGACCAGACCGTGACCACCGAGGGAGTCGTCACCGCCGTGTGGGAAGAAGGCGGCCTGAACGGCTACACCATCCAGACCGGCGGCGAATCCGCGGCCGGCGAGGCCAGCCACGGCCTTTTCATCTACGCCGGCAATGACGGCGCGTACCCGGAAATCGGCCAGTCCGTGCAGGTGACCGGCAAGGTCTCCGAGTACTACGGCAACACCCAGGTCTCGGCGCGCAACTTCACTGAGCTGGAGGAGCCGCTCGAGCACGTCGAGCCCATCGAGATCGACGAGCTGCCCGCCGGCGACGAGGCCCGGGAGGCCTACGAGTCCATGCTGGTACTGCCCGGCACCCACACCGTCACCAACAACTACGCGCTCAATACCTACGGCGAGGTCGGCCTGGCCGCGGGCCAAGAAGCCCTGCGCCAGCCCTCCGATGTCCATGCTCCCTCGACGGATCCGAACTCCCCGCTCAAGCAGCTGGAAAAGGACAACGCCGAGCGCCTGGTCACCCTGGACGACGGCCGGACCCGCGACTACCTGAAGACCGATAAGGACACCCCGCTGCCGTATATCTCCCAGGACGGCGGCCAGACCATCAAGAGCCTGCGCACCACCGACCAGGTTAAATTCCAGCAGCCGGTCGTCGTGCACTACTCCCACGAGCAGTGGCGTTTCCAGCCCACTTCCCCGGTCACCGGGGAGACCGCCGGTGCGGATCTGCCGATTAGCTGGGAGGACTCCCGCGCCGCGGAGCTGGACGCCCTCGACGTCGAAGGCGACTACACCATCGGCGCCTTCAACGTCCTGAACTACTTCACCTCGCTGGGTGAGGAGTTCGGCGGCAGCTCCTACGACGACAAGGACGGCAACCCAGTCACCGTCAACCGCGGTACCACCCGCGGCGCCTATACCCAGGCCGCCTTCGAAGACCAGCAGGCCAAGATCGTCGCGGCCATCAACGGCTTGGACGCCGACGTCATCGCGCTGTCCGAAATCGAGGACACCTTCGGCGTGACCGGGGACCTCTCCCGCCGCGACGAGGCACTCAACCACCTAGTCGAGGAGCTCAACGCCGCGGGCGGAAACTGGAAGGCCGTCGCCTCCCCGTCTCAGGGCGTGCCGGAGGACGTCGACGTCATCCGCACCGCGTTTATCTACGACCCGGACCGCGTGCGCCCGGTGGGCGAATCCCGTATCTTCAGCGACGCCCGCTTCACGGGCACCGCCCGTGAGCCGCTGGCCCAGGAGTTCGCCCCGGCAGATGCCGGCGAGGACGCCGAGACCTTCGTGGCCGTGGCCAACCATTTCAAGTCCAAGGGTTCCGTGGTCAAGGATGACGCGGACCGCGGCGACGGCCAGGGCAACAACCCCAACGTGCGCAACGCGCAGGCCCAGGCGGTCCTTGACCACCTGGCCAAGCAGCCGGACTGGCAGGACAAGGCCACCTTCGTCATGGGGGATCTGAATACCTACACCCGCGAGGAGGCCCTGGACATCTTCCGCAACCACGGCTACACCGTGCCGGCGGAGACCTTTGATGCCGACGCCTCCTACCAGTTCAGCGGCCTGCTTGGCTCCCTGGACCACGTCCTGGCCAACGAAGTGGCTAGCGAGAACGTCACCGACGCGCAGGTCTGGAACATCAACGCGGACGAGTCCGTCGCCTTCGAGTACTCGCGCCGCAACTACAACGCGGTCGACTTCTACGACGACTCCCCGTTCCGCTCCTCCGACCACGACCCGGTCAAGGTCGGCTTCTCCCTCGGCGGGGATGACGCCGCCGGCGATGACGAGAACGGAAACGACGGGGACGACAACAACGAGGATGACGACCAGGGCCAGCCGGCGGGTTCGGGGGATGCCGGCTCGAGCGGTTCCTCGGTGGGCGGCGCTGTCGTGGCAGTGATTGCTGGCCTGGCCGCGGTCCTGGGCATCGGCACCGCCCTGGCCGGTGGCCTGCGCGGCGTGCTGCCGATGTTGCCGGCGGATGTCCGCCGCGTCATCGAGCGCCTGCTGCCCTAGTTCGGCAGGTAGATGCTGTAGTCGGCCGGCTCCGCGCCGGCCGCTGCGGCCTTGTGCACGGCCTTGACGAAGTCCTTGACCACCTTCCGGTCGTCGAGGTTACGGCCGGAGACCGAGAGTCGGACGGTGTTGCCGCGCTGGGCGGAGCGTTCCGCTGCGCGGATGATGTTGCGGCGCCACCACTTGGCCGCGCCGAAGCCCTCGCCGTAGGAGAGGTTGCGCGACTGGTAGAACTTGCCGGATTCCAGCTCGTGGATGCCGCGGGTGGATACGGCCACGTCGAAGCCGAAGGCCGGCAGCACCTTGAGGGTTCCCTCCGACATGCGCCAGCGCGGCGGGGCGAAGATGGTGGGGGTGAAACCGATCTTGCCCATCTGCCGGGTCGCACCGGCCAGTCGCAGCTTCGCCTCGTGCTCATCGAGGTTGGCGAATTCCGCGCGGCGGCCCTGGACGGCTTGGTCGAAGCCGTTGAGAATCAGTACCCGGCCGGCGTCTGCTTGCTCTTTGACCCAGCCCTTCGTCTTGGAGTCCTTCGCCAAGTGCCAATTGCCGTCAATATGCGGGGCGATCAGAAGAGACACAGGAATCCCCTCGGCATCCAGGATGCGGAGGAGATTCGAGGCCTGTTTCCGGGTGTCGTCGAAAATACTGGAAATCGAAACCAGGAGGTGGCCATGCATAAGAAGTATTATCGCACAGCCTTCTAGGTTCCGCGCGTCGAGAACTCTACTCGGTACACCCCGTGGCCTGGTTGATGATCCAGGCGTATTCGAAGGCGTTCTGGCGCCACTTGTCGTAGCGGCCGGACACGCCGCCGTGGCCGGCGACCATCTCCGTCTTCAGCAGGAACTGGCCGCCGCTGGCAACGGTGCGCAGCTTGGCGATCCACTTGGCGGGCTCCACGTAGAGCACGCGGGTGTCGTTCAGCGAGGTCGTGGCCAGGATATTCGGGTAATCCTGCGCCGTGACGTTCTCGTACGGGGCGTAGCTGGCCATGTAGTCGTAGAAGGTCGGGTCGTGGTACGGGTCGCCCCACTCGTCCCACTCCACCACCGTGAGCGGGAGCTCCGGCATGAGCATGGAGGTCAGCGGATCGACGAAAGGCACGGCGGCCTGGATGGCGGTGAAACGGTCCGGGGCCATATTCGCCACGGCCCCCATCATCATGCCGCCCGCGGAGCCGCCTTCCGCCGCCAGCCGGTCCGGGCTGGTCAGGCCGCGGGCGATGAGGTCGTCTGCCACGTCGATGAAGTCGGTGAAGGTGTTCTTCTTCTCCATGAGCTTGCCGTGGTCGTACCAGCCGCGGCCCATCTCCCCGCCGCCGCGGACGTGGGCGACGGCGAAGATCATGCCGCGGTCCAGCAGCGACAGGCGGGTGATGGAGAACCCAGGGTCGACGCTGGTCTCGTAGGAACCGTAGCCGTAGAGCAGCATCGGCTGCGGCGCGGAGGTGTCCAGGTCCGCGCGGTGCACCACGGAGACGGGGATCTCCGTGCCGTCCTGGGCGGTGGCCCACAGGCGGTAGGCGGTGTAGTCGCCGGGCTCGTAGCCGCCCTGGACCTCCTGCTGCTTCAGCAGGGTGCGCTCGTCGGTGGCCACGTCGTATTGCAGGACCTGGGCAGGCTGCGTAAACGAACCGTAGACCATGCGGATGATCGGGGTGTCCCACTCCGGGTTGCCGGTGGTACCGGCGGTGTAGATCTCCTCGTCGAAGTCGACCTGGGTGAACTCGCCGAGCCCCTCGCCCTCGGGCAGCGGCATGATGGCGATGCGCCCAATGCCGCCGCTGCGGTAGACCAGCACCAGCTGGTGCTGGTAGGTATCCACACCCTCGATGCGCACGTCCTCGCGGTGCGGGACCAGCACCTGGGTATCCCGCAGGGCCGGCAGGCCGGTGTCCTTCGTCAGCGCCGGGCAGACGGCGACCTCGAAGTTGGCGCCGGCAGCGTTGTGGGTGACGATCCAGCGGTCCTCGCCGTCGATGACGGCGTGGTCCACCTCGTATTCGATCCCGGATTCGCGCTCCCAGAGCAGCTGGAATTCGCCTTCCGGCTGGTCCTGCTCCAGCACCCAGAACTCCGAGGTGATCTTCGAACTGGAGACCAAGAACAGGTACTTGTCGCTGCGGGTGCCGCCCACTCCTACGCTGAAGTGGGCGTCTTCCTCGTAGAAGATGCGCACGTCGTCGTCCTGCGGCGTGCCTACCTTGTGGCGCCACACGCTATCGGCGCGCCAGGCCTCGTCGACGGTCTGGTAAAAGATGTAGTCCTCGCCGACCCAGGTCGCGCCGTAGAACAGACCCGTCAGGTGATCGTCTAACAACTCGCCCGTAGCCAGGTCCTTGATGCGCAGCTCGAAGCGCTCGTCACCGCTGACGTCGACGGAATACGCCAGGTAACGCCCCGAGGTCGTGATGGAAGAGGCCCCTAAGGAGAAAAACTCGTTGCCCTCGGCCAGCTCGTTCAGGTCCAGCAGCACCTCTTCGCCTGCCGGGCGGCCCTCCTCCGGGATGACGGGCGGGAACCACGGGTCCGCGCCCTCCTCGACCGGCAGGCGGCAGGACAGGCCGTAGCTCTTGCCCTCCTGGGAGCGGCCGTAGTACCAGTAGTCGCCCTGGCGCACGGGAACGGACATGTCCGTTTCCTTGATGCGCGACTTAATCTCCTGGTAGATATTCTCGGTCAGCGTCTCCAGGTGCGCGGTCTGCGCCTTGGTGTAGTCGTTTTCCGCGTTGAGGTAGTCCAGCGTGTCCTGCGACTTCTTATCCCGCAGCCACTCGTAATCATCGACGAAAGTGCGGCCGTGGAATTGGCGCGAAATCGGACGAACGGGGGCTACCGGAGCATGCATGGATTCATCAGTCATAGGCCCCCATCCTACGTCACCGCGTCCCCCAGCCGGCGGGTCACTCCCGCCCGCTGCGTGGGCTTTAGCCTACCCAATCGATGAATTGCTTGCCCGACAGGCGCTCGTAGGCCTCGATGTAGCGCAGGCGGGTGGCGGAGACGATCTCGTCCGGCAGGGCCGGCGGGGTGGTCTCGGAGGCCTTGTCCCAACCGGATTCCGGCGAGGTCAGCCAGTTGCGGACGTACTGCTTGTCGAAGCTGGGCTGGACCTCACCCTCGACGTAGGAGTCGGCCGGCCAGTAGCGGGAAGAGTCCGGGGTCAGCACCTCGTCGGCCAAGACGAGGGTGCCGTCGCTGTCGAGGCCGAACTCGAACTTGGTGTCGGCCAGGATAATGCCGCGTTCTTCGGCGATCTGGGCGGCCTGGGCGTAGATGGTCAGCGTGGCGTTGCACAGCTGGGCGGCGCGGTCGGCGCCGAGGTCTTTCACGACGCGCTCGTAGGTGACGTTCTCGTCGTGATCGCCCTGCTCCGCCTTAGTAGACGGGGTGAAGATGGGCTCCGGCAGGCGGGAGGCCTCCACCAGGCCGGAGGGCAGCTCGATGCCGCAGACCGTGCCGTTGGCCTGGTATTCCTTCAGCCCGGAGCCGGTCAGGTAGCCGCGGGCCACGCACTCGAAGGGCAGCATCTGCAGTTTCTTGACCACGAATGCCCGGCCCAGGACCTCTTCCGGGATCCGCACGTCGTCGACCGGGCCGGCCAGGTGGTTGGGGAAATTGATGGCGTCGAAGAAGAACTGCGAGGTCGCAGTCAGCACCCGCCCCTTGTCCGGGATGGCGGGCTCCAGGGCGAAGTCGAAGGCGGAAATCCGGTCGCTGGCCACCATGAGCAGCGTGTGCTCATCGATGGCGTAGATGTCGCGGACTTTGCCGGATACGAGGTGCTGATAATCGCTAAGACGTGGTCGCATGCCCCACATCTTAGCGCGCCGGTGGGCTAAATAATCTCGCCCGGGCGGTACTGGGCGGCCTGGGGGTGCTGGTCCGCCTTTTCGGCGATCCGGGACAGAACCTGGCCTACCTGCGCTTCCGCAGCACCGATGAAGGCGTGCTTGTCGGCGAGAGCCGCATCCAGGGCAGCCCTGTCAAGGGGGAGGCGCTCATCGGCGGCCAGGCGCTCCACCAGGTCTTGATCCGCGCCGTTTTCGCGCATGTTCAGCGCCACGGCGACGGCGTTTTCCTTGATGACCTCGTGGGCGGTCTCGCGTCCGACCCCGGCGCGCACGGCCGCCATGAGGATGCGAGTGGTGGCCAAGAACGGCAGGTAGCGCTCGAGTTCGCGGTCGATCATGGCCGGGAAAGCACCGAACTCCTCCAGCACGGTCAGGAAGGTCTCGAACTGTCCGTCAAGCGCGAAGAAGGCGTCCGGCAGTGCGACGCGGCGGATGACCGAGCAGAAAACGTCGCCCTCGTTCCACTGCTGCCCGGCCAGGTCGCCGACCATGGTCAGGTAGCCGCGGAGGATGACCTGGAAGCCGCAGACGCGCTCGCAGGAGCGGGCGTTCATCTTGTGCGGCATGGCAGAGGAACCGACCTGGCCTTCCTTGAAGCCCTCGGTGACGGTCTCATTGCCGGCCATCAGACGGATGGTGGTGGCCAGCGAAGACGGCGCCGCGCCCAGCTCGACGAGGGCGGAGACGGCATCGAAGTCCAGCGAGCGCGGGTAAACCTGCCCGACGGAGTCGAAGATC
This sequence comes from Corynebacterium sp. LK2590, assembly GCF_040946105.1. Taxonomy (NCBI): domain Bacteria; kingdom Bacillati; phylum Actinomycetota; class Actinomycetes; order Mycobacteriales; family Corynebacteriaceae; genus Corynebacterium; species Corynebacterium sp. LK2590. The sequence goes on from NZ_JAYWMH010000003.1 coordinate 40,325, forward strand.
CGGCTAAAGCCGAGGTAGTCCGCTACGGAGGTCTCCAGGGAGGCTAGCTTGTCATGGGACCCACCCATAAGGTCCAGCATGTCCTGGGCCGTGCCCATCGGGCCCTTGATGCCGCGCAGCGGGTAGCGGTTCAGCAGCGCCTCGACGCGCTCGATGGCCAACAGCATCTCGTCGGCGGCGGAGGCAAACCGCTTGCCCAGGGTGGTGGCCTGGGCGGCGACGTTGTGGGAGCGGCCTGCCATGACCAGGTGCTGGTACTTGTCGGCGTGCTCGCCCATGCGGGCCACCACGGCGATGGCCTTGTCGCGGATGATCTGCAGGGAGCGGTAGATCTGCAGCTGCTCGACGTTTTCGGTCAGGTCGCGGCTGGTCATCCCCTTGTGGATGTGCTCGTAGCCGGCCAGCGCGTTGAATTCCTCGATACGCGCCTTCACGTCGTGGCGGGTAACGCGCTCGCGCTGGGCGATGGAGTCCAAGTCGACGTTTTCGACCGCTGCCTCGTAGGCGCTGATCGCCTCGTCGGGGATATCCACCCCCAGGTCCTTCTGGGCGCGCATGACCGCGATCCACAGCTGCCGCTCGAGCACGATCTTGTGCTCGGGGCTCCAGATTTCGGTCAGCTCCGCCGAAGCGTAGCGGGAGGACAGGACGTTGTTAATCTTCTTCTTTTCAGCCACAAGCCCTCATTATTCCACGTGGTCTAGGCGCGGGGGCAATAATGCGACAGCGGCCCCGCCCGGTAGCCGGGACCTGGGGCCGCTGGAGGTCTGCTGCGGTTGCTAGCGGGTCTGGCCGGGCACCTCGATGCGCCCTTCCTGGGCGGCCAGCGCGATGTCGCGGCGGTAGAAGCCGCCGTCCATGGTGATGCCTTCGAGTACCGCGTAGGCGGCCTCGCGGGCGGCGGCCAAGGTCGAGCCCTTGCCCAGGGCGTTGAGCACTCGCCCGCCGTTGGAGACCACCTTGCCCTCGGCCACGGTGGTGCCCGCGTGCAGGATGCGCTCCGGATCCTCCAGGGCGTCGCCGGTAATTTCGTCGCCCTTGCGCGGGGAGGCCGGGTAGCCCTCGGCGGCCAGCACCACGGTCACGGCGAAGGCGGGCTCCCACTCCAGCGGGCTGAGCTCCGCCAGCTTGCCGGTGGCCACCGCGTTGAGGGCCTCCGCCAGCGGGGAGGTCAAAAGGCTCAGCACGGCTTGGGTTTCCGGGTCGCCGAAGCGGCAGTTGAACTCGATGACTGCCGGGCCCTCCGGGCCCCACGCCAGGCCGGCGTAGAGAAGACCCGAATAGGGGGTGCCGCGGGCGACCAGCTCGCGGGCAACGGGCGCGCAGACCTCGTCGACGATGGTGTTGACGCCGTCCTGCGGCAACCACGGCAGCGGCGTGTAGGCGCCCATGCCGCCGGTGTTGGGGCCCTCGTCGTTGTCGTAGGCGCGTTTGTGATCCTGGGCGGGCAGCAGCGGCACGACGGTTTCGCCGTCGACCAGGCAGAACAGGGAGACCTCCGGACCGGGCAGGAAGGACTCGATGAGCACGGAGTTACCGCCGTTGTGCACCGCCTTGATGTGCTCCTCGGCCTGCTCGCGGTCCTCGGTGACCACCACGCCCTTGCCGCCGGCCAGGCCGTCGTCCTTGACCACGTAGACCGGGCCGAATTCGTCGAGGACCCGGGAGATCTCGTCCTCCGCGGCGTCCGGGCCGATGGTCTCCGCGTGGGCGGTGCGCACGCCGGCCGCGTCCATCACGTCCTTGGCGAACGCCTTGGAGCCCTCAATTTGGGCGGCCTCCTGGCTGGGGCCGAAGACCGCGATGCCGGCGTCCCGCAGGGCATCGGCAACGCCGGCCACCAGGGGTACCTCCGGGCCGATGACCACCAGGTCCGCGGCGATGTCCTGGGCCAGGCCCGTCATCTGGGCCGGGTCGTCTACCTGGGTGTAATCCGCATGCACGGTGGCGATCCGGTCCATGCACGGGCTGCCCGGCGCCACGTGCAATTCAGTGGTCGCCGGATCAGCGGCTAGTCCTTTCAAGAGGGCATGTTCGCGGCCGCCCGAGCCAATCACGAGAATACGCATGCCGTCTATCTTAACTTGCCGGTAGCCTGGGGCCATGGCTTCTGTATTTACCAAGATCATCAACGGAGAACTCCCCGGCCGTTTTGTCTACCGGGACGAGCAGTGCGTGGCGTTTTTGTCCATCGAGCCGCTGCGCTACGGGCACACCCTGGTCGTGCCGGTGCAAGAGGTCGACAAGTGGACTGACCTCGATCCGGAGACCTGGGGGCACCTGAACCAGGTCGCCCTGCGCATCGGCCAGGCCATCAAGAACGCCTTCGGCACCCCGCGCGCCGGCTACATCATCGCCGGCTTCGACGTCCCCCACACCCACATCCACCTCTTCCCCACCGAGAAGATGTCGGAATACGATTTCTCCAAGACCTACGCCGCCGAGGACACGGACCCAGCCGCCATGGACGAGGCGGCCGCCCGCATCCGCCAGCACCTGGGCACCGACTTGGAGGGCCGCCCGGCCTAATCCGCCGAAGCCGCTGGGTCGTCGGCCTCCGGATAGGCCGGCAGGCGCACGGTAAACACCGAGCCCTCCCCCGGGGTCGAATCCACCGTGATGCTGCCGCCGTGCTGTTCCACCAGGGATTTCACGATGGCCAGCCCCAGGCCCGAGCCGCCCGTATCACGCGTGCGCGAACTATCCTCGCGGTAGAAGCGCTCGAAGATATGGGCGGCTACTTCTTTGTCCATGCCCTTGCCGTCGTCGATGACGTCGAGCAACACGTCGCGCTCGTCCCGGCGCAGCTGCAGCGTCACCGCGGCGTCCTCGCCGCCGTGGCGGATGCCGTTGGAAATCAGGTTGAGCAAGACCTGGTGCAGGCGGTCTGGGTCGCCGTCGACCACGGGCACAGAATTCGACTTGTTGACCACCTGGATGTTTCGGCCGGGGAAGGCCGCCCGGGCCGAAGACCCGACCGATAGGGCCAGCTCCAGCATGTCCACCGGCTTCTTATCCAGCCGGTTGCCCTCGGCACGGGTGAGCGAGAGCAGGTCCTCGACCAAAAGCGACATGCGGGTCGACTCGGAATCGATCTTGGACAGGACCAAGTCCACGTCCTGGGTGGCCCCGGAGCGGTAGAGCTCCGTGTAGCCGCGCAGGCTGGTCAGCGGGGTGCGCAGCTCGTGGGAGGCGTCGCCGACGAACCGGCGCATCTGCCCCTCCTTCGTCTGGGCCTCCTCCACGGAGCGCTGCAGGTGCCCCAGCATGACGTTGAGCGCGGCCGCCAGCTGGCCGACCTCGGTGTGCAGCGGCCACTCGGGCACGCGCTTGTTCAGGTCCCCGGCGGCGATTTCCGAGGCGGTCTTTTCCACCACCCGCAGCGGGCGCAGCGCCCACCGGATGGACCAATACCCGGCCAGCGCGATGAGCGCGATGACCAGGGACAGGATCAGCACCTGGACCACCGCCAGGCCCTGCAGGATGCTGGCCTCGCTGCCCAGGGACTTGGCCACGACCGTGACCACCCCGTCGGATTCGAAGGCCTGCGCGCGCCACTTGACCTCGTTGACTGCGGAATCGGTCGTGGACTCCACCGTCTCCGGGGAGCCGCCGATGTAGAGGCCGTCGACCCGCGGCATGGAGTCGAAGACGTTGAAGTATTCGATGGAACCGTTGGGGTAGATCTTGATGACGCAGAAATCCGTCGGCGGGCGCTGCGAGCGGTCGCCCAGGTTGAACAGCTCGGGGCTTTGCGCCCAGCCCTTGGCCGCGGAGGCGATGTCCTCGTCCACGCGGTTGTACAACACGTCCCGCATGATCGATGAAACGGCCACGGAGCTACCGACCAGGCCCAGGCCGGAGACCACGACCAGCAGGACCACCAGCCAGGTGCGCAGGGGCATCGCGGTGGTCTTGAAGCGGCCCTTGAACACCCGCTTTACCTTGGCCCACGCGGAGGTAGGGGCTGCGGCCTTACGGGCGCTAGTTTCGGTGTCGGTCATGCTGGGGGACGGGGCAATCTCTCTTGAAGGTCAGGTACGGGTCTTAGCTGCGCGGGGTGCGCAGCACGTAGCCCACGCCGCGGACGGTGTGGATGAGCGGGGTGTCGCCGGTATCAATCTTGCGGCGCAGGTAGGAGATGTAGGACTCGACCACGTTGCCGTCGCCGCCGAAGTCGTAGTGCCAGACGTTGTCCAGGATCTTGGCCTTGGACAGGACGACCTCCTTGTTCTGCATGAGGTAGCGCAGGAGGTTGAACTCGGTGGGCGAGAGATCGATGATCTTGCCCGCCTTGGTGACCTCGTGGGTGTCGTCGTTGAGCGTCAGGTCGGCATAGGACATGGTCGCGTTGTTGGACTCATCCTCCACGCTGGCCCCGCGGCGCAGGATGACGCGCAGGCGGGTGATGACCTCTTCCAGGCTAAACGGCTTGGTCACGTAGTCGTCCGCGCCAATGGTCAGGCCGTGGATGCGCTGCTCGACGCTGTCCTTGGCAGTTAGGTAGAGCGCCGGGCCGTCCAGGCCCTCGGAGCGCAGCTTGCCCAGCAGCTCGAAGCCGTCCATGCCCGGCATCATGACGTCCAGGATGTAGGCGTCCGGGTTGATTTCGCGGGCAATCCGCAGCGCCTCGGTGCCGGAATTGGCCGTGCGCACGTCGAAGCCCTGGAATTTCAGGGACACGGTCAACAGCTCGACAATATTGGGCTCGTCATCAACGACGAGGATTTTAACGTTTTCGGTGCTCTTGTCGTCCATTGTTGTGACCATCGCTTTCTACTATTGGGACCTCTCAGCCCGGCGGTGCCGCGGACCTACTCGAGGCGAAATCCGCGCCCGTTGCGGGGCTGTTAGGAGAGAAGGTAGTTCTCTCAGCTACTACACAGCAGTCTGCCACTTCAATTATCAAAGGTACTGACCGGTTACTGCAAGGACCCTGTGAGTTAGAAAAAGCGGGCCCAGCCGTGCTGGGCCCGCAGTTTTCACCGAAAACGCGTGGTACTAGACCACCGAGGCCGGGATGTTGCGCAGGTTGGACTTAGCCATGCCCAGCATCTTGCCCACGCCGCCGCCGAAGACGGTGCGGGTGGCGGCCTTGGAGAAGCCCAGCAGCTGCTCGAAAGTCAGCGTCGGCGGCAGGGACAGCGCGTTCGGGTCCGTGATCATGTCGATGAGGACCGGGCCGTCGAAGGCCATGGCCTCCTTGATCTGCTTGCGGGCCTTCTTCGGGTCCTCAATGCGGATGCACTTGATGCCGGCGGCCTCCGCGATTTTGGCGTAGTTGACGTGATCGTGGTCGGTCTGGAACTCCGGCAGGCCCTGGACGAGCATCTCCAGCTTGACCATGCCCAGCGAGGAGTTGTTGAACACGAACATCTTGACCGGCAGGTTGTGCAGCTTCACGGTCAGCAGCTCGCCCATCAGCATGGACAGGCCGCCGTCGCCGGAGAAGGTGATGACCTGCTTGTCCGGGTTGGCAGCCTGGGCGCCGATGGCCTGCGGCAGGGCGTTGGCCATGGTGCCGTGGCGGAAGGAGCCGATCTGCTGGCGCTTGCCGTTGGCGGTGATGTAGCGCGCGCCCCAGACGTTGCACATGCCGGTGTCCACGGTGAAGATGGCGTCGTCGTCGGCCTCGTCGTCGATAATGTCCGCCAGGTACTCCGGGTGCAGCGGGGTCTGCTTGTCCACGTCCTTGGTGTAGGCCTCGACGACGTGGTTGAGCTTGCGGTAGTGCTCCTTGAGCATCTTGTCCAGGAAGGAGCGGTCGGTCTTTTCCTCGACGCTCGGCAGGATGTTGGCCAGCGTGGCGGCGACGTCGCCGACCACCGGGTAGGAGATCTTGGTGCGGCGGCCGATGTGGGAGCCGTTGATGTCGACCTGGGCCACGTTGTGCTTGGGCAGGAAGTCGTTGTACGGGAAGTCGGTGCCCAGCAGGATGAGCAGGTCGGCGTCGTTGGTGGCGTCGTGCGCAGCACCGTAGCCCAGCAGGCCGTTCATGCCGACGTCGAAGGGGTTGTCGTACTGGATGTACATCTTGCCGCCCAGGGCGTGGCCGATCGGCGCCTTGACCTTCTGGGCCAGCTCGAGGACCTCCTTGCGGGCGTCCTTGACGCCGGCGCCGACGAACAGGGCGACGCTCTTGGCCTCGTTGATGGCCTGGGTCAGGGCGGCGGCCTCGCGCGGGTCCGGGTAGACGACCGGGCGGCCGGTGGAAATCACCGAGTCGGTAAAGGTGTCATCGTCAGCTTCCTGGGTGGTGACGTCGCCCGGGACGACCAGGACGGACACGCCGTTGCCGGCCATGGTGGACTGGATGGCGTGGTGGAGGACAACCCCGCCCTGCTCGGCGGAGTTAACCATCTCGCAGTAGCCCGAGCACTCCTGGAAGATGGCCTCGGGGTGGGTCTCCTGGAAGAAGGTGGAGCCGATCTGGCGGGACGGGATGTGGCTGGCGATGGCCAGCACCTTGGCGCCATTGCGGTTGGCGTCGTACAGACCCTGGATGAGGTGGGTGTTGCCGGGGCCGCAGGAGGCCGCACACACGGCCAGCTCGCCGGTGGTCAGGGAGTCGGCCTCAGCGGCGAACGCTGCAGCTTCCTCGTTGCGGACGTGCACCCACTCGATATCCGACTGGCGCACGGCGTCGACGATGGGGTTCAGCGAGTCGCCCACCAGACCGTAGATGCGGCGGATGCCCTGCTTTTCTAGCGTCGCGACCAACTGTTCAGCGTATGAACGAGCCATGATTCAACTCCTTTTAACTATTAATTAATCTCCCTCGCCATTGTGCTCCCTCACCGCCCCAATTTCCATACTCAGGACATATAAGGCTCGGCTTCTCACAGGAGAAGCGCCTCTATGACTTCCGCCACTCCACCCCCCTCCGGTTACAAACAGTACCGAACGGTCGTTACAGTAATCGCCATGCAAACGACGACACTGCGCCCCGAGGAGACCATGTCTAAGGGCGCCCGCTGGTCCTTCTTCGCCGTTATCTCCTCCGGCCTTTTGATGGTGGGACTCGACAACTCGATCCTCTACACCGCGCTGCCCGCGCTCAACGAGCAGCTCCACACGGACTCCACCCAGCAGCTGTGGATCATCAACGCCTACGCGCTGGTCCTGGCCGGCCTGCTATTGGGCACCGGCACGCTGGGCGACAAGATCGGCCACCGCCGCATGTTCGTTTACGGGCTGTGGATATTCGGCGCCGCCTCCCTGGCGGCCGCCTTCGCTCCCTCCGCCTGGGCGCTGGTTGCCGCCCGCGCGGTCCTGGGCCTCGGCGCCGCCATCATGATGCCGGCCACCCTGGCGCTTATCCGCCTGACCTTCCACGACGAGGTGGAGCGCAACACCGCCATCGGCATCTGGGCCTCCGTCGCCGTCGTCGGCGCCGCGGCCGGCCCGACCGTGGGCGGGTTCCTACTCGAGCACTTCTGGTGGGGCTCGGTCTTCCTCATCAACGTCCCCATCGTGGTGATCGCGCTGGTGGCCACCCGCCTGCTGGCGCCGCCGAACATCGCCAACCCGGACAAGCACTGGGACCTCCTCTCCTCAGTGCTGGCGCTAGTGACCCTGTCCAGCCTGGTCATGGCCATCAAGTCCGCCGCCAGCACCGATCCGAGCTGGGGCACGGTCGCCGGCGCACTCATTGTCTGCGCCATCGGCGGCTTCTTCTTCGCCCGCCGCCAGCGCCAGCTGAACCGCTGCTGACCTTCGACGTCTTCCGCTCGCCCATCTTTACCGGCGGCGTCCTAGCCGCCGGCGGGGCCATGTTCGCCATGGCCGGCGTGGAGATGACCACCACGCAGAAGCTCCAGCTCGTCGACGGCTTTAGCCCGCTGCAGGCCGGGCTCATCATCTCCGCGATGGCGATTGCCGCCGTGCCGACCTCGACGCTGGGTGGGGCGACCCTGCACCGCGTGGGTTTCCTGCCGCTTATCTCCGGTGGCTTCGTCCTCATGGCCGCCGGCGTCGGGGCCGCCTTCTGGGCCGGTCGCCACGACATCCTCTGGTTCTTCGTCGTCGCTATGGTCTTCACCGGCATGGGCGCGGGCTTGGCGATGTCCGTGGCCTCGACCGCCATCATCGGCGCCGCCCCGCCGCACCGCTCCGGCATGGCCGCCAGCGTGGAGGAAGTCTCCTACGAGTTCGGCACCTTGCTCTCCATCGCGATCACCGGTTCCCTGGTCCCGCTGTTCATGGCCCAGGGCCTGCCCGAAAACATCGCTTCCCTCGGCATGGAGGCCCTCTACCAAGACTCCACCCACGCGGCTGCCGCCGTGGCCTACAATGACGGGTACATGTACACGCTTTGCATCCTGGCCGCAGTCACCGTGGGCTTTGCCGCAACCACCGCCTACTGCTTCCGCCACAACCCCAAGTCTGGTGGTTTCGTTGGCTCGCACTAGCAAGAAGGATCAGATCCTCGCCAGCGCCATTGAGATCATCGGCGAGGACGGCATCCACGCCGTGACCTACGACCGCCTGGCGGAAACCACCGGGCTGTCCAAGTCCGGGCTCATCTACCACTTCCCCTCCCGGCACGCCCTGCTGCGCGACATCCACACCTATGGCGCCGCGCGCTGGGAATCCGAGCTGGAGGACTACTCCGGCGGACGAAAGGCTGACGAGCTCACCCCGCCCCAGCGTTTGCGCGCCCTGCTGAGCTCCCTTGCGAAAAACGATCCCCTGGCCGAGCTGCTGATGAATATCCACGCCCAGACCGATCCGGAATACTCCGCCCCCTGGGAATCCGTCAGCCTGCGCTGGGGCCCCGACCCAGCCGCCGCGATCGCTAGCGATGCCGACCTGACCGAACTCATCGCCCTCATCATGGGCGAGGGCCTCTGGATCCACGACCACATCACCGAGACCAAGCTCAGCGCCGACAACCGCGCCAAGCTCATCGAGTTCATGCTTAGCCAGCTACCTGAGGAAAACTAATTTCGGGAATCCCGGCCAATTTTCGGACATTTTCTGGACACGTGGGCGATCGGTATCAAGCCTCTACTTCCGGAAAACGTCTTTGAGATGGCGTTTTGGAGCTGGAGACGAGACTTGAACTCGCAACCTACGCATTACAAGTGCGTTGCGCTACCAATTGCGCCACTCCAGCCTTCGCCACGGTTGGGTTGCACTCCGTGACGACGTGTAAATGCTACCTTACGGGCTTTCGGGGGACGAAAAGAGTGGCGGCGATGGGGCTTTAGGGGTACCTAAAAGGCGCGGGTGAAGGCGGGTTATGCGTGAGCACTTTTCAGGCACTAGGCTTCCGGGTAGGTTCCTTATTCCACCCGTTTTTCACCCAGCTCGCTAAAGGATAGCGCGTGTCAGTTTTTTCCAAGTTGCGCGGGATTTTTCCGGGCAACAGCAGCAATATCGCCACTATCGATGCGGCGAAGGCCGCGCCGCCGCCCTCCCCGCTGGCGCCCATTGATCTGACCGACCCGGCCCAGGTCACCGGCGTCATGGAGATCGCCGCCCGGATCGGCGACCTCCTTATCTGCTCGGGCACGTCGAACTCCGACACCCGCGCGCAGGTCTACCTCGCGGCGGCCTCCTACGGCCTGCACTACTGCCACGTGGGGATCGTGCTCAACACGATCACCATCCACACCAATATCGGTACCGGCTCGGACCGCCGGCCGGTGACCGTGTTCCGGGTAGCCAGCGGGCTGGACGTGAACTTCTCCCGGCTGGCGGCGGTGGACCGTCTCATCCGGTCCATCCACTCGGGTGCCACCCCGCCGGCGATGGCGGAGAAGATGCTCGACGACATCGAGGCCATGAAGCCGCCGCGCAGCGTGCGCTCCTCCCTGGTGGGCTGGGGCGTGATGGGCGGGACTTTCTCCGTCATGCTGGGCGGCGACATCTTCGTCGGCGTCGTCTCCTTCTTCGTCGCCCTGCTCATCATGTCCATCAACGCGTGGCTGGGCAGGTTCCGATTACCGCCCTTCTACCAGAACATGGTCGGCGGTTTTATCGCCGTAGTGCCCGCGGCGTTTTTCTACCGGGTGGCCTCAAATATCGGCCTGACCTTCTCACCCAGCCAGGTCATCGGTATGGGTATCGTCGTCTTGGTGGCCGGCCTGACGCTGGTGCAGTGTCTGGTCGACGGCATCACCAAGGCCCCGGTGACCTCTTCTGCCCGCTTCTTTGAAGCCTTGCTGTCTACCGGCGCCATCATCGCCGGAGTCGGCGTGGGCATCCAGTTCGTGGACTATATCGGGTTTACCCTGCCGCCGCTGGCGACCATCGCCCCGCCGGTCTACCACGAGATTCCGCTGCTCATCCTGTGCGGCGGCGTGGGCTCGGCCGGTTTCGCCTGGGCCTGCTACGCCTCCTGGTCGGAGACGGTTATCTCCGGGCTGACCGCCGCGGCCGGTATGTTCTTCTACTACTTCGTCATCATTCCCTTCGGCGTCTCCACGGTCATCGCCAGTGGCATCTCCGCCGTGGCAGTAGGCCTGGCCGGCGGCCTGATGGCCCGCCGCTTCCTGATCCCGCCGCTGGTGACCATGATCTGTGGCTACACCCCCATGCTGCCGGGCCTAACGCTCTACCGCGGCATGTACGCCGCACTGAACGAGCAGATGATCACCGGCATGACCAACCTGGTCACCGCCCTGGCCATCGCCGGCGCGCTGGCCGCCGGCGTGGTCTTCGGCGAGCGCGGTGCGCGGCGCCTGCGCCGCCCGAAGTACTTCCGCCCCTACTCCGCCTTCAAGCGGCTGGGACGCTACTCCTTCCACCAGGCCACGCGCCTGGCCAACAGTCGCCCGCGCATCCCGCGCGTGCCGCTGTCCCCGTTCGCGCCGCGCCAGGAGCGCCCGGTTCCCCCACCGGTGCATGGCCCGAAGCCGCCGACCGCCGCGCAGCAGGCCCGCCAGCGCCAGGACGACACGGCCACCCAGCAGTGGCAGGCCCAGGTCGATGCCGGCGAGATCGACGACCACTGGCCGCAGCGCTCGGAGTGGCCGGCCCAGCCGGAGCCGCTGCGCGAGGAAACCATCTACACCACCCCCGGTACCGAGGAGTTCTACGCCGCCCACGCGGATCCCGACCAGCGCTGAGCCAGGCCGGTAGCGTACAATATACGGTCTGAAGCTACTAGCTTATTTAGCGCCGTCGCACCGTAGGAGGAATACGTGCCACCCAAGGTCACTGACACCCAGCCCAACGTTGAGCAGATGAACGCCGTGGAGGAAAAGACCGCCGCAGCCGCCCGCCGCGTGGTCGCCACCTATGCCGAGGATTTCCTGGACGGCGTGACCTTGATGTCCATGCTGGGGGTCGAACCGGACGGCCTGGTTCACAAGAAGGTGCTGGCCGAGTACGGCGAGCCCGAGCCGAAGAAGTCGACCAAGAAGTCCACCAAGAAGGCCGGGAAGAAGTCGACCAAGAAGTCCACCAAGAAGGCCAGCAAGAAATCGACTAAGAAGTCGACCAAGAAATCTACGAAGAAGGCCTCCAAAAAGTCCACCAAGAAGTCGACGAAGAAGTCTTAAGGACCCGCCATGGCCGGTACCAACAAGTTCGTGGTCGTGGCCAACCGTCTGCCGGTTGACCTTGTCACCCACCCGGACGGCTCCCAGGAATGGAAGGCCTCCCCGGGTGGGTTGGTCGCTGCCCTGTCCCCGGTCCTGCGGGAGCAGGAGGGCTGCTGGGTGGGCTGGCCCGGCGTGGCCGACGCCGCCCCGGAACCGTTTACGACGGACGACGGCATCCACCTGCACCCAGTGCGGCTGTCCCAGCGGGACTACGCGGAATTCTACGAGGGCTTTTCCAACGCGACCCTGTGGCCGCTTTACCACGATCTCATCGTGACCCCCTCCTACCACCGCGAATGGTGGGCCACCTACCGCGACGTCAACCTGCGTTTTGCCAACGAGGTGGCCAGCGTGGCCGCCCAGGGCGCGACCGTGTGGGTGCAGGACTACCAGCTGCAGCTGCTACCCGGCATCCTGGAGCAGCTGCGCCCGGATCTGACCATCGGTTTCTTCCTGCACATCCCCTTCCCGCCCGCGGATCTCTTCCGCCAGTTGCCCTGGCGCGAGGAGCTCATCCGCGGCCTACTCGGCGCCGACGTCGTGGGCTTCCACTTGGAGTCCAACGTGCACAACTTCCTGGGCCTGGCCCAGGCCCAGGGCTTGAGCGTGAGCGGAAAGGTGGCCACCCGGCGCGCCAGCGCGCAGATCGAAGCGCCCGACGGCAAGTTCACCCGGGTCGGCGCCTTCCCGATCTCCATCGACATGGGGGACTTCCCGCCGGCGACCGACGCGGACCGCGCCGAGGTCGAGCGCCTGCGCGCCGAATTGGGCAACCCGGAAACCGTCATCCTGGGAGTGGACCGCCTGGACTACACCAAGGGCATCCTCCAGCGCCTGAGCGCTTTCGAGGAGCTGCTGGAAACCGGCGCACTGGACCCGGAGAAGGTCGTGCTGGTCCAGATCGCCACGCCCTCGCGCGAGCGCATCGAGCACTACCAGCAGACCCGCTCCGCGGTGGAGGAAGCCGTCGGGCGCATCAACGGGCGCTTCGGGGGCATCGGCAAGCCGGTGGTGCACTACAGCCACCGCTCGGTGCCGAAGCCGGTGCTGCGGCAGTACTACCGCCTGGCAGATGTCATGCTCGTCACGCCGTTCAAGGACGGCATGAACCTGGTGGCGAAGGAATACGTCGCCTGCCACGGGGACGGCTCCGGCGCCTTGGTGCTGTCCGAGTTTGCCGGAGCGGCCGACGAGCTGGAGCAGGCCCACCTGTGTAACCCCTTCGACATTGAATCCGTGAAGTCCGCCCTCCGCCAGGCGGTGGTCGGGCTGCGCGAGACCCCAGAGACCATGGAGGCCAATATGAAAGCCCTGCACGCCCAGGTGCGCGACCACGACGTCCAAGTCTGGGCGCAAGCTTTCCTGCGGGCCCTCGGGGAGGCCAAGCCCGAATGAAGCGTCTGACCCAGGCCGGCGCCTGCCTGGCCGCCGCCGCGCTGGTGCTGGCCGGCTGCGGAGACTCCGAGCCGCCGGCGCCGACCGCCCCCGGCGACGAGCGCATAGTCGGCAAGGACTGGCAGGTAACGGGCATCTACACGGATCCGGAGGCCCTATCGACCATCTCCGAGGCGGTGACCAATGTGCCGTCCATCAGCTTCGGCGAGTCGACCGCGGTGGGCACCACCGGCTGCGCCCGGTTCGTGGCCAAGGTCTCTTACGCCGAGGGCGAGGACGCCGCCAACGTGCGCGACGCCGATTACCTGCGCTTCGACGAGGTCCGCTACGACGAGCGCAGCGAGGACTGCACGGGCGAGGCCGCCTGGGCGCACAACAGCCTGTCCCGGCTCATCGCCACGGACCGCGAATTCGACATCTCCATCAACCCGAACAACCAGCTGGTGCTCACCCTGCGCGACGGCAAGATCGACAGCCCGGCCGTGGAGTTCGTCTCGCTCTAACGGGCCGGGCGCGCGGTAGATTGGAGGGCATGGATTATTCTTCCGCTCTCGACCGCCTCGCCACCGCCGAACGGTTGCTGGTGGTCAGCGACTTCGACGGCACGCTAGCCGGCTTCGCCACCGATATCTACGCGGTTAAAGCCCACCCGGATTCCCTGGCCGCCTTGGAGCGCCTGTCTGCGCTGCCGCGCACCACCGTGGCCGCGCTGTCCGGCCGCCACCTGGCCGGGCTCAAGCAGGTCTTCCCGCTGGGCGCCCCGGTGCTGCTCGGCGGCTCCCACGGCGCGGAAACCGAGGGGCTGGACAACCCGGCGCTGGAGGCCGCGGCGGCCCAGATCGCGGCCATCGACGAGCGGCTGGAGGACCTTTCCGCCCAGCACCCGGGCACCTATATCGAGTACAAGCCCGTCCACCGCGTCTTCCACGCCTTAGCGCTCTCCCAGCGCGACCCGGACGCCGCCGCGCGCGCCCTGGACGCGGCCCTGGAGGTGGAGGCACCGGGCCTGCACGTGACCGAGGGCAAGAACGTGGTGGAGTTTTCCGCCTCCACCGCTACGAAGGGCTCCTGGATCGCCGACACCCGCCGCCAGCTGGGTGCTACCGCAGTGGTCTTTTTGGGCGACGACGTCACGGACGAGACCGGTTTTCAGGCCCTCGACCCGGCCACGGACGTGGGCGTGAAGGTCGGCGCGGGGGACACGGCCGCGCAGCTGCGGGTGGCCGATGTCGACGCGGTGGCGGCCTTCCTAACCGATCTGGCCGACCGTCGTGCCGGGGCGGTAGGTCGTCCCTAGGATCTTGCGCGGGCTGGCCACCGGCTCCCCCGCGATGAGCCGGGCCAGCAGGTGCCCGGCCGCCGCGCCCTTGGCCTTGTTCGGCTGCTGGACCGTGGCCACCCCGCGCAGGCGGGCGACCTCGATGCCGTCGAAGCCGGTCACGGAGAGATCCCCGGGCACGCTCCAACCGCGCTCGGCGGCGTAGTCCAAAACCCCCAGCGCCATGGAGTCCGTCGTGCACAGCACGGCGGTCAGCTCCGGGTTGGCCTCCAGCAGCTCCGCCGCGGCCTCCCGGGCGGTGGCCGGCGTGTTGAGGTGGCGGGTCACCACCGGCACGCCCGCGGGCTCCACGCCGACGGTGGCGAAGACCTCGAGCGCGCCCTGCACGCGGGAGCGCTGCACGTGCATCTCGGCCGCGTCCAAATCCGCCGGGGTCACGGGCCCGTCGAGGCGCGCGCGGCGCAGGCGGATGGACAGGATGCCGATGCGGCGGTGTCCGGCATCGATAAGCGCCTGGGCCGCCGGGGCGATGGCGGCGTGATCGTCGATGCCCACGAACGGCAGGCCGGTGTCCACCGGCTGGTCGCAGACCACCACGGGCAGCCCGCGGGCCCGGGCGGCGGCCAGATAAGGATCGTCCGCGGCCACCGAGTAGATGACAAACCCGTCAACGCTGGCGCGGCCGAGCAGCTCGGCGGCGCTGGCCTCCCGCCCGGTGGTGTCCGGCCCGGCGGGGATAAGCGTCAGGGAGAAGTCCGTCCCGGTGGTTGCCTCGGAGAGCCCGGCCAGGAAGTCCACGGAGGCCATGTCCTCGAAGGCGTAGGACAGGTGCTCGGTCAGCACCACTCCCCAGGACCCGGCGTGGCGGGTGCGCAGGCTGCGCGCGGTGGGATCGGGGCCGGGGTAGCCGCGGGCGGCCGCGGTGGCCAGGATGCGCTGCCGGGTGGCCGGGGCCAGCTGGTCCGGCCGGTTGTAGGCATTCGAGACCGTGGTACGGGAAACGCCCAGCTCAGCGGCTAGAGATGCCAGCGTCTTGCGCTGCGGGCTGCGTTTGACCATGCCTACTACCTTACCGGCTGCCGGTACCCCGGTATTTTCAACCCATTTCCATTTGACAACAATTTTCAACAAGTGCAGACTGGGGGACATGCATGTCGCCAAGAACAAACTCGTCCCCGTCGCCCTTCTCGCCGCCGGCGCGCTGACCTTAAGCGCCTGCTCCGGCCCGGGCGCTGACGGCGACGACGCTGGCACCTTGAAGGTGGTCGCCTCCACCTCCATCTGGGCGGATGTGGCCCAGGCGGTCGCGGACAGCTCCCCGGACCTGGACGTCGAGGTCCAGGCCCTGGTCGAGGGCAACGACGTCGATCCGCACCACTTCGAGCCCACCGCCGCGGACCTGGCCCGGGCCAATGAGGCCGACGTGGTCATCGCCAACGGCGGCGGCTACGACGCCTGGATGTACCAGGCCTTAAGCAACCAGGACGACATCATCTCCGCGCTGCCGCTGACCGAGCACGGCGCCCTCGACGAGGAGCCGGACGTCATGACGGTCACCGAGGCCAAGGAGCACCCGGGCGAGGTCACCAACATCGAGGGCAACGAACACGTCTGGTACGACGCCGCCGCCATCGAGAAGGTCGCGCAGGAAACCGCCGACCGCCTCAACGAGCTCTCCGAGACTCAGGCCGCCTCCGCGGACGCGGTGGTCCAGGAGGCCGAGGCCATCCAGGACAAGCTGGCGAATATCGGTTCTTTCCGCTACGCCCAGACCGAGCCCATCGCCGACTACCTGATGAAATACACCCCGGCGACTGACGCCACGCCGGAAGGCTACCGCAAGGCCACCGTCGCCGAGGGCGAGCCCACCGCCGCGGACCTGGCCCGCTTCCTGGGCGAGGTCAACGAGGACAAGGTGGATGTGCTCATTTATAATCCTCAGACGGAAACGGATCTCACCGCCCGCATCAAGAACGCCGCCGAGGACAAGGACCTGCCCATCGTCGAAATCGGTGAGACCCCACCGAAGGACACGAACTTCTTGGACTACTACGAACAGGTGGTGGATGATCTCGCCGCGGCGAGCAAATAAATGGCGCTAGTTAGCTTCACCGACGCCGCGGTTGATCCGCTGTGGTCCGGGCTCAGCCTGGACATCCAGCCCGGCGACTTCATCGCCCTGCTGGGCCCGAACGGCGTGGGCAAATCCACGCTGCTGGGCACCATCCTGGGCACCCGCCAGCTCACCGGCGGGCGCGTCGACGTCAACGCGCGCGTGGGCTTTATCCCGCAGCAGCGCATGTTCCCCGCCGAGCTACCGATGCGCGCGCGGGATCTAGTCTCCCTGGCGCTCGCGCACGGGGTGCTTAGCAACCGCCAGGCCGACCGGGCCCGCGTGGACGATCTGCTCGCCGCCGTGGGCGCCACGGGGATCGCCGACCGCCGGGTCGGCCGCCTGTCCGGCGGCCAGCAGCAGCTGGTGCGCCAGGCCCAAGCCCTGGCCCAGGACCCGCAGCTCATCCTGGCGGACGAGCCGCTGCTCTCCCTCGATCCCGCCCGGCAGCAGGCCACGGTGGCCCGCCTGCAGCGGCTCCAAAAAGAGCGCGATACCGCCATCGTCTTCGTCACGCACAGCATCAACCCGGTGCTCGACGTGGTCGACCACGTGCTCTACCTCGCCCCGCAGGGCCACGTCTTCGGCACCGTGGACGAGGTGATGCGCTCCGAGGTGCTCTCCGAGCTCTACGGGACAAAGGTCAAGGTTGTGGAAATCGACGGAAGGATGCTGGTGGTCTAATGGATTTCTCCCGCTTTGTCGAAGACACCCAGTACCTGCTCTCCGTCGACTTCGTCCAGAATTCGCTGGTGGCCTGCGCCCTGCTGGGCGTCCTGTCGGGCGTGATGACCTCGCTCATCGTGCTGCGCCAGATGTCCTTTTCCGTGCACGCGACCTCCGAGCTCGCCCTGATGGGCGCGGCCGCGGCCCTGCTCTTCGGCCTGAACATCGGCTTCGGCGCGGTCGCCGGCGCCATCGTCGCGGCCATCGTGCTGGCCACGCTCGGCTTCAAGGGCCAGCAGGACAGCGCCATCGGCGTGGTGATGAGCTTCGGCCTGGGCCTATCGGTGCTGTTTATCCACCTCTACCCCGGCAACGCCACCACCGCGATGACGCTGCTGACCGGGCAGATCGTCGGCGTGTCCCAGGCCTCGGTCTGGTGGCTGGCCGGCACCACCGCCCTGGTCGTCGCGGCTGTGACCCTGTTCTGGCGGCCGCTACTCTTTTCCTCCGCGGACCCGGCCATGGCCGCGGCCGCCGGCGTGCCCGTGCGCAGCCTCTCCGTGCTCTTCGCCATCCTGGTGGGCCTGGCCGCCTCCCAGTCGGTCCAGATCGTCGGCTCCCTGCTGGTCATGGCCCTGCTGATCACGCCCGGCGCGGCGGCGGTCCAGATCACCTCCTCGCCCGTGCGCGCCGTGCTCTGGGCCACCGTCTTCGCCGAGATCTCCGCCGTCGGCGGCCTGGTGCTCTCGCTGGCGCCGGGCCTGCCAGTCTCCGTGTTCGTGACCACCATTTCTTTTGTCATTTACCTGTTCTGCCGGGCCATCGGCTGGCGCCGCGGGCGCCACGCCCAGCGCGGCGAGACCGCCACCCAACAGCACTGTTCGGCGCAGGACTAGGGACTAGACTGGCAAGTTATGGGATACACGCTGCACCGGGAAGAACTAGAACACCAATCTAGGACGCGCAAATACCTGCTCATAGAGCCCGACAACCTCCCGGAGCACCCGGACATCGTGCTGTATTTCCACGGTTCCCTGCAGTCCGCCAACGTCTCCCGGCGGTTTACCAACGGCACCTTCGACGAGCTGGCCGAAAAGTACGGCTGCCTGGTGGCCTACCCGGACGGCGTGGACCGCCACTTCAACGACGCGCGCGGCATCCTGCCGGTCACCGCGCGCGAGGAAAACGTCGACGACGTCGGCTTCACCCGCGCGCTTATCGAGCGCCTGCGCCGCGAGTACTCCGCCGGGCGCGTTTTCGCCTGCGGGTACTCCAACGGCGGGCAGATGGTCCTGCGCCTGCTCTTCGACGCCCCCGGGCTGCTCAGCGCCGCCTGCATCTTCGCCTCGACGCTGGACCGCGGCGACAACCACCGCCCCAGCAACCCGGACTCCGCCCTGCAGCCGACCCCGGTCCTGCTGCTGCACGGTACCGAGGACCCGTATGCCCCCTACGCCGGCGGCACGGCCGGGCTGGACGCCCAGCGCACCCGCGGCGAGGTCACCTCGGCCGGCGAGACCGCCGCCCGGCTCGCCGAGCTCAACGGCGCTTCCCCCGCCCCGGCCACCAGCCGGCCCTACCCCGGCGTGCGCGCCGAGACCTGGGGCGGAGATGCCCCCGTGGTGCTGTGGACCATGGAGGGGCTGGGCCACGTGGTGCCGTCAGGCAACGAGGTGGACCCGCGGCTGGGCCCCAACACCCAGGAATTCCTCGCGGCCGAGGTGGCCGCGGAATTCTTCGGCCTAGCCGGCCGCGCGGCGCTGCCGGGCGAACTCGGATAGTACGGCGCCGGCCGCGACGGAGGCGTTCAGAGACTCCACGCCCGGGGCCATCGGGATGGACATGATGACGTCGCAGTTCTCCCGCACCAGGCGGGAGATCCCCTTGCCCTCAGAGCCGATGACGATGACCACCGGGTCGGTGCCGCCGTCGTAGCTGTCCAGGGTGTGCTCCCCGCCGGCGTCCAGGCCGACGACCTGGTAGCCGTTCTTCTGGAACTGCTGGACCGTGCGGGTGATATTGGTGGCGCGCGCCACCGGCAGGCGGGCCGCCGTGCCCGCGGAGGTGCGCCAGGCCACCGCGGTCACGGACGCGGAGCGGCGCTCCGGGATGATGACGCCGTGGCCGCCGAAAGCCGCCACCGAGCGCACCACCGCGCCCAGGTTGCGCGGGTCGGTGATGTTGTCCAGGATGACGAACATGCCGGTATCCCCGGTGTCCTGGACCTGCTGCATAAGGTCCTCGACCTCGGCGTACTTGTAGGGCGGGATCTGCAGGCCGATGCCCTGGTGCATACCGTTGCCGGTCATGCGGTCCATCTCGTGGCGCGGCACCTCGTGGATGGGCACGTTGCGAGTATTGCACATGGCCACCGCCTCGGACAGGCGCTCGTCGTTCTTGGTGCCCTGGGCGATGTAGAGCGCCGTGGCCGGCACGCGGGCGTGCAGGCACTCGATGACCGGGTTGCGGCCCACCACCATCTCCGGGGTTTCCTTGACGTGGCGCCCGGAGTCGCGGCGCTGGCGGGCCAGCTTCGCCTTGTGCTTGGCGTGGTAGACGCGGTCCTCCGCCTTAGGCGTCGGGCCCTTGCCCTCCAGGCCGCGGCGGCGCTGCCCGCCGGAGCCTTTAACCTGGCCCTTCTTGTTGGTCTTGCGGGTACCTGCCCCGCCGCGACCGTGCGTGCGTGCCATTGGTGGTCCTTCCTGAGTATTTAAAAGTCTTAAGACAGCTGCCAGGTGGCGCCGTCGGGAGTGTCGGTGACCGTAATGCCCGCCGCGGCCAGCCGGTCGCGCACCGCGTCCGCGGTGGCAAAGTCCTTGTCCTTGCGGGCCTGGGCGCGCCGTTCCAGTTCGGCCTGGACCAGCTGATCCAAGGCGGCATCGGCAGCCGAAGAGCTGGAGCCGGCTGCCCACTTCTCATCGAGCGGGTCGAAGCCCAGGACCGCGGCCATGGCGCGCACGGACTCCGCTAGCTTCCGGGCGGCCTCCTCGTTGCCGGCGGCCAGCTCCTTGTTGGCCGCGCGGACGGTGGTGTGGATTTCGGCCAGCGCCTTCGGCACGGCGATGTCCTCGTCCATCGCAGCGCCGAAGGCCTCGGTCCACTGGCCCAGCGCCAGGTCCGGGAAACGGTTGACCAGGTCCTCGATACGGCGGTAGCCGGCCGCGGCCTCGGTGAGCGCGGCCTCGGAGTATTCCAGCACCGATCGGTAGTGCGCGGAGCCTAGATAATAGCGCAGTTCCACGGGCCGGACTAATTCCAGCATGTTGTCCACGCTGAGCACGTTGCCCAGGGACTTCGACATCTTCTCGCCCGCCATGGTCACCCAGTGGTTGTGCATCCAGTACCGAGCGAAGCCGTCCCCGGCCGCGTGCGACTGCGCCATTTCGTTCTCGTGGTGCGGGAACTGCAGATCCAGGCCGCCGCAGTGGATGTCGAACTCGGAGCCCAGGTAGTAGGTGGACATCGCCGAGCACTCCAGGTGCCAGCCCGGGCGGCCCTTGCCCCACGGGGTGGGCCAGGCCGGCTCGCCCGGCTTGGCGGCCTTCCACAGCGCGAAGTCCAGCGCGTTGCGCTTGCCGGCGTTATCCGTCTCGCCCTGCTCCATCTCCTCGACGCGGTTGCCGGACAGGCTGCCGTAGTCGGAGCCTTCCGCCTTGGTCCAGGCGTTAACGTCGAAGTAGACCGAGCCATCGGCCGCGTAGGCGAAGCCGTTGTCGATGAGCCGCTGCATGTAGTCGACCATCTGGGTCACGAACCCGGTCGCGCGCGGCTCCACGGACGGCGGCAGCACGCCCAGCATGTTGTAGGCGGCCGTGAACTCGCGCTCGTAGGTGGACACCCACTCCCACCAGGGGCGGCCGTTTTCGGCGGCCTTGGTCAGGATCTTGTCATCAATATCGGTCACGTTGCGCACGAATGCCACGTCCCAGTCCTTGGCCAGAAGCCAGCGACGCAGGATATCGAAGGCAACCCCCGAGCGCAGGTGCCCGATGTGCGGCTTGGCCTGCGGGGTGGCCCCACACAGGTAGACCGACACATGGCCGGGGCGAAGCGGCTCAAAATCGCGGAGGTTACGGGTAGCAGTGTCATAGATACGCAAAGTCACAACAGTGATTCTACCTAACCGTATCTGCCGTCCTAGTTGGGCTTATTCGCCTCCGCGAACTCGTAATATTCCCGGTTGCGCAAACCACTCGCGGCGGCCGCGTCCACCACCACCGTGGCGTGCCGGTGCCACTGCAGGATGGAGGCCGGGCAGGCCGCGCTCAGGGGCCCTTCCACCAGCCCGGCGACCGCGTCCTGCTTGTTTGCACCGGTGGCAATCAGCAGCAGGTGCCCGGCGCGCTGGATGGTGCCCAGCCCCTGCGTGACGACGTGGCGCGGGACCTCGTCCGCGGAGGCAAAGAAGCGGGAATTGTCCGCCACGGTCTGCGGGTGCAGGGTTTTCCAGCGGGTCAGGGAGTTGAGCGAACTGCCCGGCTCGTTGAAGCCGATGTGCCCGTTTTGGCCCACCCCCAGCAGCTGGCAGTCGATGCCGGCGGCCGCCGCGATCTCGTCTTCGTAGCGCTCCGCCGCGGCCGCGTCCGGCACGTGCAGCCGCGCGGGCTCGACCCCGAGCGGATCGATGAGCTCGGTACGCAGCGTCTGGTAGTAGCTCTGCGGGTGGTCGTGGCCCAGCCCGACGTATTCGTCCAGGGCGAAAAACTCTACTTCGCTGGTCTCCAGGCGCCCGGCCCGCGCGCGGGCGATGAGCTCGGCGTAGGTGGCCAGCGGCGTCGATCCCGTGGCCACCCCAATGACCCCGCCGGGGCGGAAATAGCCGGACAAGATATCCGCGGCCGCCGTCGCGACCTCCGCCGCGGTCTTCCGGATGATGACTTCCATGCTGCTTTCCTCCAGTCCTGCCTCAGCGCGGTGCTTTAGCCCTATTATCCCCGCAATCGCTGCCCGCCGGCGAAGACGGTGCGAACGTCCCCGGCGGGGTCGAATTCCACGAATTCCGCGGGGTGGCCCACCTGCAGGCCACGCGCCTGATCCAGGCCCAGCAGGCGGCCGGGGTTAACGGAGGCTGCCCGCGCCGCGGCGGGCGCCCCGTGGCGGGCACTAAATCGCGCGAACTGCTGGGCCAGGGTGCTCGTCCCGCCCGCGATGGCGCCGTCCCCGCCGGCCAGCCGCGCCACCCCACCGGCGACGACGACGTCGAGCGGGCCCAGCCGGTAGGCCCCGTCCGGCATGCCGGCGGCCTCCATCGCGTCAGTGACCAGGACCAGGCCTTCCCCGGCGCAGGCGGCGATGACGTCCACGGTCCCGTCGGCCAGATGCACGCCGTCGCCGATGGCCTCGACGGCCACCTCGCCGCGGGCGGCGGCCGCGAGCAGGGCTCCCACGGCCCCGGGCTGGCGGTGGTGCAGCGGCGGCATGGCGTTGAACAGGTGCGTGGCCGTGACCGTCGCCCCGCGGGCGACCGCGTAGTCGAGGATCTCGGCCGTGGTGGCGAAGTCCGCCGTGGTGTGCCCCAAGGAGACGATGACACCGTACTCGACGCAGGCGTCCACCAGCGCCCGGGCGTGGGGCGTTTCCGGGGCGAAGGTCAGCTGGCGGACCGCACCCGCGCCGCGCTCCAGGATGCGGCGCAGCATGGCCGGGTCGCCGTCCTGGATGCGGTCCGGGGCCTGCGCCCCGCACTTGGCGGTGTGGATGAACGGGCCCTCCAAGTGGATCCCGTCCACCACGCCCTCGGCCACCAGCGGCGCCAGCACGCCGACCTGGCGGGTCAGCTCCTCCTCCGTCCCGGAGACCAAGCTCGCCAGGAGGTGGACGCTGCCCTGCTGACGGTGGAATTCGGCCGCCTGCCGGCATTCGGCGAGCGTTCCCGTGGGGAAGGCCCCGCGCGCCCCGCCGTGGTTGTGGACGTCCACCAAGCCCGGCGCGATAATACCCAGCTTATCGGGGGAAGACTCGAGGCGTTCCACGCTTTCGATAACGCCCTCAGCATCCACGCGCACCTGCGCGGGGTAGGGCTCGGCCTGGCCGTCGGTGAGCCGGGCGGCGACGGTACAACCGGCCATTAGCGGTACTCCACTTCCATGACGTGCTGGCCCACGGCCACGTCCCCGGTGCGGATCAGCGTGGTCTCAGCGACTTTCTTCTTGTTGGTCACGACCACCGGGGTGGTCAGGTCGATACCGCGTTCGCGCAGGGCGGCCGCGTCCACGCGCACCAGCGGGTGGCCCGGCTCCACCGCGTCCCCGCGGCTGACCAGGACCTCGAAGCCCGCCCCGCGCAGGCCCACGGTGTCCAAGCCGATGTGGACCAGCACGTCCAGGCCCTCGGCGCTGCGCACCGCGACCGCGTGCTTGGTCTTGGCCACCATGGTGACCTCGCCGGCTATCGGGGAGGCCACGACCAGCTCGTCCTCGTTGCCCGGCACGATGGCAAACCCCGGGCCCACCTGGCCGCCCGCGAAGGCCGGATCCGCCACCTCCTCCAGCGGGATGGCCTTGCCCTCGGTGGGCGCGGACAGCTCCGTCATGCCCGCCTTCTCCGGGGACGCGGTCGCGACAGCCGGAGCGGGAGCCGAAACCGCCACCGGGTGCTCCATCTGGCGCCGCACCTCGTCGTGGACGAACTGCACGTTGGGCCCGATGATGACCTGCACGCCCTTGGCCGAAGGCCGGTATACCCCGGCCACGCCCGCGGATTTGAGCGTCTGCTCCTCCACCCGCTGCGGGTCGTGCACGGTGGTGCGCAGGCGCGTGGTGCAGTATTCCATCGTGTTGAGGTTTTCCGCCCCGCCGAGGCCGGCCAGGATCCGGGCGGCCTGCGCGGCCAGCTGGTCGTCGCCTTCCGCGCTGTCACCACCGTCTTCCGGCGCGTCTTCCTCGTCGTCGCCGCGGCCCGGGGTCTTCAGGTTGAATTTGCCGATGAGGAAGTAGAAGAGGCCAAAGTAGATAAAGAAGTAGGCCACGCCCATCACCAGCAGCATCCACCACTGGTTGGCCAGCGGGTTCTGCGAGGACAGCAGCATGTCGAAGAAGCCGGCGGAGAAGCCGAAGCCCGCCGTCCAGTCGAAGAAGGAGGCGATCGCCATGGAAATGCCCATCAGGATCGCGTGCACCACGAACAGCAGGGGTGCTGCGAACATGAAGGAGAACTCGATGGGCTCGGTGACACCGGTGAGGAAGGAGGCCAGCGCGCCGGCCAGCATCAGAGAGCCGACCACCTTGCGGCGCGACGGCTTGGCGCGCAGCGTCATCGCCAGCGCCGCGCCCGGCAGGCCGAACATCATCACGGGGAAAAAGCCCGCCTGGTACTGGCCGATAACGCCGATGACCTCGCAGTTGGCGCCGTCCCAGACGCCCGGGCAGGAGGCGGCATCGCTAGCCGCCTGGGCGGCGACCAGGGTGTCCGCACCGCCCAGGAACTTGCCGATGTCGTTAATTCCGACCACGTCGAACCAGAAGATGGCGTTCAGCGCGTGGTGCAGGCCGGTCGGGATGAGCAGGCGGTTGGACACGCCGTAGACGCCGGCGCCGATGGCGCCCATGCCCTGGATCCACTGGCCGAAGTTGAAAAACGCGGTGTAGAGCACCGGCCAGAGGAAGTAAAAGGCCCCGGCCAGCGCGATGGAAAACAGGGAGGTCAGGATGGGCACCAGGCGCCGTCCGGAGAAGAACGCCAGCGCATCCGGCAGCTTGGTGGCGTGGAAGCGGTTATAGGTCCAGGCGGCGAGCACGCCGACGAAAATGCCCAGCAGCACGTTCGCCGGGCCGACCGCGTCCCAGCCCTGGGCCGCCCAGTCGAGGGCCTGCTGGCCTTCCAGGGCGGCAGGATCCTCGATGCCGCGGTAGTTGGCCACGGCCTCCGGTCCGACCAGCTTGGTCACGGTGAAGAAACCGAGGAAGCCCGACAGCGCGGCCGCGCCGTTGGAGTCCTTGGCCAGCCCGAAGGAAATGGCGATGGCGAAGAGCACGCCGAGGTTATCCAGCACCGCCCCGCCGGCCTGCTGAAAGACGGAGGCCAAGAAGCTTAAGCGTTCACCTCCCCGGGCGTCGAGGAAATAGCCGATGCCCGTCATCAGCGCCGCGACCGGCAGCACCGCCACCGCGCCCATCAGCGCCTTTCCGAGCTTTTGCAGCGGTCCCATGACCTTGTCCATGGCGCTTTTACTCCTTAGCTTTGTGACAACCGGGCAGGTTTAGCCCCGGTCGGAATACACCAGGGCGGTGGCAATGGCCGCGCGGCCTTCCTTGCGGCCGGTAAAGCCCAGGTGATCGGTGGTGGTAGCGGAAACGCTCACGGGAGCGCCCAGGATCTCGGTGAGGGTGCGCTCGGCCTCCTCGCGCCGCGGGCCCATCTTCGGGGTCTGCCCGATAAGCTGCGCGGACGCGTTGCCAATCCGGTAGCCGTGCGCGGCCAAGAATTCCCGGCACTCGGTGAGCAGGCGGGCCCCGGATACGTTGTCGTATTCGGCCCGGCCCACGCCCACAAACGAGCCCAGGTCCCCCAACCCCGCGGCCGACAGGAGGGCGTCGACCAAGGCGTGGGAGACCACGTCCCCGTCGGAGTGGCCCTCGCAGCCGTCGTCGGCGGCGAAAAGCAGGCCGGCGATCCAGCAGGGCTTGCCGGCTTCGATCTGGTGGGCGTCGCTAGCGATGCCCACCTTGGGCAGGATCGGTTCGTTCATTAGGCACCTCAAATACTGTGGGTTCAGCCTCAGATACTACGGCCTGAGCCAACCGCAGATCTATAGGGGTAGTGATTTTAAATGCCATGGCATCACCTGTCACAGTCACGACCGGGCAGCCGAACCATTCCATGAGGCTGGCGTCGTCGGTGGCGACGAAGTCGCGAGAATCGGTGGCGAAATAAGCCTCGTTGGCCTGGCGCAGGGTGGCCAGGTCGAAGCCCTGCGGGGTCTGGACCGCGCGCAGCAGGCTGCGGTCCGGGGTGGAGAGCACCCGGGAAGTATCCGCGGCCGCCACCTCTTTAATGGTGTCGGCGACCGGCAGGACCGGGATGACCGCCGGCGCCCCGTCGAGCACCTTGCGCACGACCCGGCTAATCATCCCCGGGGGCGTTAACGCGCGGGCGGCGTCGTGGACCAGCACCACCGCGTCCTCGTGCTCGATGGCCTGCAGCCCGGCCCAGACCGAGTCGGCGCGCTCGCCGCCGCCGGCGACAAAGCGCAGCGGGATCTCTTTAGCCTGGCTAGCCAGGGCGCGCTCGGCGTGGGCGCGCATGACCGGGTTGATGAGAACGACGACCTCGTCCACCACGGCGGAATTAATTATCGCCTGGACGGAGCGTTCCAGCAGGCTGCGGCCGGCCAGCTCGACGTAGGCCTTCGGCAGCTCGGCGCCCAGCCGCGTGCCGCTGCCGGCGGCGGCGACGAGCGCGATAACCCGGCGAGTCACTAGTCTTCGTCGTCGAAGGACAGGTCGCCCAGGTCGACGTCGTCCGTGTCGACGTCGGTGGTCACCGAATTGTCCTCGATCAGGCCGGCGGCGCGGTGGCGCTCGATGGTGGCGTTGATTTCGTCCATCATCTTGTCCGCCTTGGCGTCATCGACCGGCTTGGCCAGGGCCAGCTCGCCGACGAGGATCTGGCGGGCCTTGACCAGCATGCGCTTCTCGCCCGCGGACAGGCCGCGGTCCTGATCGCGGCGCCAGAGGTCGCGCACGACCTCGGCGACCTTGTTGATATCACCGGAGGCCAGGCGCTCCTGGTTGGCCTTGTAGCGGCGAGACCAGTTGCCGGCCTCTTCCACGTCCTCCTCGCGCAGGACGGAGAAGACCTTTTCCAGGCCTTCCTTGCCCACCACGTCGCGCACGCCGACCTTCTTGGCGTTCTTGGAGGGCACGCGGACAACCAGGTCGGACTGGTTGATGTGGAGCACCAGGTACTCCAGCTCTTCGCCGCCCATCACGCGCTGCTCGATGTCTTCGATCACCGCGGCGCCGTGGTGCGGGTAAACAACCACCTCTCCGACCTTGAACTCCATTGCCACTCCTTGCTCGATTGTTAAAGAGGTACCCCTAAAGCCTGCCTGGCAGGCACATAGGACAAATATTCTACCACGCGCCACCTCCCCCGGCGCCGGCCGGCCACATCCCCCAAAAGTACACCCCCAATTGCCCTCCCTAGAGCGGGGGCTAGGTCACGTTGAGGTCGAAAACTGTGTACTTGGTTGGAAAAAATACTAGGCTTGATGATCGACAAATCCCTGTGATCTTTAGTTGATGGAGGACAACCCAAAGTGAAGTCCCTGAAGTCTGCCGCCCGTCGCGGTGTCATCGTTTCGGTTACCGCTGCGTCCGCGCTGGCGCTGGCTTCCTGCTCCGCCGGCCATGTCACCCAGACCGCCGACCAGGTCGCTGCCGTTGACGGCTCCGAAGCTTCCACCGAAGATGGCCTGATTGCGGTGCGCGACGTGACCATCCTGGTCGAGCCGGACAACCAGCACGCCTCCCTGAAGTTCACCGCCGTGAATCAGGGCTACGAGGACCAGGCAGCCGAGCTGGAATCCATCACCGTGGACGGCCAGGAAGTCCAGCTGCAGCCGGCTTCCGTCGAGCCGATCAACCGCGATCAGCGCCTGGTGGGCGACTCCCAGGAGAACCTGGACAACATGCCGCAGGCTGAGTCGGACGACATCCAGTACGTCGCCACCACCATGCAGGATGACGACTTCGGCTACGCCGGCCACCGCACCGTGGTCTTCCAGTTCTCCAACGGCGACATCGAGGTCAACGCCACCGTCGCCGCCTCCCAGAAGGAAGCCGGCAAGTACAACCGCGACGTCGAGTCCACCGAGGGCTACACCACCGAGGAGCCCTCCGGCCACTAAGCGCTAAAACTCCTCATCTCCCCTGGCTACGGCCGGGGGTTTTGTTGTCTCTGCGGGAATGTCCGGGGTGTGTTTTAAGCTAGGGTCATGGCAAAGAAGCAGCGTCCCATCCACACCTGTACCGAGTGCAACTACGTCTCCCCGAAGTGGCTGGGGCGCTGCCCGGAGTGCGGGTCGTGGGGCACGTTCCAGGAATCCACGCCGGCCAGCCCGACGGCCGCGACCGCCAGCAAGCCCCAAGGGCTCACCCCGTCCAGCCCGGCGCAGCCGATGACCAAGATCGCCGCCTCGGCCACCCGCACGCGGAAGACCGGCATCTCGGAGCTGGACCGGGTGCTCGGCACGGGCATCGTCCCGGGTTCCGTGGTGCTCATGGCGGGCGAGCCCGGCGTGGGCAAATCCACGCTGCTGTTGGAGGTCGCCTCCCGGTGGACTCAGCAGGACCGCACCGCGTTATATGTCACCGCGGAGGAGTCGGCGGGCCAGGTCCGCGCCCGCGCCGAGCGCACCGGCGCGCTGCAGGACACCCTGTACCTGGCGGCCGAGTCCAACCTGGACGTCGTCTTCGGGCACGTGCAGCAGACCCAGCCCTCGCTCATCATCGTCGACTCGGTCCAGACCATGCAGGCGCCCGGCGTGGAGGGCGTGGCCGGCGGCGTGGCTCAGTCCCGGGCCGTGACCGCGGCGCTGACCACGCTGGCCAAGTCGACGGGGATCCCCATCCTGGTGGTCGGCCACGTCACCAAGGACGGCAACGTGGCCGGGCCTAGGGTGCTCGAGCACCTCGTCGACGTGGTCTTGAACTTCGAGGGCGACAAGCAGTCCAGCCTGCGCATGCTGCGCGGCATGAAGAACCGTTTCGGCGCCACGGATGAGGTCGGCTGCTTCGAGCAGACCGCCACCGGCATCCGCGAGGTCGCCGACCCGTCCGGCCTCTTCCTCTCCCACCGCGGGACCACCCCGGACGGCTCCGCGGTGACCGTGGCCATGGACGGCGTGCGCCCCATCCTGGCCGAGGTCCAGGCCTTGACCGTGGACCCGGTGGCCAAGAACCCGCGCCGCGTGGTCACCGGCCTGGACACCAACCGGGTGCCGATGGTGCTGGCGGTTCTGCAGGCCCGGGCCGGGCAGCGCACCAATGACAAGGACGCCTACGTCGCCACGGTCGGCGGCGTGCGTATTTCGGAGACCGCCACGGATCTGGCAGTCGCGCTGGCCACGTGGTCCTCCCTGCACGAGCAGCCGCTGCCGCCGCGCACCGTCGTTATCGGCGAGGTCGGCCTGGCGGGCGAGCTGCGCCCAGTGCCCAACCTGGCGCGCCGGCTGAGTGAGGCCGCCCGGCTGGGCTATGAAAGCGCCATCGTCCCGGCCACGAAGAACTTGGAGACCAACCTGCAGGTGCGCCAGGCGCAGACGCTACGGGAGGCGATCGAGCTGGTCAGCCCCTAGGACAGGTTGAAGGTGTGGGCCGCCGACGGGTTGTCGCCGATGACGGCGTGGAGGTAGTAGCCGCCCGGCTCCACGGCGGAGCGGTTGTTGCACTGCTCCGGGGCGGAGGTCTGCCGCGACCAGGTCGCCTGGAAGTGGCGCTTCTTGCCAGACTCGAAGGTCTGCTCGCCTTCCTGCACCGACGGGTAGCAGTCTGTGTCCGCCCACATCCGCTGGTTGGTGCCCAGGTTGTAGACCTCGAAGCGCAGCTCCTGGTCGTCGAGGTTGATCTTGCAGTCGGCCTTGGTGGGGTTTTCCACCGTCATGTAGAAGGTGGGCAGCTCTCCCTCACCGTAGGTGGCCTTGTCGCTGCTGGCGGTGATCTCCAGATCGGAGAGCTGACAGGTGTCCTTAGCGTCGGCCGCGACCGGCTCCGAGCTCGCTTCCGCGTCCTCGCTCTCGCGGGCAGATTCCGACTCGGTCTCAGACTCGGTTGCCGTTTGAGATTCCGACTCGGTTTCTGATTCCACCGCGGTCGTTTCGGTCTCCGCTGCCGGGGTTGACTCCGAGGTGGTCTCGGCGGCCGGCTCGGTCGCCTCGTCGTTGCTGGAACCGCCGACCATGCTTAGGACCCAGACCAGCAGAACGACGACCACGACGATGATGACCAACGCCGCGACGCGGCGGCGCTGGTAGATCTCGTTGGGCAGGGGGCGCTTCTGCTGGGGTTTACGGTTAGTCACGGCTTATAGTTTATTGCCTTAGCAGCGGCGACGGCTGGCACCTTCAGGGGTGTGTCTTCGATTGGCCGGCGGTTTCGCAGCTCAGTCCAGCCCGTGGGTCACCAGGGTCTCGACGGTGGAGTCCTCCAACAGGTAGCGGGCGCCGACGACGCCGACGGTCCCCTCCTCGACCTTGTGCTGCAGGACCGAGAGGCTAGCCACGAGCTGATCGACGGTCTCGCGCACGTGCTGGCGTTCGTAGTCGTCGGTGCTCGAGCTGCCGGCGCGCTTGGACTTCAGCGTCGACAGCGCGACTTTCTCGATGATCGCGCGCTGGAAGCCGGCGGGTAGCTCGGCGTGCTGGTCCACCACCGCGGCGGTGGCGGCGACCGCGCCGCAGGACTGGTGGCCCAAGATAACCACCAGGTTGCAGTTCAGGTTCTCCAGGGCGTATTCCAGCGAGCCCTTCACCGCGGTATCCAGGATGTGCCCGGCGGTGCGGATGACGAAAGCATCCCCCAGGCCCAGGTCGAAGAGGATCTCCACGGGGGCGCGGGAATCCGAGCAGGACAGGACCACCACGCGGGGATCCTGCCCGCCGCGCAGGCCGGCCCGCCGCTCCTCGTCGTTGTGCGGGTGCAGCGGAGAGTTGTCGCGGAAGCGCGCGTTACCGGCTTGGAGGGTCTCCCAGACTTCCCGGGGGCTTTGCTTTTTATCTTTCAGTGGCATGGCTCAAATTATAGTCCTGCGCACCGCTCCTATTAGACTCCTGCACAGATATGGATACTGGTGCTTTGCTCGAATGGTTCGCCCACGCCCGCCGGCCCCTGCCCTGGCGGGAGCCGTCGACCACCGCGTGGGGCGTCCTAGTCAGCGAGGTCATGAGCCAGCAGACCCCGGTGGCCCGCGTCGCGCCCGTCTGGCAGGAGTGGATGCGCCGCTGGCCCACCCCCACCGATTTCGCTGCCGCCAGCCGGGACGAGGTCCTGCGCGCCTGGGGCAAGCTAGGCTACCCCCGCCGCGCCCTGCGCCTGTGGGAATGCGCCCAGGTGGTCCGCGACGAGCACGGCGGCGAGGTCCCCGACGGTGTCGATGATCTGCTCAGCCTGCCGGGCATCGGCGACTACACCGCCCGCGCCGTGGCCTGCTTCCACTACGGCCACAACGTCCCGGTGGTCGACACCAACGTGAGGCGCGTGGTCGAGCGGGCCGAGAACGGCAATTTCTTAGCCCCCAACCCTTCCAAGAAGGAGCTCGCCCAGGTCGCCGAGCTCCTGCCGGAGGACGATGGCCCCACCGTCTCCGTGGCCCTGATGGAGCTGGGCGCGCTAGTCTGCCGCGCCAAGTCCCCAGACTGCCCCGCCTGCCCGTTGAAGGAGTCCTGCGCCTGGCAGGCCGCCGGCTGCCCCAGCCCGAGCGCCGAGGAGCTGACCAAGGCCAAGAAGCGGGTCCAGAAATTTGCCGGCACCGACCGGCAGGTGCGCGGCAAGATCATGGACGTGCTGCGCGCTGCCGATGCCCCTGTCCCCCAGGCCGACATCGACGTCGTCTGGCCGGACGCCCCGCAGCGCTCCCGGGCACTGGCCTCGCTTCTGGCCGACGGCCTCGCCGAACAGGACGAGCAGGGCCTTTTCCACCTGCCGCGCTAGGTCCGGATGGAAAAATCGATGAGCCGGGTCAGCGCCCAGTCCGGGTCCGTGAACAGCCGGGCCAGGACCAGGCCGGCACCAATGGAGGCGACCACCATCATGCTGGTGGCCAGGTTAGCCAGGGCCTGTTCCATCTGCCCCTCGTTGAGGTAGTAGACTGCCCGGAACATGGTCACCCCGGGGATCATGATGACCGCGGCCGGCACCGTCGTGGTAATCCGCGGCAGCCGCGCCTTCCGGGAGGCCAGCGCGCCCAGCAGGCCGATGACCAGCCCGCCGCAAAACGCCGCGAAATACCCGGTGGTGCCCAGGTGCAGCAGCAGAAGGCGCGCCGCGTTCGCCACGGTGCCCACCATCGCGGCCACCAGGATCATCCGGCGGGAGGAATTAAACAGGAAGGCGAAACCGGCGATGCCGAAGAAGCTGGCCAGGACCGCCATGGTGTACCAGGTGGCATCGGTAGCCGGCACCGGCGGGGCCGGGTTCAAGTCAGTCAGCCAGCTGACCATGGCCACGGTGAAGGTGGCGGCGAAAATGACGGTGAAGGCATAAGCCAGGCGCACCATGCCGGCATCAAAGTCGAAGCGCGCGATATCAATCAGGGCGGAGAACAACGGGAAACCCGGGATCAAAAAGAGCACCGCCGCCACGTAGCCGGAGGAAAAATCCCCTGGGTCGGCCAGCCCGAGCGCCCCGACGAGCTCGGTCACGAGGAAGAAGACCAGGCTGGCCGTCGCCCCGCCGGCCACGATGCCGCCGATCTGGTGGACGTGGTTGCTCAGCACGAAATGGCGCACGAATTGCCCGCTAAAAGCGGCCAAGGCGACGATGCCCACCGCCGCCAGCGGAAAGAAATTCAGCAGCGCGAAGGCCGCGCACGCCACGGCCGCCGCAGCCGAGAGCACCCAGCCGTTCCAGCGCTTGCGCACGTTGTGCTCGATCCGGTCGAGCTTTTCCGCCAGCTCCTCGGCGGTTATCCCGAAGTGCAGGTGGTGCCGCGTCAGATCCTCTAGCGCCTCAATGCGGGAGGCGTCCACCGCCGGCGAATGCTGCCGGGAAATGACCGTGCGGAAAAGCTCGCCGCGGTGGAAGGTACAGGTAATCTGCGTGAGCCCGACCGTCGCGTCCAGCCGGTCGAAGCCCAGGGCCCGCGCCGCGCGTTTCATCCCGCGCAGGACACGGTAGCCCGACGTGCCCGCCCCCATGAGCAACATTCCCAGGCGCAAGACCACGTCGGCCTCTACGCCCATGCGGCGGTGCTTTTCGTATGGCGGCGGGGTCACTTTAGCGCCAGCGTCCCCGCCAGTTGAGCCCGCCGGGCAGGTTCACCCAGAACCCGCCGCGGGAGTTGAAGGTCACCGGACCAATCTTGGTCGAGGCCGAGGCCCCGCGGCCGGAAAAGTTAATCCAGCTGTTCTTGCCGGTCTTCTTGCGTGAGCGGTATTGCAATCCCATGCCAGTGATTCTAACTCACGCTTAGTGCCCGGTTTACAGGCACTAAAAAAGCAACCTCCCGCAGGAGGCTGCTTTATCACGTCAGCGACGTCTTACATCGGCTGGCCGGCTCCGGCCGGGCCGTCCTCATCGCCTTGGTTCTCAGGCGTTTCCGGCAGGGTATCAGCCGTGATTTCCTCCGGCTCGCCGGTTTCCTCGTTCTCGCGGACCTCGTCCTCGTCCAGCTCCTGTTCGAAGGTGCCTTCCGGCAGCGGCTTCGGGCGCGGGCTGAAGGTGAAGGTGGCCTGCGAGTTGTCCTTGGACTCGCCGTCCCAGTTCTCCACGTCGACGCTGATGATTTCACCCGCGCCGATCTCGCCGAAGAGGATCTTCTCCGAGAGCTGGTCCTCGATCTCGCGCTGGATGGTGCGGCGCAGCGGGCGCGCACCCAGCACCGGATCAAAACCGCGCTTGGCCAGCAGGCGCTTGGCCTTCTCGCTGAGCTCGATGTCCATGTCACGCTCCTGCAGGGACTTGGACACGCGGCCGATGAGCAGGTCGACCATTTCCATGATCTGCTCTTCGTTGAGTTGGTGGAAGACCACGACCTCGTCGATACGGTTCAGGAACTCCGGGCGGAAGTGCTTCTTCAGCTCGTCGTTAACCTTGGCCTTCATCCGCTCGTACTGCGCGTCCTGATCCGAGGCGGCGTCGGCGGTAAAGCCCAGGCCCACGGCCTTGGAGATGTCCTGGGTGCCCAGGTTCGAGGTAAAGATCAGCACGGTGTTCTTGAAGTCCACCACGCGGCCCTGGCCGTCGGTCAGGCGGCCGTCCTCAAGGACCTGCAGCAAGGTGTTGTAAATCTCCTTGTGGGCCTTTTCGATCTCGTCGAAGAGCACCACGCTGAACGGCTTGCGGCGGACCTTCTCCGTGAGCTGGCCGCCCTCCTCGTAGCCGACGTATCCCGGAGGGGCACCGAACAGGCGGGAGGCGGTGAAGCGGTCGTGGAACTCACTCATGTCGATCTGGATGAGGTCATCATCCGAGCCGAAGAGGAAGTTAGCCAGCGACTTCGACAGCTCCGTCTTACCCACGCCGGACGGGCCGGCGAAGATGAAGGAACCGGAAGGACGGCGCGGATCCTTCAGGCCCGCCCGCGTACGGCGGATGGCGCGGGAGACGGCCTTGACGGCCTCGTCCTGGCCGATGATCCGCTTGTGCAGCTCATCTTCCATGTGCAGCAGTCGCGAGGACTCCTTCTCCGTGAGCTTGAGGACCGGGATGCCGGTCCAGTGCGCCAGCACCTCGGCGATCTGATCCTCGCCGACCTCGGCGATGTCCTCGAGCTCACCATTGCGCCACTGCTTTTCCTTCTCGGCGCGCTCCTCGCCCAGCTGGCGCTCCTTGTCGCGCAGGCCGGCGGCCTGCTCGAAGTCCTGGGCGTCGATGGCCGCTTCCTTCTCCTGGCGGACCTCGGCGATCCGGTCGTCGACCTCGCGGACAGAGTCCGGGGCGGTCATGCGCTTGATGCGCATGCGGGCGCCGGCCTCGTCCAGCAGGTCCACGGCCTTATCCGGCAGGAAGCGGTCGTTGATGTAGCGATCCGACAGGGAGGCAGCCGCCTTCAGGGCGTCGTCGGTGTAGGACACACGGTGGTGCGCCTCGTACTTGTCGCGCAGGCCCTTGAGGATCTTGATGGTGTCCTCCAGCGAGGGCTCTTCCACCTTCACCGGCTGGAAGCGGCGCTCCAGCGCGGCGTCCTTCTCGATGTGCTTGCGGTATTCCTCCAGCGTGGTCGCGCCGATGGTCTGCAGCTCGCCTCGGGCCAGCTTCGGCTTGAGCAGGGAGGCGGCATCGATAGCACCCTCGGCGGCACCGGCACCAACCAGGGTGTGGATCTCATCGATGAACAGGATGATGTCGCCGCGCTGGTTAATCTCCTTGAGCACCTTCTTCAGGCGCTCCTCGAAGTCGCCGCGGTAGCGGGAACCAGCGATCAGCGAACCCAGGTCCAGGGAGTAGACCTGCTTGTCCTTCAGGGTCTCCGGGACCTTGCCGTTAACGATGTCCAGGGCCAGGCCCTCGACGACGGCGGTCTTACCGACGCCGGGCTCACCGATGAGCACCGGGTTGTTCTTGGTGCGGCGCGAGAGCACCTGCATGATGCGCTCGACCTCGGACTCGCGGCCGACGACCGGGTCCAGCTTGCCGTCCTTGGCGGCCTGGGTCAGGTTGCGGCCGAACTGGTCCAGCACCAGGGAATTAGAGCGTTCCCCAGAGTTGCCCTGGGAACCGCGCCCGCCGGCACCGGCGCCCACGGGGCCGCCGCCCTTGTTGCTGTTGTCGTTTTCCTGGTTGTTGCCCTCGTAACCGGACAGCAACTGAATAACCTGCTGACGCACGCGCGGCAGATCCGCGCCCAGCTTGGTCAGCACCTGCGCGGCGACGCCGTCGCCTTCGCGAATAAGGCCCAGCAGCAGGAACTCCGTGCCGATGTACTTGTGGCCCATCTGCAGGCCCTCACGCAGGGACAGCTCCAGGACCTTCTTCGCGCGCGGGGTAAACGGGATGTGCCCAGTGTGCGGCTGGGTTCCCTGGCCGATGATCTCCTCGACCTCGCGGCGCACGTCCTCCAGGGAAATCCCCATGGACTCCAGCGCCTTGGCGGCTACGCCTTCACCCTCGTGGATAAGGCCCAAAAGGATGTGCTCGGTGCCGATATAGTTGTGGTTGAGCATGCGTGCCTCTTCCTGCGCCAAGACAATGACGCGGCGGGCACGGTCAGTAAACCTTTCGAACATCTGCTATCTACCCCTTGTGGTTTTTCCTAAATTCTCTATCCACTCTAACGCGCTTTCCCCAGCCTCCATTCTCACTTTCTGCGCCAAGGTAGTAAATCAGCCGCTTTTAGCAGGTCATGAACCTGTACGCCGGTAGCGAACAGGCGAATTTAGCGGGGTGAATTACCCCGCACTAGGCTTTAGGGAAAAGTCCAATTATGAAAGGCTTCGTGAACATTTCCCACCGCTCGGCGCTCCGGCACTACCACGCCGCCGCGGGCCAATCCGCGGGTCGCATTATCAATTACTATTCCACCAGTTTCTCGTGGAGTACCCGGCTTTTCCCCGCTGCGATCCGGCGCGATATCCAGGCCCTGTACGCGGTGGTACGCATTGCGGACGAGATCGTCGACGGCGCGGCCGCGGAGGCCAAGACCGCCGACATCCGCGCCCTGCTGGACGGCTACGAGGAGCAGGTCGTCCACGCTGCCGATGCCGCCTTCCACACCGATCCGGTCCTCCACGCGTGGGCGAACGCGCAGCGCCGCTGCCAGTTCTCCGAAGACCACATCCGCGCGTTCTTCGCCTCCATGCGCAGGGACTTGGACCCCTCCCCGCATGACGCGGCGAGCCTCCAGCGCTACATCCACGGCTCGGCGGAGGTCATCGGCCTGATGTGCCTGGATATCTTCCTGGTCGGGCGCCACCCCGCCGAAGAAGACCGGGCCACCATGGCAGACGGGGCAAAGGCCCTCGGGGCGGCCTTCCAGAAGGTCAACTTCCTCCGAGACCTCGCCGAGGACACCGACTGCCTGGGGCGGGGTTACCTCCCGGAGCTGGATGCCTCCACCAAGCGCCGGTGGTGCGCGGAGATCCGCGACGAGCTCGCCCGCGCGCGCCGCGCCGCCCACCTCCTGCCGCCCGGCGCACGTAGGGGAGTCCTCGCCGCGACGGGCCTGTTTACGGACCTAAACGAGCGCATCGACAGCGCCAGCGTCGACGAGCTGTACGCGCGCCGGATCCGGGTGCCCGCGCCCCGTAAGGCCCAGATCCTGGCCGGCAGCCTCTGGAGGAATGCATGAGTACCTGCGTTGTTATCGGCGCGGGCGTGGCCGGCCTGGCCACCGCCTGCCTCCTGCAGGACGAAGGCTACGAGGTCACCGTGGTCGATCGCCTCGCCGAGCCGGGCGGCCGAGCGGGAAGATTCACCGACTCCGGTTTCCAGTGGGACACCGGTCCGTCCTGGTACCTGATGCCCGAGGTCTTCGAGCGTTTCTTCGGCCGGCTGGGGCACCGCACCAGTGATTTCTTCGAGCTCACCGAACTGAGCCCCGCCTACCGGATTTTCAACGAAGCCGGCCACGCCGCGGACATCGACGGCACCGTGGTCGAATTTTTCGACCAACGCACGCCCGGGCAGGGCGCTCGCCTAGGCGACTACCTCGCCACCGCCAGCGATACCTACCGGCTGGCGCTCAAGCACTTCCTCTACACCACCTTCAGCCACCCCTCGCAGCTCCTGCACCCCGATATCCTGCGACGCCTGCCGCGCCTGGCGAAGCTCCTGGGCCAGTCCCTACAAAGCTACGTCGGCTCGCGTTTTAGCGATCCCCTGCTGCGCCAGGTCCTGACCTACCCGGCGGTCTTCCTGTCGACGGAGCCGGCCGCCGCCCCAGCGCTGTATTCCCTGATGAGCCACGCGGATCTCACCCAGGGCGTGCGCTACCCGCAGGGCGGCTTCGCCGCGGTCATCGACGCGCTTTTGGACCTCGCCACCGACCTGGGCGTGCACTTCCAGTGGGAGACCGAGGCCACCGCGATCGTCACGCACGGCAAGCAGGCGACCGAAGTGACCACCAACCGCGGCACGCTGCCGGCGGACCTAGTGGTCTCCGCTGCGGATCTCCACCACACGGAGACCCGCCTGGTGCCCGCCCACCAGCGGACCTTCTCCGATAAGTTCTTCGACCGTCGCGATCCGGGGCTGTCCGCGGTGCTGGTGTTGACTGGTGTGCGCGGTCCGCTGCCCGAACTTGCCCACCACAATTTATTATTCAGCCGCGACTGGGACCCCGATTTCGACGCTGTCTTCCGAAAAGGTGGCGCCTCGAATTCCATCTACGTTTGCAAGACCTCGGCTAGCGATACCTCCGTGGCCCCGGAAGGGTGCGAGAACCTCTTCATCCTGGTGCCCGCTGCCGCCGATGCCGCCCTCGGCCAGGGCAGCGCCTACGGGGAGGAATCGGCGACGGTCGCCGGCATCGCTAGCCGGGCGCTCGACCAGCTGGCCGAGTGGGCAAACGTCCCGGATCTGCGCGACCGCGTCTTCGTCCAGCACACCATCGGCCCCGCCGACTTTGCCGACCGCTACCATTCGCTGTCCGGCGGGGCCATCGGGCCCGCGCACACCTTGTTCCAGTCCGCGTTCTTCCGCGGGCGTATCCAATCGAAAAAGATTGACAACCTGTTTTATGCCGGGGCCACGACCGTTCCCGGAGTGGGGGTACCAATGTGCCTCATTTCTGCCGAAAATGTACTGACAGCCGTGAAGGAATTTAAACTAAAGGTGTAGGCCCTATCTCTCTCTCGAAGAGGAAACCTCACCATGCCACGGTTCAACTTCAATATTCAGCAGATCATCTCCGCTGTACTGTCCCTGCTCACCATTCTGGGGATCATCATCGGCGGCATCTCCTCCGGCAGCTCGATTCCTGCCGCGCCGCCGGCCGCAACGTCCTCGGCCAGCCAGCAGGCCGTCCTCGACGCGACCAACGACTTCCGCGCCCAGAACGGCCTCGCCCCGGTCAAGGCCAACGCCGCGCTCAACGACTTGGCCCAGGACTGGGCCGAGACCATCGCTCGCACCGGCGAGTTCAAGCACCGAGCCAACTACTGGGAGCACTACCCGGCGAATATGCGCCCGGGTGGCGAAAATATCGCCCAGGGCAACCGCGGTGACTCCGGCCGCGTCTTCGTCAACCGCTGGGCCAACTCCCCCCGGGCACCGCAAGAACATGTTGGATCCGGAAGCTAAGTCCCTCGGCGTGGGCGTAGCCCAGGCTGCCGACGGCAGGCTCTACGTCGTCCAGAACTTCGGCCACGACTAGAACCTAAAAAGCAGACCAGAGAGCGGATTCACTCTCTGGTCTGCTTTTTCTTGCCCTTTTTAGCTCTGCTCAGGCTTAACGATGGGGAATAGCACCGTCTCGCGAATGCCCAGGCCGGTCAGGGCCATCAGCAGGCGGTCGATGCCCATGCCGGTGCCGGCTGTCGGCGGCATGCCCTGCTCCATCGCGGCGAGGAAGTCCTCGTCCAGGACCATGGCCTCCTCGTCGCCGCCGGCGGCCAGGCGGGCCTGATCTTCGAAGCGCTCGCGCTGGATGACTGGGTCGATGAGCTCGGAGTAGCCGGTGGCCAGCTCGAAGCCGCGCACGTAGAGGTCCCACTTCTCGGTAACCCCGGGCTGGGTGCGGTGCGAACGGGTCAGCGGGGAGGTCTCCACCGGGAAGTTCTTGACGAAGATCGGGCCCTCGAGCTGGTCCTCGCAGAGCACCTCCCAGATTTCCTCCACCAGCTTGCCGTGGCCCCAGCCGGTGCCGACCTCGAGGCCGATGACGTCGGCGATGCCCTTGAGCTCCTCCACGGAGGAGTCGATGGTCACCTCCGGCTGGCCCGGGAACTTGCGCGCCAGCGCCTCGTTCAGCGAGGGGTACATCTCAATCTCCGGCCATTCCTCGCCGCCGAAGTCGTACTCGGTGCCATCGGCCAGGGTGACCTTCTGCGAGCCGAAGACCTCCTGGGCCACCGCCTGGATGGACTCCCGGGTGGTGCGGGCGCAGTCGTTGTAGTCACCCCAGGCCGCGTAGGTCTCGAGCATGGCGAACTCCGGCGAGTGAGACTTGTCGATGCCCTCGTTGCGGAAGTTGCGGTTAATCTCAAAGACGCGATCGATGCCGCCGACCACCGCGCGCTTCAGGAACAGCTCGGGGGCGATGCGCAGGTAGAGGTCGATGTCCAGCGCGTTGGAGTGGGTCACGAACGGGCGAGCTGCCGCGCCGCCGTGCAA
Organism: Corynebacterium sp. LK2590; assembly: GCF_040946105.1. Classification (NCBI taxonomy): domain Bacteria; kingdom Bacillati; phylum Actinomycetota; class Actinomycetes; order Mycobacteriales; family Corynebacteriaceae; genus Corynebacterium; species Corynebacterium sp. LK2590. Next base: position 80,258 of record NZ_JAYWMH010000003.1, read on the forward strand.
GGTCTGCAACATCGGGGTCTCGATCTCGTTGAAGCCCTGGGACTCCAGGTAGTTGCGCAGGGCGCGCACGACCTTGATGCGGATCATGGCATTGTCGCGCGCTTCCTTGCGCACGATGAGGTCGTTGTAGCGCTGGCGCACGCGGGTGTCCTCAGCCATGTCGGCAAACGAGACCGGCAGCGGGCGCAGGGACTTCGAGGCCATGGTCCACTCGGTGGCCATCACGGACAGCTCGCCGCGGCGAGAAGAGATGACCCGGCCGGTCACGGAGATGAAATCGCCCAAGTCGACGTCCTGCTTCCAGGCATCGAGGCGCTCCTTGCCGACCTCGGCCTGGGAGAGCATGGCCTGCACCTGGGTGCCGTCGCCGTCCTGCAGCGTGGCGAAGCACAGCTTGCCGGTGTTGCGCATAAAGATAAGGCGCCCGGCGATGGAGACGACGTCCTCGGTCTCCTCCCCTACCGCCAGGTAGGTTACGCCTTCTTCCGAACCGGCGGCCTCGTCCTCGGCCAGCACGCGGTACTTGGCGCGCAGGTCGGCCAGGGAGGTGGTTCGGGCTACCGACACCGGGTAAGCCTCGGTGCCGTCAGCGAGCAGGCGGGCGCGCTTGTCGCGGCGGATCCGTAGCTGCTCCGGGATGTCTGGGGTCTCATTCTTCTTTTGCTCGCTCACGCCCAACAGAATACCGCATGCCATCTGCGGCGGTGTTAACCCGTACTTCATGAAAACGTCGTCCGATATCAATCTGAATCTAAATATCCAGTTACTTCACCGAACTAAGTTCTAGGCGCAACTTTCCATGACTTTCTATAATCGATTTTGGAGCATTCACCCATGGCACTGAAGGGCCGTAATCTTCTTAGTTCCTTGTTTACTTCCTCCCGTTCCAGCCTGACCTGCACCTACAAGTGCGGCAACGCCTGCTTCGGGGAGGCAGACAACCCGACCTCCAACCCGTACTTCGGCGATCAGTTCAGCCGCCGCACCGCGCTGCGCGCCGGCGGCCTGGGCGTCGTCGCCGTCGGCGGCAGCGCCGCCCTGGCTGCCTGCTCGGCCCCGGAGGAGAACACCGGCAGCGCCTCTACCACCACCACCGAGGCCGACGTCGAACTGACCTCCGCCGAGGGTATGAAGTTCGAGCCGGTCGAGCCGAACACCAAGGACGAAGTCGTCGTACCTAAGGGCTACCAGCAGTCCGTGCTCATCGCCTGGGGCGATCCGGTCATCGAGGGCGCCCCGGAATTCGACGTCCACAACCAGACCTCCCAGGACGCGGAGAAGCAGTTCGGCTTCAACAACGACTTCGCCGGCCTAGTAGAGCACCCGAACGACCCGGAGCGCTTGGTCTACGTCTGCAACCACGAGTACACCACCGAGCCGCAGATGTTCCCGGACTACGACGCTGAGAACCCCACCGAGGAGCACGCGAAGATCGGCTGGGCCAACCACGGCCTGACCGTGCTGGAGGTCTCCAAGGCTGAGGGCGGCAACCTCAAGCGGGAGTTCGGCCCGCTCAACCGCCGCATCACCCTGACCACGCCCTTCCGCCTGACCGGCCCGGCGGCCGGTTCGAAGTACGTGAAGACGGACAAGGATCCGGAGGGCACCACCATCTCCGGCACCATGGCTAACTGCTCCGGCGGCGTTACCCCGTGGGGCACCATCCTGTCCGGCGAGGAAAACTTCGACGCCTACTTCGCCAACGCCAAGGTCGACGACGAGCGCGCCCAGAAGTCCCTGGACCGCTTCGGCTTCGAGGACGAGCCCTCCCAGCGCAAGTGGGAGCGCTTCGACGACCGTTTCGATATCGCCAAGACGCCGAACGAGCCGAACCGCTTCGGCTACGTCATCGAGCTGGATCCGCTCGACCCGCAGTCGACGCCCATTAAGCACTCCGCCCTGGGCCGCTTCAAGCACGAGTCCGCGAACGTCCACGTCACCGACGACGGCACGGTGGTCACCTACTCCGGCGACGACGCCCGCTTCGAGTACATCTACAAGTTCGTCTCCTCCCGCAAGATCAAGGAGGGCGACACCCGCCACAACATGACCATCCTGGACAACGGCACCCTCTACGTCGCCGAGCTGAAGGGCAACTCCCCGGAAGAGGAGATCGACGGCTCCGGCGTCCTGCCGGAAGACGGCAAGTTCGACGGCACCGGCGTGTGGAACAAGCTGCTGACCGTGGACGGCGACAAGGCCGAGTCCCACGTGGAGGGCTTCAGCGCCGAGGAGGTCGCCATCTTCACCCGCGAGGCCGCCGACAAGGCGGGCGCGACCAAGATGGACCGCCCGGAAGACGTGGACATCCACCCGCAGACCGGCAAGGTCTACGCCGCCCTGACCAACAACTCCTACCGCGGCGCCACCGGCGAGGACGCGGGGAAGAACCAGGAGGACCCGAAGGAATGGGCCCCGGTCAAGGAGAACAAGAACGGCATGGTCATGGAGATCTCCGACGACCACGCCGGCGAAAAGTTCACCTGGAACCTCTTCCTGGTCTGCGGCGACCCGGCCACCGCGGACTCCTACTTCGGCGGCTTCGACAAGGAGAAGGTCTCCCCGATTTCCTGCCCGGACAACCTGGCCTTTGACTCCCACGGCAACCTGTGGATCTCCACCGACGGCAACGCCCTCGAGTCCAACGACGGCCTGTACGCGGTCACCACGGAAGGCGAGACCCGCGGCGAGCTCAAGTGCTTCCTCACCGTCCCGACCGGGGCCGAGACCTGCGGGCCCATCGTCACCGACGAGCGCGTCATGGTCAACGTCCAGCACCCGGGCGAGGATGACGAGGCCGCCTTCGACGAGCCCTCCTCCCACTGGCCGGACGGTGGCAACTCCACCCCGCGCCCGGCCGTCGTAGTCGTCTGGAAGGAAAACGGCAACATCGGCGTATAGGGTACACTAACCTAACTGTGTTCAGGTTTAGGTTAGTCGCACCCTTGTGCCTAGCGCTCGTGGTCGCCCTGTGTCTGGCAAGCCTCTTTGTCGGCGCGCGGGCGACCACTTTTGCGCAAGTATGGGAGGCCATCCCGGGCGGTTTCCGCTACGCTTTCGACCCCGGCGCGCCCGCGGACGAATTCGAGATGCTCCTGGGCATCCAGCGTCTCCCGCGCACTCTTCTCGCGCTCATCGCCGGCACCTGTCTCGGTGCCGCGGGCGCGCTCACCCAGGCTTTTACCCGCAACCCGCTGGCCGATCCCGGCATCCTCGGCGTGACCGCCGGGGCGGCCGCGGCGGTGGCGCTGGCCGTGTCGACCGGCGTGACGGATTCCTTCGTCTGGCCCGCCATCCTGGGCGCGGTCCTAGTGACCAGCCTGCTGTTCGCGCTTAACTCCAGCGGTAGCCCACTGACTTTCGTGCTCGCCGGCATGGCCCTGTCGGCCGTCCTCATGGCGCTGGTCAACGCCCTGGTCCTCACCAACGACGAGGTGCTCGACGCCATCCGGCAGTGGGCCACCGGCTCGGTCGCGGGTCGCGACTTCGGGACGGTAGAAGTCACCGCGCCCATCGGCATCGTCAGCCTGGTGGCCGCCATCCTGCTGTCCCCGCTGGTCAACCTGGTACTGCTCGGCGATGCCACCGCGCAGTCCCTAGGCGTGCCCGTCTCGGCGGTCCAAGCTGGCGGGGTTATCGTCATCGCCGGCCTGACCGGCGCGGCCGTGGCGGCGGCCGGTCCGGTGGCGTTCATCGCCTTGGCCGCCCCGCACATCACCCGTCGGCTAGCCGGCGTGGACTACCGCCTGATTGTCCCCCTGTCCGGCCTCGTAGGCGGGGTGTGCGCCCTCTTGGCCGACATCCTGGGCCGCCTGCTTGCCCGCCCCGGGGAGCTGCCCATGGGCATCGTCCTGGCGCTGCTGGGCGTCCCGATCTTCATCCTCCTGGTGCGCGGCAACAAGATTGGAGGCAACCTATGATTCGCTGGTTGACTCTCATTGCCCTGGCTGTCCTCGGCGTGGTCGTCTCCGTCATGCAGGGCGATTTGGCGCTTTCCTTCTCCGACGTGGTGGCCGTTTTTACCGGCGGCGGCTCGGCCGCCCACCGCGCGGTCATCCTGGAATTCCGGCTCGGGCGCGCCGTCGTTGCCCTGGTGGTCGGCGCGGCGCTGGCCTACTCCGGCGCGCTCACCCAGTCCGTCGCCCGCAATGGGCTGGCCAGCCCCGATATCCTGGGGGTGACCAACGGGGCATCGTTAGCCGCGGTGGCCGCCATCGTCTTTGGTTGGGGCATGACGCCGGTAGCCGCCATCCTCGGCGCGGCTCTTACCGCCGTGGCCATGGTCTTTTTGGCCGGCCGGGGCCGCAGCATGGTGCAAATCGTGCTGGTCGGCGTGGGCCTGTCGATGTTTTTGTCCTCGCTCACCACCTGGCTTCTGGCCTACGCGCAGCTGGATCGCGCGGCCAGCGCCCGCATGTGGATGGCCGGCTCCCTTAACGGGAGGGACTGGCACCACGCGTGGGTTCCCCTGGCCACCGTGGTCATCGCCGTCGCGCTGGCCGGTTGGCTTTCTTTCCAACTGGCCGCGCTCAGCCTCGGCGACGCCACCGCCCACATCCTGGGGCACAACGTCCGCCTGGCCCAGCTCATCCAGCTGCTGGTGGCAGTCGTGCTGGCTGCCGTTGCCGTCGCGGCCGCCGGTCCGATCGGCTTTTTAGCTTTCGTGAGCCCGCACGTGGCGCGAATGGTCTCCCGCGCCCCCACCCCGCCGCTGCTTTTCTCCGCGGCGGTGGGTGCTACCGCACTGTTGTGGGCGGACATCGTCGCCCGCGTGGTGCTGCCGTGGCCGCTGCCGGTGGGCGTGGTCACCGCCTTCCTGGGCGCACCCCTGCTGTTTATCTTGGTCATGCGCACCCGAGCAAAGGAAACTGTGTGATGGATATCTTTTCTTTGGACAACGTCAGCGTCGGCTACGGGAACAAACCCGTGGTCACGGACCTGAACCTGCGCCTGCCGGAAGGCGGCATCACCTGCCTCATCGGCCCGAACGGCTGCGGAAAATCCACCCTCCTCAAGTCCCTGTGCGGACTCTTGCCCCACACTGGAAAGCTGGAGTTTTATAACCGCGATCTGGGCAGCTGGAACCGGCGGGAGCGCGCCCGCTACCTGAGCATGCTGCCGCAATCCCCCGTGGCCCCGGAGGGGCTGACGGTCGGCCAGCTGGTCGCGCGCGGGAGGCACCCCTACCAGACGTGGTACCAGCGCTGGTCTGCCGGCGACGACGCCGTCTACACCGACGCAGTCACCACCACCGGCCTAACCGATCTCACGGACCGGCCCCTCCACCAGCTCTCCGGCGGGCAGCGGCAACGCGCCTGGATCGCTATGACCATCGCGCAAGATACCCCAGTCATGCTGCTCGACGAACCCACAACGTACCTCGACCTGGCGACGTCCGTCGACGTCCTGCGCTTGGTCCGGCAACTAGTCGATGCCCGGGGCAGCACCGCCATCATGGTCCTCCACGATCTGAACCTGGCGGCCCGCTGGTCCGATCGTCTAATTCTGCTCGGCGCGGACGGAAAGCTAGCGGCCCAGGGCTCCCCGACCGAGGTCCTCACCGAGGACCTTTTGGCCGCAGTTTTCGGCCTCGAGGCGGTCATTGCTACTGACCCCATAAGTGGGGGACCCTTGGTGGTGCCGCGATAGGTTAGGCTAACCTTCTAGGGAATAGTCCGCTACCTAGGAGGCACCCTTGCCCGTCGCACGACGCATCCTCGCCCTGTCCGCCACCGCAGCTCTTTCGCTCGGCCTCGTCGCTTGCAGCGACAACGCTGAGAATTCGGAAAACGCAGAGAACTCGGAGGCCGCTTCCTCTAGCACCGCAGACAGCACCTTCCCGCGAACGATCCAGACGCAGGACAAGGACCGCCAGGAAACCGATCTCACCATCGAGTCCCAGCCCAAGAAGATCGTCTCCGCCTCCGTCACCCTGACCGGCGCCCTGCTCTCCCTCGACGCGCCCGTCGTCGCCTCGGCCGGCGGCAACCCGGACGCCCCGATGTTCGCCGACGGCACCGGCTTCGGCCTGGCCTGGGACGAGGTCGCCCAGCAGAAGGGCATCGACTCCATCTACACCATCGGCTCCGCCTCCGCCGAGGCCGTCCTGGCCCAGGATCCGGACCTGGTGGTCATGTCTAACGTCGGCAACGACTCCGGCGCCGAAATCTACGACCAGCTCAAGGACATCGTCCCGGTCCAGGTCATCGACTACTCCGACCAGTCCTGGCAGGACACCACCCGGGAGGTCGCCGAGGCCGCCGGACTGGAGGACAAGGCCGATGAGGTCATCGGGGACTACGACGCCGCCGTGGAGAAGGCCAAGGGCAACCTGGACATCGAGCAGCCCGTCAACATCGTCTCCCCCACCAAGGACGGCATGAACTTCTTCACCGAAGAATCCGCCCAGGGCCAGATCTTCAGCGACCTGGGCATTGAGGTCGCCACCCCGGCAGAGGACCTCGTCGGCACCTCGGCGCAAGGCTCCAAGCGCGGCGACGTCAAGGCCGTTAACACCGAAAACCTCCCGCTCGCCCTGGACGGCAAGAGCGCCTTCGTTCTCAACCTGGGCGGCAAGCCGGCCGATGAGAAGGTCCGCAAGGATCCCCAGCTGGCCGACACCGAGTCCGTCCGGAACAACCACGTCTACCCGCTGGACGGCGAGTTCTTCCGAATTGACGCCTTCTCCGCGAAGGACCTGGTGGACCACCTGCAGGAAGAATTCGGAAAATAATTCGTACATTTTTTCGAAAAAGGGTAGCACAATGTCGGACGGTTGCGTATTGTGTGGGTTAGTTAGAACAGATTAGCTAACTCACAACCGGGGGAATTATGCAGCCCTACTACACCGTCAATACTCCCTACTGTCCGACTGCTACCGCCTGTACCACCTACCGCCGCAACTACTACTACCTCTGGCAAGACCTCCGCCCTGCTCGCAGCGCTGACGACGAGCTCGCCATCAAGCGCTTAGCCCTAAAAACCGGTCTCTCCTTCACGCGCGCACGGGATTATTGCGAGAGCCTAGAACGGCTCGACACCTTGCCGAAGTTAAAACACTTAGTCGAAACCCTGCACCACCTCGAGTTCAAACAACTCACCCTCATTGATTCCGTCCTCAACAAACTAGGCGCCACCCCGTCCTCGGAATCGCTCGCGCGGATCGATACCGGACTCGCCGACTACCTGACCCCAACGCAGCCCGCCCAGGTCCTGCCCTCCCACGAAAATCTCCGCCGGAAGCTCAACCGGCCCGTCAACGCAGAATTGGAACTTACCCAACCACCCCACGAGCCTCCCCCGCCGCATTATTCCGCCGGGCCCGTCGGCTCCAACCGCGGCGAGATCGTCGCGGAATACGACGCGGAGACCACCGCCGCCATGGACGCCGCCATCCGGAAGGTCGCCAAAGACAACAACGTCAGCCCGGCCAAAGCGCTGGCCGGGCTCGTCCTGGGCAAGTATGGCTCGCCGCGCGTCGTACTCAACATGTTCATGGCTCAGGACCTCCCAGAAAGCGGCGGGTTCATCGACGGCTACGGCTGGGTCGACGCAGACACCGCCGACCACATGGCCGAAAAATCCGACCATCAGCGCGACATGGCAGCCGCGGCCGAAAAACGCAGCTCGAACTACCAGACCCCGGAGGACATCAAGGCCTTCCTCAACGGCCGGGACGGCTGCTGCCGGTACCCGGGCTGCAGCATCCCCGCCATCAGGTGCCAGAAAGACCATTGCAAAGACTTTCACGACGGCGGCCCCACTGCCGCGAGCAACCTGGTCAACCTCTGCCAGCACCACCACAACATCAAGACCGACGGCCGGGTGACTTATATCCTCGACCCGCGCACTGGGACCGTGGTGTGGCTTTCCAACGACGGCACCTGGGAGTCCACGTCGCCGGAAGGCCCGCTGTCCGCGAAAAACGTTAACTGGATGCGGACCATGGCACAGGCGCAGCACTCCCGCCGCGACCGCGCGCACACCAAGGCCACCTCCCCCGTTTTGGAAAACCAGCCCCTACACGAAACTTTCGTGCCACAATAGTGATTCATTGCACACTTCCACGGAGGGTATCATGAACTCACTCATACTCGCTGCCATCGGCGTCGCGATGATGGCCGCCGGGTACCTGCTCTATTCCCGTTTCCTCGGAAACCGAATTTTCCGACTTTCCCCTAACTACGCCACCCCCGCGCACACCATGCGCGACGGCGTCGACTACGTGCCCACCAACAAGTACGTCCTGTGGGGGCACCACTTCACCTCTGTTGCCGGCGCGGCCCCGATCATCGGTCCGGCCGTGGCCGTCATCTGGGGCTGGCTGCCCGCGTTCCTGTGGGTGACCATCGGCACCGTCCTCATGGCCGGAATGCACGACCTCGGCGCGCTGTGGGCATCGCAGCGTCACCGCGGCCAGTCCATCGGTACGCTGTCCGGCCGTTACATCGGCTCGCGCGGGCGCAACCTCTTCCTGGTCGTTATTTTCCTCCTCCTGCTGATGGTCAACACCGCCTTCGCGGTCGTCATCTCCAACCTGTTGGTCTCCACCCCGACCGCGGTCATCCCGACCTGGGGCGCCATCGTCGTGGCATTGTTGATCGGTCAGGCAATCTACCGCTTTAACTGGAACCTGCCGGTGGTCTCCATCGTCGGCGTCGTGGCCCTCTACGCGCTGATGATCATCGGCGACCGCGTGCCGGTGGTGCTCCCGGAGACCGTGCTGGGGATCCCGGCCAACGGCGTCTGGATCATCGCGCTGTTCATCTACGCCTTCGCGGCTTCCCTGCTGCCGGTCTGGGTGCTGCTCCAGCCGCGCGACTACATCAACGGCCTCCAGCTTTTCATTGGCCTGGCCATCCTCTACGGCGCCTTCCTGTTCACCGCCCCGGACATCGTCGCCCCGGCGCTTAACGATGCCGTCCCGGACGGCACCCCCTCCATCTTCCCGCTGCTGTTCGTCACCATTGCCTGCGGCGCGATCTCCGGCTTCCACGGCGTGGTGGCCTCGGGAACCTCCTCGAAGCAGCTGGACAAGGAAACCGACGCCCGCTTTGTCGGATATTTCGGCGCCGTCGGTGAGGGCCTTTTGTCCCTGGGCACGATCATCGCGACCACGGCCGGGTTCAAGACCATCCAAGATTGGGAAGAGATTTATCACGAGTTCAACGCCGGGGGCGTGGACGCCTTCGTCGCCGGTGGTGGCTCGTTGATGAACGAGGGCCTCGGTATCCCCACCTCGCTGTCGGGGACCATTCTCGCGACCATGGCCGTGCTCTTCGCCGCCACCACCATGGACTCGGGCATCCGCCTGCAGCGCCTCGTGGTCCAAGAAATCGGCGAGGTCGTCGGGGTGCGGATCGGCGCCCTGGTGGCTACCTGCATCGCGGTCGGCGTGGCCTTCGCGCTGACCTTCTCCCAGGGCACCGACGGCTCGGGCGGCATGACTATCTGGCCGCTGTTCGGCACCACCAACCAGCTGATGGCCGGCCTGACCCTGGCTATCCTGGCCGTCATCCTGACCTACCTGCGCCGGCCGACCCTGCCGGTGCTCATCCCCTTCGCCTTCCTCATGGTCATGTCCGTCTGGGCGCTGATTATGCAGCTCGGCACCTTCTGGCAGGAGCAGAACTGGCTGCTGCTGGTCATGGACGTCATCATCCTCATCGCCGCCCTGTGGGTCACCGTCGAGGCGCTCGCTTCCCTCCAGCGTGCGCGGCGAAGCCCGGCCATTACCTGGACCGACGAGGACGTCGACGCCCCGGAGCCGGTCCGATGAGCCTGCGGCAGCTGCTCCAGGATTACTACGCCGGCCCCTACCGGGCGACCTTCGCCAAAGCCAAGCAGGAGGAGGATGACCTGTTCCTGCTGCTGGTGATGTCGGAGGCGCTCGGGGTTCCCAACCCGGCGACCTATTACACCCTGGAATTGCTGCCGGTCGTCTACGACGAGTTCCACGCCTGGCATCGGCGTATGGGGATGGATCGCTCCCCGCTGGAGGGCATCTCATGCTGCTAAAACCGGTGACGTTTTTCGGCGGCAAGGGCGGCGTCGGCAAGACCACCCTGGCGGCCGCCGCGGCGTGGAAGGCCGCGCAGCAGCATTCGACGCTGTTGGTTTCGACGGACCCGGCGCACAACCTGGGGCACCTCTGGGACGTCTCGCTGGGCGATACCCCCACGCCAGTCGCCGACCGCCTCGACATCGTGGAGATCGACCCGGCCGAGGTCACGGAAAAACACCTGGCCGAGGTCCGGCACACGATGCACAAGATGATGCCGGAGCGGCTGCACTCCCAGGTCAACCGGCACCTGGACCTGGCCCGGCAGTCACCGGGGACGCACGAATCCGCGCTGCTGGAGCGCATGGCGGACCTGGTCGATACCGACTACGAACGGATCATCTTCGATACCGCCCCCAGCGGCCACACCGCCCGCCTGGTGGAGCTGCCCGAAATTATGCAGGCCTGGACCGACGGGCTGTTGGAGCGGCGGGACCGTTCGGATCGTTTTAGCTCCCTGGTCCGCGGGCTCGGCGGGGAGGCCGGTTCCGAGCAGGTGGATAAGCGCAACCAGGAGATCCGGAGCATCCTCTGGCGCCGCCGGGAGCGTTTCGTGCGGCTGCGGGCGACGTTGCAGCAGGACTCCGAGTTCTATCTGGTGCTAACCCCCGAGAGGCTCCCGGTGCTGGAAACCACCGAGTTTTATCACCAACTCCGGGACAGTGGGATGACCGTGGGCGGGGTTATCGTCAATCGCCGGTCACCGCAGGGGCAAGGCAGCTTTATGGAGGCCCGCCGGCGGGTCGAGGACGCGGCGCTTAGCGGCTTGGCGCTGCCAGTCCCGACCGTGGAGGTGCCGCTACTTCCCGCGGACGTCGGACCGGAGCAACTCGGCTTCATCGCGGAGCTGCTCTGACTGGTACTCGTCCCAGTTCTTAAAGCCCACGCCCAGCGGCAGGCCGACGTTGTCGATAAGGCGTATTCCGCCCAGGGTGGCGGCGACGAGGAGGCGGGCATCGCCCTGCTCGGGCGCGGGGCCGAGGTCCTTGCCGCGTACGGCGACGTAGTCGGGATCCACGCCGGCGGAGTGAAGTACGGCCTCGGTGACCTCGAGGACGTGATCGGCGCCGGCTTCGGCCGCATGCGCCCCGGCGGTTAGCGCGGCGGAGATGGCGGTGGCCGCGGTGCGGTGCTCGGCGGGCAGGCGGGTATTGCGCAGGCTCATCGCCACGCCCTCGGCGGTGCGCACGGTGGGCACGCCGTGGAGGCGAGCCCCCAGGTGCAGGTCGCGCACGGCCTGGTTTAAGGCCAGGTGGTATTCGTAGTCCTTCTCCCCAACCACGACGTCGGAGGGGCGCAGCGCGCCGATGAGCGCCAGCGGCAGCGCGAGATCCTGAACGGGTTCCAGGCCCCGGTCGGGGGTCGGCACGGCGATGGTTTTTCCGTGCGGCCAGAGGGTCTCGGCATCGTAGCGCCAGACCACGTCGGCGTCGGGAGCCTCGCCTTCCCGCAGCGCGACGACCACGACGGCGGAGCGGATGGCGCGGGCCGCGCGGATGAGCGCCTGGTGGCCGGCGTGTACGCCGTCGCCGAGCATGACCAGCACAACGGGCCGGCCGGTCTTCGCGTAGGCGCTGCCAACCATGCGGATCTTGTCGAGATCACTGGTATCTATCATTACTCCCCCAGAATTCTAGGTCGATGTCCCCGCGCAATTCTGCCAGGCGGCGGGCATAGGTCAGGTAGGCGGGGTCGCCGTTGTATCCGGCGATGATCTGCCGCGCGCTCAGCGGCGTGTAGTCGTTGCCGCCGCCCTCCCGGGCGAGAATCTCGCGGAGCATCTCCCGCTTGTAGACTCCGGCGACGAAGTCGGGGCGGTCGGCATCGCTGAGCAGCATGTACTTCCCGTGAGACTCGAAGACCAGCAGGGTGGCGACGGTCTCGCCGAGCTCGTCGAGGGCGTCGACGGCCCAGGCCTCGTCGTCCACCGGGCAGACGGCGGCGACGATCGCGCCGCGGGTCTCCAGGGCATCGAGAGCCTGGGCCCCGCGGGTCAGGCAGGTGTGCATGACGATGGTGCCGGAGCGGACGATGCCGGCCGCCTCCTCAATGGCCGCCGGCAGCCGGTCCTCCTCGACCGCCAGGATGAGAGCCTCCGCGTCCGCGGCGTTGCCGACCTTGTGGCCGGCTTGGGCCAGGCGCTCGGCAAAGAGTTTTCCGGGGGCGGAGTCACCGATCACCCCGATGCGCATGCGCGGTGCGTCCACGACTACTTGTTTTTCTTCATCTGGGCCATGAGCTGCGCGACGGAGACCGAGCCCTCGCGGTGAGCGTCCTGGCGGCGGCGACCGCGCTTTTCTTCCTTTGGCTTGCTCACTTCCGGATCCCCGCCGGAGTCCCAACGCACGGCCTGGAAGGAATCAGTCTGGAAGGTGGGTTCTTCCTTCTTTGGCTCCTGCTCTTCGGCTTCCTGCTTTTCCTTGATGATTTCCTCGAGCGGGGTCTCCTGCTGCGTCTGGTTGCCCAGGCGGCCGGCGATGGCGTCCTCCGAAGGCGCGCCGGCGGAGGTCTGCTTGAAGTTATCCTCGAGCTCCATGATGCGGCGGGCCTCGGCGCGCAGGGCGGCCGGTTCGTAGCCGAACTCGCGGCCCGAAAGGTCCTCCAGCTGCTTGCGGATGGTGCTCAGCTGCTCGCGGATTTCGGCGAGGATCTCCGGTTCCTCGGCGCTCTGCGCCTTCTCCAGCTCCGCCTGGTGGAGCTTCTCGCGGTAGGCGAGCTCGTCCTCGCTCTTCTGCGCCAGGCGGCGGTAGCGGGTAACGAGGAAGAACCCGACCACAGCGGCCCACAGAGCAGCAAGGAGTGCGATCTTTAGCGCGGCGTCGGAACCGGCAATGAGCATGACGATGCTGGCAATAATTGCGAGCACCACCAGCACTGCGAGCCCAATCTGGCCGCGATCGGTCTGGTTATTCATGGGTACTACTCTAACGCGTCCGATCCAGTTTCGGGCGGAGGGACTTCGCAGTATCGTTCCAAAACCACGCCGGCGATGGCCATGGCCAGCCCTCCCAGGGCGGAGGCCAACACGCCGGTCAGATCGTCGGAGGCAGCAGCCAGGCGACCGGCGTTGGGGATGACGTAGCAGGCGATGCCCGCGTACGCGCCGCCGACGATGGTCCCGGTCCAGGCCGAGGCCTTCGCCACGAGCATGAACTGGGCGATGGTAAGCGGGTTCAGCTGGGTGCGGTCCAGGCCGATGCCGTCGTCGCTTTTGGCCTGCCGTACCTTCCAGGCCAGCCCTAAGCAGAGCACGGTCATGACCCACAAGGTGATGGACACCGTCACGGGGATGGACAGCATGGAGCCGTAGAAGCGAGCGGTGAGGATCGCGGCCGCGGCGGCCACGAAGAGCCCTACCCCGATGAGCGTTCCGATGGAGGTGCGTTTCACTTAGCGTTCCTTGATCTCAGCGACCTCGGCCGGTTCCAGCTTCGCGACCAGCTCGCGGACGGGCGCGCCGTTCAGGGTGGCACCCGGGTCGGCCGCCAGCCACGGGACTAAGACGAAGGCGCGCTCGTGGGCGTACGGGTGCGGCACGGTCAGCTCGGGATCGTCGCTGGTATAGCCGGCGATGTCGACAATGTCGACGTCCAGGGTGCGCGGGCCCCAGTGGCGGATGCGCTGGCGGTCGGCGGCCTGCTCTAGCTCCTGGCCGCGGCGCAGCAGCTCGATCGGGCTGTCCGCGACGTCGACGATGAGCACCGCGTTGAGAAATTCGTCCTGGTCGGTAACGCCCCACGGCGGGGTGGAATAGATGGGCGAGGCCGCCACCGTCTCCGCCGCGAATTCGTCGAAGACGGTCTGCAAGAGCTTTTCCCGGTCGTCCAGGTTGGAGCCGATGGATAGTACCGCGCGCATTAGCCCCTCCGGATCGTCTTCTTCGAGCGCCGGGCGACGACGGCGACGTCACCGAAGTTGCGCTCGATGGGCGCCTGCGGCTTATGCACGGTCACCTCGACGGCGAAGAGCTGCTCGTAGGATTGCATGGCGGCGTCGGCGATGCGGGAGGCGACGGTCTCGATGAGATCGTAGGGCTCGCCCTCGACGAACCCGGCGGCGAGATCCGCCAGTTCCGCGTAGTTGATGGTCTCGGCCAGGTCATCGTTCGGGCTGAAGCTTAACCAGCAGGTGATATCGACGAGGAACTTCTGCCCGTCCCGCTTTTCGTGGTCGAAGACCCCGTGGTAGCCGTAGCACTCGAGGCCGGTCAGCTCAATGCGGTCAGCCATTAGTTCCCCTGGTAGTCCGCGCCGAGCTTCCAGGCGGCGGCGACATCGACGGCGTCGCGGGAGACGGCCACCTCGTGCACGCGCACGCACCACGCGCCCAGCTGGGCGGACAGCGCGGTGACGGCGGCGGTGGCGGGGTCGGCTTCCTGCGGGCCGGCCGGCAGGTCGCGGTTTTTCCGGATGCCGGTCAGGAAACGCTTCCGGGAGGCGCCTACGAGCACCGGGTAAGGCCCGTCGATGAATTCGGGCAGGGCTTTCAGTAGTGCCCAGTTGTCCTGCGGGGTCTTGGCGAAGCCCAGGCCCGGGTCAATGCTGATGTTGTTTTCTTTCACGCCGGCCTGCAGCGCCTGCTCGACCAGGTCGTCCAAGACGTTGTGCACATCGCGCACGACGTCCCCGCCGTGGTCAGCCGCGCCCGCGGCGTCGCCGAAGCGGACGGTGCGCCAGTGCATTAGGCACACGGGCAGGTCAGTCTCCCCCATCACGCGGAACATGTCCGGATCGGCCAGGCCGCCGGAGACGTCGTTGAGCAGATCCACGCCAGCCTCGGCGGAGGCGGCCGCCACGCTGGCGCGCATGGTGTCCACGGAGGTAAGGATCCCGTCTTCGTGGAGGGCCTTGATCACCGGGGTGACGCGGTCGCGCTCAACCTCCGCGTCCACGCGGGTAGCCCCCGGGCGGGTGGACTCGCCGCCGACGTCGATGATGTCCGCGCCCTGGGCCACGAGCTCGTGGGCGTGCGCGATGGCGTCGTCGACGGCCAGCCACTTGCCACCGTCGGAAAAGGAATCCTCGGTTACGTTAACAATCCCCATGACCAGCGTGCGGTCGGTCGGGGCGGACAGATCTGCAATCGACATGGTTTCTAGCTCCGGATAAGGCTCATGACCTCAGCGCGTGAGGCCGCGTTGGTTTTGAACCCGCCGCGCACGGCGGAAGTCGTGGTGGTCGCGCCCGGCTTGCGGATGCCCCGCATGGCCATGCACAGGTGCTCGCACTCGATGACCACGATAACCGACTGCGCACCCAGGGTATCGGTCAGCGCGTCGGCGATTTGGGTGGTCAGGCGCTCCTGCACCTGGGGGCGCTTGGCGTACATATCCGCCAGGCGGGCCAGCTTGGACAGGCCGGTGACGTGCCCGTCCTTGCCGGGGATATAGCCGATGTGGGCCACGCCGTAGAAGGGCACCAGGTGGTGCTCGCAGGTGGAATAAATCGGGATATCGCGCACCAGGACCAGCTCTTCGTGGTTCTCGGCGAAGGTCTTGTGCAGTACCTCGGTGGGATCCACGTGCAGGCCGGCGAAGATCTCCGCATAGGAGCGGGCCACGCGGGCCGGGGTCTCTTGCAGGCCCTCGCGGTCCGGGTCTTCGCCCACGGCGAGGAGGAGTTCGCGGATAGCCGCCTCTGCGCGCGGTTGGTCGAAGGAATTAGTCATCGTCGCGGTCCTTGTCGTAGTCTCCGGTGTGTTCGCCGAAGTTGAATCCGTACTCGCCGGACAGGGTCTCGCCGGCCTCTCGGCGCTCGCGGGCCGCGCGGGAAGCATCCAGCAGCGTCATGCGCTTGGGCAGCTCCTCGCCGCGCTCCTTGGCGAGCTCGACCGGGGTCTTGACCGGCTCGCGGCCGGCCTGCTGCGGGAAGCGCACGTTTTCGCCCGGGAAGACGTCGTAAGACTCGCGCGGGACGATGTCGGTGAACAGGCGCTCTAGGTCCGGGCGGCGCAGCGTTTCCTTCTCCAGCAGCTCAGTGGCCAGGGCGTCGAGGTAGTCGCGGTGCTCGGCCAGGATCTCGTAGGCCTGCTGGTGGGCGCGATCGAGCAGGTAGTGCATCTGCTCGTCGATCTTGGCGGCAACCTGCTCGGAGTATTCGCTGGTGCCACCCGGGCGCCCGGCGAAGGGGTCTCCCTGTTCCTGGCCGTATTTCACGGTGCCCAGCTCCGGGGAGAAGCCGTATTCAGTGATCATGGCGCGCGCGATCTTGGTGGCCTGCTCGATATCGGCGGACGCGCCGGTGGTCGGGTGGCCGAAGACCAGCTCCTCGGCGGCGCGGCCGCCCATGGCGAAGACCAGGCGGGCAAACATCTCATCCCGGGTGTACATGCCCTTGTCGTCTTCCTGGGCGGTCATGGCGTGGCCGCCGGTGCGGCCGCGGGCCAGGATGGTGACCTTGTAGACGCGCTCGATGTCCTTGAGCGCCCACGCGGACAGGGTGTGCCCGCCCTCGTGGTAGGCGGTGACCTTCTTCTCCTGCTCGGAGATGATCTTGGACTGGCGGCGCGGGCCGCCCACCACGCGGTCGGTGGCCTCCTCGAGGGCGTCGGCGGTGATCACGTTGCCGCCGATGCGGGCGGTCAGCAGCGCGGCCTCGTTGAGCACGTTGGCCAGGTCGGCGCCGGACATGCCGGCGGTGCGCTTGGCCAGCTGGGTGACGTCCACGTCCTTGCCCAGCGGCTTGTTCTTGGAGTGCACGCGCAGGATCTGCTCGCGGCCGGCCAGGTCCGGGGCGGTGACCGGGATCTGGCGGTCGAAGCGGCCCGGGCGCAGCAGCGCCGGGTCCAGGATGTCCGGGCGGTTGGTCGCGGCGATGAGGATGACGCCCTCGCGGTCGCCGAAGCCGTCCATCTCCACCAGCAGCTGGTTCAGGGTCTGCTCGCGCTCGTCGTGGCCGCCGCCCATGCCGGAGCCGCGCTGGCGGCCGACGGCGTCGATCTCATCGACGAAGATGATGCACGGGCTGTGCTCCTTCGCCTGCTTGAACAGGTCGCGCACGCGGGACGCGCCCACGCCCACGAACATCTCCACGAAGTCCGAGCCGGAGATGGAATAGAAAGGCACGCCCGCCTCGCCGGCCACGGCGCGGGCCAGGAGGGTCTTACCGGTGCCGGGCGGGCCGTAGAGCAGCACGCCGCGCGGGATCTTCGCGCCGAGTTCGTGGTAGCGGGTCGGATCCTCCAGGAAGTCGCGGATCTCTTGGAGCTCGTCGACGGCCTCGTCCGCGCCGGCCACGTCCTCGAAGGTGTTGGTCGGCATGTCCTTGGTGAGCTCTTTGGCCTTGTTGCCGCCGATGCCGAACATTCCCCCGCCCTGCTGCATGCGGGACATGAAGAAGAACAGGAGGCCGAACAGCAGGAGCATCGGCAGCAAGAAGCTGAGCATGGAGCCCAGGAAGGATTCCTGGGTCACGTTGGTCTCGTACTTCTCGGCGTCGGTGTCCTTGACCGCGTTGAAGATCTGCTCGCTGGCCCGGGCCGGGTACTGCGCGACGATTTGCTCGACGCCCTCGCGGTCCTCGACCGTGATGGGCTTTTTCAGCTCCAGGCGCAGCCGCTGTTCGCGGTCGTCGATCTGGGCTTCCTTCACGTTGCCGTCCTGCAACTGCTGGATGGCCACCGACGTGTCCGCCGGCTCGTAGCCGCGGGTGTCGTCGGTCAGGAAGGTAAAGGCGTACAGGGCGATGAGCAGGATCGCCGCAATGCCGCCGTAGCGGAGGATTTTCTGGTTTTTCATCAAGGAATAAGTCTAGTTGTTGCTGTAGACACTGGGGTGCAGGGTGCCCACGAACGGCAGGTCGCGGTAGCGCTCGGCGAAGTCGAGGCCGTAGCCGACCACGAACTCGTTCGGGATGTCGAAGCCGACGTCGAACAGGTCCAGCTTGGCCTTGACGACCTCCGGCTTGCGCAGCAGGGAGACCACCTGCAGGGACTTCGGGTTGCGGTTTTGCAGGTTGCCGATGAGCCAGGACAGGGTCAGGCCGGAGTCGATGATGTCTTCGACGATGAGCACGTCGCGATCCGCGATGTCCCGGTCCAGGTCCTTGAGGATGCGCACCACGCCAGAGGAGGAGGTGGAGTTGCCGTAGGAAGAAACAGCCATGAATTCCAGCTGGGCCGGGATGGACAGCGCCCGGGAGAAGTCCGTCAGGAAATAGGCCGCGCCCTTGAGCACGCAGACCAGCAGCAGCTCGTCCTCGGCGTCGCGGTAGTGTACGGAGACCTTGTCGGCCATTTCCTGGACGCGACGGGCGATGTTGTCTTCGGAGAGGAGGACCGCTTCCACATCGGAGCCGTACCGCTTATCCGGCACGGAGTAGTCCTTGGCCTCGTGCAGAGTCATGGTGGGGTGACCTTTCTTCTTCGCTTCTACCAGTGACAGTTTGCCACCTTGGCGCACCACTTCCAAGCTCTGCACCGCCACCGGACCCTGGCCGCGCCAGTCGGTGCACAGCTTGTCGATACCCCGGATGGCCGCCCGGCTCACCGGCACGCCGTGTGCGTTCAGCCAGCCGGCTATCGCCCGGCGCCGCTGCGGCTCGGCCAGCGCGGCCAGCTCCGCGCAGTCGTCGGTTAAGCGATCCGGGCTCAGCAGCGCGTCGTCGGCGGCGGCGTCCGCGGCCGCCTGGGCCAGCGCCGGGGTGGGATCTCCGCCGATGATGTCGCGCAGCAACGGCAGGACCTGGGTGCGGATGGCCACGCGGCGGAAGCGGGCATCGGCGTTCTGCGGATCCTGCCAGGGGGTATAGCCCAGCTCCCGGCAGGCGCCCTCGGTGTCGGCGCGGCGCACGCCCAACAGCGGACGCCAGACGTTGTTTTCCACCTTTCGCATTCCCGTCACCTTGCCACGCAGGGCCCCCAGCAGCAGGGTTTCCGCCTGGTCGTCGGCGGTGTGGGCGACCAGGACGGGCCGTTGGGCGCCCAGCGCCTGATACCGCGCGAGCCGCGCGGCGGCCTCGGTGGGCTCGGCAACCTCGACGGAGATGACCTTCCCGGCCACGCCCAACTGGCGGGCGGCCTCCACCGCGCGTTCGGAGACTTCCCGCGAGCCGGATTGCAGGCCGTGGTCGACGGAGACGGCGGTGATTTTGTTCTTGTGCTCTCCGTACTCGGCCGCCAGGGCGGCGGTGAGGGCGAATGAATCGGCCCCGCCGGACAGCCCGACGGTCACAGGGGGATAGCCCTCCACGAAGGGCCGCACCGCGGTGCGGCAGGCCAGAAAGTGCGGGGATTTCCGCGGCCAGAAGGGCTCGGTCATGGCTAGTACTGGGCCAGGATGCTGGTCAGCGCGTCCTGGTTGGCGCGGGCCGAGAGCAGCTCGCCGTCGTTGGTCAGCAGGGCGAAAGCGTAGATGCGGCCGGACTGGCCCTGGGCGGTGCCGGCCAGGGCGGCGGTGCCCGTGAGCGTGCCGGTCTTGGCGCGCACGTAGCCCTTGCCGGCGCGGTCGCCGTAGCGCTCGTAGAGGGTGCCCTCCCCGCCGGCGACCGGCAGGTAGGTCAGCAGCGGGCGCAGGCTATCGTCCTCGGCAGCGCGCTCGACCAGGTGGGCCAGCAGCTGGGCGGACAGGCGGTTATCCGGCGACAGCCCGGAATTGTCCTCCAGGTGCGCCCCGCTCAGGTCGTAGCCGGCTTCGCGCAGGACCTCGAAGGTGGCCTCGACCGCGCCGGTGAAGCTGGCCGGCTTGCCCTGGTGGAGGGCGAGCTCGCGGGCGATCGCCTCGGCGGCGACGTTGTCGGAGTGCTTGACCATCTGCTCGGCGCGCAGCGACAGCGGCTCGGATTCGATGGTGGCGGCGACCTGCGCGCCTTCTGGGGCGCTGCCTTCGCCGGCCTCCGCCCCGAGGCGATCGGCCAGCTGCTGGGCGACGTCGTGGGCGGGCTGGTGGCTGCGCGGGACGTCGCCCTCGGTGGTACCCAGGCGCCCGCCGTAGAGCATGGACGGCTGCATGGGGGCGACGTAGCCTTCGTCCACGTTGGCCGAGTCCCAACCGGCGGCCTGCTCGGGGCCGGACCAGACGGAGTTGTCGATCAGCACGCGGGAGGCGCTGCCGATTTCCTCGGCCGCGCGGTCCAGCTGCTCGTGAGTGATCCACACGTCGCCGGCGGATTTAATGATGACGTCGTCGCCGGCGCGGACGATATCGGTGCGCAGCCGCTCGTTTTCATCCAGGGCCAGGGTGGCCGCCGCCGTGGTCAGCACCTTGGTAGTCGAGGCGGGCACGAGGGCTTTGCCCGCGTCCTTTTCCCACAGCACCGCGCCATCGGTGGTGTCGATGATTTGGGCGCCGTAATTGCCCAGGTCTTCCTTGTCCAGCGCCTCGATTTCGCCGACCAGCGCGGCCGCGTCAATATCCTCCGGGGTGGCCGGGGTGAGCGCGTCGTCGGGGGCGGAGACGGCAAACGCCTCGCCGTGGTCCAAGTCGCTGTAGGCCTGCTGCACCGTGATGCCTACCGCCGCAGTCGTGCCTACCGCGGCGGCGGTGACCACCGCAGCGAGGGTCCACCACACATGTTTTGCCTTCATCGCCTAATACCCTACCCCGGGCGCACGCTAGGATGTTCACTAGAATCAATACCGGCAATTTGCATTTCTTTCATGGAGGTACAACGTGAGCGTTGAAGTAACCATCGAGATCCCGAAGGGCTCCCGCAACAAGTACGAGGTGGACCACGAGACTGGGAAGATCTACCTGGATCGCTACCTGTTCACTCCGATGGCCTACCCGGCGGACTACGGCTTCATCGACCACACCCTGGGCGAGGACGGCGATCCGCTCGACGCTCTGGTCCTGCTGCCGGAGCCGGTCTTCCCGGGCGTCATCGTGGAAGCCCGCATCGTCGGCGTGTTCAAGATGACCGACGAGGCCGGCGGGGACGACAAGCTGCTGACCGTGGTCGATGACCCGCGCTGGGAGCGCTACCAGGACATCGACGACGTCGAGCAGCACATCAAGGACGAGATCGAGCACTTCTTCACCCGCTACAAGGACCTGGAGCCGAACAAGGAGGTCACCGGTTCCGGCTGGGGCAACAAGGAAGAGGCGGAGAAGATCCACGCCGCCGCTATCGAGCGCTACCAGGGTTAGTCCTTAAACTATGCGCAACGTTAACCCGACCGAGGTCCCCGCGGGCGCCCAGCTCATCGACGTGCGGGAGGACAGCGAGTGGGCCACCGAGCACGCCGCTGGCGCCACCCACATCCCGATGGGCGGCATCATCGACCGCGTGGGCGAGCTGGATAGCGATAAGACCGTCTACGTCATCTGCCATTCCGGTGGGCGCAGCCTGCAAGTGGCCGCCTACCTGGAGCAGAACTTTGGTCTCGACACGGCGAACGTCGTCGGCGGGACCGATAACTGGAAGGCCAGCGGTTGCGAAATGGCCTAAATAGTTGGCTGACGCCAATCATTTAGGTTTTCGACCTTAGGGGCGCTACTATGATGGAATGACCTCAATACCCACCGAATTGCTAGAATCCCCGTCCTTCCAGTTGGAGCGCCTCCGCCGCCGCACCCGCGACGGCGTGGAGGCCGCCTTGTCCACCAAGCAGACCACCCTGCGCGAGTACTGGGTGCTGACCTGCTTGGTGGATTCTTCTGCCACCTCCCAGTCCTCCCTGTCCGAGCTTTTGGCTATCGATGCCTCGGATATGGTCCGCCTGCTCGACTCGCTGGAAAAGCGCGGCTGGGCCAAGCGCGAGCGCGACCCGCAGGACCGCCGCCGCCAGATCGTGGCCTCCACCAAGAAGGGTGCGAAGGCCCAGAAGGAACTGGCCCAGCTGGTCGACTCCGCCGAGGAAGAGGCCTTGGACTCTTCCACCAACAAGCAGCTCAAGCACCTGCGCAAGCTGGCCAAGTCGATCATTGCCGCGGACGAGGAAGAAGCGTAAATGGTCCCGCAGCACTACCTAGCCAGTGCCCTAGCCCCGCGCCCGCGGACTCTCTGGGACGTGCTGTGCACCACCGCTGAACTCTTCCCGGAAGCAGCGGCCATCGACGACGGCGAGGTGATGACCTACGCCGAACTCATCGACAGCGCCCGCGCCTGGGCGGCCGAGCTGGCCTCCCAGGGCATCCGCCGCGGCGACCGCATTGGCATCCGCATGACCTCGGGCCACCGAGAGCTCTACCTGGCCATCGCGTCCACCCTGGCGGTGGGCGCGGCCTACGTGCCGGTGGACGCGGACGACCCGGACGAGCGCGCCGAGATGGTCTTCGGCGAGGCCGACATCGACGGCCTGTTCACCGACGCCGGCTTCCGCCCGTTGCGCCGGGGCGAGCCCGTCCCGCTGGAGGAGCCGCAGCCGGAGGATAACGCCTGGATCATCTTCACTTCCGGCTCGACCGGCAAGCCCAAGGGCGTGGCGGTAAGCAACCGCTCTGCGGCGGCCTTCGTTGATGCGGAAGCCGCGCTCTTTTTGATCGACAACCCGCTCGGCCCGGACGACCGCGTGCTGGCGGGCCTGTCCGTGGCCTTCGACGCCTCCTGCGAGGAGATGTGGCTGGCCTGGGGCCACGGCGCCTGCCTGGTGCCGGCTCCGCGCTCGCTGGTGCGCTCCGGTATGGATCTGGGCCCCTGGCTCATCCGCCGCGACATCACCGTCGTCTCCACCGTCCCGACCCTGGCCGGCCTCTGGCCGGCAGAAGCGCTGGACCACGTGCGCCTGCTCATCGTGGGCGGCGAGGCCTGCTCGCAGGAGCTGGTCGAGCGCTTGGCGACCGCGGACCGCGAGATGTGGAATACCTACGGGCCCACCGAGGCCACCGTGGTTGCCTGCGCCGCGCAGCTTCGGCCCAGCGAGTCCGTCTCCATCGGCCTGCCGCTCAACGGCTGGGACCTGGCCGTCATCGACGGCTCCGGTAACCCGGTGGCTTACGGCGAGGTCGGCGAGCTGGTCATCGGCGGCGTGGGCCTGGCGACCTACCTGGATCCGGTCAAGGACGCGGAGAAATACGCGCCGCTGGATTCCCTGGGTTGGCAGCGCGCCTACCGCACCGGCGACCACGTGCGGCTGGAGGAAGACGGCCTCTACTTCGTGGGCCGCGTGGACGACCAGGTCAAGATCGGCGGCCGCCGCATCGAGCTCGGCGAGGTCGAGGCGAACGTCGCCGCCCTGGACAACGTCTACAACTCCGCCGTCGCCGTGCAGAAGACCCCCGGCGGCGAGTCCGTGCTGGTGGGCTACGTGAGCCTGGAAGATCCGGACCGCGGCTTCGACGAGCGCCAGGCGCACGAGCGACTAGCCGAGACCATGCCGGCGGCCCTGGTCCCGCGCATCTGCGTGATGGACAAGCTGCCGGTGCGCACCTCCGGCAAGGTGGACAAGAAGGCCCTGCCCTGGCCGCTGCCCGGCGTGGGCGTGGACAGCGCGGGCCTGACCGCCACCGAGGCCTGGCTGGCCCAGCTGTGGGTCGACGTGCTGGGGGTGTCCGTCGATAACGAGAACGCGGACTTTTTCTCCCTGGGCGGGACCTCCCTGGCGGCCGCGACCTTGGTCGGCCGGATCCGCGAGCGCTACCCCACCGTGGCCGTGCGTGATCTCTACGATCACCCGCGGCTGGGTTCGCTGGCCGAGCACCTCGCCGGCGCCGAGCCGCGCCCGGAAACCCACGAGCCGCGCTCGGTGGCCCCGGTGGGTACTGCGACCCGCGTGGCCCAGACCCTGACCAACGTCGTCGCCATGACGCTGTCCGGCATGACCTGGCTCGCCTGGCTCCTGCTGGGCTCGAACCTGGCAGCGGCGGCCGGCGTCGATTTCGCCGTGCACACCAACTGGTGGCTGGTGGCCGTCCTGCTGGTCGTCTTCGCGACCCCGTTGGGGCGCATCCCCATCGGCGCTTTGGGCGCCCGCGCGCTCACGGCCGGGATTTCCCCCGGCGACTACCCGCGCGGCGGTTCGGTGCACCTGCGTATCTGGGCCGCCGAGCGCTGGGCGGACGCCTCGGGCTCCCGCGGTATCGCGGGCGCGACCTGGGTCAACAACTACGCCCGCCTGCTGGGAGTGAAAATCGGCAAATCCGTGGACCTGCACACCCTGCCGCCCGTGACCGGCCTGCTGACGGTGGGCAAGCACGCGGCCATCGAGCCGGGCGTGGACCTGTCCGGCTACTGGGTGGACGGGGACATCGTCCACGTCGGCGCCATCGACATCAAGGAGGGCGCTCGCATCGGCGCGCGCTCGACCCTGCTGCCCGGCGCGGTCATCGGGGCTTACGCCCACGTGGAGACCGGCTCCACCGTGACCGGGGCCAAGAAAGTCAAGGCGGAGCAGCGCTGGTCCGGCTCCCCGGCGCGCAAGGTCGGCCGCTCCAAGCACCGCTTCCCCGATCACCCGCCGGCGCGGCGCTCCGGCTGGGTGCCGGTCTACGGGCTGACCTCGGTGGTGCTGTCGCTGCTGCCGATTTGCGCCCTGGCCGCCGGCGCCGCACTGGTGGTCTGGCTGGTAAACAGCCCCGGCAACCCCGCGGTCGGCGCCATGCTTTTCGCCCCGCTAGGCGGGCTGGTGGCCTTCGCGGTCTACCTGGCGCTGACCTGGGCGGGCGTGCGGCTGTTCTCGCTGGGTCTCAAGCCCGGCACGAACCCGGTGCGCTCCGCGGCCGGCTGGCGCACGTGGACCATCACCCGCCTGATGGACGACGCCCGCACCCACCTCTTCCCGCTTTATGCGGGCCAGCTGACCCCGGCCTGGCTGCGTAGCCTGGGCGCTCAGATCGGTTCCGACGTGGAGGTATCCACCGCCGTGATGGTGCCCAAGTTCGCGGAGGTCAAGGACGGTGCCTTCCTGGCCGACGACACCCTGCTGGGCGGCTACGAGCTCGGCGGCGGCTGGATGCTCACCGGCGTGTCCAAGGTGGGCAAGCGCTCCTTCCTGGGCAACTCCGGCGTGACCGGCCCGGGCCGCAAGCTGTCCAAGAACTCCTTGGTGGCCGTGCTCTCCTCGACGCCGAAGAAGTCCAAGGCCGGCGCCAACTGGTGGGGCTCCCCGCCGGAGCGCATGCGGCGGGTGGAGGCCCACGTGGAAGGCAGCAGCGGCGAGTCCCGCACCTACCGCCCGGGCACGGGCGTGAAGGTCGCCCGCGGGCTGGTGGAGACCCTCCGCCTGCTCGCCCCGATGGCCTCGGCCATGCTTGCCGCCGGCGTCCTGGCCACCCTGCTGTGGCTGCTCAAGACGGCCAACCTGGGCGTGGCGATCGCGCTGTGCGGCCTCGTCCTCATAGCGGCCGGCGCCGTCGCGGTGGCGATCGCCTGGGTGGCGAAGTGGGTCTGCGTGGGCAAACACCGCGCCGCGGATCACCCGCTGTGGTCGGCGTTCGTCTGGCTCAACGAGCTCCAGGACACCTTCGTCGAGGTCGTCGCCGCGCCGTGGTTTTTCAACCACACCACCGGCGCGGGCGAAATCAACCTGGCGCTGCGTTCGCTGGGCGTCAAGATCGGCCGCGGCGCCTGGATTGAGACCTACTGGTTCCCGGAGACGGACCTGTGCGTGGTCGGCCGCGGCGCGTCCGTGGGACCAGGCACGGTGGTCCAGACCCACCTTTTCCAGGACCGCGTGATGAGCCTGGATACCGTTACCGTCTCCGACGGGGCCACCCTGGCCGCCCACTCGGTGGCCCTTCCGGCCGCCACCATCGGCGCCGGCGCGACCGTCGCGCCCGGCTCCCTGGTCATGCGCGGCGATGCCGTGCCGAGCGACTCGGCCTGGCAGGGCAACCCAATCGAGCCGGTCGCCTAGCGCGGGAAGTCCTGGAATTTCAGCATCTTCTCGGCCTTGAAATCCCAGGCTTCCACGCGCACCCGGTCCGGGTAGACCTTCACCCGCAGGCCGGACGATGCCTCCTCCTTGTCCTTCACGATTTCCTCGTCGTGGTCGCCGTCGGGCAGGTATTCGTTGAGGATCGCCCCGGTGTTGACCACCGGGAAGGCGGCGTCTTTGTAACGGTAGGTGCCCCACCAATTGTTCTGGCGCAGCGAGGAGTGCGAGTGGCTGGTAAAGGCCACGATATTCGGGTGCCGGGCGAGCACCTCGCTGAGCGCCTCCAGATCCTCGAAGTCGTTTTGGTACCACGCCGAGTGCGACATCGACACCGTCTGCGGCAGCAGCGGGTGGGTAAACACCAGCGGGGTCACTCCCCGGCCTTCCCAGTAGGCCAGGCGGGACTCCAGCCAGTCCAGCTGTTCCTCCGAAAGACGCTGGAAGGGCTCCTTGCCGCCGCGGTCGATATCGGAGTAGTACTCCGTGTTGATAGAAATCAGCGGCACCCCGCCGGCCGTGACCTCCGCCCAGGGCTTGTCCTGCCCGGAATGCTCCAGGAAGCGCTGGAGATAAGTCTCGGAACCTTCCGGCCCGTACATCTCGTGGTTGCCGATGGTCCACAGTTCCGTGCCGGAATCATGCGGCTGCGCCCGGTGCGCGGCGAGGAAGTCGTCCCACTGCGCCTTCGAGCCGTCATCGACCAGGTCCCCGTTGATCACCAGCGCGTCCGCCTTGTCCTCCATGCCGTTGAGCTGGCGCACCGCGTCCTGGTAGTCCTCCGGGTCACCCTGCACGTCGGAGAGCACATCCACGACCGCCTGCGGCGTGCCCACCTCACCAAGCGGGCGCGTGACTTCCACGTTGTCCAGCGCCCACCACCAGTCATCGTTGCCGTTGCGGTAGACGAATTCCACCCGCATGGTCTGGGCCCCCGCCGGCACGTCGAGCTCCAGGCTCTCGTGCTTGGAGAAGACGTCCTCGGAAAAGACCGCGACCTCGCGCGCCTCGCCGCCGTCAAAGGCCACGCGCACCGTCGCCGACTGCTCCGGGGAGCCCTGCCGGTAGTGGTGGTCGAATTCCAGGTTGACGGTCTCTCCGTCCACCGGGATCTCCGGGCTGCGCAGCGCCGTGGTCATGGAATCAGTCTCGTTGAGGCGCTGCTGCTTGTTATCCACGATGGCCACGTTGCCGTGCGCCTGCGTGAACCAGTGCCGCATGTCCGTGCCGGCCGCCCAGGTCCAATCGCGGATGGTGGACAGCGCCCACCCGTTCCAGCGCGCCTCCCCGGAGCTGACCCCGGACGTAGACACCGACCAGCCCTCCGGCACGTTGTGCGTGAACTTCGCGGGATTAGGAACCGCGTCAAAGCCCTCCGACCACAGGACCCGGTCGCCGGAGTCAGCATCAGAGTCAGAAACAGAAGAAGAACTAGACGACGAGCTCAACGAAGAACCCGACGATAACGAGGATAAAGAGGATAGAGATGAAGTAGAAGACAAAGACGACTGTGCGTGCGCGACCGGAACAGAAAGGGCCGCGGTGCACAGTAGGCTTACGAAAAAACGGGAAGAGTTATTCACCCCAATAACTCTTCCCTACCCCCATCACCGCAGGGTAACGACGAGATTAACCCTTAGGAAACTTCTGTTAGTCACCGATCTGGTCGCGGCCGCGCTTGACGATGTTCTCGTCCACCTCGCCGACGACGGAGTGGTCCTTGTTCGTGTACTCGAACTTGGACAGCACGTAGCGCATGGCGTTGATGCGGGCGCGCTTCTTGTCATTCGACTTGATGGTGATCCACGGGGACTCGTCCGTATCCGTGTAGCGGAACTGCTCTTCCTTGGCGCGGGTGTAGTCATCCCACTTATCCAGGGAGGCCAGGTCCATCGGCGAGAGCTTCCACTGGCGCACCGGGTCGATCTGGCGGATGGCGAAGCGGGTGCGCTGCTCCTTCCGGGTCACGGAGAACCACAGCTTGGTCAGGGAGATGCCGGAGCCCAGGATCATGTTTTCCAGCATGGGCACCTCGCGGAGGAACTCCGCGTGCTGCGACTCGGTACAAAAGCCCATGACGCGCTCGACGCCGGAGCGGTTGTACCAGGAACGGTCGAAGAAGACGATTTCCCCGCCGGCCGGGAAGTGCTGGATATAGCGCTGGAAGTACCAGGAGGTCGACTCCCGCGGGGACGGCTTCTCCAAAGCCACCGTGCGCGCACCACGCGGGTTGAGGTGCTCGTTGAAGCGCTTAATGGTGCCGCCCTTGCCCGCGGCGTCGCGGCCCTCGAAGAGGATAATGTGGCGCTGGCCCGTCTCCTTGGTCCAGTTCTGCCACTTCAGCAGCTCGATCTGGAGCGCGCGCTTGGTGGACTCGTATTCGTCGCGGGTCATGCGCTCGTCATAAGGGTAGTTTTCCCGCCAGGTCTGGACCGGCGAGCCATCCGGCATGATCAGCGCCGGGTCGTCCTCGTCAGAGTCGTCGACGACGTAGCCGTCGGTCTGCGCCAAATCAATCTCGGGAAGTTCGTCGTCTTTGTGTTCAGCCATGTATTAAGTGTAACCTGCCTACCCCATTCTGGCGCGCCGATCTAGACATCTACTTTGCACAAAAGATCAAAAAAGACCCCGTCCGAAGACGGGGTCTCATGCCGACTGCGTCAAGCATTCAGAGCGAAGCTCTTAGGCGAACATGCCGACGAGCTTGGACAGGCCCTTGGCGAAGTCGACCAGCGGCTCCATCCACTCGGTGACGCGGAACAGGTCGGCAGCGAAAGCGGAAGAGCCCTCAGCGAAAGTCTGGAAACCCTCGTTCTCGAAAGTGTGCTCCATGATTTTTTCTCCTTAGTGAGTCGAAACAGATTGTGGGTGGGCATTCAGCCCGTGGTTAGTGGCCGTCTGTGCCACTAACCGATGGAATTACTTAGGCAGCAGCCTCGGCAGCCTTCTCGTTAGCGTCGATCAGGGCGTCGGTCTTCGGGAAGAAGTCAGAGCTGCCCAGGTTCTCGCGGCCCAGGAAGTTGACCAGGCGGGCCAGGCCGTCGAAGATTCCTTCAACGTTGCCGAACAGCTTGCCCCAGCCTTCCCAGGTGTCAACGAAGTTGTCGATGTGAGTCTGGATGAGAGAGAGATCCATATTGAACTCCTAATCTAGTTCCGACTTACGCCGGAGAGGGTTTGCGGTTTTGCAGACACCCTACGGGCGTCACACGAAGTAATTTTGCCACAATATTTTCGGACGTCAACCGGAGCGTGTCTTCATAATTTATTCAACACCAAAAACTCACGTCACACTCGACACTCGATACACAGGCGGTTCAGGTGTGTCACCCCCGCTTTTCCTGCGGTTTTGCCGCAAAATTCCGGATATTTTGTTATTTAGACTTAGCCACGTAACGGACATTTGTTTCGTCGCGATAAACTCGACCGACTTTCAAAGGTGCTAGTGTCAGAATCCCTTAGGTCTCTACCCCAATTTGGGGGCGGGTTCGGGCTCTCGCTTCGAGCTTTTCTGCAGGCTACACCTTAAGTCTGAACAACTCTTAAACGGGCGCTGCGAAGCCCTTAGATGCGCGGAAGGCCGCCTCCCTCATAGGGAGGCGGCCTTAGCGGTTTAGGGTTGCTGGTCGGCTTAGAAGCCGCCCATGCCACCCATGGCATCGGCAGCAGCAGCTGCGTCGCCAGCACCGGCCGGCTGCGGCTTGTCAGCCACGACGGCCTCGGTGGTCAGGAACAGGGCGGCAATGGAGGCCGCGTTCTGCAGGGCGGAACGGGTGACCTTCACCGGGTCGTTGATGCCCTTCTCCATCAGGTTGACGTACTCGCCGGTGGAGGCGTCCAGGCCCTCACCAGCCGGCAGGGAAGCAACCTTGTCGGCCACCACACCCGGCTCCAGGCCGGCGTTGTGGGCGATCTGCTTCAGCGGAGCGGACAGGGCCTCGCGGACGATCTTGACGCCGGTGGCCTCGTCGCCGGTCAGGTCGGACAGGCTGTCCAGGGCGGAAGCGGCCTGCAGCAGGGCCACGCCGCCGCCGGCGACGATGCCCTCCTCGACGGCTGCCTTAGCGTTGCGGACAGCGTCCTCGATGCGGTGCTTGCGCTCCTTGAGCTCGACCTCGGTGGCCGCACCGACCTTCAGGACGGCCACGCCGCCGGACAGCTTGGCCAGGCGCTCCTGCAGCTTCTCGCGGTCGTAGTCGGAGTCGGAGTTCTCGATCTCGGCACGGATCTGCTTGATGCGGCCGTCGATCTGCTCCTGGGCGCCGGCGCCCTGCACGATGGTGGTGTCGTCCTTGGTGACAACCACCTTGCGGGCCTGGCCCAGCAGCGGCAGGTCGGCGGTCTCCAGGGACAGGCCGACCTCTTCAGAGATGACCTGGCCGCCGGTCAGGATAGCCATGTCCTGCAGGGTGGCCTTGCGGCGGTCGCCGAAGCCCGGGGCCTTGACGGCGACGGACTTGAAGGTCCCGCGAATCTTGTTGACCACCAGGGTGGACAGGGCCTCACCCTCGACGTCCTCAGCGATGATCAGCAGCGGCTTGCCGGACTGCATGACCTTCTCCAGCAGCGGGACCAGGTCCTTAATGTTGGAGATCTTGGAGGAGACCAGCAGGATGTACGGATCCTCCAGGACGGCCTCCTGGCGCTCCATGTCGGTGGCGAAGTAGCCGGAGATGTAGCCCTTGTCGAAGCGCATACCTTCGGTGACCTCCAGGTCCACGCCGAAGGTGTTGGACTCTTCCACGGTAATGACGGAGTCCTTGTTCACCTGGCCGTTGCCCACGGTGTACATGGCCTCGGCGATCTTCTCGCCGATAGCCGGGTCTGCAGCGGAGATGCCAGCGGTGGTAGCGATCTGCTCCTGGGTCTCGACCTCCTTGGCCGAGGACAGCAGGGAGTCGACGACGGCCTTGGTGGCGGACTCAATGCCGCGCTTGATGCCCATCGGGTTGGAGCCAGCAGCGACGTTGCGCAGGCCCTCGCGAACCAGGGCCTGAGCCAGGACGGTAGCGGTGGTGGTGCCGTCGCCGGCCACATCGTCAGTCTTCTTCGCTACTTCCTTGACCAGCTCGGCACCGATCTTTTCGTAAGCATCTTCGAGCTCAATCTCGCGTGCGATGGAAACGCCATCGTTGGTAATGGTCGGAGCGCCCCAGGATTTCTCCAACACAACGTTGCGGCCCTTCGGGCCCAGGGTGACCTTGACGGCGTCGGCCAGGGTATTCAGGCCGCTTTCCAGGCCGCGGCGGGCCTCTTCATCGAAGGCGATAATCTTTGCCATGGTGTTTGTGCTCCTCGTTTATTAGATAGGACGACACTCACGTCAGTGCTTGCATGGACGCCCGCGACGGCATGATTGGCGAGTGTTAGACCAACCTCAACCATGCAAACCAAGATTTCTAGCACTCGCCTTCTGCAAGTGCTAAAGACCATTCTGGCACTCGGGACCCCCGAGTGCAAGGACGCCACCTACCACGAGCTGCCCGAGCTCAGGCTGCTCGAGTTTGAGCGGCTCGAGCCTTCATCCGGTTTCGCCTCGTCTACCGTGCTGAGGTAGTCCGGCAGAGCCTTCGGCGCATCCAGGGGTTGCTTAGCCGGGGCCATGTCCAGGCCCAAGTCCTTGGCGAAGATGACGCGGGGGGATTCGTAGACCTCCGGGGCGTCCAGGTTCAGCTCGAAGACCCGCGCGCCGCGCAGGGTGTGCATGGCCAGCGTGCCGTCCCGCAGGCCGTAGGGGCCGAAGCCGGTGCCCGGCGCGTAGCCGAGTTCCACGCCGAAGTAGTTGCCCTTATACGTATTGATGTGGTCGTGGCCGCAGTAGATGCCCTTGACGTCCCCGCGGTTGGCCACCGCGGCGTAGATGCCGGAGTTGAACGCGCCCTTGTAGACGTCCTCGTTCTTCTCCCCGACAATCTGGTGGCGCTGCTTGGCCTTCCCATGGTCGATCAGGGAATTCTTGTCCGGGCCGCCGAACCACATATCGCGGTGCTCGTAGGTGGGGATGTGGAAATACATCAAACCGGGGACCACGGCGCCCGCCTGGGCCTCCAGCTTCCGGGAGTTGTCCTCGTACCAACGGATCTGGGCCGGGCGGAGATAGTCGTAGCCCGGCAGATCCTCCACCGACTGGCCGGCGACTTCCTCCCCCAGGTACGCGCCCGAGTCCAGCAGCCAGAGCGCAAACGCCGGTATCTCCCCGTCCAGGATGGGAATCAGCGTATTCGAAACACCGTAGCCCTCCCCCGTGGCCGGCGCGTTGTGGTTATGGCGGTACTGCCTGACAAAGCGGGTCATCTCCGGCTTCCGCACGGTCACCGCCGCGGCTTCCTCGGCTGGGTCCTCGTCATGGTTGCCGAAGGTCACCGCCCACGCGATGCCGCGCTCTTCCATGGGCAAGACCACGTTGTTGATGGCCTGGTAGACCTGCTCGTTAGTGGTCGGCCCGGCCGCGATGACGTCACCGTTGATCAGGGCGAAATCGGGTTTCTCGGAAACCAGGACCTTCTCCATGAACTCGATGGTCCGGCGGTCGGTGAGGTGGTCGTCCTGCGTGTCGTTGAACTGGATGACCTTAAAGCGGCGCTCGGCGTTGAAGCGCAGGGCATGCGGCGCTGGGGCCGCGACGGCGGCCGGCTGGTGGGCCGCGGCGGCGGCCATCCCCAGCGCGCCGGTGGCGGCAAAAAGTGTACGGCGGTTAAAAGGGCTCACGGGTTTTTCTCCTCTTATATACGGATGCAAAAGCAGAGCCTACGCAGTGGAGATAACCCGTGAGTTAATACTGCGTAAACTCTGCTTATAATTCCGCCAGCGTGCCTTTAGGCCTCCTGCGACTTCTTCGCGGTGTAGCGGTAGACAAAGGCGAGCACGACCACGAAGAGGATGGCGCCGACCCAGTTGGCGGCGGGGCCGCCGTCGAAGATCTCCAGCGGGCTGTCGCCGCCGGAGGCGGCGATGATGGCCGCGTTGACCACGCCGAACAGGGACTCACCGACGATGAGGCCGGTGGCGGCCAGGGTGCCCAGCCGCTTCTTGGCCTCCGCGCCGTTTTGCTTGGCGGCCCAGCGGTTGTAGAAATAGCCCAGCAGCGCGCCGATCGGGATGGTTACCGAGAGCGTGGCCGGCAGGTACATACCCATGCCGGCGGCCAGCGGCGACAGGGACTTGTTCGCGGTGGTGCGCTGCAGGGTCTCGTCGATAGCGATCAGGATGGCGCCGATGCCGGCCCCTAGGAAGATGAGGTTCCAGTCCAGGGAGCTGTCGAAAATTCCGGAGGCGACCGAGGACATCAGGGCGGCCTGCGGGGCGGCCAGCGCGTCTTCGCCGGCGCCTTCCATGCCCTGGAAGCCGAAGCCGGTCAGCATGACCTGCAGGATGGGCGGGATGACCAGCGAACCGAAGACGACACCGATGACCAGCGCGACCTGCTGCTTCCACGGGGTGGCGCCGACCAGCTGGCCGGTCTTCAGATCCTGCAGGTTATCGTTGGAAATCGTGGCGATGCCGAAGACGATCGCGGCGGTAAACAGGGTATACGCCACCAGGGAGAGCGGATCCGCGCTGGTGCCCCGGGTCACGGCGGCGATGATCAGGGAGGCCGCCAGCACCGCGATGATGCCGATGGACGAGATGGGCGAGTTCGACGCGCCGATGAGGCCGGCCATGTAACCGCAGACCGAGGCGATGATCAGGCCGGCCAGCAGCGTAAAGAGAACGGAGACGGTGATCAGCACGCCCATGTGCTCGTGGATGTCGGTGCCCTGCACGAAGTCCCACAGCAGCAGGCCGATGGGCAGCATCAGCACCACGATGGTGGTGGCCACGTATGGGAAGGGGATATCGCGCTCGGTGACGTCGACTGCCTGGCCCGCCTTGCGCAGGCGGGAGGAGGCGAGGCTTTCGCCGATGCCCTTGACGATGGGCCCGATGATCTTCAGCAGCGTCCAGATGGCGGCGATCGCCATCGCGCCGACGCCGATGAAGCGGATCTCGTCCGAGAAGACGGTGTCCACCACGTCCGGCAGGCTGGCCACGGCCGCAACGTCCCCGGTCTTCCAGGGCAGCAGGATGAAATAGGAGATGCCGACGCCGACCAGCATGGCGATACCCACGGGCAAGCCCACTAGGTGGCCGACGCCGATAAGCGCCGGCGAGAGGCTCATGCCCAGGGTGGTCGCGCCCGCTCCCAGCTTGAAATAGCTACCCAGCGAGGAGGCGGCGGCCTTCATTGCCGCCAGCAGGCTCATCCCCGCGGAGACGAGGCCGCCGACCAGGATGACGCGCAGGCCGCGGGCGTTTTCGGCATGGTTGCCGTTGTCGTCGCCGACCTTGAGCACCTCAGCCGCGGCGACACCCTCCGGGTACGGCAGGTCGGACCCGGTGACCAGGGCGCGGCGCAGCGGGATCGAGTACATGACGCCCAGGATGCCGCCGATGGCGCAGACCGCGGCGGTCTCCAGGAAGGAAAAACCAGTCCAGTAGCCGACCATGACCAGGCCGGGCAGCACGAAGATGATGGCCGACAGGGTGCCGGCCGCCGAGGCGATGGTCTGGACGATGTTGTTTTCTTTAATGTTGTGCCCGGCGAATTTGCGCAGGATAGCCATGGAAATCACGGCGGCCGGGATGGAGGTGGCAAACGTCAGCCCCACCTTCAGGCCGAGGTAAACGTTGGCGGCAGTAAAGACTAGGGTGATCAGCCCGCCGATGATGATGCCGCGGAGGGTAAGCTCGCGCAGGCTCGCCTGTGAACCGGCGGCGGTTTCCGTTGTCGCCATGCCAGGTCCTTTCTAGCTAGTATGGAGGTTTTTCGCCCGCGCCCGTGGGTTCTGCGGTTAGAAGCTGACAGGGTCAGTTCCTTAAGCAGGCAGTTTCCCGGTTGCGAGATAACGAAATTCTAGTACTTGACAGGTCGATTCCCTAAACGAGCCTCCCAGTAGGCGGGACGGGTAGTTTAGAGGGCATGACCGAAAACATTTCCGCACAGCAAGCATTCGAATTCGTCACCGGCGACCGCGAGCAGATCTTTAAGCAGCTTTCCGAGCTGGTCGGCTTCAACTCCGTCCACGGGGATCCGGAGCTTAAAGACCAGACCGAGAAGGCCGCCGCGTGGGCTGCCAACGCCCTGCGCGAGCTGGGCGCCGAGGTGGAAGAGATTTCCGCGGTGGACGGCTCCACCGCCGTGGTCGGCACCCGCGCCGGCAAGGAGGGCGCGCCGACGGTGCTGCTCTACTCCCACTCCGACGTCGTGCCGGCCGGCGACCCCGCCGGCTGGGATTCCGATCCCTTCACCCTGACCGAGCGCGACGGCCGCTGGTACGGCCGCGGCGCCGCCGACTGCAAGGGCAACGTCGCCATGCACCTGGCGGCCCTGCGCGCCGTCGAGGCCCTGGGCGGGACCGACCTGAACCTGAAGTTCCTCATCGAGGGCTCCGAGGAGCAGGGCGGCGAGGGCCTGTCCCACCTCATCGAGACCCGCCCGGAGCTTTTTGCCGCCGACGCGATCATGATCGCCGACGCCGGCAACGTGAAGGTCGGCCAGCCGACGCTGACGACTTCCCTGCGCGGCGGCGGCCAGATCGTGGTCCGCGTGGACACGCTGTCCTCCCCGGTGCACTCCGGCCAGTTCGGCGGCGCCGCCCCAGACGCGGTCAAGGCCCTGATGCGCGCCATCGACTCGCTCAGCGACGAGCAGGGCCGCCTGGTCATCGACGGCGTCGACACCCGCGCCAAGTGGGAGGGCCGGGAGTACTCCCGCGAGGACTACCGCGCGGACGCGCAGCTGCTGGACGGCGTGGACATCCTGGGTGACGAGACCGACGCCGTGGCCGACTTCCTCTGGGCCCGCCCGGCCGTGAGCGTGACCGGCTTTACCTCCACCCCGGTCGCCGAGGCCGTCAACGCCGTGCCGGCGACCGCGCAGGCCAACCTGAACGTGCGCGTGCCGGCCGATATGGACCCGCGCGAGGTCATCGACGGCATCGTCAGCCACCTTAAGGCCCACACCCCGTGGGGCGCGCATATCAGCTGCGAGGTCCCGGAGGTCAACCGCGGGTTTACCACCGATCCGACCAAGCCAGCCCTGGCCACCCTGGGCGAGTGCCTGGGGGCCGCCTACGGCGCGGAAGTCGCGCAGGTCGGCATGGGCGGTTCCATCCCGCTGACCGTGGAGCTGCAGGAGGCCCACCCGAACGCGGAGATCGCGCTGTACGGCGTCGAGGATCCGCAGGCGGCCATCCACTCCGCTAACGAGTCCGTGGACCCGACGGAGATTGAGCGCATCGCCACCGCCGAGGCGCTGTTCCTGCTGCGCTACGGCAAATAAACCCCCGCTGGCACCGCCAACTGACCCCATATAATACTGAGTGGAAAAATTTAGGTTTAAAATCCAGCACTTTAACGGTAAAGTGGGGAAACGTTGGCCGCGCCATTCATGACGCCGCCTCAACGCTGGACGCTCCCGCCTGGTGGTGTCGCTTGTGTTTCTCAGTGAAAATCAGATCGGTTCCGCCGCCATCCTCAAGCGCGGCGAATGAGTGCAGACTGCCGCTGGGGCAGCACCGTTGTGCGTCGACATGGACCCTTTACTCGCGGCACCCTGTCCTATCCGCGACTTACACGTAGGGAGCACTCGTCTCACCGTGCTGATTCTGCTTTGCGCACTGGTAATCGCCTCGATCAGTGCGCCTATCCTCATTCACTATCTGGGTAGACCCGCGTTCGGTTTGCTCGCCCTAGTCCCCGGCGCCGGCTTCGTGTGGGTACTCAGCCTCTTTGCTAACGGGACGTTTAGAAACGGCGGTTCCGTCGACGTCACCGTCGAATGGATGCCCGCCGCGCACCTAGCCTTCGACTTACGCTTGGACTCCCTAGCCGGGCTGTTCAGCCTGATCGTGCTGGGCGTGGGGGCGCTGGTCCTGGTCTACTGCTGGGGTTATTTCGACCAAACGCCGCGCCGCCTCTCGATGTTCGGCGCGCAGATGGTCGCCTTCGCCACCGCCATGTTCGGCCTGGTGGCCTCCGACTCCATGCTGCTGATGTACGTCTTCTGGGAGATCACCTCCCTGCTGTCGTTCCTGCTGGTCTCCTACTACGGCGAGCGCGCTTCCTCCCGCCGCGCCGCCCAGCAGGCACTCATGGTCACCGTGCTGGGCGGGCTGGCCATGCTGGTCGGCATCATCCTCTTCGGCCGGCAGACCGGCATCTGGCACTTCTCGGAGATCTCCGGGTTCGAGCAGATCGAGCTGACCCCGTACATCACCGCCGCCATCGTGCTGATGCTCTTCGGCGCGCTGACCAAGTCCGCCATCGCCCCGGCGCACTTCTGGCTGCCGGGGGCTATGGCCGCGCCGACGCCGGTGTCGGCCTACCTGCACTCCGCGGCCATGGTCAAGGCCGGCATCTACCTGGTCGCCCGCCTAGCCCCGGACCTGCAGGTGGTAGACACCTGGCACCTGGTCATCATCCCGCTGGGCGTTATCACCATGCTGCTGGGCGGCTGGATGGCGCTCAAGCAGAAAGACCTCAAGCTCATCCTGGCCTACGGCACGGTCTCCCAGCTGGGCTTTATCACCGCCGTGGTGGCCATCGGCTCCCGGGAGGCCATGCTGGCTGGCCTGGCGCTGACCTTCGCCCACTCGCTGTTTAAGGCCCCGCTGTTCATGGTGGTCGGCGCCATCGACCACACTGCCGGCACGCGCGACATCAACGAGCTGTCCGGCCTGGGCCGCCGCCACCCGGTGGTCTACGGCCTGGCGATTGTCTCCGCGCTGTCCATGGCCGGCATCCCGCCGCTTTTGGGGTTCGTGACCAAGGAGGCGGTCATCGAGTCCGTCATGCACGAGCAGCTGCTGGTCGGCATGCCGCGCAACATGCTGCTGGTCGGCGTGGTCTTAGGCTCCATCCTGACCATGGCCTACGCGCTGCGTTTTCTGTGGGGAGCCTTCGCCACCAAGCCGGCCAGCCACCCGACCGGCGGCGGCATCTCCGAGGCGGTGGAGAACATGCACGCCATCGGGCCGATGCTCTGGTTCCCGCCGGCCGCGCTGACCGCCTGCACGGTGGCCTTCGGTATCTTCCCGCGCCCGCTGTCGGATCTCATCAACCAGCACCTGGACAACGTCTACGGCGCGGACCCGGAGGCGACCTACCTGGCGCTGTGGCACGGCTTCAACGTGCCACTGGCCATCTCCGCGCTGATTATCGTCTGCGGTGTTGCCATGCACTGGCAGCGCGGCGTGGTCGCCAAGGCCCAGCTGGAGCACCCGGCCCTGGGCTCGGCCGACGTGGCTTACGATGCCACCATTGACGGCATCCGCAACCTGTCGCTGCGCACCACCGCCTTTACCCACCGCGGCTCGCTGCAGATGAACCTGACCATCATCTTCGCCTGCCTCATGCTGCTGCCGGCGGCCGCGATCGTCTCCGGCGGCCTCAACGACGTGCGCATGGTCGTGGCGGCAAGCCCCTGGCAGGCCATCGCCGCCATCATCATGATCGTCGCGGCCATCGCGGCGACCGTCACGCACAACCGCCTGTCGGCCGTGCTGATCGTGGGCGTGTCCGGCTACGGGCTCTCCGCCGTATTCGCCCTGCAGGGCGCGCCGGACCTGGGCCTGACCCAGCTGCTGGTCGAGACCCTCATCGTGGTGCTGTTCATGCTGGTGCTACGCAAGATGCCGGCCAACGTAGAGTGGCGCCAAGGCCCCCAGCTCAACCGGCTGCGGGCCTGGCTGTCGGTGGGCGTGGGTCTGACCGTGACCATCGTGGGCATGTTCGCCATCAACTCCCGCACCGCGGATCCCATCTCGGAGCCCATGCCGGAGCTGGCCAAGGAGATCGGCCACGGCGCGAACGCCGTCAACGTCCTCCTGGTCGACATGCGCGCCTGGGACACCATGGGCGAAATCACCGTGTTGGTCATCGCCGCCATCGGCGTGGCTTCCCTGATTTTCCGCACCCAGTCCTTCGAGCGCGACTCCCGCCGCCCGACGCTGCGGGTGACCGGCCGCCGCTGGCTGGCCGCGGAGGTCGAGACGGAGCAGGCACTGAACCGCTCGCTCATGATCGATGTCTCCACCCGCATCCTCTTCCCGCTGATGATGGCGCTGAGCTTCTACTTCTTCTTCGCCGGGCACAACGCCCCGGGCGGCGGCTTCGCCGGCGGCCTGGTGGCCGCGCTGGCGCTCACGCTGCGCTACCTGGCCGGCGGCCGCGAGGAACTGGAGGAGGCCCTCCCAGTCGATCCGGGCCGACTCATGGCCACGGGCCTGTTCGCCTCCCTAGCCGCGGCCATCGTGCCGATGTTCTTCGGCCGCCCGCCGCTGGCCTCGGCCTACGGCTCGCTGGACATCCCGCTCATCGGCAGCGTGTCCTTCCCCTCGGCACTGGTCTTCGACGTGGGCGTCTACCTGATCGTCATCGGGCTTATCCTGTTCATCCTCTTCTCCCTGGGCGGCAAGCTCGACGAGGAGGAAGAGGTCCGTAAGCAGCGCGCCCGCGACCGGGCCCGCTCGCTGGCCCGCCGCCAGCGCCAGCGCGAAAACGCGAAAAACAAGAAGGCCGCGGCGGCCCGCAGCCAACCGGCCAAGGCGGCGGCCCACCACCAGTCCACCGCCAACGACATCACCAACCGATCCACCGGAAAGGAGAAATAAATGGAAGCGAACCTGTTCTTGCTGCTCGCCACAGGCGTGCTGATCTCCGCCGGCGTCTACCTCTTGCTCGACCGCGCCATGACCAAGATGATGCTGGGCCTGCTGCTCATCGGCAACGGCGCCAACCTGCTCATCCTGCAGGCCGGTGGTTCGGCCGGCTCCCCGCCGGTGATGGGCCGGGAATCGGCCCAATACGGCGAGAAGATCGCCGACCCGCTGGCGCAGGCGATGATCCTGACCGCCATCGTGATTTCCATGGCCATGACGGCTTTCATCCTCACCCTGGCCTACCGCCAGTACCGCTACCGCACCGCCGACGTCATTGAGGACGACGCGGAAGATGCCGCAATCGCCAAGATCGCGGCCCGCCCGGGCAACGCGAAGGCCGCACCGGACCACGACGCCTCCGACGACCCGACCACCGGCCGGGCCACCAAGCACGGCGACCAGTTCGGTCCGAAGTTCTTCGAGGAGCCCGTGAAGGGGGCCAAGGATGAGTGAGACTTTCCAGTCCATCGTTGACTGGGCCCTGCCGAACATGGGCTACATCATTCCGCTGCCCATCCTGATCCCGGCCTTGGCCGCCGCGGCCGCGATGATGTTCGCCAAGAAGCCGGGCGTGCAGCGCCAGATCGCGTTCTTCTCGCTGCTGGTGACGGCCGCGGTGAACGCGGTGCTCATCATCGTCGCCGACGCGGAGGGCATCCAGACCGTCCAGATCGGCGGCTGGGACGCGCCCGTCGGCATCACGCTGGCCGCGGACCGACTGGCCTCGGTGATGCTGTTTACCTCCTCCATCGTGCTCTTTAGCGTGATGTGGTACGCCATCTCCCAGGGCGTGCGCGACGGCTCCAAGGACGAGCCGGTGGCGGTCTTCCTGCCGACCTATATGTTGCTGACCATGGGCGTGAACGTCTCCTTCCTGGCCGGCGACCTGTTCAACCTCTACGTCGGCTTCGAGATCTTCCTGGTGGCCTCCTACGTGCTGCTCACCCTGGGCGCCTCGCCCGGCCGCGTGCGCGCCGGCGTGGGCTACGTGATGGTCTCCATGGCCTCGTCGATGATCTTCCTCTTCGGCATCGGCATGGTTTATGCCTCCGTGGGCACGGTCAACCTGGCCCAGATCGGCATGCGCATGGAAGACATCCCGGCCGGCACGCAGACCGCCATCTACGGCGTGCTGCTCATCGCCTTCGCGATCAAGGCCGCCATCGTCCCGCTGGACGCCTGGCTGCCGGACTCCTACCCCACCGCCCCGTCGCTGGTGACCGCGGTCTTCGCGGGCCTTCTGACCAAGGTCGGCGTCTACGCGATTATCCGCATGCGCACCACGGTCTTTACCGACGGCCGCCTGGACACGCTGCTGATGTGGGTCGCCCTGGCCACCATGGTGCTGGGCATTTTGGGCGCTATCGCCCAAAGCGATATCAAG
This sequence comes from Corynebacterium sp. LK2590, assembly GCF_040946105.1. Lineage (NCBI taxonomy): Bacteria > Bacillati > Actinomycetota > Actinomycetes > Mycobacteriales > Corynebacteriaceae > Corynebacterium > Corynebacterium sp. LK2590. The sequence continues at coordinate 121,149 of NZ_JAYWMH010000003.1, forward strand.
CGTTTGCTGTCCTTTACCCTGGTCAGCCACATCGGCTACATGATCTTCGGCGTGGCCCTCGGCACGGCCCAGGGCCTGTCCGGCGCGATCTTCTACGCGGTCCACCACATTCTGGTGCAGACCTCCCTGTTCCTGGTGGTCGGCCTCATCGAGCGCCAGGCGGGCACGTCGTCGCTGCGCCGCCTGGGCTCGCTGATCTACTCCGCCCCGCTGATTGCGATCTTGTATTTCATCCCGGCGGTCAACCTGGGCGGCATCCCGCCTTTCTCCGGCTTCATGGGCAAGATCCTGCTGCTGCAGGCCGGCGCGAACGAGGGCTCCTGGCTGTCCTGGGTGCTCATCGCCGGCGCCGTGATCACCTCCCTGCTGACCCTGTACGTGATGATGCTGGTCTGGTCCAAGGGCTTCCTGCGCGACCGCGCCGATGCCCCGGAGGGCAACGTGGCCATGGCCCGTCCGTCCCCGCTGGGCGATATCACGGATGAGGTCGCCTACTCCGACCGCGAGGACGTCGGCAAGCTGCCGCTGGGCATGGTCGGCTCCACCGCGCTGCTGGTGGCCGCCTCCACGGCGATCACCTTCCTGGCCGGCCCGATCTCCGGGATCACCTCGCGGGCGGCCGAGTCGGCGCAGGATACCTCGATTTACCAGTACACGGTGCTGGGCGACAACGCGGACAACCCGACCCGGCACCTAGACCAGCGCGAGCGCTACCACGGCGGCCAGGACTCCCTGGAGTCGCGCACGCACCCGCTGCCCGAGCCGGAGCCGGGCATTGCCACCAGCCCGAACGACATCGACGAGTCGGAGGAGGAAGAGTAAATGACTCATCCCATTAAACCCACCTTTTCCCGCCGGCTCAGCTACCGCTTCCGCCCGGGCTTCCTGCTGGCCATCACCATCATGTGGGTGTTGCTCATGGGCGAGGTCTCCTTTGCCAATATCGTGGCCGGCATTGGCGTCGGGCTCATCATCATGGTGATTTTCCCGCTGCCGGCGATGCCCATCAACGGCCTGTCGGTGTCCTGGGGCCGGCTCATCAAATACGCCTTCACCTGGACCGGGGAGCTATTCCAGGCCTCGCTGAAGGTCGGTTGGTTGGGCGTGCGCCCCCAGCCGAAGCCGCGCAGCGCCATCTTGAACGTCCCCATGCGCGTGGAGAGCGAATTCGTTCTATCCTTTGCGGTGATGCTCTACAACCTGCAGCCAGGTGGCACGATTACGGATATCGACATCGCCAACCGCATGCTGACCGCCCACGTGCTGGACGCGGACTCGGAGGACGACATCGCCCGCGAGATCGCCGACATCCGCAAGCTGGAGGCGCACATGATCGATATCTTTGAAAGGAAGGTGCGCTAGATGGACCCGACAATCTACAACATCGTCTTGGCGGGCGCCGCCGTGCTGTTCATGGCCGCATTCCTGATGACCACCTGGCGGATCATCGTCGGCCCGAACTCCATGGACCGGCTGATCGGCATGGACGGGTTTGTCGCCATGTTCCAGTGCGCCATGGCGGTTTATATCTGCTGGACGCTGAATACCACCGTGGTCAACTCCATGCTGGTCGTGGCCCTGCTGGGCTTCATTTCCACGGTCTCGGTCACGCGCTTTAGGAAGAGGGATAACCAGTGACTTATTCGCTCATCGCCGATATTGTCTCGCTCATCCTCATCGTCTGCGGCGCGCTGCTGGTCTTCTCCGCCGCCGTGGGCGTGGTCCGCTACAAGGACACCATGTCCCGCGTCCACTTCGTGACCAAGCCCCAGACCGTGGGGCTCATCCTGACCATGCTGGGTGCCCTCATTAGGGTGACCGGCTCCGAGACCTTCGGGGTCGCGGAGCGAGGAGACCTCGGCATGCTCTTCCTGCTGGTACTCTTTGCAATGATGACCAGTCCCGTTACCGCGCAGCGCATGTCCCGTATTGCCCGGCGTGAGGGTCTGTACGGAAAGGAAGACGATATGACGCGCAACGACCGACCGGCAGGCAAATCCATGCGCCGGAAGTAGCAGGCACGCCACCGTGAAGAAAATCTACGGTCTGCCCACCGTCGGGCTGGTCTTTTTGGCCCTGACCTGGTGGGCATGGCACCAGATCGCCCCAGTGCGAGAGCAGTCCGCCTTCGTGTGGCGGATGCCCCTGGATTTGGCGATCTACCTCAAAGGCGGCGCGGAGGTCGCCCAGGGCCAGCCGCTCTACGACGGCCCCCTGATTTTCGACCTCCCCTTCACCTATCCCCCGTTCGCCGGCGTCGTTTTCGCCGGCCTCGATCCCTTAAGCGACAACGCGACCATGGCGCTGTGGCACGGCGCGACCTTCCTGGCGCTTTTTGCCGTCGTCGCCCTGGCCCTGCGGGAGCGCGGCCTACGGCTGGGGGTGCTCGGGATCCTCGTCTTCTTGGTATTCACCCTGACCACGGTCAACCTGGAGCCCATTCACGGCACGGCCTACTACGGCCAGATCAACGTCTTTTTGATGTTTTTGGTCGCGCTCGATTTCCTGCCGCGGAAGTTCCGCCTGGCCGGCATCGGCACGGGCCTGGCCGCCGGGCTGAAGCTCACCCCGGCGTATATGGGCCTGATTTTTGTCATTCAGCGGCGCTGGTGGCACGCGGTGATCTGCGTGCTGACCTTCCTGACCACCGTGGTGGTGGGCCTGGCGGTCGTGGGCGACGGCATGCGCTTTTGGACGGAGTCGATGTTCGAGTCCTCGCGCGTGGGCGCGCATACCAACCCGGGCGCGCAGGCGCTGCGCTCGGTGCTCGAGCGCGCCTTCGGCGTGGCCGGCGGGCCGGTCTGGCTGGGCGTTATCGTGGCCGTTTTCGCGCTGACCTGCGCCGCGGTCTTCCTGGCCAGCCGCAGCGGGAACAACACGCTGGCGCTGGCCTTTACGGGCTTGAGCTCCTGCCTGGTCTCCCCGTTTAGCTGGTACCACCACTTCGTCTGGGTGGTGCCGCTGGGCATCGGCTTTTTCGCCTGGATCAACCAGACCCTGGGCCGCAAGTGGCGCGGCACCGTCCTGCGCGAGCAGGTAGTCGGGCTGGTCTCCGTCGCCGGCCTCTGCCTGATCCTCGCGCCATTCGTGGGGCAGCGCAGCTTCCCCTGGTTTGCCTACCGCACTCTGGACGGGCTCGAGGCCACCTGGCCGGCGCTGGTGTTTTCCTGCTCGCCCATCGTCTTCATGCTGGTCTATGTCATCTACCGGCTCATCCCGCGCACCCCGGTCGACGAGGGCCCGGACACCCAGGACCTGCCCGTGGTCACGGGCCGGCACCGCGCGGCCTAGCGCACCGGGCGCTTGTTCTCCATCTCCTGGCAGGCCAGGTCGACCGCGCCGACCCAGCTGCCGGTGGATTCGAAGATGGCGCGCTGGCGCTCGTAGCCGGCGCCGCCGTCGATGATCTCGCGGATAAGCAGCAGCTCCTCCTCACAGCCCAGCTCGCGGCTTAGGTCGGCCAGCTCCTCCATGAGATCGGCCAGCTCGTCCTTGACCCAGCGCTCGTCCGTCTCCCGCGAGGTGATGACCAGCGCGTCCATGCCGTAGCGCGCCCCGCGCCACTTGTTCTCGGCCACGTGCCACGGCTGCAGGGTGGGCAGCGCCTCCCCGGCCTCCAGCATGCGGTCGTAGTGGACCACCAGACAGTGGGTGAGCGCGACGATGGCGGAAAGTTCGCGCAGGTTGCTCGTGGCGTCGGAGACGCGCACCTCGACCGTGCCCCACTTGGAGGCCGGCCGGATGTCGAAGTGCATGGAGCCGGTGTGGTTGATGACCCCGGAGATCGCCTGATCCCGCATGTAGTCCTGCCACTGGGACCAGCTGGTGAACTGATACGGCATGCCGGCGGTGGGCAGCTGCTGGTAGAGCATGGTCCGGTTGGAGGCGTAGCCGGTGTCAATCCCCTCCCAGCCCGGGGAGGAAGCGGAGATGGCCAACAGGTGCGGGTACTTGGTCATCAGCGCGTTGATAATCGGCCAGACCTTGTCCTCGTGGCTGATCCCGACGTGGACGTGGGTGCCCCACAGCAGCATCTGCTGGCCCCAGTACTGGGCGCGGTTGATGATTTCGCTGTAGGCCTGCTTTTCCGAGACCGGGTTTTCGCGGAAGTCGGAAAACGGGTGCCCGCCCGAGGACCACAGCTTGACCCCCATCTCGTCCGCCACGGCGCGGACCTTGTCCAGGGTGCCGCCCAGATCCGCCATGGCCTCCGGCACGGTGTGGGTAATGCCCGTGACCAGCTCGACGGTGTTTTGCAGGAATTCCTTTTCCAGGCGGACGTCCGGGTGCGCGGCGCGGACCCGGTCAATGAGCTCGGCGCCGCGCGGGACGAAATCCCGCTTTTCTGGATCCACCAGCGCGATCTCCCACTCCACCCCCAGGGTGGGTTCGGCGGAGCGCGCGAATTTTTCTTCCGGGATCTTCACGCGTCAATCGTATCTATTCAGCGTTAGAATCCGTTAGCTGCCGCGCCTTTTAATTCTTTATTTATCCGTGGCTAGGCGTCGGTGAGCACCACGGTCAGGCCGCGGCCTTCCGTGGCCTTGTCCGGCAGGCTGTCAATGTTTTCGCGCGCGATGCCGCCCAGCTCCGAGGCGATCTTGCGGGCCTCGGCCTCCGCGGCCGCGTCGCCCTTGGGGAAGAAGACGGTGGTCTCCGGCAGGACTTCCTCCGGGAAGTTGCCGACCTCGCCCAGCTCGTAGCCCTTGCCCTCCAGGTCGCGGGAGACGCGATCGGCCAGGCCCTGGGTCATGGAGTTGTTCAGCACGCTGACCTTCTTCGGGGCCGGCTGCTCGGCCGGGGCGGGGGCGGCCTGCTCCGGCTGGCCCGCCGCCGGGGCGGCTTCCTCCCGGTTGCTGTCCTCGGCGGGCGCCGGGGCCTCGGTGCTGTGCTCGGCGTCGGCGTCCTTCTCCTGGCTGGGCGCGGCCGCGGAGGTGGTCGGGCCCTCCGCGCCGCCGGCGGGGGCGGAGGAGGTGGCGGCGGCCGGGGTGGATTCTTCGTCCCCGCCGCCCTGGGTCAGGGCGTAGAGGGCCCACAGGCCCAGCACGACGGCGACGGCGATGAGCACCATCGCGAAACCGCGCAGGGGCAGGCTGGTCGAGGTGGTGTCGTTCTTCTCCTGATTCACATTAGTCACAGAACTAACTTTAAACCCCAGGAGTTTCATTTTGTTGCGCGGCGCGCCGGATTTCTTCGCGTTGGCTGCGCACCCGCCGCAGCCGGCCCACCAGCACCGGCGCGTATTCCTGCGCCGCCGGCAGGTCCAACAGCGCGTTGAGGCGTTGGTGGTAGCGCACCGGCGTCAGGTCCAGCTGGGCGCGGATGGCCTCTTCCTTGCGCCCGACGGCGCGCGGGGCGTGCGCCTCGAAGTCCAGAATGGCCACGTCCTGCTCGGATAGGCCAGACAGGTCGGGTAGGTCAGATTCCGCGGACATGCTTAAACTGTAGAACATGAGTATTCGCCCCATCGTGATCCACGGCGACCCCGTGCTGCATCACCCCACCGAACAAGTCACGGAAGACATCTCCAGCCCGGAGTTCCAGCAGCTGATTAGCGATATGCACGAGACCATGGACGCCGCCCACGGCGTCGGGCTGGCCGCCAACCAGATCGGCATCAACAAGCGCCTGTTCGTCTACCACTGCCCGGACACCGACGGCCCGGACGGCACGGAGAAGGAAGACGGCGGGATGCGCCGCGGCTGCGTCATCAACCCGGTGCTGGAGACCTCCGAGATTCCCGTGACCATGCCGGCGGACGACGGCTCCGACGACGAGGGCTGCCTGTCCGTGCCGGGCGAGTCCTTCCCCACCGGGCGCGCCGACTGGGCGCGGGTGACCGGCCAGGACGAAAACGGCAAGGACATCACTGTCGAGGGCTACGGTTTCTTCGCCCGCTGCCTGCAGCACGAGGTCGGCCACCTGGACGGCTACGTCTACACCGACACCCTCATCGGCCGCTACAAGCGCGCCGCCAAGAAGGCCATCAAGCGCGAGGGCTGGAACGTCGCCGGGCTGACCTGGACCCCGGGCGTGGACGAGGATCCCTTCGGACACACGGACGGTGAGGACTAGGCCGTGGGCTTCGCGTTTCGCTCCGACGCGGTGGAGGTAGGCGACCGGGTCGTGGCCCGGCGCGAATACGCCGGCGGGGTCAAAAGCGACGTCATCGGGCACGTGCAAAGCCTCGACCCGCTGGTCATCCGCCCGCAGCAGGTGGGCGGCTACCCCTCCGACAAGGAGGCGGTGGAAATCGCGCCGGAGGAGCTGAAGATCATCAAGAAGCTCTCCCCGCGCACCATCCGCAACTCGGATATCCGCCACGTCGAGGAGGCTATCGCCGACGCCTACCCGGACCCGCACGAGCAGTGGTCGGCGGACGGGCAGTGGCTAATGCGCGCCTCCGGCTCGGTGCCGCTGGGTCCCTCGGCCGGGTTCACGCCCCTGCCGGCCACCGAGATCCTCGATAACGCCGGCCCGCGCCTGCTGCTGCCGGAGCGCATCGGCAAAAACGGCCTGCCACACTCCCGCCCCGTGGGCCCGGAGCAGGTCTGCTACGTCGGGGAACTGCCCGACGAGACCAGCGCCGAAAGCACCGACACCGCGCCCGCCGCCCTGGGCACGGCCGGCGACGACACGGTGTGGGTGGTCGTGCCCACCGCCCCGGCCAGCGCGGCCGAGCTGCGCGAGAAGCTGCGCTGGGGACGGGCCCAGGGCGCGACCCGTGCGGTGGTGGTCCTGGAGGTCTCGGACGCCGCCGCCCGCGCGATTGCGTCCGAGTGCGGCCTGGATGAGCACCATCGGCGGCGGTTCGCTACCCTGTAAATCATGCGCATAGCCACCTGGAACATCAACTCCGTCCGCACGCGGGCCGAGCGCGCGCTGGCCCTGCTGGACGCCCACGACATCGACGTGTTGTGCCTGCAAGAGACCAAGGTGGCCGATGACAAGTTCCCGACCCAGGTTTTCGAGGACGCCGGCTACCACGTGGCCCGGCACGGCCTGAACCAATGGAACGGCGTGGCCATTATCAGCAAGCAGGCCCCGGAGGAGACCTACGAGGGCTTCCCCGGCCAGCCCGGCTTCGCCAAAGACCCTGACAAGGAGCAGGCCCTGGAAGCCCGCGCGCTGGGAGTGGTCATCCGCGGCGTGGAGATCTGGAGCCTGTATTTCCCCAACGGCCGCGAGATCACCGATCGCCACTACGACTACAAGCTGCAGTTCTACTACGCGCTGGCGCGCCACGTGGAGCAGCGCTCCCACCGCAAGCTGCTGCTGACCGGGGACTTCAACGTCGCCCCGCGCGACGAGGACGTCTGGGACCTGTCCGTTTTCCGCGGCAAGACCCACGTGACCGAACCGGAGCGCGCCGCCTTCCAAATGCTGCTGGAGGCCGGCACGCAGGAGGTCACCCGCCAGTTCACCCGCGAGGAGCGCTGGACCTACTTCGACTACAAGGGCATGCGCTTCCAGAAGGGCGAGGGCATGCGCATCGACTTCCAGCTGGCCTCGCAGCCGCTGGCCGAGCGGGTCCAGTCCGCCGCGGTCGACATGGCCGAGCGCGCGGAGAAGGGCACCTCCGACCACGTGCTGCTGATGGCCGACTACGACCTTCCGGACTTCGACGCGGTGCGCTAATGAGCCTCAGTATTGATCTGACCTTCTGGCAGGCCTTCTTCATGGTGCTGGACTACGCCATCAAGGCCGTCGCCATCGGCATCGTCCCGGAGGGCCGCCGCCCGTCCAGCTCCAATGCCTGGCTGCTGGCCATCCTGTTGCTGCCCTTCGTGGGCCTGCCGCTGTTCCTGTTGATGGGCTCGCCGTATATCAACCGGCGCCGCCACCGCATCCAGCAGGAGGCGAACGAGATGATCGACGACATCACCGCCGCCACCCCGGATCACCCGGAGGACCGCCTGCCCTCGGAGGTCGAGTCCCTCATCCACCTCAACCGGGAGCTGACCGGTTTCCCCTGCGTGGTCGGCCACAACCAGGGCCTGCACGCGGACTACGACGAGTGCATCCGGGCGATTGCCCGCGCTATCGATGCCGCCGAGGAATACGTCTACGTCGAAATCTACATCCAGTCCTGGGACGAGGCCACCGACGTCTTCTACCAGTCCCTGGCCCGCGCCCGGAAGCGCGGGGTGGAGGTCAAGCTACTGCTCGACCAGATCGGCAGCATCAAGTACCCCGGTTACTTCAGCTTCGGTAAGAAGCTCAGCGCCATCGACGTCGACTGGCGCCTCATGCTGCCCATCCAGCTGCACAAATTCCGCTTCCGCCGCCCCGATCTGCGCAACCACCGCAAGATCGTGGTCATCGACGGCCACACCGGCTTCCTCGGCTCGCTGAACATGATCAAGCGCCAGTACAAGACCGACGACCGCGCCTGGATTGACTACATGGTCGAGCTCACCGGCCCGGTGGTCACCTCCCTGGCCGCCGTCTTCGCCGTGGACTGGTACCTGGAATCCAACGAGACCCTGGGGCTCAAAGAACTGCCCTACGACGACGCCTGGGACGCCGACGCCAACTTCTTGCAGCTCATCCCCTCCGGCCCGGGCTATACCACGGAGCCGAACCTGCGCATGTTCAACTCCGTGGTGCACCACGCCAAGGAACGCCTGGTGATGGTCTCGCCCTATTTCGTCCCGGACGAGTCCCTCATGGAGGCCGTCACCACCGCCTGCTACCGCGGTGTACGGGTGGAGCTCTACGTCTCCGCCAAGGCCGACCAGTTCATGGTCAACCACGCCCAGTCCTCCTACTACCAGACCCTGCTAGAAGCCGGCGTCCACATCTACCAGTTCCTCGAGCCCTACGTCCTGCACTCCAAGTTCACCCTCGCCGATCCGGACGAGCCGGCCAATACCTCCACCTACCCGCTGGCCATGTTCGGTTCCTCCAACATGGACATGCGGTCTTTCGGCCTGAACTACGAGTCCACCATGCTGGTAGCCCGCGGCGACCTCATCGACCAGCTCAACCAGCTAGCCGCCAACTACCGCGGCGTCTCCCACGAGCTGACCCTCGAGGAATGGAACACCCGCGGCTTCTTCCGCCGCTACGTGGACAACGTCATGCGGCTGACCTCGGCGCTGCAGTAGCCGCCCGTGCGTGACACATCAACATTGCTAGAGTGGGGAGCAGAAAGTTCAATCACCGATCGCTTTTTAAGGAGCATCATGTCCAAGTCTTCCAAGCCGACCCTCGGCCACCGTCTCGCCTCCGTCGCCCTGCGCGCTCTCCCGGGCGCTTTCATCCTCAACTCCGGCATTGGCAAGCTGGGCCTGCGCGGGGAAAACGCTGCAGGCCTGCGTGACTTCGCCGCCACCGGCGTCCCGGCTCTGGGCGATATGGATCCGGATACCTTCGGCAAGTTCATCTCCTACTCGGAGATTGGCGTCGGCGGCGCCCTGCTGGCCCCGTTCATCCCGAACCGCCTGGCGGGCCTGGCCCTGACCGGCTTCTCCGCCGGCCTGCTGACCCTGTACTTCAACAACGACAACATGACCCAGGACGACGGCATCAGCCCGTCCGAGGACGGCACCGCCATCGCCAAGGACAGCTGGATCCTGTCCATCGGCCTGGCCCTTATCGCCCTGGGCAAGGGCAAGAAGTAAAACTACTCACCCACATGCCAACGCGTGGCGGCAAAGGCGGCGGCCACCGCCACGCCCGCGCAGACGCACATGCCCAGTGACATCGTCAGCAGACGATCACTGCCCAGCCCCATCAGCGGGCTGACCAACCCGCCCAGCAGCGACTGGACCCCGCCCATCACGGCCGAGACCGAACCGGCCTTATCCCGGCGCAGGCCCGTGGCCAGGGCCGCGGAATTGCCCATGATGAACCCGGTGGGCGCGACGCAGAAAAACAACGCGACCAGCACCACCCCGCCGCCGGCCCCGAAGGCGATGGTGGCCAGGAGCACCGCGTTCGCGCACACGCTTAAAATCACCCCGGCGCGCAGCATCACCTTCGGTCCGTGGCTATCCACCAGCCGCATATTCACCAGGTTCGCGGCCAGCAGGCCCAGCGAATTCACCGCGAAAACCAACGAGTAGCCGGCCGGGCTAAAGCCCAGCACGTCCTGGATGACAAAGGGCGAGGCGGAGATATAGCAGAACATCGCGCTAAAGCCGAAGGACATCGAGCCCAGGTAGCCCAGGATCGCCGGGTGGGACAGCACCGTGGCGTAATTGCCCAGCACCTGGCCCAGCAGGCGGCCCTGCCGGTTCCGGCCGCCGGTTTCCGGCACGACCAGCCACGCCAGGAGCAGCTGCACCACGTGCAGGCCCACCAGCACCCAGTAGATGCCGCGCCAGCCGATGGGCTCGGCCAGCAGGCCGCCGATGATGGGGGCGAGCGCCGGCGCGATGGCCTGGATGGCCATGAGCAAAGAAAAAGCCCGGGCCGCGGCCTTGCCGACCAAAAGGTCCGGCACCACCGCGCGGGAGAGCACCACGCAGGCCCCGCCGCCCAGGCCGTGCAGGAAGCGGGCCGCGATCAGCACCCCTATGTTGGGGGCCAGCGCCGCTAGCACCGATGCGGCCACCGCCCCCACCGCGCCGAGCAGGAGCAGGGTCTTGCGCCCGAGGGCATCGGAAAGCGGGCCGATAAACAGCTGGCCCGCCGCCAGGCCGACGAAGAACGCGGTCAGCGTGAGCTGGACCCACGCATCCGCCACCCCGAACTCCGCCGCGATGGCGGGCATGACCGGCAGGTACACGTCCGTGGCGAAGGCGGCCGTGGCCGACAGCAGCGCCAGGGACAGAAGAAGTGAATAGGGCACGGTTTCCTAGACTAAACCGTGCGGGCTTTAGGCGTCGCGCTTTTGCAGCAGCAAAACGCCCAGCAGCCACAGGCCACCGGCCCACAGCAGGAAGATAACCAGGTTCATCCAGTTGGCGTCCCACATCGCCTTTTCCGGCACGGTCTCAAAGATCCAGTTCTGCAAGGCCGTAAACGGCATGAACGGGGCGATGTGCTCACCAATCTTCGGCAGTCGCCCGATGAGCTGGTCGATGCCCAGGTTCAGGATCAAGCAGATGGCCACGGTGCCGGCGGTCTGCCGCAGCAACAGGCCCATGCCCTGGGAAAACAGCACCATCGCCGCCATCACCAGCGGGTAGACCCAAAGGAAGCGCCGGGCGCTCTCACTGTTCCACGGGTCATAATCCGGGGCGACCTCGCCGGCAATGGCCTGGGTGAGCAGGTAGACGCCCACCAGCGCGATGAATACCAAAAGAGCGGAAATTACCGCGTACATGACCAGCTTGACCACCGCCACCATCGGGCGGTTCGGGTTGGCCATGTAGACGTTCGTCTGGATGTTGTAGCGGTATTCGGTGGTGATGATCATGATGGACTGGATCATCAGCACCGGCAGGCCCAGCATCCAGACGGCGGTGGCCGAGGACTCCGGAGTCAGGAACATGGCGGTCTCCGGCGTCTGCCGGGCAACAGATGCGTTCAGGGCGCTCCAGCCCCAGGTCAGCAGGAAGAACACGGCGCTGGTGAGCCAGAACGACCGCGTGGTAATCAGCTTGGTCCACTCTGCGCGCAAAGTATTAACGAGCATCGTCAGCCCCCTCAATCTGGCCGTGGTATTGGACCGCGTGGCCGGTCATTTCCATGAAAGCGTCCTCCAGCGAGGCGCGGTGCAGCGTGAGCTCGTTCAGCGGCACGCCCACCGAGTACGCCAGCTGCCCGATAAGGTCCGTGGCCTGCTCTGGGATAACCAGCGTGGGCCGGCCCTCCTGGTCCTGGCTGTACTGGTAGGTGATGTTCTCCTCCTCCAGCGCGTTGGTGAACGCGTCCAGGTACTCGGAGCGGACGATGACCTGCGAGGCGGCGTGCTCCTTGATGAAGTCGTAGGTGGACTGGTTAGCCACCAGCTGGCCGCGGCCGATGACCACCAGGCGGTCGGCGGTCATGGACATCTCCGACAACAGGTGCGAGGAGACCAGGATGGTGCGGCCTTCCCGGGCCAGGGCCTGGAGCAGGTCGCGCACCCAGCGGATGCCCTCCGGGTCCAGGCCGTTGACCGGCTCGTCCAGGATCAGCACGCCCGGGTTGCCCAGCAGGGCGCTGGCCAGGCCCAGGCGCTGCCCCATGCCCAGCGAGAAGCCGCCGGCCTTCTTGCCAGCCACGTCGGACAGGCCCACCAGGCCCAGCACCTCGTCCACACGACGGGTGGGGATGCCGTTGGACTGCGCCATCCACTTCAGGTGGTTGGCCGCCGAGCGGTTCGGGTGCACGGCCTTCGCGTCCAGCAGCGCGCCAACCTCCCGCAGCGGGTTCTTCATCTCCCGGTAGCTTTTGCCGCCGATGCGAGCCGTGCCCGCCGTCGGCTTATCCAAGCCCAGGATCATGCGCATGGTGGTGGATTTGCCCGCACCGTTGGGTCCCAAGAAGCCGGTCACCATTCCGGGGTTGACCGTAAAACTTAAGTTATCGACGGCGCGGACCGACTTATACTGCTTAGTCAGCCCGTTCACTTCAATCATGCCCACTAGCGTGCCACAATTCGGGCGGTTTTACCTGCCCAAGGCACGCGCCGCCCGGCACAAATCCGCGTAAGCGGAGCGGAAGGCGGACAGCAGCGGCAGCTGCTCGACCTCGCCGAGCGGCACCCAGCGCAGCTCCAGCGACTCCTCGTTGGGCACGGTGTCCAGCGGGTTTCCGGTCTTGGTCCGGGCCAGCACCGAGGTATAGGTCCAGCCGCCGGGCAGGTCCGGGCGCGCGGGGTTGGCCGGGTAGGGGCCGGCGGTAACAATCTCATCAATAATTTCTATGTCCGCCGGGTCGATGATGCATTCCTCGACCGCCTCGCGCACCGCCGCCTGGCTGGCGGTTTCGTGCAAGTCCCGCGCGCCGCCGGGAATCCCCCAGGTGCCGCCCTGGTGGGTCCACTGCGCGCGGTGCTGGAGCAGGACCCGCGGGCCCTCGGCCAGCAGGAAGAGGCCGGCCGCGCCGTAGAGTCCCCAGGCGGGTTTGCCGCCCGGGCCCGCTGCCCAGCCGTCGCCGCTTTCGGGTTTGCCTGCCACATTCATCACCCTCCATGCTATAACTTTTGGCAAAACCCCGCGGTCAGGTGGCGTAGCACACAGCGGAAAAGCTATTCTAGATGAATGACCGGTTCCGGGGCACCCAGCTTGATGCGGCCACGCCGCAGGAAACCTAAGTCGACCCAGCCCACCGAGCACGACTCCCAGTTCGCCGGGGGCGACCACTGGCTCGACGACCTCACGGCCCCAGCAGACCCTGCCTTCAACCCGGCCACCCACCTGGCGATGTCCACCTTCGCCGGACCCGCGCGCCTGGCCCGCCGCGTCTGGTCCTTCCTGGAGACCACGCCCGGCAAGCTTTTCACCGTCACGGTGATTCTGACCCTGGCCATCGCCGCGGCCGGCATCTCCATGTCCAATTCTTCGGCCGCCCGGCAGGACAACCTGGACACCCTGCTGTCCACCACGGAGCCGATGTCGAACTCGGCCCACAACCTCTACACCTCCCTCTCCCTGGCGGATACCGTCGCCACCACCGGTTTCGTCCAGGCCGGCGTCGAGTCCGGCGAGAACCGGCAGAAATACAACGACGCGATCGACCGGGCATCGGTATCCGCCACCGAGTCCATCCTGGGCACCTCCGACGACGACCAGCGCATCCGCGACCTGGTCGGCTTCATCCAGCGCGAGCTGCCGGTCTATACCTCCATGGTGGAAACCGCCCGGGCCAACCACCGCGCCGGCAACGCCGTGGCCAGCGCCTATATGTCCAATGCCTCGTCGCTGATGCGCGAGGAGATCCTGCCCGCCGCCGACGAGCTTTTCCAGCTGACCAGCCAGAAGGTCTCCGACGAGCGCCGCGAGCTCACCCGCCCCCAGTGGGTTCCGCTGTCCGGCCTGGTGGCCGCCGTCATCTTCCTGGTACTAGCCCAGTGGTGGCTGTGGCGGCTGACCCGGCGCCGCTTCAACCGCGGCTTCGTCACCGCCACCAGCCTGCTCACCCTGGCGGTGCTGTGGGTGGGCCTGTCCAACCTGGCGACCTGGTCCGCCGGCATGCAGGGCTTCGAGGACGCCTCCCGCCCGTGGGACGCGCTGACCAATTCGCGCATCGCCGCGCAGCAGGCCCGCACCTCGGAGACCCTGGCCTTGGTCAACCGCCAGTCGGAGCAGGAAACCGCCGTGACCTTCGACGAGACCACCGAATCCATCTCCCACGCGCTGGAGGACTACGCGGCCTCCGAGTCGATCACCACCGAGTCCGAACTCGACCGCGACGACCTCATCCGCGGCGCCCAGCACTCGCTGGAGCGCTGGACCCAGTCCCACGAGGCGCTGCTCAACGCGCTGAGCGAGGGCCGCTACGACGACGCCATCTTCCTGGCCACCGATCCCAACCCGGGCGACACGCTGCCCGGGGAGACCTCACCCACCAGCGCCGCCAGCTCCTTCAACGAGCTCGACCGCACCCTGGACCAGCTCATCGCCGACGCCCGGCGCGCCATGCGCCTGCACATCCAGGAGGGACTGACCGCCATGACGCTGGTCTCCAGCGCGGTCATGCTGCTGACCGTGGCCGCGGTGATTTCGGTCTGGCTGGGCATCCGCCCCCGAGTGCAGGAGTACCTCTAATGCGCAAGAAAGTCCTGCCCGCGCTCGCCATTCTCCCGCTGCTGCTTACTGGCTGCGTGACGCACTCTTCCGAGCTCGCCCCGACCAACGAGATCGACCGCATCCTCCCCGAGCGCACGCAGGAAGAACAAGCCGGCCCCCCGCTGCCCGCCGGCGCCTACTACGAGCCCGCCGATGCCGAAGCCGCCGACGCGGACTCCCGCGGCAACCCCGCCGGTTCCTGGCGCCCCGACGACAAGGACGCCAAGGAGCGGGTGCCCGAGATCGTCAAGCGCGGCTGGGTGATTGTCGGCGTGGACCAGTCGCACAACCTGCTCAGCTACCGCGACACCACCACCGGGCAGATGAGCGGCTTCGAGGTCGACCTGGCCCACGAGATCGCCCGCGATATCTTCGACGATCCGTCCAAGGTGGATTTCCGCTTCCTGTCCTCGGCCGAGCGCGTGGACGCGCTGGAGTCCGGCGAGGTCGACATGGTGGTCCGCACCATGACCATCAACGAAGACCGCCAAAAACAGGTGGAGTTTTCCACGCCCTACCTCGACGCCTCCACGCGCCTGCTGGCGCTGAAGTCCAGCGGCATCGACTCGCTCGAGTCCACCGCCGGCAAGCGGGTCTGCGCCACCGCGGGCTCGACCTCGCTCAACCAGGCCCGCCTCCACCTGCCCGACGCCCAGCTTTTGATCACGCACTCCTGGGGCGACTGCCTCATGGCCCTGCAGCTGAGCCAGGCCGACGCCGTCATCACCGACGACACGCTCCTGTCCGGCATGGTGGATCAGGACTCCTACACCGAGATCGTCGGCGAGCCCATGTCCACCGAGTCCTACGGCGTAGGCATCAAGAAATCCCGCCCGGGGGCAGACACCCGCCCGCTGGTCCGACAGGTCAACTCCACGCTGGAGCGGCTGCGCCGCGACGGCACGTGGGCGCGCCTCTACAACGAGTGGTTCGGCCCCTACCTCGCCCCCGCCAGCCCGCCGGCCCTGGACTACCGCAGCGAAGACCCCGACGACGACTCCGAGGAGGCACGCAATGACTGATCGCTCCGATCACCTGGAACCGGGCCCGGATTCCGACCTGGACGCCGCCACCGCGGCCGTGCCCTTCGATCCCTTCGCCGACGACGAGGAAGGCGAGACCGGCACCGCCGCCGTGGCCTTCGATCCCTTCGCGGACGACGACGAGGACGACGAATTCGCCGCCGACTCCGACAACATCGCCGCGCTGATCAAGGACCTGGGCAACCTGCGCGACAAGAAGGCGCGCGACGCGCAGCAGGTGGCGGATACCTCGCAGCGCTCCCGCCAGAAGGCGCTCGACACCTTCCGCTCTAGGCGCGCGACCCGCCGCCGCGACCGCGAGGTCGCCGACGGCATGGTCCACCTGCCGTTCGTCTCCCCCAGCAACCCGCGCCAGGCGCTGCTCGACGTGGACGAGGTCGTCGAGCGCAAGAAGATCCCCCGCCCGCAGCTTAACCCCGGCGACATGGTGGCCAGCCAGTACGAGATCCTGGGCGTTATCGCCCACGGCGGCATGGGCTGGATCTACCTGGCCAACGACCACTTCGTCTCCGGGCGCGTGGTCGTGCTCAAGGGCATGCAGGCCCACAAGTCCGAGGACGAGACCGCCGCCGCGGCCGCCGAGCGCGAGTTCCTGGCGGATATTACGCACCCGGGCATCGTGAAGATTTTCAACTTCATCGACGACGCCCGCGTGCCCGGCGGCTTCATCGTGATGGAATACGTGGGCGGGCCCTCCCTGCGCAGCCGCCGCAACGCGCAGCCGGGCAAGGTGCTGCCCATCGACATCGCCATCGCCTATATCCTGGAGCTTTTGCCGGCCCTGGACTACCTGCACTCGCGGGGGGTGGTCTACAACGACTTGAAGCCCGACAACATCATCGTCACCGAGGACCAGGTCAAGCTCATCGACCTAGGCGCGGTCTCCGGGATCGGCGCCTACGGCTTCATCTACGGCACGCAGGGCTTCCAGGCCCCCGAGGTGGCCACCCAGGGCCCCTCGGTAGCCAGCGATATCTACACCATCGGCCGCACCCTGGCCGCGCTGACCATCGACCTTCCCAGCGAGGACGGCATCTACCTGCCCGGGCTGCCGAGCCCGGCAAAGGAACCGCAGTTCCGCCGCCACCTGTCCTTCTACCGGCTGCTGCTGCGCGCCACCGACCGCGACCCGGACAAGCGCTTTAACAACCTGGGCGAGCTGCGCACGCAGCTCTACGGCGTGCTGCGCGAGGTCATCGCCGTCCGCGACGGTGTCCAGCACCCCTCCCAGCACTCGCTGTTTTCGCCGCAACGTACCACCTTCGGCACCAAGCACCTGGTCTTCCGCACGGACCAGCTCATCGACGGCATCGACCGCACCGTGCGGACCACCGCCCCCGAGGTGGTCTCCGCCCTCCCGACCCCGCTGCTGGACCGCAGCGACGTCGGCGCCGCGCTGCTGCAGGGCGCGTCCTATACGGAGCCGCAGGAGGCCCTGGAAACCCTCCGCCAGGCGATGCAGACCGACGAATACGAGCAGTCCGCCGAAATCCCCCTGGGCGTGGTGCGCTCCATGATCGACCTCGGTTACACGGGTCAGGCCCGCAGCTGGCTGTCCTCGCTGGAGCAGCGCCTGGGCGGCGACTGGCGCTTCGAGTGGTACTCCGGCGTGACCGCGCTGCTGCTGGACGACTACGCCGAGGCGCAGAAGCACTTTTCCACCGTGCTCAGCCTCCTGCCCGGCGAGGCCGCGCCGAAGCTGGCGCTGGCCGCCATCAACGAACTGCTCCTGCAGCAGCTGGGCTACGACGGCTCCTCCCTGCTCATGCCGAAGGTCACCCGCGCCTGCGCGGTCCAAGAGCTCAGCTTGGGCGACCTGCCCGACGAGGACTTCGCCGGCCAGCCCGAGCTCTGGGAACACATCACGCAGGACCCCGGCGTCCTGCGGTTTAACTCGATGCGCCTCTACGGGCTGGTCTGGGCCACCAACCCGACCACGGTCTCCTCCGCCTTCGGGCTGGCCCGCCAGCTGCGCACCGAGCACCAGGTGGAGATGGCCGTCAACACCCTCGACCGCGTGCCGAACGCCTCCCGCCACCAGCGCATGGCGCGGCTGACCACGGTGTTGCAGCTCATCTCCCACTCCCTGACCGAACCCCGCGTGCGCCGCGCCGCCCGCCGTCTGGAAGAGATCCCCACCAACGAGCCGCGCTTTTTGCAGATCAAGGTCGCCGTGCTCTCCGCCGGGCTGACGTTCCTGCGCGATCACCAGCTCACGCAAGCCGCCAGCCCGAACGACCTGTTCGAGTACGCCTTCACCCAGCGCGGCCTGCGCTACGGGCTCGCCGACACGCTCCGCGCGCTCGCCCGCCAAGCCCCCTTCTCCCGGCACCGCTACGCGCTGGTCGACCTGGCGAACCAGGTCCGGCCGGTGACGACGTTTTAGGTTCGGTGGGTACTGGGGCCGGGTCCGGGGGAAATATCGACCCCTGCCAGCGGGTTGGTCCGCGGATTTCACCTTTAACGCGTTGACCAGCGGTTTTACGGGTCGGAAATATCTGCCTTTGGGCAGAGGGCGATATTTTCCGCGGATTCTCCTCTGCCCCGGCCGAAAATATCTACTTCTACCGCCCAACCTCCCCGCAGCCGACACGCACAAAGCCGTGAACAGCGGTTTTAGACACCGGAAATATCGGCTTCTGTGCAAAGGACGATATTTTCCGCCCAGCGCCCGGCACCCAGCGCCCGGCGCTCGTCGCCCTACCTCCCCGCCCGCCGCAACGTGGTGGTCAGCATCTCCATGAACTCGGCGTATTCGTAGAAGAGTTGCCGCGGTGTCACGCGACGGACCACGAAACCCTGGTTTTGCAGGTAGGCCTCGCGGTCGCGCTCGGAGCGGATGACGTCCTCGACCGCGCGGCCGTAGGTCTGCCCGTCGTATTTGGCGGCGCCGTCCACCTCGAGGACCAGCCATCCGTCGATGAGCAGGTCCACGCGGAAAGCGCCGATCTGGGCCTGGGCCTCGACGCGGTGGCGCTTAGCCAACCCGCTATGGATTAGCAGTCCGCGGGCAAGCGACTCGTACGGCGACTCCGAGTTGCCGATCGCGGCACCGATGACCTGACGGGCCTGACCAATCCCCCGGGTGCCTTTGAGCCTGCCGGCCACGGCCATCAACTCGGCGCGCTCAAAACCGCGGGCCAGGTAGCTGTCGGCGGCGACTAGCCCGCGCACGAAGCCGTGCAGGCGGGCCAGATCTACCACGGTGCGGGCCGGGCTGGTGGCTCTGACGCTGGCATCACTTTCCGCAACCGCCACCGAGACGATATCGCCCGGCGGCAGCTTCATCTTGTGGTAGCGCCACCCGGGCGGGACCTGCGCGTTAGGCGGGGCGGTGCCGCCGGCCAGGGCGAGTTCTATGTCCTCGCCCCCGCGCGCGCTGAGCACCCACAGCCGGTGGATGCGGGCGGCCGAGCGGGAGGTCAGCACCGCGCGGTGGGCGCTCAGCGCGGCGGCCAGGCAGCGCAGCCGGGCCTGTTCGTGGGCGGGCAACGACGTGAAATCCTGCGCGTCGGCGGTTACCTGCGGCGCGAGGCGGGTGCAGTGGTTATCAGTGGTACGGGGTCTTAGTCAGTTTCATACCGCCATCCTGACCGCCCACGCAAACACCGGTCTAGGCCGCCCGGGCCCAGATACAGCAAAACTGTGGATAACTGGGCGCGGGCCCTAGTTATCCACAGTCGCAGGCGCGCTCAAGTGGCGCGCGGCAGCACGAGGTGCTAGTACAGGCCGGCCTCGCGGGCCATGGCGGCGATATCGGCAGACTTCTGCGCGATGGCCAGTTCCTCGTTGGTCGGGACGACGAAGACCTTGACCGGGGAGTCTGCGGTGGAAATCATGCGCGGCTCCTTGGAACGGACCAGGTTGGCTTCCTTGTCAAAGTGGATACCGTACATGTCCAGGTTGTACAGGGAGTCCTGGCGGACCTCGGTGTCGTTCTCACCGACGCCGGCGGTGAACGTGATGGCGTCGACGCGGCCGAGCGCAATCATGTAGGAACCGATGAAGCGGCGCAGCTGGTGGATGTAGATGTTGTACGCCAGCCAGGCGTCGGAGTCCTCGTTCTCGATGCGCTCGCGCAGCACGCGGAAGTCATTGACGCCGGAAATGCCCTTCACACCGGACTGCTTGTTAAGCAGCTTGTCGATCTCATCGATGGTCATGCCCGCCTGGCGGGACAGGTGGAAGATGATGCCCGGGTCGATATCACCGGAACGGGTACCCATGGCCAGGCCGGCCAGCGGGGTCAGGCCCATCGAGGTGTCGATGGCGCGCCCGTTGGAGATCGCGGCGGCGGAGGCGCCGTTGCCCAGGTGCAGCGTGATCTGGTGGGTGTGGCCCGGGTCGCGGCCCAGCAGCTTCGGGACCTGCTGCGAGACGAACTCGTGGGAGGTGCCGTGGAAGCCGTAGCGGCGGATGTCGTACTTCGTCGCGACTTCCTTGTTGATGGCATACAGCGCGGCGGCCGGGGCCATGCGGTTGAAGAAGGCGGTGTCGAAGACGGCCACGTGCGGCAGGTCCGGCAGGATGGCGCGCGCGACGCGGATGCCGTCCAGGTTGGCCGGGTTGTGCAGCGGGGCCAGCGGGATGAGGTCCTCGATCATGGACTCGATCTGCTCGTCCAGCAGCTGCGGCTCGCTGAAGAGGCGACCGCCGTGGACGACACGGTGGCCGACGGCGATGAGCTCCAGCTGGGTGGGGCCGACCTGGTTGTCCTCCATGATCTCGAAGGCGCGCTTCAGGCCCGCGGTGTGGTCCGGGATTTCCAGCTCTTCGCGGATCTTCTCGCCGTTGACGGTGACGTTGATGGCACCGTTCGGCTCGCCGATCTGCTCGACCAGGCCGGTGACCAGCGGAGCGTCGGTGGCTTCGTTCTCCGGGTTCACCACCTGGAACTTGATGGAGGAAGAGCCGGAGTTAAGTACTAGAACGTAGGCCATTTAGGCGTTGCCTCCTGCCTGGATCGCGGTAATAGCGACGGTGTTGACAATATCGGGAACGGTAGCGCCACGGGACAGATCGTTGACCGGCTTGTTCAGCCCCTGCAGGATCGGGCCCACGGCCAGGGCGCCGCCGGTGCGCTGCGCGGTCTTGTAGCCGATATTGCCGGCTTCCAGGTCCGGGAAGATGAAGACGTTGGCCTGGCCAGCGACCTCGGAGTCGGGCATCTTCTTCTTGGCCACACCCGGGTCGCAGGCGGCATCGAACTGCAGCGGGCCGTCGACCTTGAGGTCGCCGTTGATCTGAAGGGCGGCCTCCACGGCGGCCACGGCGCGGTCCACGTCCGGGCCGGAGCCGGAGGTGCCGGTGGAGTAGGACAGCACGGCCACGCGCGGGTCGATGCCGAACTGGGCCGCGGTCTTCGCGGAGACGGCGGCGATCTCGCCGAGCTGCTCGGCGGTCGGGTTCGGGTTGACCGCGCAGTCGCCGAAGGCCCACAGGCGCCCGCGCATGACCATCAGGAAGATGGAGGAGACCACGGAGGCCTCCGGGGTGGTCTTGATGATCTGGAAGGAAGGCTTGATGGTGTGGGCGGTGGTGTGCGCCGCGCCGGAGACCATGCCGTCGGCCAGGCCCTTGTGGACCATCATGGTGGCGAAGTAGGAGATGTCCTGCATGGTCTCGCGGGCCTGCTCGAGGGTCACGCCCTTCTTCTTGCGCAGCTCGGCGAAGTCGGCAGCGAATTCCTCGGCCAGCGGGGAGGTCAGGTGGTCGATGATGGTGGCGTCAGTCAGATCCACGCCCAGCTCGCCGGCGCGGGTGGCAATGGAGTCTGGGTTGCCCAGGATGGTGAGCTTGACGATGCCCTTTTCCAGCAGCTGGCCAGCCGCCAGCAGGATGCGGTCGTCGTCGCCCTCCGGCAGCACGACGTGGGCGCCGGCGGCCTTGGCCTGGCCCAGCAGCTGCTGCTCGAAGACGGGAGCGGACATGACCGGCTCGACGTTGAGGTTAATCTGGCGGGCCAGGGCCTCGCCGTCCTTGAGCTGGTCCGGCGTGACAACGCCGGCGACGGTCGCCTGCACGTCCTTGGCGTGGCGGACCGCGAGTTCGGCCGCGCCCTTTTCCTGCTCGGCTACGAACAGCAGCGGCACGCCGACGGCGGCGGCAGCTACGGAGTCGAAGTGGGTGTCGCCGGTGCCCTGAATAACTACGGGGCCGTCGGCGGTAAGTTCCGCAGCGACGACGTCGGCGAGCTTCGGGTTGAGCTCATCCAGAGTGCGCAGCTGCGCGTCTAGCTGGTGGGCAGTTTCCGCAAGGTTGAGGTCGGCAAAATCACGACCTACGACACTGACAAGGACAGAACGAGCATTAGACATGCGACGAACCTTTCATTCGCTGTCACGGGGCAATATCCACAGCAAAAGTGCTGTATATCACTCAGTAATTTGTTTAGTGACCTCCTCTACCCTACTTCAGAATGCCCATTTTTTCCGATTCGCGTAGATGTAAAACAGGTCACTCATGACTATAAGTTTTGGGCAGAATCCGCGATTGCGCGTTTAACCGCAGCTACGGACTTTTCTAAGGCCTTCGTTTCCCAGTCATCCAGCTCCACTGTCAGGCGCCGGAGGACCCCCGAACGCCCGATCAAACATGGCAGGGAGACCGCGACGTCGCCGTCGTAGCCGTATTCGCCGTGCAGGGTGGTCGAGACCGGGAAGATGGCGCGCTCATCGAGCAAGACCGCCCGCGCCAGGCGCATGGCCGAGGCGGCGACGCCGGCGTTGGTCCAGCCCTTGGAGTGGAAGACCTGGTAGGCGGCCTCGACGACGCGCTCGGCCAGGTCCGCCGCGTCGAGCCGGACGCCGGGGAAGTATTCGCCGAGCCGGGCGGCGGGAATGCCGGCCACGGACAGGTGGGACAGGACCGGGAAGGCGGCCATGCCGTGCTCGCCCATCATGTAGCCGTCGACGGAGTCGGGGCTAATCCCCAGATCGTCGGCGACTAGGCGGCGCAGGCGGGACGAGTCCAGCATGGTGCCGGTGGCGAAGATCTTGTGCTCCGGGTAGTCGAATTCGTTCTGGGCAATCCAGACGATGGTATCGGCCGGGTTGGTGATGAAGATGAGCACGGGGCCGGCCTCTTTGTCGGCCACGTTCGCGCACACCTCGCGCATGATCCCGCGGGTGATATCGCCGTTGACGGGCGCGAGCGCCGCCCGGTCCGGGTTGGCGTCGGGGTTGTCGGGGTCCACGATCATCGACGGGCCGGCGGCCGAAATGACGACGTCGGCGTCCGCGCACTCGGAGTAGTCGCCGCGGCGCACGCGCGGGACGAAGCTACCGGGCACGCCGGTCAGGTGGTGTTGGTCGAGGGCCTCGCCGTAGGCAATGTCGGGGTCGCTATCGATGACCACAATGTCGGCAAACAAGCCGGAGTGTACCGCCTCTGCCAGCACGTAGGAACCTACGTGGCCCGCTCCGGTGATAACGAGCTTGGCTGGTCGGTTCATGATTTTCCTTTCGACGAGTAGTGAAACAAGAAGGGTTCTCGGCAAGCGAAAAACCGCCGACCTCGAGTGTAGGCCGGCGGTAGCAGCGCTTACAGGGAGTGGAAGATGGAGAAGAAGATGGTTGCCACGGCCACCAGGCCGATGAAGGTGGTGAACCAGTTGGACGGCTTGCCGCGGAAGCGCTTGAGCGCGTCCACCTTGTGGATGGCCCACATCGGAATCAGGAAGAGCAGGACGGCAATGGCCGGGCCACACAGGGTCTCAATCATGCCCAGGATGGACGGGTCGGCCCAGGCGACCAGGATGCAGGTCACCAGGATGAAGATAAGCGAGCCGGTCTCCAGCGCGCGGCTGTGGGTGAACTTGGTGTTGCCAGCGACGTGGTTGCCGGTCACCACCAAGCCCTCGACGGACTCCGCCGCGCCCAGGTAGTGGCCCAGGAAGGACTTGCAGATGGCCACCAACGCCACGATGGGGGCTACCCATTGCAGGAAGGGGGCATCGAAGTGGTTGGCCAGGTAGGACAGGATGGTGATGTTTTGCTCCTTGGCCTCGGCCAGGTTTTCCGGCGACAGGGACAGGGCGCAGGAGAAGACGAAGAACATCACGACGATGACCATGAGGCCTTCGGCCGCCGCCAGGACCTGGCCGGTCTTCTTATCCGCCCACTTGTCGCCGTACTCCTGGCGCTTCTCGGAGGCGAAGGAGGAGATGATCGGCGAGTGGTTGAAGGAGAAGACCATCACCGGCACCAGCAGCATCAGCGTGGTGGCCAGGCCGTTGCCGGAGGCCTCCCGCGCGACGTCTAGGTCGAAGGTAGAGAAGAAGGCGGTGTTCCAGCGCGGGATGAGGTAGAGCGCCAGGAAGATCAGCACGGCGATGAAGGGGAAGGCCAGCGCGGACATCACCTTGACCACGATTTCCTGGCCCATCTTCACCACGAAGATGAGGCCGCCGACCAGCAGGGTGGCTAGCGCCCAGCGCGGCCAGGGTTCAACGTGCAGCTGGTGGATGAGGAAGGACTCCAGGGTGTTGGTCAGCGTGACGGCGTAGACCAGCACCAGCGGGTAGACCGCCACGAAGTAGAGGACGGTCATCACGACGCCGGCGTTGGCGCCGAAGTGCTCCTCCATGACGTCGGTCAGGTGGGACTTCGGATCGGAGCCGGACAGGACCAGGCGGGTCATCGCGCGGTGGGCCCAGAAGGTCATGGGGAAGGCGATGATGGTCATGATGATCAGCGGGATAATGCCGCCGATGCCCGCGTTGATGGGCAGGAACATGACGCCGGCGCCGATGGCGGTGCCGAACAGGCTCAGCGTCCAGATGGTATCGGTTTTGCCCCAGCCGGGGGCTTTGTCAGCGCTGTCGGGGCTACCCGGCGCCGTGGTGGTTGGTGCCCGCCGGGCGTCGGCGGCCTCGGGAGGGATGACGGACATGGTGTGTTCGACCCTTTCGACGTGTTCCCCGCAGCCCTACGCGAAAGAACGGGCCGATGGAGAACTATTTATCACTTCACGCTCCATCCTCCGGAAAACCCCCGCAGGATGCTATGAGCAAATTCACATTTGATGATTAATTATTATCACATCACCAAAATGAGAACTTTTCCGCAGGGATCCGTTATAGTAATTAGCCACACTCGGTTCTGACATAGTTTTTACCTAGTAGCCAACAGGAACCACCGGAAAACCCGCCCAGGCTGCACCGACCCCAAACGCCCCCTGAAAATCCCCTAGGGAAACGGTGTTTCACCCTAAGGCCGCACCTCCCCCGCCGGATGCCCCCGACTATTGGGCATGTCACGGAAAAACCGGGCACTATGACCAAAATCAAAGCCCTTTTGCCCAGGTCAGAGAACTTATAACATCGGAGGCATGAGCACTACAGTCCAGACCCCGCTCGTCACCGCCGCCGAAATCGAGGCCGCCCACGAGCGCATCCAAGATGAAATCAACCGCACCCCACTGCGCTACAGCGAACGACTGTCCCAACTGACCAACTGCAACGTCTACCTCAAGTGCGAGGAACTGCAGGACGTGCGCTCCTACAAGATCCGCGGCGCGCTCAACAGCATCAAGAACCTGAGCGACGAGGAGCTGGCCGCCGGCATCGTCACCGCCTCGGCCGGCAACCACGCCCAGGGCGTGGCCTACGCCTGCAAGACCATGGGCGTCCAGGGCAAGATCTTCGTGCCGGTGTCCACCCCGGCCCAGAAGCGCGACCGCATCCTGGCCCACGGCGGCCGCTTCGTGGACCTGGTCGTGACCGGCGAGTCCTTCGACGAGGCCTCCGCCGCCGCCCATGAGGACGCCGCCGAGCGCGGGGCCACCTTCATCGAGCCCTTCGATGCCCACGACACCGTCGTCGGCCAGGGCACCATGGCCAAGGAAATCCTCGAGCAGCTGGCCGAGGAGGGCAAGGAGCTGCACGCGCTGATCGCCCCCGTCGGCGGCGGCGGCCTGCTCTCCGGCCTGACCAGCTACGTCGCGGAGAAGGCCCCGGAGGCCCAGATTTACGGCGTGGAGCCGGCCGGCGCGGCATCGCTAGCCGCAGCCTTCCGTAATAATGGCCCGATGACGCTGCCGACCGTGGACCCGTTCGTGGATGGCGCGGCCGTCAAGCGCATCGGCGCGCTGCCCTACGAGATCCTCTCGGCCAACAAGGACCGGCTGGAGCACTTCGCAGTCAGCGAGGACGACGTCTGCATCGAGATGCTCAACCTCTACCAGAACGAGGGCATCGTCTCCGAGCCGGCCGGCGCGCTGTCCGTGACCGGCCTGACCAAGCTGGACCTGGCGCCGGGCTCGACCGTCGTCTGCGTCATCTCCGGCGGCAACAACGACGTCATCCGCTACACAGAGATCATGGAGCGCTCCCTGGTCCACCGCGGCCTGAAGCACTACTTCCTCATCAGCTTCCCGCAGGTCCCCGGCCAGCTGCGCATCTTCCTCGACGAAATCCTCAACCCCGGCGACGACATCACCCGGTTCAAGTACCAGAAGCGCAACAACTGCGTGCTGGGCACCGCGCTGGTGGGCCTGGTGCTGGAAAAGCCCGAGGAAATCGACCAGCTCATCGAACGTTTGGACAACTCCAAGTTCGAGTACGAGTACCTCAAGCCAGGTACGCCTGAATATAAGATAGTCGGATAAGCCCTTCTGAGGCTGATTTGGGGAGCAGGCTTGTTACCCTATCTAGTACGTTGCTCGCATCCGAACGTATGATGAGCTCAGATTAGACAAGTAACAGCCACTCCCCCAAGAATCAGTGAGGACACCGACATATTATGACTTCCCCTCTGCGCGTTGCAGTCGTTGGTTCCGGCCCGGCCGGCATTTACGCATCCGATCTTCTGGTTAAGTCCGAGGTCGACGTCCAAGTCGATCTGTTTGAGAAGATGCCCGCCCCCTTCGGCCTGATCCGCTACGGCGTGGCCCCGGACCACCCGCGCATCAAGGGGATTGTTCAGTCTCTGCACAACGTCATGGAAAAGGAAGACATCCGCTTCCTGGGCAATATTGAGGTCGGCCGTGACGTCACCGTCGAGGAGCTGCAGGACTACTACGACGCCGTCATCTTCGCCACCGGCGCCACCGCAGACCGCCTGGTCAACATCCCGG
Source organism: Corynebacterium sp. LK2590 (assembly GCF_040946105.1). Lineage (NCBI taxonomy): Bacteria > Bacillati > Actinomycetota > Actinomycetes > Mycobacteriales > Corynebacteriaceae > Corynebacterium > Corynebacterium sp. LK2590. The sequence continues at coordinate 147,934 of NZ_JAYWMH010000003.1, forward strand.
GCGAGGACCTCGAGGGCGTCCACGGCGCCGGCGAGTTCGTGGGCTTCTACGACGGCAACCCGAACTTCAAGCGCGACTGGGACCTGTCCGCCGAGTCCGTGGCCGTCATCGGCGTGGGCAACGTCTCCCTAGACGTCTCCCGCATCCTGGCCAAGACCGCCGATGAGCTGCTGGTTACGGAGATCCCGGACAACGTTTACCAGACCCTGAAGACCAACCGCGCCAAGGAGATTCACGTCTTCGGCCGCCGCGGCCCGGCCCAGGCGAAGTACACCCCGAAGGAGCTCAAGGAGCTGGACGAGTCCCCGACCATCGAGGTCATCGTCGATCCGGAAGACATCGACTACGACGCTGCCTCCGAGGAAGCTCGCCGCGCCACCAAGTCCACCGACCTGGTCTGCCAGACCCTGGAGGGCTACGCCATGCGCGAGACCAAGGGCGCCCCGCACAAGCTCTACATCCACTTCTTCGAGGCCCCGGTGGAGATCCTCGGCGAGGACGGCAAGGTCACCGGCCTGAAGACCGAGCGCACTGAGCTCGACGGCACCGGGCGGGTCAACGGCACCGGGAAGTTCACCGAGTGGCCGGTCCAGGCGGTCTACTCCGCCGTGGGCTACCACCCGCAGGACGTCAAGGGCGTGCCCTACGACGAGGAGAAGGCCGTCATCCCGAACGACGGCGGCCACGTGCTGCGCGATAACGGCGGGGAGAAGATCCCGGGCCTGTACACCACGGGCTGGATCAAGCGCGGCCCGGTCGGGCTTATCGGCAACACCAAGTCCGACGCGAAGGACACCACCTCCATGCTGCTGGCCGATCACCTGGCCGGCGAGCTCACCGAGGCCACTAAGCGCGACCCGCAGGACATCCTGGACCTGCTGGCCAGCCGCGAGATCGCCGTGACCACCTGGGAAGGCTGGCACCGCCTGGACGCGGCCGAGCGCGCCGCCGGCGAACCGCAGGAGCGCGAGCGCGTCAAGATCGTCGAATGGGACGACATGGTCCGCTACGCCGGCCCGCAGGAGGACTAAGCCCGGCCGCTAAGCTGGTGGGCGTGACTAAAGAATCTTTTAACCCCACCATCACCGCCGCGCCGCTCGCGGCGCTGGCCCCGCTAGACGTCCACGCGCTCTACAAGCTGCGCGTGGACGTCTTCGTGCGTGAGCAGGCCACCCCTTACGCCGAAATCGATGACACGGACGCCCAGCCGTCCACCATCCACCTTTTGGCCTGGGACAGTCCTGCAGCCGAACAAGAACGAGCGCAAGCACAAGAACAGACCCAGGATCCCACCTCCCGGCTCCTGGGCACGGCCCGCCTGTTCCCGGCGACCATCCCGGACCCGGACGCCGCAAAGCAAGGCGAGCCCGCCGACGCCCCGACCATCGAGGTCGTCCAGTTCGGCCGCTTCGCCCTGGATCCCGCCGCCCGGGGCACGGGGCTGGGCCGGCAGCTTATCGATGCCGCCTTGCAGTTCGCCGCCACCGCCCGTCCGGGCACGCCGGTCTACCTGGAGGCGCAATCGCCGCTGACCGGCTACTACGGCCGCTTCGGCTTTAGCGTGTGCGGCGAGCCCTTCGACGAGGACGGCACCCCGCACACGCCGATGATTAAGCGCGCCACGGCGAAGTAGCTAGGAGGCAGGCTCCTACTTCCGGCCCCACAGGGTGGTGTTTTCGACCGCGGCTTCCTCCTCGTCATCGTCGATGCCGCCGGTCAGCTCGGGGTTGACTCGCACGAGCGGCTCGTCGAGCAGCACCACCTTGTGCAGCTGCGGGATATCCGGGGTCTGGGAGTCCTCGACGACCTCGGCCGCGGTCGGGGTGCCGCGCACCTCGATGCGCGCGGCCGCCACGTTGGCCCTATCGCGGGCCTCCTCGATGTCCTCGCCCGTGGAGACCACCAGGCCCATGCGCCGGCCCTTGTAGGCGCCCGGCTTGCCAAACAGCGTCACGTCGGTCTCCGCGACCGCCATCGCCTGGCCCACGCCCTGGTAGGCCACGTCCTCGATGTCGTCGTCCGCGTGCAGCATATAGGACGCACCGGGGGTTACCAGGGTGACGTCGATCGGGTAGCCCAGAATGGCCCGGGCTTGCAGCTCGAACTCGGAGAAGCGCTGGGTGTAGCCGGTCAGCATGGCGGTATCCGACGGCCGCGGGGAGACGGAGGAGAAATACACGTCGTCGCCGGCGACGAAGAGCTCCACCCCGTAGACGCCGCGCCCGCCCAGCTCGTTGGAGATTCGCGCGGCCACCGAGCGGGCGTTTTCCAGCGCGCGCTGGCTCATGGGCATCGGCTGCCACGACTCCACCAAGTCGCCGTGCTCGTGGCGGTGCCCGATGGGCTCGCTAAACCACGTGGCCATCTCCTTGGTGGACGGGTCGATGGAGCGCACCGCCAGCAGCGTGACCTCGTAGTCGAAGTCCACGAAGCGCTCGGCCACCACGCAGTCCGAGTCTGAGGACACACGGCGGACCTTCTGCCAGGCGCTGGCGATTTCCTCCGGCTCGCGGACCAGCATGTGCCCCTTGCCGGAGGTCGACACGTCCGGCTTGATGATGCAGGGAAAGCCCAGCTCCTCGACCGCGGCGACGAGCTGCTCCTCCGAATTCGCAAAGCGGTAGGCCGTCGTGGGCAGGCCCAGCGACTCCGCCGCGCTGCGGATCGATTCCCGGTCCCGGGTGAGCTCACAAGCGCGTGCGGTGGGCACTACCACGGCATCCGTTTCCGCCTCCAGGCGCGACAGGGCATCCACGGCCACCATCTCCACCTCAGGCACGACGAAGTCCGGCTGGACCTGGGAGGCAATCTCCCAGACCGCCTGCGGGTCGGAAATCTGCGCCACGTGCGCCACGTGGGCGATGTGCAGCGCCGGCGCCCCCGGGTAGGAGTCCACCGCGTGCACCTCCAGCCCCAGGCGCTGGAACGCAGCCGTCAGCTCCTTGCCGAGCTCACCACCGCCGAGCAGCAGCACCTTGGTGGCGTTGGATGTCAGCGGCGTTCCGATATGTTGTGCAAAGTCCATAGATTGTTCCTCCAGAAGCTGTGAGACACCACAGCAAACTCTGCGACCATTATCGCATAGCGCCAGCTATCTGCCGCATTGGAACAGGCCATAACATTGCGCAGGTACCGGTCCCGCAACGCACAAACTCCCGCCCAGCTGCCATCACAGCATTCGACGGGAGTGTGTGTTCTATTGGTTTTCTGCCTGCTTAGGCGTCCTCGAGGACGTCGTGGCGCACGATGGTCTGGTCGCGGCCGGGGCCGACGCCAATGTAGGAGATGCGGGTGCCGGACAGCTCCTCGAGGCGCAGGACGTAGTCCTGGGCCTTCTGCGGCAGTTCCTCGAAGGTCTGGCAGCGGGTGATGTCCTCGTCCCAGGCCGGCATGGTCTCAAAGATGGGCTCGGCGTGGTGGAAGTCGGACTGGGTCATGGGCATCTCGTCGAAGCGCTTGCCGTCCACGTCGTAGGCCACGCAGATGGGGATCTCCCCGATTCCGGTGAGAACGTCCAGCTTGGTCAGGAAGTAGTCGGTGAAGCCGTTGACGCGGGTGGCGTACCGGGCGATGACGGAGTCGTACCAACCGCAGCGGCGCTTGCGGCCGGTGTTGACGCCGATCTCCCCGCCGGTGGTCTGCAGGTACTCGCCCCACTTGTCGAAGAGCTCCGTGGGGAACGGGCCCGCGCCCACGCGGGTGGTGTACGCCTTGATGATGCCCAGGGAGGTGGTGATCTGCGTCGGGCCCACGCCCGAGCCCACCGAGGCGCCGCCGGCGGACGGGTTGGAGGAGGTCACGAACGGGTAGGTGCCGTGGTCCACGTCCAACATGGTGGCCTGACCGCCCTCCATGAGGACGTGCTTGCCGTTGGACAGGGCATCGTTGAGCTCGAGCTCGGCCTCGATGACCATCGGGCGCAGGCGCTCCCGGTAGCTCAGGAAGTACTCCACGACCTGCTCCGGGTCGATGGCCTTGCGGTTGTACATCTTGACCAGCATCTGGTTCTTGATGTCCAGCGCGGAGGTAACCTTCTGGCGCAAGATGGACTCGTCGAAGATGTCTTGGACGCGGATGCCGATGCGCGCGACCTTGTCCGCGTAGGCCGGGCCGATGCCGCGGCCGGTGGTGCCGATGGCGCGCTTGCCCAGGAAGCGCTCCTGCACGCGGTCGAGCGTCTGGTGGTACGGCGCCACCAGGTGCGCATTGGCGGAAATCTTCAGGCGGGAGGCCTTCGCGCCGCGGGCTTCCAGCCCGTCGATCTCGTCGAAGAGGGCCTCCAGGTTAATCACGACGCCGTTGCCCAGGATCGGGGTGGCGTTTTCCGACAGGATGCCGGCGGGCAGGAGCTTGAGCTCGTACTTCTCGCCGCCGACCACGACGGTGTGGCCGGCGTTGTTGCCGCCGTTCGGCTTGACAACGTAGTCGACCTTGCCGCCGAGGATATCCGTCGCCTTGCCCTTGCCTTCGTCGCCCCACTGGGCGCCAACAATGACGATTGCTGCCATGGTTGCTAGTTCACTTCCCCATTTAAATTGGAGTCAAATACGCACTAACTCTACCTGGTTAGCCATCCGCGTGGGCTCTCCTACCCCGGCGAAGTAGCATAGAAAACATGCGTGTGATGATCTTACGCTGCGGTGCGCCGCAGTTTGCCCTGTCCTCCGCTCCGGACTCCAACTGGGAAATCCTGGACTGCGAGGCCGTACCCACGCGCAAAGAGCTCAAGGCGCTAGACGCCGCCGCCCGCGAGATCCTGCCCGAAGACCCCACGCCGTCGCTCGATGAAATCGCCGCCCAACCCGACGTGGCGCACCTAGGCGCGCCAGCGCCCGCGCCCCAGCCGGTACCCGAAGCGCTGCGCGTGATCGTCATCGGCACGGACGCCGCCCTGTCCGCGGTGATTACCCGGCTCATGCGCGCCGACACAATGTGGGTCGAGGTCGCCTACGTGCCGGTGGAAGACACTTCCGCCGCCGCCCAGAACTGGGGCCTGCCCCAGAATACGAACGATGCCTTCCGCCTGGCGCTGGAAGGTGTAGTCGCGCCGGTACCCACCATCCGCAACGACGCCGGCCAGGCCGTGGCGGGCTCGGCCACCATCAGCCAGTGGAACCCCGGGGCCATGACCGGGGAGATCATCGTCGACGACCACGTGCTCGTCCGCCAAGACGGCGAGGCCCTACGCGGGCCCCAGGCGGGCGTCTACGGCGCCAAACTGGTGCCCATGGTGGACGCCCCCGGCATCGTCGCCGCGGCGGCGCCAGTGGCCCGCCAGGGGGTGCTAGGGCGCCTGCGCCGGAAGCCGGCCGCGCCGCAGCCCGGCCCGGTCGATCCGTCCACCGTGGCCACCGGGCGCGCGGTCCAGGCCGGCGGGCCGGAGCTGCGCGTGACCGTGGACGGGGTCTCCCGGCCCCGCCCGGTCGACCGCGTGACCTTCTACCGGCACCTGCGCGACCTGCAGGTGGTGCGGGTGGCGCGCCCCTAGCGTTTAAAGGTCGTGCTCGTCCTCGTCGTAGATCTCCGGCGGGTAGGCCGGGGTCTGCGAGGTCGGGATGAGCACCGCCACGGCGGACTCGCGGGACATACCGCAGATCATTAGCAGATCCACCACGATGGAGCGCGTCTGCGCCAGGATGGCGTAGGCCGACAGCTGGCTGCGGCCCTCCACGATGTCCATGCTGGCCCTAGCGCCCGCCCGGCGCAGCCGCTGGACCAGGTGGGGCAGCTCCTGGGCCTCGTTGAGGCCGCGCCGGCTGCCGTAGATTTCGGCCAGCTCCTCCATCACCGAGCACAGCTCCTCGATGAGCTCAATCTGGACCGGGGAGACCTTGTCCCCGTCCTCGGTGATCACCAGCGCGCGGCGGGAGAGCACGCGCACCCCGCGCACACCGTTGTCCACGGGCACGAGGATGCGTTCCAGCGAGCGGATATTGCGCCTAGAACCCCACATGATGGGCGAGACCTCGGAGGCCTCCCGGCCCTGCTTGGCGGCATCGGCCAGCTTCTCGATATTGGTCTGCGTGCCGAAGACGGCCTGGCGGGCCTCCTCGATGATCTCGACGTCCTGCTTCTCCAACCCGCGGGAGACGTCGTAGAGCACGCTGGCGGCGATGCTGAGCACCTTGGAGACCTCCCGGCGCGCCTGGGCCAGCGGCGAGTTCGGGATCAGCGCGATGGTGACCACGCCGATGACGGACCCGATGAGGGCATCGATAGCGCGGTTGAGGCCCCCGGCTCCCTCGGTGGGCGGGAAGATAGTGGCGATCAGGATGGAGCCAAAGACGATCTGGTTGGTCAGCAGCGGCGACTTGGTCATAAACGAGCCGAGCAGCAGCGTCGCGCCCACGATGACGGTGATCTGGAACGGGCCCTGGCCGACGAATTGGAAGAGGATATCGCCGACCGCCACGCCGGTGATGCCGCCGATGGCCATCTCCACCGCGCGCTTCATCCGGTCGCCGCCGGACAGGCCCAAGATGATCACCGTGGAGATCGGCGCGAAGAAGGGCTGCGCGTGGCCCGCGATGTCGTTGGCCACCCAGTAGGACAGCCCCGCGCCGACGGTGGCCTGCAGGATAAACACGAAGCGCGAGCGCACGCGGTTCAACCGGGCCATCAATGACCGGTCGATACTGCGCAGGCGCTCGCGCGTGGTGAGTCGTTTACGTTCTTCGGCCATGGGCGCCATTCTAGGACACTTTTATAGCGCCGCGGACCGAAAAGACTGCTTTAGCGGGAAACCGTCTTCCCCACCGAGTGCAGGTCCTGGCAGGCCTCGATGACGCGCTCGGACATGCCCTGCTCGGCCTTCTTCAGGTAGGAGCGCGGGTCGTAGACCTTCTTGTTGCCCACCTCGCCGTCGATCTTGAACACGCCGTCGTAGTTGGCAAACATGTGGCGCGCGACCGGGTTGGTAAACGCGTACTGGGTGTCGGTGTCCACGTTCATCTTGATGACGCCGTAGCGCAGGGCCTCCTCGATCTTTTCCTTCTCAGAGCCGGAGCCGCCGTGGAAGACGAAGTCGAAGGGCTGGGCGCCCTCGTCTAGGCCGAGCTTCTTCTGCGCGGTCTGCTGGCCCTCCAGCAGGACCTCCGGGCGCAGCTTCACGTTGCCCGGCTTGTAGACGCCGTGGACGTTGCCGAAGGTGGCGGCCAGCAGGTAGCGGCCGTTCTCGCCGGTGCCCAGGGCGTCGATGGTCTTCTCGAAGTCCTCGACGGTGGTGTAGAGGTTGTCGCCAGCCTTGGCTTCCACGCCGTCTTCCTCGCCGCCGACGACGCCGATCTCAGCCTCCAGGATGATGTGGGCCTTACGGGCCTTTTCCAGCAGCTCCTGGGCGATCTCCAGGTTCTCATCGATCGGGATGGCGGAGCCGTCCCACATGTGGGACTGGAACAGCGGCAGCTCGCCGCGGTCGACGCGTTCCTGGGAGATGGCGATCAGCGGGCGGACGTAGTCGTCCAGCACTTCCTTCTGGCAGTGGTCGGTGTGCAGCGCGACGTTGATGCCGTAGTGCTTGGCGGCCTCGTGCGCGAAGGCGGCCAGCGCCTGGGCGCCCGCTACCTTGTTCTTGACTGCCAGGCCGGAACCGAACTCCGCACCGCCGGTGGAGAACTGGATAATGCCGTCGGACTCGGCCTCCGCGAAGCCCTTGAGCGCAGCGTTGATGGTCTCCGAGGAGGTGCAGTTGATGGCCGGGAAGGCAAAGCCAGACTGCTTCGCCTCGTCCAGCATGGCGTTGTAGACCTCTGGGGTAGCAATAGGCATAGAAGTGAATCTTCCTTACTTGGTTCGCGTTTGACTTACTGCACTACCAAGTATGCCTGTGATTTGGCTTGCGCGCCGCAGGTCTTGGTTAAGGAAAGGTGTGAGTTTGTACCTAGCCGGTGTCTGGTCCCGGCTAGTGGGGCTAGCCCCGGCCTTCTGCGCGGTCGCGGGCGACGCGGGCGGCGGCCTCCATCAGCATCCAGCCGGACAGCTGCACCGACAGGTCGCGCTCCGCGATGCGGATGACGCCGACCTTCTCGCCCAGCGTGGTCGGGCCCAGGCCGAAGTTGTGGGGCAGGCGCGCGTCCGCGGTCCAGTCCGTGCCGAAGATGGGCAGACCGTCGACCTCCAGGCGGTGCTCCCAGACCGAGGCGGCCGAGGACATCACCAGGCGGGCGGCCAGCTTCTTCGCCGCGCGGTTGGCGGGCGAATCCCCCGGCAGGCGCACGGCCGCGTCCGCCAGGTAGCGCACCAGGATGCCCTTGAACAGGCCGCCGTCGCCGTCGCCGGTGTCCCAGTCGATGACCCCGGCGGGGGTGGCCATATACGAGGCGATGGCCTGGATGAGCCCGCGGATGCGGGTCAGGTACTTCACGGTGTCCTCGGCGCGCTCGGCCTCCTGGACCGAGTCCAGGTGCTCCAGTGAGGAAAAGCCGGCGCGCTTGCGCAGGGCCAGCGCGATTTCCACGCAGGCGCCCAAGACCACGCCCTGGCAGTAGGGGTGCAGGTTGCGCACCCACTCCGGGCCGTCCATGCGCATGCGGATGCCGTCCATGATAAGCCCCTGGTCATCGACCAGGTTTTCGTAGAGCCACTCGACGATCTTCTCGGCCTCCGCCAGGTGCCCCGTGCGCGCCAGCAGGATCGCCGCCGGCCCGTTGGAGGGCACGTTGAAGAAGTTCTCGCCCTCCCGCCACGGCAGCACGCCCAGGTGCTCGTCGCGGCCGGCGCGGATGTTGTCCTGCAGCTCCGCGAGCTTCGAGTAGGGCTTGACCTTGCTCAGCTGCCCGGCGCGCTGCAGGGCGAGCGCCAGCCAGGCCTTGTCGTCGAAGTAGCGGTTGTTCTTCAGCGGGCTGAGGTTGCGCACTCGGATGCCGCGCACGGTTTCGGTGATCCGCTTGCGCCGCATCTTGGTGTTGTGGCGCTGGGCGGCATCCACCAGGCAGTCCAGGTAATGCGCCTGCCACCAGTAGTGCCAATGGAGGAAGATCTTTTCCTTGCCGGTGAGCGGCCAGCGCACGATTGCCAAGTTGGTCTTTGGCAGTCCCCACACGCGTGCTGCGTGGCGGTCATTGATGGCGGTTTCTGCCAGATCCGCGCGGTGTGCCCACTTTTCGTCCACTCAGGTGCCCTAATTTCAGTCGATCTATTACTCACAGGAAGTCTAGCGCGCTCCCAGCTCACACGTGCAATTTTGCGCAACTGGCTGGCGCCCCCGCCTACCAGCTGTGGGACAGATCCGCGTGCTGGCGGATCCAGGCATGCATGGCGATGCCGGCCGCCACGCCCGCGTTGATAGACCGGGTGGAACCGAACTGGGCGATGGAACAGGTCATCACCGCCCCGTCCTGGGCGGACTGGCTCACGCCGGGGCCTTCCTGCCCGAACAGGAGCAGGCATTTCTCCGGCAGCTCGGCGGTCTCCAGCGGCACGCAGCCCGGGGTGTTGTCGATGGCCACGACCGTCAGCCCCTCCTGCCCCGCCCACTCCAGCAGCTCTTCTACCGTGTCGTGGTGGGCCAGGTGCTGGTAGCGGTCCGTGACCATGGCGCCGCGGCGGTTCCAGCGGCGGCGGCCGACGATGTGGACCGTGTCCACCGCAAAGGCGTTGGCCGTGCGCACCACGGTGCCGATATTCGAGTCGTTCTCGAAGTTCTCAATGGCAATGTGCAGGCTGTGGCGCCGGCTATCGATGTCGGCGACGATCGCCTCGCGCCGCCAGTAGCGGTAGGCGTCCACCACGTTGCGGCGGTCGCCCTCGGCCAGCAGCTCCGGGTCGTAGCGCTCGGCCTCCAGGCCGGTGGGCCACGGCCCCTCCCACGGGCCGACCCCGTGCCGGCCCTCGTTCCATTCGGTGGGGCCGGGCTGTTGGTCGGCTTCGCTGCCGCGGGCGTCCGGCTTAAGCAAGGTCGAGGTCCTCCAGGCCCAGCAGGAAGCGGTATTCCAGTCCCTCGGCCGCGATGGCTTTGTCCGCGCCGGTGGCGCGATCCACGACGGTGGCGATGCCGACGACCTCGGCGCCGGCCTCGCGCAGGGCGGCCACCGCGGTCAGCGGGGAGTTGCCCGTGGTGGTGGTGTCCTCGACCACCAGGACCTTCTTGCCCTGAACGTCAGCGCCCTCGATGCGGCGCTGCATGCCGTGCTTCTTGGCCTCCTTGCGCACCACGAAGGCGTCGATCGGGCGGCCGTCCGCGTGCATGATGGAGGTGGCCACCGGGTCCGCGCCCAGGGTCAGGCCGCCGACCGCGGCGAAGTCCCAGTCCGCGGTCAACTCGCGCAGCAGCGCGCCGATCAGCCGGGAGGCCTCGTGCTGCAGGGTCGCCCGGCGCAGGTCGACGTAGTAGTCCGCTTCCTTACCCGAGGACAGAGTCACCTTGCCGTGCACCACGGCCAGCTTTTTGACCAGCTCGGCTAGTTGGCTCTTTTTCTGCTCGTCCAGCTTCATGAGGTTTAAAAACTCCTTTGCTTAGCCCGCGCGGGACGAAGTCTGCGTCCGCTACTCGCGCAACTGCGTTTTTGTTGTTTTCTCGCTGTTTTCTAGCTTAAGACACCCCGTGGGTGAAAACCACGCCCAGGGCGCCTTAGGCGTCGCGGTTGTCGTCGCCTTCTTGGTGGTCGTTGTGGTCGCTGGGCTCGGCGGGGTCGCGGACGGGGTGCTCCGGGATATCCCCGATGGGGCCCAGCTCGGCTTCGATCTCGTCGAAGATCGAGGAACCTCGGCCCAGGTCGCGCGGCAGGCGGGCGACGGATTCGTCCGCGTGCGGGCGCTCCTGCCCGTCGGCGATGGCGTCCACCTCGTCCGCGCCCAGCGCGCGGTGCTCCATGGAGCCGTGGGCGGCGCCGGCCCGGCGGCTGGGCAGCACCATCGGTTCCTCCGGGCGCTGGACCGGCGGGCGCGCCATGTCCTCGGCGGGGTTGGGCACCGCGGTCGGGCCCGTCGGCGCGACCGGCTGCGGCGGCGGCACCACGCGCGTGGGATCCCCCTGTTCCGGGTGGTAGACCAGCCCGGCGGCCGGGCGCGGCGGCAGCACGCGGGCGACGTCCGCCAGCACCGCCATCGGGGCGAGCATCTCATCCCACTCGGCGCTGCGGGCGGTCTTGTCGGTCTGCGCGAGTACCCATTCGTTTTCCATCCACACCGCGGTCACTGCCTCCGGCAGGTATTCCAGCCCGGTGGCCAAGCGGTCGTCGCTCATGCGCTCGACCACGCCCGGCTCCGTGGCGTAGACGCTAAAGCCGGCGATCTCGTTCGCGGCGACCAGGTCCTCCGAGGCCTCTTCCACCAGCGGCAGGCCCGTGCGGCGGAAATCCACCACCACGTCGGAGCTCGCGCCGGTGCGCAGCGCCATCACGTTGACCCCGCCCAGGTCGAGCAGGAAAAGCTCGTGGCCGAAGACCGTGCCGTGGGCGATGTCCCGCGGGCGCGCGCCCCCGGCCGCCGCGCCCCGCGTCCACTCGTCCGCCAGGTAGGAATCCTCCTTGGCGAAGTCGAAGCCGTGCTGGTTTGCCCAGGCCTTGCGCTCCCGGCGCAGCGCGCCCGGCAGCATCGGGCGCCCGATCTTCTTCTTCGGCACCGCCTTCGGGGCCGGCTCCGGCTCCTCCGCGCTGGCGGCTTCCGGGGCCTCCGGGGCCTCGGCTGCTTCTTCCGGTTCCGCGGCTTCCTCGTCCCAGCCGTCGTCGGCAGCGTCGACGCCTTCCGGCTCGGGGCTATCGACCTCGGCGGTCTCGGGGTCGTCGTCCTCTTCGTAGACGATGTCCGGCGCCGGCGAGGGATCCGGCTCCGGCACCTCGGACGGGGCCTCGGCCTTGCCCCAGGTCTCGGGCTCGGTCTCGGGTTCGGTATCGGCCGAGGGGGCATCGGCAGCGTCAAGGCTGTCGGCACGGCTGTCATCGCGCTCGGCCAGCGAGCGCTGCTGCGCGGCTTCCTGGGTCTGGGCGGCGCGCCACAGGAAGACTGCGCCCGCAACAGCCAGCAGGGCCAGGATCAAAAGCAAAATAGGTGTCATTAGCGCCTTAGTTTACTGCCTCCCGCGGCGGCGCGCGGGCGGTGGGGCCGAAGGGTTTTAGGCGCCGAGGGACTCGCGGTCGCCGCGCTCGACCGGGTTGGTCGCATCCGCCGACCACTGCGACCAACCGCCGACGTAGTGGCGCGCGCCGGTCAGGCCCACCCAGTCCATGGTGGCCAGGGCCAGGCCGGAGTGGTTTCCGGAACCGGAGTAGACGATGGCGTCCTTGACGTTGTCCTCGTTGATGCCGGCGTTGTGGAAGACCTCGCGGATCTCCTCCTGGGTCTTCCAGGTGCGGTCCGCGTGGTGCAGGTAGCGCTCCGGCACGTTGACCGCGCCCGGGATGTGCCCGGCTTTGAGGTCGAGGTTCTCGCGACGGCCGGCAAAGCGGTTGGGCTCGCGGGTATCAATCAGGATGCCGTCGTGCTCCTTGACCTCGTCGATGGTGGCGACCATGTCCGGGTTGGGGTCCACGGTGGCGTTGGTCTCCACGGAGATATTGCCCGGGCCGGTCAGGGTGGGCAGCTGCTCCCGGCGCCAGTGGGCCAGGCCGCCGTCGAGGACGCGCACGTCCTCGATGCCCGCCCAGCGCAAGATCCACCACGCGCGGCCGGAGAAGAGCCCGCGGCCCTCGTCGTAGACGACGACCGGGCGGTCCTTGCGCAGGCCCCAGGTCACGAACCATTCCTGCAGCTTGTCCGGATCCGGCAGCGGGTTGCGGCCGTTGCGGGAGCCCGGCAGGCCCGCCATGGCGGCGGAGACGTCGCAGAGCTGGGCGGTCGGGATGTGGAGTGCGTGGAACTGGTTCCGGGCGCTGTTTTCACCCGAGCCCCACAGGCAGGCCAGAACGGTGAGGCGATCGCCGGCGTAGATGGCATCGAAAAGCTCGCGGGGGGAGACCAAAATACTCATGTTTCCCACTCTAGAGCCAAAGCGGCCGCGCCGCCCGCCGTGGCGGCATGACCTGGACGCGCGCAGGCAAAAGGCCCCGGCCACCCCGTCACGATTGGCGGGAAAGCCGGGGCCTAGCCGCGGGCCTTTAGTCCTCCGACTGCTCGGTGGACTGCATGTCCAGGGACTCGCCGTCCGCGGCCACGGTGACCCGCACGATGTCACCGTCGCGGATCTCGCCGGCCAACAGCTTGCGGGCCAGCTTGTCGCCGATGGCCTGCTGGGTGAGCCGGCGCAGCGGGCGGGCGCCGTAGTCCGGGTCGTAGCCGCGCTCGCCCAGCCAGGTCTTGGCCTCGTCCGCCACGTCCAGCGTCAGGCGCTTGGCGGCCAGGCGCTCGGCCAGGTTAGCCAGCTGGATGTCCACGATGCCGCGCAGCAACTCCGTCGACAAGCTCTCGAACATCACCACGTCGTCCAGGCGGTTGATGAATTCCGGCTTGAAGGCCTTCTTCACCGCCGCCATGGTCTCCTCCTTCGTGCCGCCGGCACCCAGGTTGGAGGTCAGGATGATGACCGTGTTGCGGAAGTCCACCGTGCGGCCCTGGCCGTCGGTCAGGCGACCTTCGTCCAGCACCTGCAGCAGGACGTCGAAGACGTCCGGGTGGGCCTTTTCCACCTCGTCGAAGAGCACCAGCGTGTACGGGCGGCGGCGGACCGCCTCCGTGAGCTGGCCGCCGGCCTCGTGGCCGACGTATCCCGGAGGGGCACCAACCAGGCGGGAGACGGAGTGCTTCTCCCCGTACTCCGACATGTCGATGCGCACCATCGCCGAGGCATCATCGAACAGGAAGTCCGCCAGGGCCTTGGCCAGCTCGGTCTTACCGACGCCGGTCGGGCCCAGGAAGAGGAAGGAGCCGGTCGGACGGTTCGGGTCCGCGACCCCGGCGCGCGAGCGGCGCACCGCGTCCGAGACGGCCTTGACGGCCTCGGACTGGCCAACCACGCGGCGGCCCAGGATCTCTTCCATGTTCAGCAGCTTCTCGGTCTCGCCCTCGAGCATCTTCCCGGCCGGGATACCCGTCCACGCGGAGACGACCTCCGCGATGACGTCCGGGCTGACCTCCTCGGTCAGCATGGAGTTGGTCTCCGACTGGGCGTGGGCGCGGGATTCGGCGTCGGCCAGCTGCTTCTCCAGCTCCGGGATGCGCCCGTAGCGCAGCTCCGAGACCAGCTCGTAGTCGCCGTCGCGCTCGGCGATTTCCGCCTTGCGCTTGAGCTCCTCGAGCTCCTCCTTGGCCTCCTGGACCTCGTCGATAGCCTTCTTCTCGTTAGCCCAGCGGGCCTTGAGCTCGCCCAGCTTCTCCCGCTCGTCGGCCAGCTCCTGCTGGAGCTTGGCCAGGCGGTCCCGGCTGGCGGCGTCGGATTCCTTCTTCAGCGCCAGCTCTTCGATCTCCAGCCGGCGGACGACGCGCTCGAGCTCATCAATTTCCTGCGGGGAGGAGTCGATTTCCATCCGCAGGCGGGAGCCGGCCTCATCGACCAGGTCGATGGCCTTGTCCGGCAGGAAGCGGTTGGTGATATAGCGGTTGGATAGCTCCGCCGCCGAGACCAGCGCCGAGTCCTGGATGCGCACGCCGTGGTGCACCTCGTAGCGCTCCTTGAGGCCACGCAGGATGCCGATGGTGTCCTCCACCGAGGGCTCGCCCACGTAGACCTGCTGGAAGCGGCGCTCCAGGGCCGCGTCCTTCTCGATGTACTTGCGGTACTCGTCCAGGGTGGTCGCGCCGACCAGGCGCAGCTCGCCGCGGGCCAGCATGGGCTTAATCATGTTGCCCGCGTCCATCGAGCCCTCGCCCGTCGCGCCGGCGCCGACCAGGGTGTGCAGCTCATCGATGAAGGTGATGATCTGGCCCTCGGAGGCCTTAATCTCATCGAGCACCGCCTTCAGGCGCTCCTCGAACTCGCCGCGGTACTTCGCGCCGGCGACCATCGAGCCAAGGTCCAAGCTAATGAGGGTCTTGCCCTTCAACGACTCCGGCACGTCGCCGGCCACGATGCGGCGGGCCAGGCCCTCCACAATCGAGGTCTTACCGACGCCGGGCTCACCGATGAGCACCGGGTTGTTCTTGGTACGGCGAGACAGGACCTGAACCACGCGGCGGATTTCCTGATCGCGGCCGATAACCGGGTCAATCTTGCCTTCCCGGGCCCGGGCGGTCAGATCCGTGGAGTACTTCTCCAGGGCCTGGAACTGGTCCTCCGGGTTTTCGGTGTTGACCTTGGCGGCCCCGCGCACCGACGGGAACGCGCCCTTAATGGCGTCGTAGGTAGCGCCGCGGCCGGTCAACAGCTCCGCCGCGTCCGTCTTCGAGCCGGCGATGGCTGCCAGCAGCACCTCGGTCGAGACGTAGTCATCCCCTAATTCGCCCGCCAACTCCTGGGCCCGGGTCAGCACGTTGAGCGCGTCCCGGTTGAAGTTCGGGTTGGCCATGTTGGCCCCTTCGGCCTTCGGGTAACCGTCGACCAGCGCGCGGGCCTCCTGCAGTACGGTCTGCGGGTCCACGCCGGTGGCCTTCAGCACCGGGGCAGCGATGCCGTCCTGCTGGTCCAGGATGGCCGCCAGCAGGTGGGCCGGGCGAATATCCGGGTTCCCACCCGCGGAGGCGGTCTGCAGCGCCTGCTGCAGGGCCTCCTGAGTCTTCGTAGTTGGGTTGAATGAGTTCATAATCTGCTTTCTCCTTTAAGTAAATCTCCCTACCTCGGGGAGGTGATCCCACTGTAGAGGCTTCACTAGATGTAACGCAGACAAACTTGAGTATATTCCACTCAACTTTCGAAAATCTTATTTTTCTTGGCCGGGGGCCGCGCTCTGGGCTTCGTGGCTGCCTTCGTGCTCGTCCTCGCGCCAGCCACTGGGCTGCTCCTCGTCGCTGTCGCGGCGCTCGTTCTCACGGTCCGAGAACGTCGCGCGGCGCACCTTGGCCGAGCCGTCGAAGTTGGAACCCAAGGCCCCACCCATGATGCCCAGCGAGGTGGTAAACCACGCGATGTCGACGTAGTCGCGCCAGCCGACGGCCTCGCCGAGCTGCTCGGTCAGGTAGTCCGGCGGGATGACCACCACGGTCAGCGCCGCCATGCCGCAGAAAGTCAGCCCGAACATCATCAGCACGGTCACCAGGACGGTCAGGCCCGTCGAGGCGTTATCCAGCCGCGCGCGCTGCCGGAAGGTCTGGTGGGAGACCCGGTGCCACATGCCGTTGTAGATGACCAGCCAGGTGGACAGCACCAGGATGGCAACCACGCTGACCAGGGCCAGGCGCTGGGGGCTAAGCGCGTGCGCCATCTGCCAGACCGAGCCGTAGAAGATACCGAACCCGCCGGTGGCGACCGTGACCGCCAGGCAGCTGGCCAGGGCCGTCAGCATCCGGCCGGGACGGTTGGTGCGCACCATGCCGGCGACGAAGCGGGCGCGCTGGCCGGTGACGAAGGTAGCATCGGCATGCTCGTCCGCGCCGTCAACGTGCGACGGGGAGCACTCCTCACCTGGGCCCGACCACTGGCCGCTATTGCCGAAGGCCCGGACCCGCTCGGCCAGGTTCTGGCGGCCGAGCCGGAAGCCGAAGGCCGGCAGGCTCACGATGGCGGCATCGCCGGCCTGACCGACCACCTGCGCGGCCACGGGATCGCCGTCGGCGGTCATCGGCATGTCCGTGATGTAGACGAACCGGTCCCAGCCGTAGCGGGTCCGTATCGCCTCAGCCGAGGCCGACAGCGCGATGTTGCCGGAGCCATCCGTGGGCACCGACTCCACCACCACGTCGGCATCGCTTAGTTCTTGATTGACCACTCGGGCGGGCAGGCCGTTATCGACCAGCACTCCCCATTTCGACACACGCGTCACGCACCTTTTCTCTTCATATATTCGGGGTGCTTATTCTACGCGCGGGGTCTGGCTCGGATCGAACCCCTGGATCGACAAAGCCGCCGCGACCCCTTATCGGACTTGGGGTGCGGCGGCTGGCGGCGCGAGGTATTAGGACTTCTGCCCCACGTGGCCGATGCCTTCCTTGAGGATGGTGCCGCGCGGCGGCATCCAGCCAGCGAACTTGAAGGTGAGGTAGATGCCGACGGCAATCGCCAGCGAGATCCAGCCCAGCCCGGCGGTGAAGCCGTAAATCACGGCGATCGGGGCCACGACGGTCATGCCGATCTCGAAGGGGCCGAAGCCGACGTAGGCCATGCCGTATTCCGACAGGGTGCCGGACTCCAGCTTCGGGTCGACGATCTTGAGGATGGCGATACCGGTGGCGACGGTGGCCGTGGCCCAGCCCCAGCCGAAGATGCCGCGCTCAATCCAGCGCTCGCCGAAGAACTCGGCCGGGAACCACAGCAGGAAGAAGGTGCAGTAGATGGTACCCAGCACGAACAGGACCAGCAGCGGGACCCAGTAGCTAGCGATGGCGGCCGGCACGATGGCGGCGATACCGAAAGCGATCAGGTAGTCGGTGGCAGCACCGGAGACCATGGAGATGGCCTCGCGGTCCAGGTAATCGTTAGCACCCACGGCGTTCATGATGGCGCGGATGATAAGGCCCACCACCATGGACATGGCGAACAGCGGGATGGAGACGTTCTCCCAGACCGAGGAGATAGCCGAGTTGATGAGGTAGGCAATCATGACGGTCAGAACGATGAAGCCCAGGTGCAGGGTCAGCGGCTCAATCGCGGACGGGTTGGTGGTCGCCCGCCCCAGGGACGGGCGGTCCTCGACGTTGCGGATGTAGCCGCGGCGCAGCTCCTCCGGCAGCTCCTTCGGGACGTGGGAGACCTTGCCGCGGCGGATGCCCCAGTTGCCGGCGACGACGCCGCCGATGATGGCGGCCAGCGTACCGACGGTCGCCGAGGTAAAGCCCAGCGAGGACGCGGCCTCAGCGCCAACGCCCTCCAGCGCGCCGCCGACTGCCGCGGCGGTACCGAAGCCGCCGGTGAAGCCGACCGGCAGCATCATGCCGAACCAGTTCGGGGTGTCAAAGACCGGCATGAACAGGAAGACACCCAGCAGGATGAACAGGCCCCACTGGCCCGTGAACATCATGGTGGAAAAGCCCCACATGTTGCGCGCGCCCTTGCGCATGGAACCGCCGACCTCCATGGAGTAGGCCATGGAGGCGAACACGACGGCGATCAGCAGGGAGGTGTAATCGCCCAGCGCGTCGGAGAAATTGATCCAGCCCAGCAGCTCGGGGCCCAGAATCAGGCCCAGCAGGCCGGCCGTAATCGGGGCGGGCAGCAGCAGGTCCTGGAAAATGAACTTGACCTTGTGACGCAGGACGTTGCCGATCACCATGAGCAACGAAATCCAGCCCACGTCCAACATCAGGGAATAAGCAGAAAACTCTTCCACCGGCTATCCTTTCACCTTCATCGTGAATTGCCGCTGCCCACCGTGGGCCGCGGCCGCTCCCCACGGGGCGCCGGCCTGTGAATTTGCCGTGGAACCGCTGTCACCGCGGCACGCCAAATTCCAAATAGCTGACTTTTGGGGGAGTTCTGACCGTGAACACATTACTTGCTTACGGGTGATATACAACATACCGGGGTGTTTTATTAGGGCGCCATTACCCCCGAATAAAAAGGGCCAATCCTCGGCAAACGGTTAGACTAGCTGGTATGTATTCAGCTGAAGTTGTGGTCATCGGCGCCGGTCAGGCCGGCCTCGCGTCCGCTCAGCAGCTCAAGCGGCGCGGCGTGTCCGCCATCGTCCTCGACGCCAACCGCGGCCCCGGCGGCGCCTGGCGCCACCGCTGGGATTCGCTCACCCTAGGTAAGGCGCACGGGATTGCCGATCTCCCCGGCCTGGCCGCCCCGGCCGGCGACGACGCCACGCCGGCTTCCCGCGTCGTCTCCGACTATTACGGCACCTACGAAGAGCACTTCGGCCTCGACGTGCGCCGCCCGGTCCGGGTGGAAAACGTGCACTACGATTCCGCCGCCCACACCTTCCACCTGGCGACCACCGCGGGCAGCTTCCAGGCGCCGGCGCTCATCAACGCCACCGGCACCTGGGACAGCCCGTTTATCCCGCACGTCCCCGGCGCGGCGGAGTTCCGGGGCTGCCAGCTGCACACCAAGGACTACACGCGCGCGGCCGATTTCGCCGGCCAGCGCACCCTCGTCGTCGGCGGCGGGCTGTCCGCCGTGCAGTTCCTGCTGGAGCTCGAAGGCGTCACGGAGACCATCTGGGCCACCCGGCGCCCGCCGGACTTCGTATCCACCGCCTTCGATGCCCGCTGGGGCCGCGCCGTCGAAGACAGCGTGCGGGCCCGCACCCACGCGGGCAAGCGCCCCGCCTCGGTCGTGTCCACCACGGGGATCCCGCCGTGGCAGGACTACCTGGACGCCGTCGACCGCGGCCTGCTGGTCTCCCGCGGCATGTTCAGCGCCATCGATGCCACCGGCGTCACCTTCTCCACTCCCCGCTCGTACGCTGCCCCGGACGTCCACGACGCGGACGCCGAGACCCGCGCCAAGGCCTGGCGCCCCTTCCCCGCCGGCACCCACGTCGAGGTCGACACAATCTTCTGGAACACCGGCTTCCGCCCGCACCTGGGCCACCTGGCGGGGCTGCGGTTGCGCAGCCCACGCGGGGGAATCGAGATGCTCGACGAGGTCACCCCGGCCGCGAACCCGCGCGCCCTGCTGGCCGGGTACGGTTCCACCGCCTCGACCGTGGGCGCCACCCGCGCCGGCCGGCTGGCCGCCAAGCGTGCGGCGGAGGTTTTGGGTAGGTTTTAGGGCCGGTTCTGCGGGGGTTCTGCGAGTTCCGATCAACTTTTGGCCCGTGGGCCCACCCCGGGAACGCAAACTTGATCGAAACTCTCGCGAGCGCGTACCTGCCGCCTAGCGATAACGCGCCCAGGACACCTCCCGGATAATGCCCGAGTGCCAGTTCCACACCCCGTTGGAGGCCATGGGCGCCGGCCGCGGCTGCGTCACCTGCTTGACTACCCGCTTGAGGTGATAGTGCACGCAGCTGCCGCTATAGCGCAGGACCGTGTACCCCGCCAGCGTGGCCTCGTTCGCCTTCCACCGGTCCCGGATGAAGGTGTCGGGCGACTCCGCGGTATGGAACTGATAGCCGTCCACCTCGATGAGCATCTTCAACTCCGGCAGGTGGAGGTCGAAGAAGTACTGTCCTACCTGCACGTTGGTATCCACCCGGTACCCGGCGTCCCGCAAGGCCCGCACGAGCTTGCGCTCAAGCGGAGAATCGCTGCCGATGGAAGCCCGCCCAATAAGGCCGCGCGCCCGCTTGCTGAGCCGCCGGCCGGCGATGTGCTGCTCCAGCACGCTCTTCGCCTTCCTCCCCCGGTACGCCTGCTCCAGCAGCTCGACGGCCTCTTCGTCAGTGCAGTAGTCGATCGTTAGGGCAGGTATATGCACCCGCGCCCCTTCCACCTGGAGTGCCGCCAGCCGCTGGGTCCGGTAGCCGGACACGTAGGCAGATCGCGGGAGCTTGCGCGGGGCGGCCAAGTGCAGCGGGAAGCTAAGCGGCTGACCCAGATAAATCTCGCGCGCGGTCGGCCCGGTGGCCACCGCCTGGGGCCAGCGTCGCATGGCTATCGCCAGCAGCTCCCCCGGCGTCGGCTCCCGCGTCAGGTACAGCCCCTTGGCAATCTTGACGTAGACCCCGGCCGCCGCGCGCCGCCACAGCGTCTTGGCATCCACGCCGGACACGACGATGTCGTCCATAAAGTATTCCCCCCTGCGCTACAGGCTAGCAGCGGAGAGCGCTTCGCCGGGGCGGGCGAGATTCTCGCCGGGGTACACGAGAGTTCCGATCAATTTTTCGCCGCCCGAGCGCGCCGGCAAGCAGAAACTTGCCCGGAACTCCCGCCAAGGCCGACGCCAAACCCAAACCCTTCCCTTTTGTTGACGCGTCCACTATAATGGCGGGCATGAAAGCCTTCGGATTCTTAAGCTTCGGACACTACGCATTCGGCAACCAGCGCGGACCCTCGGCCAGCAAGGTCGCCCGCATCCACCTCAACCTCGCCCAGGCTGCGGACGAGCTGGGCGTGAACAACGCCTCCTTCCGCGTGCACCACTTCGTGCCCCAGGCCTCCGCCCCGATGCCCCTGCTGGGCGCGGTGGCCGGCAGCACCAAGCACATCGAGGTGGGCACCGGCGTTATCGACATGCGCTACGAAAACCCGCTCTACTTGGCCGAGGAGGCCGCCGCCCTGGACCAGATCGCCGACGGACGCGTCGCGCTGGGCATCTCCCGCGGCGCGCCGGAGGTCGCCGAGCGCGGCTGGGAGGCCTTCGGCTACCGCTCGCAGGCCCCCAACGGCGCCGACCTGGCGCGGGCCAACTTCGAGCGCTTCCTGGCGGGCATCGATGGCGCGGGCATGGCCACCGCCGCGCCGCTGGACCGCCAGTACCCGAACATGTTCCAGCCGGGCTCGCAGCTGCCCGTCTTCCCGCACTCGCCGGGGCTGCGCCGCAATATCTTCTGGGGCTCGGGAACCTACCAGTCGGCGGAGCAGGCCGCCCGCGACGGAGTGAACCTGATGTCGTCCACCCTGGTCTCGGAGACCTCCGAGCACACCTTGGGAGAGATCCAGGCCGAGCAGATCCGCCGCTACCGCGCGGCCTGGGCCGCGGCCGGACACGATTGGGCCCCGCGCGTGAGCATCTCCCGATCCATCTTCCCCATCGTCGACGGCGCCGATCACCAGCTGTTCGGCATGCAGGCCACCAGCCACGACCAGGTCGGCATCCTGCCGGACACGGGCGCGTCCACCTTCGGCCGTACCTACGCGGCGGAGCCGGACAAGCTCATCGCCCAGCTACGCGAGGACCCGGCCATCGAGGCCGCCGATACCCTGCTGCTGACCATCCCGACCGCCATGGGCCTGGAGACCAACGTGAAGATCCTGGAGAACTTCGCGAAGCACGTCGCACCGGAGCTGGGCTGGCAGCCCAACACGGAAGGCCCGGTCACCGGCTACGAAATCTAGCCCGCCCGCATCGACCGGCCGCGCCGAGCCAGTAGACTAAGGGACATGAATTCGCGTGTGGAGACCTACGGGTTAGCGGCTGCGTTTTCCCTGGAGGAAGCCGCGGAGCTCATCGAAGCCGGCCACCCGGACGCCGAGCGCCTCCACCGCGCGCTGCACGAGAACCTGTTTGTCGACGTGGTCGAGTCGCGCCAGGTCTTTGCCTGGGACCAGCACCGCGTCCACGCGGACTTCCTGCCCGCGCTGGCCTGGCTGGTGCGCGCCGTGCGCGTTGAACCGGGCGAGCTGGTCATCCCCGCCGAGGTCACGAAGCGGCTCGAGGACATGGCCCGCGCGCACCGCCGCCACGGCTTCCCCGCCGAGCTCTACTCCACGCTGGCTAGCGCCTTTGGGAAGGCGCTGCGGGATGTGGGGGCATCGACGACCATTTCGCGGCGGCTTTCCGGCGTCTTCACCCAGGTCTGCACCATTATGCGCGAGGCTCACCACGCCGCGGACGTCGCCGGCATCCCGCCGGCCTACGCGGGCCGCGTGGTGGCGGTGGACAAGCCCAACCGCGCGACTGCCATCGTGCACGTGGAAATCGGCACGGCCTTAGAATGCGCGCCCGGCCAGTCCGTGCCGGTGACTTCTTCCCTGCTGCCCGGCACCTGGCGGGAGATGACCCCGGCCACCCCGGCGGATTCGACAGGCCAGCTGGAATTCCACCTGGCCGCGGCTGGCGATGCCTCCACCTCCCTCATCCGTTCCCACCCCGGGGATTGGTGGACGCTTGGCGCCCCGGCCCAGGATTTCCCGCACGGGGCCGGCAACGCCGAAGTCCTGGTCAGCCGCAGCACCGGCTGGTCCGCGCACAAGGCCCACCTCCTGGCGTTGTGGGCCGACGTCGCTGCGGGCAAGGTGCCCGAACCCGCGCGCATCGATGTCATTCGGCTGGCCGAAAGCCCCGGCGCCTTCTACGACACCCATTTCCAGGAAAACTTCGCCGCGCTGGCGCCCTGGGTGCGCTTCCACCACCTGGCGGAAAGCCCGCGGGATCCGTGGCTGTTAAGCCCGGCGGATCCGGCGCAATCGCTGAACGTCGAGGTTACCGACGACCCGGCGGCGGCCATCACCGCCATCGCCGGCGGGCGGCCCACCCACGTGGTCGGCCCGGGGATTACGCAGCTAGCCGGCCGCGTGGCGGCGCAGGCCGCGGACTGGCAGCCGGCCGGTTTTCAGGCCTAGCCGACTACGGCTTTTAGGTCCGCGACTCCAGCACCGGCAGGGAACGACGCATGTCCGCGACCTCGTCGGCGTCGATATCGGCGTAGATGATCTCTTCCTCATAGCCGGCCTCGGCGAGGCGCCGGCCCTGCGGGTCCACAATGACCGAGTGGCCGATGCCCGTGGGCCCGGAGGGGTTGCCCGCCTCGTCGTTGCCGCCCGGGCGGGCCTGGCCGGCCGCGCACAGGTAGCTGGTCGAGTCCAGCGCGCGGGCCGCAGACAACAGGCGCCACTGCTCGAGCTTGCCCGGGCCGTCGGCCCAGCTGGTGGGCACGACGATGAGCTGCGCGCCGCGCTGGGCTAGGGCCCGGAACTGGTCCGAGAAGCGGATGTCGAAGCAGACGGCCACGCCGACGGTCCACTCGCCCACCTCGAAGGTCACGAGGTCGACGCCGGGGCGCACGGTGTCGGATTCGCGGTAGTCGAAGGCGTCGTAGGTGTGGATCTTGGCGTAGCCGCGGTGGATATCCGGCCCGGTTATTAGCGCGGTGTTGTAGACGCGGTTGATGGTCTTGTCGCCCTTGACGTAGCTGTCGGCGGGGCTGAACATGCCCGCTACCACGGTGACGCCGAGCTCGGTGGCGAGCGCGTGCAGGCGCTGAGCAAATTCACCATCTAGGTCTTGGGCGCCCTCGTCGAGACGACCCGTGGCAAAGGCCTGCATGGTCGCTTCCGGAAGGACCACCAACTGCGCGCCTTCCGCCGCCGCTTTGCGTATCTGACCTTCGGCTTTGGCGAGGTTCTCCGCCCAGTCAGGGCCCGTGGTTACCTGGACTGCTGCAATCTTCATGGTCTCCACAGTAGGGGGATATCCGCCCGGTTGCGAGAAAAATTCTGGCACTAGATCCGTGACAGCCCTAGCGCCCGCGGCGCAAAGGGGCCCAGACTAAAGGCATGAACCAGTTAACTATTAGTAGCTCTGCCCGTGAATTAGTACGCCAGCAATTAGCCACCACCTACCCCTACCCGGCGGCGGAGACCACCCCGCACCTAGGGCGCTACGGCGCCCGGACGGCGGCGGCCCTCCACCGCGCGCACGCCGCCTGGAGCGCCCGCACCACCGGCTGGGAGGCGCGCCGGAGGGCGCAATTAGCCGACCTGTCCTACTTCCTCGACCACGTGGCCGACACCGATGAGACACTGTCCGCCGCCTTCGAGAGAGGGCAGCACCGATGACGACCTCGCTCGCCCTGCGCCAGGCCGCCGGGACCCTAGACGCGGCCAGCGGAACGCTCGCCGGCCGCTCTGCACTACTTACCCATGATGGGGCCGCGCTATTGTGGGCTGGACTAAGCGGCGACGCACCGCTGGTGGCCAGCCAAAACCTGCGGCACTACGCCCGGCAGCTCGAGCCCGAAGCACAGCAGATGCGACTGGCGGCCGGGCTCCTGGAGGCCTACGCGGAGCTCCATGCTCGCCTCGAAGACTTGGAAGGCCGCGCCGTCCTAGCGCTGGGCGGGACCGCGGCCACGCCGCTGCTGCTGGCCCTGCGCGGCATCGGCGACGGGCTGGACTGGGCGTGCGCGCGCAGCATCGACGCGCTGTGCACGGGCACGCTGCCGGAGCCGCCGCAGCGGCTGGGCGATTTCGAGGACCTGAGCGTCGATGCCATCCACGAGCTCAACCTGGTGACCTCCTCCGAATTCGTCCAAGAACTGGCCCGGGCCAACCCGGATATCCGGCTCCTGGAGGTCTCGAAAGGCCGGATGGTGGCGATTGTCCCGCCGCCCGGGGAGCCGGTATCCACCGAGCCGGCCAGTGTTACCACCTTCATCGAGGGGGTCGGCTCGGCCGAGCCGGAGAAATGGCAACGCACCATCGACAGGACGCGCCAGATAGCCCAGGCCACGGGCGGGACGGCCGTCGCGTGGGCCGGTTACGCCGCCCCTCCCGGCCTCGCGCACGGGGTCCACGCGGAGCCCGCCCAGCGCGCCGGCCGCGACCTGGCCCGCTTCCAGCGCTCACTGCGGCAGCGTTACCCGGACGCGCGGCATACGGTGGTCGGCTACTCCTACGGCAGCGTCGTCGCCGGCTCCGCCGCCACCCAGCCGGAAGGCCTGGCGGCGGACGACCTGGTCCTGCTGGGCAGCCCCGGCGCGGTGGCCGAAAACGCGCAGGACTACCGCCTGCACGGCCACAACCCGCAGGTGCACGCGCTCACGGCGAAAGGGGATCCGATCGACGCGGTCGCCTCACCGTGGGGCGGGATCCACGGTCCCGATCCCACCAGCCGCGGTTTCGGGGCCCGGCCCTGGCCCGAGCCGGTGTACGGCGATCACGGCGCGTATTTCTCGGATCCCCGGTTCTTCGCCCACCTCGGCGACATCGCGCGAGGTAAGACAGGAGGTGCTTAGAACAGGCCCGTCGGCTTCTCGGAGTAGGACACGAGCATGTTCTTGGTCTCCTGGTAGTGGTCCAGCATCATCAGGTGGTTCTCGCGACCCAGGCCGGACTCCTTGTAACCGCCGAAGGCAGCGTGCGCCGGGTAGTTGTGGTACTGGTTAATCCACACGCGACCAGCCTGGATGGCGCGGCCAGCGCGGTAGCAGATGTTCTGGCTGCGCGACCACACGCCGGAGCCCAGGCCGAAGTTGGTGTCGTTGGCGATCTGGATGGCTTCGTCGAAGTCCTTGAAGGTCGCCACGGACAGCACCGGGCCGAAGATCTCCTCTTGGAAGATCCGCATGTCGTTGGTGCCCTTGAAGACAGTCGGCTCGATGTAGTAACCGTTTTCCAGGCCGTCGAGCTGGTTGACGTTTCCGCCGATGAGCGTCTCGGCGCCCTCTTCCGGGCCGATTTTCAGGTACTCGGTGATCTTGTCCATCTGCTCCTGGGAGGCCTGCGCGCCCATCATGGTCTCGGTGTCGAGCGGGTGTCCGATCTTGATCTTCTTCACGCGCTCGATGGCCAGCTCCAGGAACTTGTCCGCGATGTCCTCGTGGACCAGCGCGCGCGACGGGCAGGTGCAGACCTCACCCTGGTTCAGGGCAAACATGACGAAGCCCTCGACGCACTTTTCCAGGTAGGAGTCGTCCTCGTCCATGATGTCCGGGAAGAAGATCGACGGGGACTTGCCGCCGAGCTCCAGGGTGACCGGGATGACCTTGTCCGCGGCGGTCTTGTTGATGATCTTGCCGACCGGGGTGGAGCCGGTAAACGCAATCTTGGCGATCCGGTCGGAGCCGGACAGCGCGGCGCCGGCCTCGTCGCCTAGGCCGTTGACCACGTTGAGCACGCCCTCCGGCAGGAGGTCGCCGATAAGATCGAGCAGGAAGAGGATGGAGGCCGGGGTCTGCTCGGCGGGCTTGAGGACAATGCAGTTGCCGGTGGCCAGGGCCGGGGCGATCTTCCACGCGGCCATCAGGAGCGGGAAGTTCCACGGGATGATCTGGCCCACGACGCCGAGCGGCTCGTGGAAGTGGTAGGCCACAGTGTTCTCGTCCAGCTGGGAGATGCCGCCCTCCTGGGCGCGGATCGCGCCGGCGAAGTAGCGGAAGTGGTCCACGGCCAGCGGGATATCCGCGGCGAGGGTCTCGCGCACGGCCTTGCCGTTTTCCCAGGTCTCGGCGACGGCGATCTTTTCGAGGTTTTCCTCGATGCGATCGGCGATGCGCAGCAGCACGAGGCTGCGCTTGGCCGGGGAGGTCTTGCCCCAGGTCTCGAAGGCCTTCTCGGCGGCATCGATAGCCAGGTTGATGTCCGCTTCCTTACCGCGGGCGACCTGGCAGAAGACCTCGCCGGTCACGGGCGTGATGTTGTCCATGTACTCGCCATCGACCGGCGGGACCCACTGCCCGCCGATGTAGTTGTCGTAGCGCTCGCGGAAGTTGGCGATTGCGTCCGGGGTGCCGGGGTTTGCGTACTGCGTCATGGTGTGGAGTCCTTCAACTGGTAGTCGGCATTGAGTGTGGTTTATGTGAAGACCTTCGCACCAAGCTCTACTTAGTGAGCCCAGTCACGAAATCTTGCACGCCATCATATCCAGTCGTTCCGGCTGCCGCTAGGGGGTGATCCTTTCCTGCTACGAACTACCAGTTGGGACAAGCAAAAATCCCTGCCCCCGGAGTCGGGGAACAGGGATTGACGTGGCCGCGCACAACGCACACGGCGCGGCCTAAACAACACGCAAACGGAGGCGCTTAGGCGGGGCGGTGTTTGCCGCCGCGGCGCGGGGACCACATGACCACGGAGGTCGAGCGCGGCACGTGGACCAGCTCGCCGCGCTGCGGCTGGTTTCCGCGCTTTTGTAATTCGGCGCGCAGCTGCGCGACCTCGTTTTCCAATTCGTCGCGCTCGGCGGCCAGCTTGTCGCGTTCCTCGGTGAGCTCGATGATTGCCTTGATGCCGGCCAGGTTGACCCCGTCCTCTTGGGACAGGTTCTGGATCTTGCGCAGCATCGAGATGTCGCGGTCCGAGTAACGGCGGCCGCCGCCGCTGGTGCGGGCCGGGGTGACCAGCCCGAGGCGGTCGTAGGTACGCAGCGTCTGGGCGTGCATACCGGACAGTTCCGCTGCCACGGAGATGACGTACATGCTAGAAAACTCGCTCATAGCTTTTCACCTCCTAGTTCCGCGTGGTGTCCCCGGCCCATCCGGCGCGGGGGTTGAACCCGGAGTCCTTCTCGGCCTGGGCGTAGGAGCGCAGCGCGCTGAAGGCGGCGGCGTCCAGGTTGTTCGGAACCTTGACTTGGACGGTGACCAGCAGGTCGCCGGACTTGCCGCCCCGGGCCGGGATGCCCCGGTTGCGTACGCGCAGCGTCCGGCCGTCCGGCGTGCCCGCCGGGACCTTGACGCGCACCGGGCTATCCAGGGTCGGCACCGTAATGGTGTCGCCCAACGCTAGTTCCGCGAAGGAGACCGGGACGGTGATTTCCAGGTCGTCGCCCTTGCGGGTAAAGACCGGGTCGGATTTCACGTGCACGGAGACGAACAAGTCGCCGGCCGGGGTGCCGTTGGGCCCGGCCTCGCCCTGGCCCGCCAGGCGCACCTTCTGGCCGTCGATAACGCCGGCCGGGATGCGCACGGTGATAGAGCGGGTGCGGTGGACGGTACCGGTGCCGTTGCAGGTCTCGCACGGATCGGTGACGGTCTGCCCGGTGCTGCCGCAGTTCTGACAGGGAGCGGAGAAGCCGAAGCTACCGCGGTTTTCCGAGGTAAAGCCCGTGCCGTTGCACTTCGTGCAGGTGGTGGTGTGGCCGGTCTTCGAGCCCGAGCCGTGGCAGGTGGTGCACGGGGCCTCGCCGCTGAGCTGCAGCGGGATGGTGCCGCCCTTGGCGGCCTCGCGGAATTCGAGGGTTATTTCCGTTTCGACGTCCGCCCCGCGCGTCGGCCGAGCTGCGTGGCCAGCACCACCGCCGCGGTTGAAAACGCCACTGAAGATATCCCCAAAACCACCGCCTCCAGTTTGTCCAGAGTTCCCGAAGAGGTCGGAGAGGTCGAAGTCTTGCGCCCCGTGCGTTTGGCGAAACCCGCCGGGAAATCCGGCGCCTCCTGCCCGGCCGAAGCCGCCGCCCCTGCGCAGCATGGCCTTAAAATCGTCGTACTCCTTGCGTTCCTTCTCATCGGAGAGGACGTCGTACGCCTCGGCGGCTTTCTTAAACTTCTCCAGCGCCTCCGGGTTGTCCGGGTTGGCGTCCGGGTGGTTTTCCCGGGCTAGCTTGCGGTAAGCGTGCTTAATCTCGCTAGCGCTCGCGGACGAGGAGACCCCCAGATCCGCGTAATAATCTTTGTCTGCCCATTCTGGTTTAGCGCTCACTGGGCATCTCCTCCTTTCGAGGTGAAATAGTGTTTCTCAGCCTCGCTATGTGTTTACTAAAAATTTTATCTAAGACTAAATAAAAGGGGCGCCGAGGATAACCTCCCCCGGCGCCACCATTAGGAACTAGCTCTGCTCGGACCCGTGCGAGTCCGCGCCGCCTTCCGCCTCATCCGCGGATGCGGACGAACCACTGGGGTCGGCGATGATAACCATCGCGTTGCGTACCAGCCGGTCGCCGACACGGTAGCCGCGTCGCAAGACGGTGCCCAGCACCTTCTCGTCACCGCTGGAAAGGTCCTGAACTGCTTCGTGGATCTCCGGGTCGAAGGCGTCGCCCTCTTCGCCGAAGGCGGCGAGCTTCTGGCCCTGCAACACGTTGTTGAGCTTGTCGGCCATCGACTTCAGCGGGCCTTCCTCCAAGTCCCCGTGCTGGCGGGCCAGCTCGAGGTCGTCGAGGATGGGCAGAAGCTGGGCGATGACCTGGGCCTTGGCGTTGTCAATAACACCCTGGCGCTCGCGCTCGGTCCGGCGGCGGTAGTTGGTGTACTCCGCGTTCAGACGCTGCAGGTCCTCGGTGCGCTCGGCCAGCTGTGCCTCGAGGTTCGGCTCGGCGGCCGCCTCCGGGTCGACGTCGCCTTCGACGTCGGCCAGGGCCTCGTCCACATCTGCCTCGAGCGTGGGATCCAGCACGGCTTCTTCGGCGGCGTCCGCCTCCGCGTCGGCCTGGGCGTCCGCGGCTTCGGCCGACTGGGCATCGGCAGCCTCGGCGGCAGCTTCCTCAGCACGGTCCGCCGAGGTAGCCTCCGGATCGGTGTTGTCCGGGTCGCCGGGGTTATCCGGCATTCCGTTGAACTGAGTCATTACTTGTCGCCATCCTTGTTGTCGGTGTTGTCGGTGTCCTCGTCCACGACCTCAGCGTCGACGACGTTCGGATCTCCCTGGGCGCCAGCGTCACCGGCCTGGCCTTCCTGGCCAGCCTCGGCAGCCTGTGCCTCGTAGATCTCCTTGCCCATCTCCTGGGAGACGGTGGACAGCTTCTCCACGGCGGACTTAATAGCCTCGATGTCGTCACCCTTGAGGGCCTCGTCGACGGCATCGGCAGCCTCGGTCACCTTGGTCTTGGACTCCTCGGAGACCTTGTCGGAGTTCTCGTCCAGGAACTTGCGGGTCTGGTAGGAGGTGGATTCCGCGTTGTTGCGGGTCTCCTGCTCCTCGCGGCGCTTCTTGTCCTCTTCGGCGTGCTGCTCGGCGTCCTTGACCATGCGGTCAATCTCCTCCTGGGACAGGCCGGAACCATCCTGAATCTTGATGGTGTTTTCCTTGCCGGTGCCCTTGTCCTTGGCGGACACGGAGACGATGCCGTTGGCGTCGATGTCGAAGGTGACCTCAATCTGCGGAACGCCACGCGGTGCCGGGGCGATGCCGCCCAGCTCGAAGGAACCCAGCAGCTTGTTGGCGGAAGCCATCTCGCGCTCACCCTGGAAGACCTGGATCTGGACGGAAGGCTGGTTGTCTTCCGCGGTGGTGAAGGTCTCGGACTTCTTGGTCGGGATGGTGGTGTTGCGCTCGATGAGCTTGGTCATCACGCCACCCTTGGTCTCAATGCCCAGGGACAGCGGGGTGACGTCCAGCAGGAGGACGTCCTTGACCTCGCCACGCAGGACGCCGGCCTGCAGGGCAGCGCCCACGGCGACTACCTCGTCCGGATTAACGCCCTTGTTCGGATCGCGGCCGGTCAGTTCCTTGACCAGGTCAGACACGGCCGGCATACGGGTGGAGCCACCAACCAGGACGACGTGGTCGATATCGCCGACGGACATGTCAGCGTCCTTGATGACCTGGTTGAACGGAGCCTTGGTGCGGTCCAGCAGATCCTGGGTGATCTTCTGGAACTCGGTGCGGGTCAGGGTCTCGTCCAGGAACAGCGGGTTCTTGTCAGCATCCACCGTGATGTACGGCAGGTTGATGTTGGCCTGCTGGGAAGCGGACAGCTCAATCTTGGCCTTCTCCGCGGCCTCGCGCAGACGCTGCAGAGCCATCTTGTCCTTGGTCAGGTCAATGCCCTGGGCGCTCTTGAACTTCTCGACCAGCCAATCAACGATGCGCTGGTCCCAGTCGTCGCCGCCCAGCGAGTTGTCACCGGCGGTGGCCATGACCTCGACGACGCCGTCGCCGATTTCCAGCAGGGAGACGTCGAAGGTGCCGCCGCCCAGGTCGAAGACCAGGATGGTCTGCTCCTGCTCGCCCTTCTCCAGGCCGTAAGCCAGTGCAGCCGCGGTCGGCTCGTTGACAATACGCAGGACGTTCAGGCCTGCAATCTGGCCGGCCTCCTTGGTGGCCTGGCGCTGCGCGTCCTCGAAGTAAGCCGGCACGGTGATGACCGCGTCGGTGACATCCTCACCCAGGTAGGACTCCGCGTCGCGCTTCAGCTTCATCAGCGTGCGGGCGGAGATCTCCTGCGGGGTGTACTTCTTGTCATCAATGTCGACGGTCCAGTCGGTGCCGATGTGGCGCTTGACGGAGCGAATGGTGCGGTCGACGTTGGTCACCGCCTGGTTCTTAGCGGACTGGCCGACCAGGATTTCCCCGTTCTTGGCGAAGGCCACGACGGACGGGGTGGTGCGGGAGCCTTCCGAGTTAGCGATAACGGTGGCCTCGCCACCTTCCAGTACGGAAACCACCGAGTTAGTGGTACCGAGGTCAATACCTACTGCGCGTCCCATAGTTCTTTACTCCTTCTAAGTGTTTGTTTCTCGTAAGTTGATTGCCTGTGGCTCAACTTCTGATGAGTACGTCAGCCACTCTAACAGAAGTTTGCTTCAAGTCGTTCCAAACCTGAGTGCTGGCCACTCAATCTACACAACGCACCACTCGTCAAAGTTGTTCCCACTCGACTCAACTTTTTAAATCTTTTTCGTTTTCCCAGTTCAGAACACGTCGTCCACCTTCGGTTCCGCGAGCGTGTCCGAAAGTTACCTCCAACAAGTATCCGAAAGAGGATAGGCAGCAGGCCCAAAACTCGGCAGACTGTAAAGCACAGCAGCCGGGAACGGTCGCAACAGCAACGGGACTGGCTGGTTTTCGACCACCCCGGGCTGCTCCTACTCGAGAGACTCAGATTCTTATACACCGAAAGGAACTTTCATGTTCGACTTCCTGACCGACCTCAGCTCCGCCATCGACTTCGAGCAGCTCATCAAGGGCATCTCCGGCCTGATCGACAGCTCCTCCGAGGGCTCCGAGGGCGAGGGCCTGTCCTCCGCTTTCGAGGGCCTGTCCTCCTCCGAGGACTCCGCTTCTGAGGCTGCCGAGTCCACCGAAGCTGCTTCCGAGTAAGCCTTAAACCTCCACTAAACAGAGGCACGAGACTCTTTCACTGAACTTCCCCCGCCGCCCGAGTTCGCGCCGCTCCCAAAAAGAGCGTCGCATGGGACAGACTCGGACGGCGGGGGTTCCTCTATCTTCAGCCCGACCACAGCCCACCGGCACACCAGCGCTAACGATGCCACCCGGCCCGCACCGGCCGCTCCGCCCCACCGCCCCAGCTCGGCCCATCCGACTCCGCATAGCTCGGACGATTCCTTTACGGACTAACGTTGAATACAGAACTTTCATCAAGACCGCACCTCGTTCCGCTCGCCAAAGGAGTCCGCATGTCGGCACTACGACCCCTGCCCGCCCTGCGCAAGCTCCGATCCGTCATGACGCTCGAGCGGGCCGCGATCGTCGTGGGCGCCTTTTGCCTGCTACTTACCCTGCTCGGTGCCGCCATGGAGCCGCCGGAACTCCAACTGGTCTCCGTAGTATTGGGAATCGCGCTGAGCTGCGCGACCGTAGGGGCCTACCGCTATCCGCTGGCTATGACGACACTCTTCCTCATCGTCTGGTTGACCGCCTCGCTCAGCACGCACAACACGTATCTCAGCTGTATCTTTATCGTCCCAGTCTTGGCCGCCATCGTGGCCTACCACGGACGGGTGTGGCTCACCGCGGGCGCTGGGCTCACGCTGTGGGTGGCCGGGCTCATCGATCCGGTCTCAGACCAGAGCACCGTCAACCTCCCTACGGCTGCTACCTGGGGTATGTACGTCAGCCTGGGCATCGTCATCGGCAGCGCCTACGGCCACTCGGCGCGGCGCTACAAAGCGGCCATGGTGGAATGGGACCGTGACGTCCGGAGGCGGCAGAACGATCTCGCCGAGATGCTGCATAATTCGGCCGTGTCCAGCATGACGGTCAACACCATGCAGCTGGAGGCCTTGAGCTTGGAATACGCCAAGGACCCCAAGCTGGCCGAGCGCCTCGATGAGCTCAGTGACTCCATGCGCGCGACCATGTCGGAGATCCGCGCCTTGACTAGCGTGCTGCGCAGCTCCAACGACGATCCCCAGTCGGTCCTCGGCATCGGCGACAAGACCGGCAAGAAGCCCACCACGTTCGCGAAGCTGCTGACCGAAGAAGCCTCCCGACTCCAGAAGCTGAACCGCCAGCCTAAGACGACGGTCCAGCTGGACGATTTCGATCCCAGCTTCAGCCAGGACGTCCTCGACGCGGTCGCCGCCATCGTCAACGAGGCGTGCATCAACGCCGTCAAATACTCCCCGCCCGGCGCGGACATCGACCTACTTGTCCGGCCTTATCTGGGATGGATCAGCCTGACGATTTCCAACCCGATCGCCACGTCCCGAGTCGCTGACAACGCCATGTCTTCGGGCATCGGCCAGGCGTCCATGCACCGGATCGCCACCACTATCGACGCCAAGCTCAGCAGCACGGAAAACGACGGCAACTGGGAAGTCACGTTGTCTCTTCCACCACATAGCTATACACGTCGATGATCTCACATAACCTTGGCGGCTATCATTGAGCTAAGTTATGCTAACGCTTGCTACCATCTCGAACACTCTCTAGAGACATCCCTGGAAAGGACCCCAATGAACGCTCTCGCAGGTTTCCTCGCACCTTTGCTCCTCTCTTCGCAGCTGATCGGCGGCGCCCCCGCCCTTAGCTCCCAGGACGCACCGGTTACCGTCGCCCCGTACGAGTCCGCCGCTGAAAAGGCCTTCGGCTGCCCGTCCCCGTTTTGCCCGGGTCGGTAATTAACCTCCTGGTCGTCGACGACGACCCGCTGGTACTCGAAGCGCTAGGACACTACTTCGCTAGCGCGGACGACATGAAGGTGGGCGCTACCGCCGAAAATGGAAAAGCCGCCCTTGCTCTGCTCGGGGAGCAAGATTTTGACGTCATCGTGGCAGATATTCACATGCCGGAAATGGACGGCACGACACTGCTGCGCAAGGTCGGGGAGATGGACAATCCCCCGGTCTTTATCGCGATGACCGCCATGGACAATGACGACACCCTGTTGGACGTCATGTCCCACAAGGCGGCCGCCTATATCCTAAAAAGCTCGAAGCCCGCCTATATTTTGGAAACGGTGCGCGAAGCCGTGAAGGGCGGCACGGTGGTCACGCCGCAGTCGCTGACCCGCCTGGTTGAGCACCTGCCGGAGCTACAGAACACCACCACTATGCGGCCGACGGCGGCGCTCGACAATCACGATGTTCCCCCGGCGCAGCTGCGGGTACTGGAGCTGCTGTGCGAGGGCCAGTCGAACGCGGAGATCGCGGCATCGACGGGCTATGCCGACGGCACGATTAAGAAATACATCTCTTACCTGCTGGCCGAATTCCAGGCCAAGTCTCGTCTTGATCTCGCCATCAAGGCGCTCAAAGCCGGCTACGGCCAGTAAAAGCTGCCCAGCCCCGCCCTACCCCCTAGGTCGGAACTTCCTGCGGAAACAAATCAACCTTTCTACCCCCATCGGGCATTTTCGCCTACCCACTAGCGTCAGTTGTGTGGGTTTCTTATAATGACCGCAATAGCAAGCAGCATTACACCCACCCGCTTGTGGTTGCTTAGGTCACAAGGGGAGTAGGGTGGCTGCACAACATAACGGCCGTTCCGCCCGGGGCGTCCGCAACCACGAGTCTTAGTCTTAGCTCTAGTGCCTGTGTGCTAGCTCCAGACCTAGTTCTATCTCTTTGTCCTCTAGCCAGGTAAGGAAGGTGAGCGTTGAACGTCTTTCTGGCGCGGATTCGCCGCGCGAGTGACCGGCCTCCCGTATAGATAGCCGGCACACTCCGCCAAAAGATTGGTCCAACCTGCGGCACGCGCACCCGCGTGCACGGCAAGCGTATGGCTGCTTCCCCGCCAGAGACTTCTGCCCCAACCCTGTTGGGGCGACGTTTGGCGCGGCGGAAGCGTTAAACAACACTTTCCATTTCCACCCGGCCCGGGTAAGACCCGGGACGCTCGACTAACCCGCATGCCAGCTGGAGATAGCCGCAGCGGGCCACCATCACCGGCCCGGGTCTCACCGCACAAAGAGGTAGAACCACTATGACTTCTCCTGCCAACACCCGTTTGCCCGAATCCGACGACGTCGAAGCCATCGTCGAATCCGCCGTCCGCCAGGCCCGCACCTGGCTCGCCGCTAGCGCCAACGAGAAAGACCAGGCCACCGAGCAGCTCGCGGACCTGCTGCGCGACACCGACGGTGTGAAGTTCACCATGGACTTCGTCGACCGCGTTATGCGCCCGGAAGACGACAAGGTCGCAGCTCACGCGCTGAAGAAGATTAACGAAAACTTCGATCCGGCCTTCCTCGGCAAGATCAACGCCTCCCTGATCGGCTTGGGAGGTTTCTTCGGACCGATCCTGCCGAACCTCGTGATGCCGCTGGCCCGCATGCGCATGCGCCAAATGGTCGGCCACCTGGTCGTCGACGCCGAGTCCGACGCCCTGAACAAGACCCTGGACAAGGCCACCGAGTCCGGCGAGCAGCTCAACCTGAACCTGCTGGGCGAGGCCGTCCTCGGCGAGGACGAGGCCCGCTCCCGTGCCGAGCGCACCCTGGCGCTTATCCGCAACCCACGCGTGACCTACGTGTCCGTGAAGGCCTCCTCCATCGTGGCCCAGCTCAACCCGTGGGACATCGACGGCTCCGTCGAGCGCCTCAAGGAGCGCCTGCGCCCCCTCTACGAGGAGGCCGCCAAGCGCAGCCCGAACGTCTTCATCAACCTGGACATGGAGGAGTACCACGACCTCCACCTGACCATCCGCCTGTTCAAGGAACTGCTCAGCGAGCCGGAGTTCAAGGAGCTGGAAACCGGCATCGTCCTGCAGGCCTACCTGCCGGACACCTTCGCCGCCCTGCAGGAGCTGGCCGAGTTCGCCAAGCAGCGCGTGGCCGAAGGCGGCGCCAAGATCAAGATCCGCCTGGTCAAGGGCGCCAACCTGTCCATGGAGCACGTCCAGGGCGAGGTCCACGGCTGGCCGGTCGCCCCCTACATCACCAAGCCGGAGGTCGACGCCAACTACTTCCGCCTGCTG
Organism: Corynebacterium sp. LK2590; assembly: GCF_040946105.1. Lineage (NCBI taxonomy): Bacteria > Bacillati > Actinomycetota > Actinomycetes > Mycobacteriales > Corynebacteriaceae > Corynebacterium > Corynebacterium sp. LK2590. The sequence goes on from NZ_JAYWMH010000003.1 coordinate 184,258, forward strand.
GACTACATCCTGCGCGAAGAATTCGCTGACTCCGTCCGGATTGGTGTAGCCACCCACAACCTCTACACCGCCGCCCTGGCCGCGGAGCTGGGCAAGAAGCGCGGCGTGATGGACATGATGGATTCCGAGATGCTGCAGGGCATGTCCCCGGCCCAGCAGGAGGCCGTCCGCAAGGTCTTCGGCGGCCGCCAGATCCTCTACACCCCGGTCGTGCACATGGAAGACTTCGACGTCGCCGTGTCCTACCTGGTCCGCCGTCTGGAGGAGAACTCCGCCCCGCAGAACTTCCTCTACGCCCTGTTCGCCCCGGACGAGGCCCGCAGCGATCACCTGACCCCGCTGCAGGATCAGGAAGCCCGCTTCCGCCGCGCCGTGGAAGACCGCTGGGACACCTTCGCCGGCGCCCGCCGCCAGCAGGACCGCACCGCCGAGGAGGGCCAGGGCCGCCAGGCTCCGGTCACCGGCCGCTTCGTCAACGAGCCGGACACCGACCCGGCGCTGCAGGCCAACCGCGAGTGGGCCCTGAAGTGGCTGTCCACCGACCCGGGCGAGCACACCGTCACCCAGGTCACCGATCCGGCCGAGGTGGAAACCGCCGTGGCCAAGGCCAAGACCCTGGCCGAGGACTGGGGCTCCAAGACCGGCCACGAGCGCGCTGAGGTCCTGGAGACCATCGGCGACCGCCTGGCCGATTACCGCGGCCGCCTGGTCAGCGTCATGGCTCACGAGGCCAACAAGACCGTGACGCAGTCCGACCCGGAGGTCTCCGAGGCCATCGACTTCGCCACCTACTACGCGCACTCCGCGCGCCTGCTGGACGAGGCCCGCTCCAAGTTCACCCCGAACCGCGTGACCGTGGTGACCCCGCCGTGGAACTTCCCCGTGGCCATCCCGGTCGGCGGTGTGCTGTCCTCCCTGGCGGCGGGCTCCACCGTCATCATCAAGCCGGCCCCGCAGGTGGTTCACTGTGCCCAGGTGGCCGTGGAGGCCATCCACGCCGGCCTGAAGGAGCATGGCCTGGACACCGACCTGGTCCAGCTGGTCTACACCGATGAAAGCGAAGCCGGCAAGACGCTCATCTCCCACGCGGACGTCGACGCCATCATCCTGACCGGCGCTTCCGACACCGGTGCGCTCTTCCGCTCCTGGCGCCCGGACATGAACCTGATGGCGGAGACCTCCGGCAAGAACGCTCTCATCATCACCCCGGCCGCCGACCCGGATCTGGCCATCCAGGACCTGTACCTGTCCGCTTTCGGCCATTCCGGCCAGAAGTGCTCCGCCGCCTCCCTGGTGATCTTCGTCGGCGCCGCCGGCACCTCGGAGCGCCTGCGCAACCAGCTGCTGGACTCCGTGCGCACGCTCATCCCGGGCCCGGGCTACGAGGTCAAGACCACCATGAACGGCCTGGCTGAGCCGCCGAGCGAGAAGCTCTACCGCGGCCTGACCCAGCTGGAGCCGGGCGAGAAGTGGCTCATCAAGCCGGAAAAGCTCAACGAGGAGGGAACCCTGTGGTCCCCGGGCATCCGCGACGGCGTCCAGCCGGGCTCCTGGTACCACCTCAACGAGTGCTTCGGCCCGGTGCTGGGCATCATGCACGCCGAGACCCTGGAGGAGGCCATCGAGTGGCAGAACTCCACCGGTTACGGCCTGACCGGCGGCATCCACTCCCTGGATGACGAGGAGATCGACTACTGGATCGACCACGTCGAGGTCGGCAACGCCTACGTCAACCGCGGCATCACCGGCGCTATCGTCCAGCGCCAGTCCTTCGGCGGCTGGAAGAAGTCCGTCATGGGCCCGGGTGCCAAGGCCGGCGGCCCGAATTACGTGCCGCAGATGGGCACCTGGGAGGACGGCGAGCTGCGCGCCCGCGACGTGGACATCAAGGCCAACATCGCCGGCGAGCTGCGCCAGTGGACCGACCGCCTGGACTCCGTGCTGGACGAGGGCGACGCCGCCTGGCTGTTGCGCGCCGCGGAGCTGGACCAGCTGGCCTGGCAGGAAGAGTTCGGTCGCAACCACGACCGCACGGCCCTGATCTCGGAGGCCAATATCTTCCGCTACCGCCCACTGCTGTCGGCCCTGTCCGTCCGCGTCGGCGAGGGCTACAAGGTCCGCGACGTGGCCCGCCAGCTGCTGGCCACCGCCATCACCGGCACCCCGATCGACATCTCGGCCCCGGCGAATATCGCCGCGGACCTGCGCGACATGGGCTTCCGCGCCCGCACCGCCAGCGCCGAGGAGTTCGCCAACGAGGTCGCCGAGATGTCCTCGGCTCGCATCCGCGCCCTCGGTGCGGTGGAGCAGCCGGTCCAGGAGGCCGCGGTCAAGTCCAACTCGGTCGTCCTCGACCAGCCGGTCCTGGCCGACGGCCGCCGCGAGCTGCTGCCGTACCTGCTGGAGCAGGCCGTCTCCGTGACCATGCACCGCTTCGGCATCATCCGCGAAATCGGCGATATCCGCCGCTAGGGGCGGTACCAGCGTTTCCGCGGCCGCCGCTTGTATGGCATAGTTGGTTCCTATGGATAGCCAGCATGACGATATAAGCACCGGACAGGCGTCCGCCTCCCGCCAGGCGGACGCCCAACCGGCCAAGGAAAACGCTGAACAGGACGCTAAGAAGGACCAGACCACCACCCTGGTCAGCCAGGACGACCACGGCCTGGGCCGGGAGACCGCGCGCGATACGCCCGGCGACCCGGACAAGAAGGCCCAGGTCCTGCGCGCGGACTTGAAGTCCGCCTCGCTCACCTCGCTGCAGCTCATCGCTGTCATCGCGGGCGTGGCCGTGGTCGGCTACCTCCTGCGCTTTATCTGGGTCGGGCTCCTGCCGGTCATCCTGGCCATCCTGGTCAGCACCGTGCTCTTTCCCATCACGGCCTGGCTGCGCCACCACAAATTCCCGCGCGCTCTCGCCGCGGTGACCACTTTGCTGGCATTCTTGCTCATCTTCGTCGGCATCTTCTCCGCGATGGCCCCGGTGGTCTCCAACCAGGGCGCGACCCTGGTCAGCCAGGCCGAAAGCGGCATCAATGAGCTGGGCCGCCTGGTCGAAGAATCCCCCATCAACGTCGACGGGCAGCAGCTCGAATCCGTCATGGAAGACGCGGTCAACTTCCTCAAGGGCCAGGCCAGCAACATCGCCACCGGCGTGATGACCGGTGTCTCCGCGGCCAGCTCCATCCTGGTGGCCTTTGTCATCATGCTCTTCGTGACGTTCTTCATCATCAAGGACGGCGACAAGTTCCTGCCGTGGCTGCGCAAGTACACCGGCTCCGCCGCCGGCTGGCACATCACGGAGCTGGGCTCCCGCATCTGGGCCACCCTGGCCGGGTTCATCCAGGCGCAGGCCGCCGTGGCCTTCGTGGACGCCGCGCTCATCGGCCTAGGCCTGTGGGCCCTGCAGGTGCCGCTGGCCTTCGTCATCGCCGTGGTAACCTTCTTCGCCAGCTTCATCCCGATCATCGGTGCGGTGACCGCCGGCGCCCTGGCCGTCATCATCGCGCTGGTCTCCAACGGCCTGACCAACGCCCTGCTGGCGCTGGCGCTTATCGTCATCGTGCAGCAGGTCGAGGGCAACCTGCTGCAGCCGCTGCTGCAGTCCAAGGCCATGGGCCTGCACGCCGCCGTCGTCCTGCTGTCGGTGACCATCGGTTCTACCCTCTCCGGCATCATCGGCGCCTTCCTGGCCGTGCCGGTGGCCGCGACCATCACCGTCATGCTGCGCTACTACGCCGAGATGACCGGCCTGCGCTCCGGCGAGATCGCCCCGGACGAGCTGGACATCTCCACCGGCGAGAAGCAAAAGGATAAAGACTCCGACAGCGACGCCCCCACCCCGCGCCAGAAGGTCGCCGAGCTCTTCCAGTCCATGAGTCCACAGCGCTAAGCACCTGGCCGCCCCAGCCCAGCTGCGCGCGCACTAATACCCGGGTCGGTTTAGACCGGCCCGGGCATTGTTGTGTTTTAGGCGGCTAGGCTAGCGCGGCAGCAGGCCCAAGTCGGTGACGGCGGACATCAGCTGGCGGGCGCCGCGGTCCAGCACGCCGGCCCAGGTGCCCACGGAGGACTCGTCGGCCGGGTCGGAGACCTGCTTGAGCAGGGTGCAGGGCACCTCGAAGCGCTGGCAGACCGCGGCCACGGAGTAGCCCTCCATGTCACACAGCGCGGACTCCTGGGCCAGGCGGTTGCGGGTCTGGGTATCAGAGACGAATAGGTCGCCGGTGGCCAGCGAACGCACCGGCAGGCGCCCGGAGGTAGGCAGCTCAATGCGCTCGGGCAAAAGGTACTTGCCGAGGTCGGACAGGACCTCCAGCTTGAAATCATGCTTGGTAACCGCGTCCACCTCGAAGACGCCGGCCAGGCCGTCGTGTAGGGCGCCGGCGGTGCCGATATTGACCACCCGGGAGGGCATCTCGTCACGCAGGCGGGCCTCGGTCAGAACCTCCGTCAGGGAGATTGCGGCCGGCAGCGTCCCAATGCCGGTAATCAGCAGTGCGGCGTCGTCAGGGACGTGCGCCGCTTCAGCGTCGACGGCAGCCACAAACAGCGGTTTATCAGCAATGCATCTCATACTTTCGATCTTACTTGGACGCCAAGTGACTTAGCACGGCGGCTCGGGTTTAGCCCGCATCCGCGCCTCCACAATCACGCCGCGGCCTCAGCCCTGGTGGGCGAATTGCCACAGGGTGGCTGCCTGGTGCGGATCCACGTCGATGTCGAAATGCTGCTGCAGCGCGCCGCGCAGATCCTCTGGGTCGCTCAGCTCTCGGGTCTCCTGCGCGGTTTTCAGCTTGGCATTGAAGATGGACTCGGTGCCCTCGCCGCGGCGCACCACGACGAGGTTCCCGGTAAACATCTCGCCCTCCCGGGTGGCCGCATACCAGCAGGCCATGTCCAGATCCGCCGGCTTAGGGTGCCAGTTGCAGATCCCGTAGACGTCCTTGTAGCCCGTGGGATGTTTCTCGGAGACCTCGGTACGTGACTGCAGGATGTAGTCGACCGCGCGCGGGTCGTCGTCGGCCGCGGGCACTAGGCGGAAGCCGGCGCGTTCCGTGCCGTCGAAGGGAACCGCCACGGTGGGCGTTCCCCCGCCGAAGCCGGGATCGATGAGGTAGCGCTCCCCACCAAAATGCGCGATATTGCCGCAGTGGGTGGCCGCGCCCGGCTCCTGGCTGCCGCTGAGCAGCACCCGGGCCAGGAAGCGGTGGTGGTTTACTCCTAGCTCGTCCAAGGCCTGGTGGATGATTTCCGCGTGCTCGAAGCAGAAGCCGCCGCGGCCCTGATCCAGTAGCTTGCGGCGCACGTCGGCGGGCTTAATACTCACCCCGCGGCCCAAGGCCACGTCCACGTTGTCGAAGGCAATCGTCTTGGTGTGGCGGTCTACGACCTCGTCGAAGAAGGCGACGCCGTGGTCCGCTGCGGCATCGACAAGCGCCGCCGGACCTCCGATCCGATCGCGGTAGTTTTCCAGCATTATTCCTCCTCACTCTGGCCCGTCCGGGCGCTATCCGCGAGCTTAAGCAGGTTTGCGGCGTTGGACCACAGAATCTGTTCCTTTTCCTCCTCGCTGAAGCGGGAGTTACGCACGTAGTCGAAGGCGCGGACGTATTTTTCCTGCTGGAAATACGGGAAATCGGAGCCGCCCATCAGCTGCGAGAGTCCGAAGGTTTCCGCGGCGAGCGCTAGCGAGGGCTCGTGGAAGTTGGCGGCGTCGAAATAGAACTGCCGCAAGGTCGCGTTCGGCGATGCCGGGAACGCGTCCCAGTCCTCGTAGTTGTCCTCAATCCGCTGCGCCAGCATAGGCAGGTCGCCGCCCAGATGCGCAACGTGGAACGTAATCTTCGGGAAGCGGCGGGGGATATCGGCTTTCAGCAGCTCCAACGTGGCGGTGGCGTCCTCGACCGGTGCGCCGTTCACCCACTCCAGGTGCTGATCAAGCAGCCACTTCGAGTTCACGCCGCAGCCGGTCGGGTGGATATTGACCACCGCGCCCTTTTCGTTGAGGAAGTCCCAGACTGGGTCGAGGTGCTTTCCGACAGGTAAGGACGCTGCGCCAGCAGGGTCGGCAGCCCGATGCCGCAGAACTGGCCGGAGCTTTCAATCCACTCCAGTTCCTTTAAGGTCGCGTCGACGTGCGGGAGTGGCAGGGCCGCGTAGTTATAGAAGCGGCCCGGGTACTGGTCCGCGATGTCGATATAGCGCTGATTAATCATGCGCGCGGCATAAGCGGCGTGTTCGGCTTCGGGCAGCGCGGGGCTTTGCGGAGTCACCGCGAGCACCTGGGCCTTGACCCCGGCTTTATCCATCCATTCGATCCGCGCCTGCATGTCCTCGCTACCGGAATCAGCGCCCATGCCCTTGGCGATCTCGGTGCTGCCTTCCGGGGCGCCGTGCGCGCCGAGGTAATCCAGGTAATCGTCCGGGTAGACGTGCGCGTGCGTATCGATGGCGTCGAGAACTCGTTCGTGCTGCATCAACTTCCGTCCTAACTGTCGGTGTTTATTGGCCTATTCCTGCCCACGAGCGCCGCGGGGAGTGCGCGCTGCGGCGGCGAAGGCAACTGCGGCTGCCCCCAAGACTATGCCGATTACTGCGAGCAGGTTGAGGGCGGCTGCGCTCGGGCTGTGTTCTGCCATGAGCGCGGCGGTGACGGCGGAGACCAGCGCGGAGGAAATCGACATGCCGATGGAGCGCATCAGGGCGTTCACGGCGTTAGCCGAGCCGATCTCCGCCGCCCGGACATGATCGACCAGCATCATCGGCAGGCCGGCGTAGCCGATGCCCACGCCGATGGAAATCACGGTCGCCCAGACAAGGATCCACCCGCCGTTGAAGTCAATAACCAGGCGGCAGAGGTAGCCCAGCGCGGTGATGACGGAACCGATGGTGATGACCATCCGCGCCCCCAGCGCCTGCGCGAGCCGGGCGCTGACCGGGGCGACGAGCAACATGGCGGCGGCGGACGGCAGCATCACGAGGCCGGCCGCGGCGGCGCTCCACTCGTGCCCGCCCTCCGTAGTGGGGTTCTGCAGCTCCAGGGTGGTCAGCAGCAGGTTTGTGAACATGAGGATGCCCAGCAGGATCGAGGCGAGGTTGGTCAGCAGCACCGGCCGGTAGGTGGTAGTGCGCAGGTTGACCAGCGGGAACTCCTGGCGGACCTCCCAGCGGATCCAGGCGGCGAAGAACACCACCGCCAGGATGAAAAGGGCGACGGTCGGCAGGCTGGCCCAGCCCCACGCCGCGCCCTGGGAAAGCGCGGTCAAAAAGGCGCTCAGCCCCAGCGCCAGCCACACCGCACCGCCGTAGTCGAATCGGCCGGCCACGCCGCGGGAAGAGGGAACGAAAACCCCCACTGCCACGAAAGAAATGACCGATATGGCGGCGGCGATCCAGAACATGGACTGCCAGCCGAAGGAGTTAAAAAGCACTCCGCCCAGCGGGATGCCCACGCAGCCGCCGATGCCCAGGGTGGCGCTCAAGATGGCCAGGGCGGAGCCAATCTTTTCGCGTGGCAGGCTATAGCGCATCTCGGCCATCGCCACCGGGATGAGCGCCGAGCCGATGCCCTGCAGAGCACGACCAATGATGAGGGTCGCGATGTTGCCGAGCGGCGCGATGATGGAGCCCGCGACAACGGCCGCGATGGTCACCAGCATGACCGTCTTGCGCGAGTACATATCGGCCAGCCGGCCGATGATTGGGGTTGCCACGGCGCCGGCCAGCAGCGTCGCCGTGACCGCCCAGGACACCGCCGTGCCGGAGGTGCCGAGGATGCCCGGCAAGTTCGGGATCGCCGGAACGACGATCGACTGCAGCAGGGTGACCACGAGGCAAGAAAAGCCGGCGACGGCAATCAAGATCCCCGGCACCGCGCTGACCCCCGCCTGCGGCCTTTCCTGGTGCTTTTGTCCTTCCATAAGTCTGCTCCCATCCTTAGTGGCTCGATTGGGTTAAATGATCTGGAAGCGACACTAAGGAACCGGTGCATAAAGACGCTTATTAAGGCATAGTTTGAGCCATTTTTCTTTCATGCAGCATATATCCGTTACTTTTTCACTCGATGCTGCCTAGTTCCGCCACGGGAACCGGACTACGCTGGAAGCTACGGGGATAATCACCCCGAATGGCATCTGTACACACCTACGAGGAGCCGCCGTGCGCATATCCCCGTCCGCCCTGGACGACTTCGATCATCGCCTCTTATCTGCCCTGCGGCGCGCCCCCACCGCTTCTTTCGCGGACTTGGCGGCGCAGCTGGACTCGGCACCGCGGACCGTCGCGCGGCGCTACCACCGGCTCACCTCCAACGGGATTCTCAGGGTGGTGGGCCGAACCGCGGCAGCGTCGCCGGCCTCCATCGCCTGGTTGGCGCGGCTTTATGGCTCTCCCCAAGAATTGGAAAAGCTGGGGTCGCAGCTCGTGGAGCGCAAAAACACCCGGTGGATCCGTATGGCCATCCACCGCGGGGAGCTCATGTGCGGCTTCGCCACGCCCGCCCAGAGCAAGGAACCGCTCCTCGACCAGCTGCGGACCTCGCTACCCTTCGACCAGGTCGAGACTTTCCAGCTGCTGAAGATCTGGGGAATCCCGGTCGCGAACTCCGGCGCCTTCGCCGCCCTCGATGCCACCGATAAACGCATTCTCGCTGCTCTAGCCGTTAACGGTCGCGCCAGCTCCGTGGAGCTCGCCGAGGCCGCCCACGTGGATCAGGCAACCGCCTACCGGCGCCGGAAAAAGCTGGTGGAGTCCGGGATACTCTATTTCGAGGCGGACATCCCCCGCCAGGCCACCACCCATATCGCGGATGCCATGGCCTGGTTCAAAGTCGCCCCCGGGCACATCGCCGCGCTCGGCGATGCCCTCTCCGCCTCGGGCTCCACACAATTCGTAGCCGCCACGACAGGGCGCTTCCAGCTGGTGGCCAACCTCTGGGCCGACTCGCAGACGGAGCTTTTCAGCTTCCTCGACTCCCTGGCCGGGTTCCACATTGTGGACACCGAGCTCGTGCCGATGGGCCCCTCGTTTAAACAGGTGCCCTTCTGACCCGGGGACGCCGGCCGGCTAGCGCAGGCGCCGGCCCACGAAGCCGGCGGCCAGGGTGTTGCCGGTGCTCGGGTCCACCAGCAGGAAGTTGCCCACCGCGCCGCGGGCGGCGTAGTCCTCGACCGGCAGCTCGACCGGGGTCTGGACCACGACGTGCGCGATCTCGTTGAGGGTGGCCGCCTCCGGATCTTCCTGGTCGGCCACGCCGTCTAAATCCAAGATGCGCTCGACCTGGGTGATGCGGGCCTTGACCACGGCGGTGCCGTAGCGCAGCTTGACCATCGGGCCGGGCTTTAGGTCCTTTTCCGTCAGCGCGACGACGGTGGCGGCGAACTCGCGGGTGGCCTCCGGCCGGTCGGTGCCGGCGATGAGGTCGCCGCGGGCCAGGTCCACGTCGTCAGCCAGGCGCAGCACGACCGATTCGCCGGCGCGGGTGGCCTCTACCTCCCCATCGGTGGTGTCGATGTGGGTGACGGTGCTGGTGCGGCCCTCCGGCAGGGTCACCGTGTCGCCGACGGCGATGGAACCCGCCTGCACGCGGCCGGCGTAGCCGCGGTAGTCGCTGGCGTGCTCGCGGATGACGTACTGGATGGGGAAACGGAAGTCCAGATCCTCGGCGCGGCCGCCGGCCACCGGCACGTCCTCGAGCGCCTGCAAGACGGTCGGGCCGGAGTACCAGTCCATCTGGGTGGAGGGCTCGACCACGTTGTCGCCCTTGAGCGCGGAGATCGGCACGACCTGGGTATCGGTCAGGCCCAAGCGTTCGGCCAGGGTGCCGAATTCTTCCTCGATGGCGCGGAAGGTCGCCTCGTCGTAGTCGACCAGGTCGATCTTGTTGACGGCCAGGATGACGTGGCGCACGCCCAGCAGGGCCGCGACGTTGGCGTGCCGGCGGGTTTGCTCGACCACACCGTGGCGGGCATCGATAAGCAGCACCACGACCTGGGAGGTCGACATGCCGGTGACGGTGTTGCGGGTGTACTGCACGTGGCCCGGGGTGTCCGCCAGAATGAAGGTGCGCTTGTCCGTGGCGAAGTAGCGGTAGGCCACGTCGATGGTAATGCCCTGCTCACGCTCGGCGCGCAGGCCGTCGACCAGCAGGGACAGGTCCATGCCGTCGAAGCCACGGTCGGCGCTGCTGCGCTCCATGGACTCCATCTGATCGGCCAGCACGGACTTGGTGTCGTGCAGCAGGCGGCCGACGAAGGTGGACTTGCCGTCGTCGACGGAACCGGCGGTGCACAGGCGCAGCGTCTCGCGCTCTTTGAGCTGATCCACTCCCTGGACCGGGGACGGGCTTTGGGTGGTAGGCATCAGAAATAGCCCTCCTTCTTGCGATCTTCCATGGCGGACTCGGATAGCTTGTCGTCCGCGCGGGTCGCGCCCCGCTCGGACAGGGTGGAAATGGAAATCTCGGCCAGCACCTCGTCCGGGGTGGAGGCGGTGGACTCAACAGCACCGGTGCAGGACATGTCGCCGACGGTGCGGTAGCGCACGGTCTTGGTCACCAGCTCCTCGCCCTCGGCCGGCCCGCCCCACTCGCCCGGGGCCAGCCACATGCCGTTGCGGTTGAACAGCTCGCGCTGGTGGGAGTAGTAGATATCCGGCAGCTGCAAACCGCGGGCGCCGATGTATTCCCAGATATCGGACTCGGTCCAGTTGGAGATGGGGAAAACGCGGATGTTCTCCCCGGCCATCTTGGCGCCGTTGTAGAGGTTCCACAGCTCCGGGCGCTGGCGGCGCGGGTCCCAGCCGCCGAAGGAGTCGCGCACGGAGAAGATGCGTTCCTTGGCGCGGGCGCGCTCCTCGTCGCGGCGCGCCCCGCCCAGCACGGCGTCGTAGCCGCGCTCGGCGATGGTCTCGACCAGCGGGACGGACTGCAGCGGGTTGCGGGTGCCGTCGGGGCGCTCCTGCAGGTCGCCGCGGTCGATCCAGTCCTGGACCTTGGCCACGTGCAGGCGGGCGCCGGATTCCTCGACCAGGCGGTCGCGGAACTCGATGACCTCCGGGAAGTTGTGCCCGGTGTCCACGTGAAGCAGCTCGAAGGGCACGGTGGCCGGGGCGAAGGCCCGGCGCGCCAGCTCGAAGACCACCACGGAGTCCTTGCCGCCGGAAAAGAGCAGCCCGACCTTGTCGAACTGGCCGGCTACCTCGCGCAGGATATGGAGGGATTCGTTTTCTAGATCTTTCAGGTGTGGGGAAAGTGCAGTCATTATTCGTGTAACCCGCATTCTGTCTTGCCGTCAGCGAATACTCGTCCCGAGCGGGCGTCGTCGCCCTCTGCCACGGGGAAGGTCAGGGGCGCGCACCCGATGGAGCGGTACCCCTGCAGGGTAAGGGGGTGGATGATGAGATCGTGGTCTCGGATGTAGGCGTCCGTGTCATCCAGGTCCCAGGTAATCATCGGCGAAATCTTGAGCCGGCCCGTGCGGTCCAGGCTGAGCGCCGGGGCCTCCGCGCGGTGCTCGGAGTCCGCCCGGCGCAGGCCGGTAATCCAGCCCACGTAGTCGTCCATCGCCATGTTCAGCGGCTCCACCTTGCGCATGCGGTTGTAGGAGGCCACGTCCCAGGAGTACATGCGCGGGCCGTAGATTTCGTCCTGCTCCTCCGGGGTCAGCAGGGGCCGGATGCGGCGCAGCGGCAGGTCCGGGTAGCGCTTTTCGACGGCGTCGGCGGTCTCCAGGGTCTCCGGGAAGTGGAAGCCGGTGTCGATGAAGAGCAGATCCCCGTCGAGCCCGGCCTGGTGGGCCAGCTCGGCGAGCACGGTGTTTTCCATGGACATGGTCACCGCCACGCGGCCCGGCGCGTGGTTCACGGTGAAGTCCATGATCTCTTCCGCGCTGGCGTTATACAGCTTGTCCGCCCAGCGCTCCACCAGCTCCTCGTTGGCGGCGGCTACCGCGGGCGACAACGGCGCGGTGTCCCGGGTTCCTTCCGGACTCTGGCTGGCGTCGCGATAATTCTTACCACCACCCAGCAAGTTCACGTTTGTTGTCATTATTTTAAGTGCGCTCCTTTGGGGTCAGTGCACCTTACTCTAGGTAATGCGGGCGGTTCGTGCAGCAGAAATTCCAGCTCCGGACGGCCGTGGGGGCGCTGTACTTGGGGAACGGGCAGAATATAATTGTCCCCATACTGAACCGCTCGGACTATATTTACAGACAGTACGGTCTAGACGAATTGCACTAAGGAGGTCATCATGCCTAGCGCCCTCGGCTCGCGCGTCGCTGTCATCGGCGACGGCCCCGCCGCGCTTTCCGCCACGGAACGACTCATCGGGGCCGGCATGTGTGTCGACCTCATCTCCTCCCGGCCCGCCCCCTTCGGGTTCCTGCGCCACTTCGCCGCCTCGGGCACGGCCACTGACGGCACGCCGCACCTGCGGCTTATCGGCAACGTGCGTGTGGGGGTCGACGGCGACATCACCCACCGCGAGCTGCACGCCCTGAGCAACCACCCCGACCCCGACCTGCTGGTCCTTGAGCTCCACGCCCGCGGCCTGGCGATTACCACCTGGGAGGGCTGCTTCCACCCCGCCGCGACGACCGCGGAACCCACGACGCCCACCGACTGGGACGCCGTCATCAACCGCGCCAGCCTGGCGCCGCTGTGCTTCTAGGATCCCCGGCTTTTAGACTCCCCACCGGCCCGGACCACTTGAGACATTAGCGCTGCACAGGCAGTAAATCCCCGGCGACTTGCACCCACCCAGTCGGGTGTCCCGCCTTAGGCTACTATTGCCTGCGTGGAACTTATCCGAATTATTATGAGCCGCTCGAAGCCCTACGTGGGCTTCGTCATCGCGGTGCTCGTGCTGCAGTCGGCCTCGACTGCGGCGACGCTCTATCTGCCCTCGCTGAACGCCAGCATCATCGATGAGGGCGTCTCCCGCGGCGACGTGCCCTTTATCTGGCGCACCGGCTCCATCATGCTGGGTGTGGCCTTAGTCCAGGTGCTCACCGCCGTCGCCGCGGTCTGGTTCGGCTCCCGCACCGCCATGGGGCTGGGCCGGGACCTGCGCCGGGAGGTCTTTGCGAAGGTCACCAGATTTTCCTCCGAGGACCTGCACCACTTCGGCACGCCGACGCTGATCACCCGGGCGACCAACGACGTGCAGCAGGTGCAGATGGTCTACCTGATGGCGCTCAACTTCATCATCACCGCGCCGATCATGTCCGTCGGCGGCGTCATCATGGCCATCCGCGAGGACGCCGGGCTGTCCTGGCTGGTCTGGGTCTCGGTGGGCGTGCTGCTGGTGGTCATCGGACTCCTGATCGCCAAGCTGGTGCCGCTGTTTGGCCGCATGCAGCTGCAGCTGGACGCGCTGAACGGCACGGTCCGCGAACAGATCGCCGGCATTCGCGTGGTGCGCGCCTTCGTGCGCGAGCGCTTCGAGACCGAGCGCTTTACCGAGGACAACCGCCGGCTGACCCAGCTGTCGCTGCGCATCGGCCAGCTCTTCGTGCTGATGTTTCCCATCATCACGGTCATCCTCAACGTCGCCACCGGTGCGGTGTTGTGGTTCGGCGGCCACCGCGTCGAGGCCGGCGACGTCGCCGTCGGCTCCCTGACCGCGTTCCTGCAGTACCTGCTGCAGATCCTCGCCGCGGTCATGATGGGCTCGTTCATGGCCGTGATGTTCCCCCGCGCGATGGTCTGCGCCCGGCGCATCACCCAGGTGCTGGCCCACTCGCCCAGCATCGACGAGCCGGCCACCCCGCAGGACCCGCCGGCCGCGGGTTCCGGCTGCACCGTCGAGATGCGCAACGTGAGCTTTAGCTACGCCGGCGCCGAGGAGCCCGTGCTCAGCGACATCAGCTTCACCGCGCACCCCGGCCGCACGACCGCGATCATCGGCTCGACCGGCGCGGGCAAGACCACGCTGCTCTCGCTCATCCCGCGGCTCTACCTGCCGGCTTCCGGACAAGTGCTCATCGACGGCGCGGACGCCGCGCTGATGTCGCAGGCCGCCCTGGTCGAGCGCGTCAGCATGGTCCCGCAGAAGCCCTACCTGTTCAGCGGCACTGTGGCCAGCAACCTGCGGATGGGCGACCCGGAAGCTAGCGATGCCGACCTGTGGGACGCCCTGCGCATCGCCCAGGCCGACTTCGTCGACGACCTCGACATGCCGATCGCCCAGGGCGGCACGAACGTCTCCGGCGGCCAGCGCCAGCGCCTGTGCATCGCCCGCATGCTGGTCGCCCGCCCCAAGGTCTATCTCTTCGATGATTCCTTCTCGGCCCTGGACGTGCTCACCGATGCCCGCGTGCGCGAGGCCATGCAGGAACGCACGCGGGAGGCGACCACCATCATCGTCGCCCAGCGCGTGGCCTCCATCCAGGACGCGGACCAGATCCTCGTGCTCGAGGCCGGGCGGATCGTCGCCCGCGGCACCCACGAAGAATTGCTCACCACCTCCCCGACGTACCAAGAAATCGTCGAATCCCAAGAGACTGCGAGGGCCTAAACCATGGCTGATACTCCTTCCACCTCCCAGCCCACCGATTCCCAGCCCACCGACGCGGAGCTGGCGGCCCTCGAGTCCCAGGTCTCCGGCGACGACTGGTCCGGGGCCGCGCCCCGCCAGGCCAAGCACTTCTGGCCCTCGGCCACGCGGCTGGTCGGTCTGCTCGCGCCGTACAAGTGGCAGCTCGCCTTCGTGGGGCTTTTGACCGTCGGCTGCGTCTTCCTCACTGTCTACGCGCCCCGGGTGCTCGGGCGCGCGATGGACGTCATCTTCTCCGGCGTCGTCTCGCGCCAGCTGCCCGCCGGCCTCAGCACCGAGCAGGCCGTCGAGGGCCTGCGCCAGACCGGTCACGACCGGATGGCCGACATGGCGGCCGCGATGGATCTGGTGCCTGGCAGCGGGATCGACTTCACCAAGCTCGGCCAGCTCATCCTCATCGTCATCGGCATGTACGTCGTCTCCTCCGCCTTCCAGCTCTGGCAGGGTCTGGTGCTCAACCGCCTGGTGATGGACACAGTCTTCAAGCTGCGCCAGGACGTCGAGGCCAAGATCCACGCACTTCCGCTGAGCTACTTCGACACCACCCAGCGTGGCGACCTCCTCTCGCGCACCACCAACGACCTGGACAACGTCCAGCAGGCCCTGCAGCAGGCGCTGTCCCAGCTGTTCTACAACCTCCTGCTCGTGGCAGGTATTACCGTCATGATGTTCACGGTCTCCTGGCAGCTCGCGCTCGTCGCGCTACTGGCCATCCCGCTGACCGGCGTCATCATGGCGGTCATCGGCACCCGCTCGCAGCGCCAGTTCGTTTCCCAGTGGCGCTCGACCGGCCAGCTCAACGGGCAGGTCGAGGAGTCCTTCACCGGCCAGGAGCTGTCCCTGATTTTTGGGCGCACCCAGGCCATGCGGGAGGAATTCGATAACCGCAATACCGCGCTCTACGAGGCCAGCGCCTCCGCGCAGTTCCTGTCCGGGATGATGATGCCCATCATGCAGTTCGTCTCCTACCTGTCGTACGTGGCCATCGCCGTCCTCGGCGGCCTGCGCGTGGCCCACGGGCAGATGACGCTGGGTGATGGCACCGCGTTCATCCAGTACTCCCGCGAGTTCAACCAACCGCTGGGCCAGCTCGGCGGCATGATGCAGCAGATCCAGTCCGGCGTCGCCTCGGCCGAGCGCGTCTTCGAGTTCTTGGACGCCGACGAGCAATCCCCGGAGCCGGCGCCGGCCGAGGGGCGCTCGCCGCAGCGCGCCCGCGGCTTGGTCGAGTTCCGCGACGTCAGCTTCTCCTACGACGAGGACACCCCGCTCATCGAGGGCCTCAACCTGCGCGTCGAGCCCGGCCAGACGGCCGCCATCGTCGGCCCCACCGGGGCGGGCAAGACCACGCTGGTCAACCTCATCATGCGCTTTTACGACATCGACTCCGGGCGGATTCTCCTCGACGGCACGGACACCGCCGAGCTCTCCCGCGGGCAGCTGCGCAGCCAGGTCGGCATGGTGCTCCAGGACGCGGTCCTGTTCAAGGGGACCATCGCGGACAATATCCGCTACGGGCGCCTGGACGCCACCGACGAGGAGGTCATCGAGGCGGCCCAGGCCACCTTCGTGGACCGCTTCGTGCACTCGCTGCCGGATGGCTACGACACCGTCATCGACCAGGACGGCGGCTCGGTCTCGGCCGGCGAGCGCCAGCTCATCACCAGCGCCCGCGCCTTCCTGGCCCAGCCCGCGCTGCTCATCCTGGACGAGGCGACATCCTCGGTCGATACCCGCACCGAGATGCTGGTCCAGGACGCCATGAACGCCCTGCGCGCCAACCGCACCTCGTTCATCATCGCGCACCGGCTCTCTACTATCCGGGACGCGGACGTCATCATCGTGATGGACAACGGGCGCATCGTCGAGCAAGGCAGCCACTTCGAGCTGCTCGCCCGGCGCGGCGCCTACTGGCGGATGAATATGAAATCTTGATTCCACGCCCTACCCTTTAGGCTAGGTTAGGTACTTCCCCCTTGACTTATCCGCAGCCAATGAAGGAGCCCGCCCATGCTTGCCGGCTGGATCGCCGTTGTCCTCTCGTTGCCCGTCTGGGCGTATTTCGGCTACCGCGCCTGGGGCATGTTTACCTTCATCCGCTCCGGCGGGCCCACCCAGCTCAACCGCTTCGACCAGCCGCTGCGCCGCCTGGGCCGCGTGCTGGTGGAGGTCTTCGGGCACGCCCACTTCAAGGGGCGCCCGCTAGTCAACGCCGCGCACTGGCTGGTCATGATCGGCTTCCTCTTCGGCATCCTGGTCTGGTTTGAGGCCTATATCCAGGCCTTCAACCCGGCCGGCGGCTGGCCGCTGTTGAGCGACTGGCCGGTCTACCACTTCCTCGAAGAGGTCCTGGCGCTCGGCACCGTCTTGGGCATCGGCTTCCTCGTCGCCGTCCGCCTGAAGTTGGGCCATACTGAGCGGGGCAGCCGCTTCTATAATTCGCAGACCACCAGCGCCTACCTGGTCGAGGCCATCGTCTTTTCCGAGGGACTCGGCATGCTGCTGGTCAAGGCCTCCAAGCGCGCTACCTACGGCGGTGGGAGCTGGGCTACCGACTTTGTCAGCCTCCCGCTTTCGCAGTTGCTGCCGGCCTCCCCGGGCCTTATCCAGGCCTTCGCGCTGTTCAAGCTGCTGACCGGCCTGGCGTTTATCGTGTTCATCTCCCGCCAGTTCACCTGGGGCGTGATGTGGCACCGCTTCCTGGCGTTTTTCAACATCTTCTTCCAGCGCAACCCGGATGGGGAGAAGGCCCTGGGCAAGCTGCCGACCCCGGATCTGGAAGAAGACCTCACCCCGGGCAGCTGGAAGCTGCTGCTGGACACCGGCACCTGCACCGAGTGCGGGCGCTGCCAGGACCTGTGCCCGGCCTGGAATACCGACAAGCCCCTGTCGCCGAAGAAGCTGGTCATGGACCTCGGCTCGGCCGCGGTGGATAACTACAACCCGCACGCGGGCGTGGACGTGCTGTCCATGGCCGGGGTCATCGATGACGATGTCCTGTGGTCGTGCACCAACTGCGGCGCCTGCGTGGACCAGTGCCCGGTCGACATTGAGCACCTCGACCACGTCGCGGATCTGCGCCGCTTCAAGGTGTTGGCCGAGTCCGATTTCCCCTCGGAGCTGACCGGCCTGTTCAAGAACCTGGAGACTAAAGGCAACCCGTGGGGCCGCAACAATTCTGAGCGCCGCACCTGGGTGGACCAGGCCCGCGCCGACGGCATTGAGGTCCCCATCATCGGTGAGGACGAGACCGATTTCGCGGACCTGGAGTACCTGTTCTGGGTCGGCTGCGCCGGCGCCTACGACGACGCCGCCAAGGTCACCACCCGCGCCGTCGTCGATCTGCTGCACACCGCCGGCGTGAAATTCGGCGTGCTCGCCACCGGGGAGACCTGCACGGGTGATCCCGCCCGCCGCGCCGGCAACGAGTTCCTGTTCCAGATGCTGGCCCAGGAAAACGTCGCCACCCTCAACGAGACCTTCGAGGGCGTGCCCGCCGGGCAGCGCAAGATCATCACCACCTGCCCGCACTGCTTCAACACCCTGCGCAACGAGTACCCGGACTTCGACGGCCACTTCGACGTCTTCCACCACACGCAGCTGCTCAACCGCCTGGTGCGCGACGGGCTGCTCAAGCCGGTGCCCCGCACGGCGGAAAACCGCAAGCCCATCACCTACCACGACCCCTGCTTCCTGGGCCGCCACAACAAGGTCTAC
Organism: Corynebacterium sp. LK2590; assembly: GCF_040946105.1. Taxonomy (NCBI): domain Bacteria; kingdom Bacillati; phylum Actinomycetota; class Actinomycetes; order Mycobacteriales; family Corynebacteriaceae; genus Corynebacterium; species Corynebacterium sp. LK2590. The sequence continues at coordinate 202,529 of NZ_JAYWMH010000003.1, forward strand.
GACCCGCCCCGGGAGCTCCTGGAGGCCACCGGCGTCAAGGTCAACGAGATGGACGCCAACCGCGACTCCGCCTTCTGCTGCGGCGCCGGCGGCGCCCGCATGTTCATGGAAGAAAAGCTCGGCACCCGCGTCAACGAGTTCCGCACCGAGCAAGCACTGTCCACCGGCGCCGAGGAAATCGCCACCGGCTGCCCCTTCTGCAACGTCATGCTCACCGGCGGCGTCAAGACCCTCAACGAGGGCAAGACCCCCGTCACCGACGTCGCCCAGATGCTGCGCAGCTCCATCGCTACCGATGCCGACGGCACCCTGCCGCCAGCCCGCCCCAAGGCCTTCCTGGGCGAGCCCATCCGCCTGACCCGCAAGACCGACCAGCCCACCGAAAACACGACCGACACCGCCCCCGCCAAGCCGGCAGAACCAGCAACCCCCGCTGCACCTCAGGCTCCGGCACAGCCGGCAGCCCCAGCGGCGCCTGCTTCCCAGGCCCCGGCAGCACCTAGCGCGCCCGCGGCACCCAGTGCCCCCACTGCCCCGAGCGCTCCAACCGCGCCGGCCGCACCAGCCGCTGCTCCAAGCGCTCCAACCGCACCTTCTGCACCCAAGGCACCGGCTGCCCCAAGCACTCCTTCCGCGCCGGCTGCGCCTTCTGTACCCAAGGCACCTGCTGCCCCGGCATCGCCTGCGGCTTCTGCTCCAGGAGCACCTAGCGCTCCCGCTGCACCAAGTGCGCCGAGCGCTCCTGCCGCCCCGGCAAGCCCCGCGTCTCCGGCTCCCGCAGCTCCCCAGGCACCTTCCGCGCCGGCCGCACCCAGCGCGCCCACTGCCCCTGCGGCACCTGCTTCGTCAGCCCCGGAAGCACCGAGCTCACGCACTGTGCCTTCGGCACCCAAGGCACCAGCAGCGCCTGCAGCACCGGTCGCACCTTCTGCCCCGGCTGCACCAAATGCACCAAATGCGCCTGCAGCCCCGGCCGCTCCTAGTGCTCCCGCAGCACCCCAGGCACCTGCCGCGCCTAGTGCCCCGAGCGCGCCCTCCGCTCCCGCAGCCCCGGCAGCACCTGCACCATCGGCCCCGACCGCGCCGCAGGCCCCAAGTGCACCAGCCGCGCCAAGCGCTCCTGCCGCCCCGGCAGCACCGAAGGCTCCTTCTGCACCCGCTGCTCCCCAGGCACCTGCCGCACCTTCCGCGCCGGCAGCGCCGAGCGCACCCAAGGCGCCCAGTGCTCCTAGCGCACCCGCAGCGCCCGCTGCTCCTTCGGCCCCGGCTGCTCCCCAACCGCCGGCTGCTGGCTCGGCATCGGATGCTGACTCGGACGCTGAGGCAGACGCCGACCAGGACGACTAAGGCGGGCGTCGGCTGCGGCGGCATCGTTAGTGAGCTGCGTGACGCTGCTTGAGTTCTGGGAAAAAGGCCTGTTCCGGCTAAGGTATAGCAGGTGTTCAATAGCGACTCCGGCGCCGCCCTGATTCTGGCGGCGAGTGACGAAGGAATTACGAATTCGCTGGTCTCCTTCGCGTGGATTATGGCCGCTGCGCTGGCCGCACCCCTGGTTTCCTTCATGACTGTGCGGCGGCTGCCGGCCGTGCCGTTGCTGCTGATTTTCGGCATGATTATCGGCCCGTCGGTGCTGGATCTGGCGCACGAGGACCCCGGCATCGAGATGCTCAGCGAGATTGGCGTCGGTGCACTGTTCTTGCTGGCCGGCTTCGAAATCAACATCGCCTCGCTGAAGTCCAAGGAAGCCCGCACGGCGGCCTCCACCTGGGCGCTGTGCCTGGCGGCGAGTCTGCTGGGTGCGTGGGCGATCTTCCGCTTCGATAACCTGCCGCTGGCCATCGTCATCGCCATTGCGGTGACCTCAACGGCGCTGGGCACCATCACGCCTATGCTCAAGCAGAACGGCATGATGGGCACCCAGGTGGGGCGCTCAGTTATGATCCACGGCGCCATCGGTGAGGTCGGCCCCATCCTGGCGATGGCGCTGCTGCTGTCCACGCGTTCTACCTGGCAGACCGGGCTAATCCTGCTGGGCTTTTTCGCCATCGCGGTGGCCCTGGCGATGGTGCCAGGCCTGGTCGCCAAGGCCATGCCGCTGGTGCGCAACGCCTTTCTGCAGGGCGCCGGTTCGACGAACCAGACCATCCTGCGGCTCATCATGCTGGTGCTCGCCGTGCTGATGGCGGTGGCCGCGGTCTTCGAGCTCGACATCGTGCTGGGCGCGTTCGCCGCGGGCATGATTTTCCACCAGATCATCCCCAACGAGTTCCACCAGCGCCTCGAGCACCGCCTGGACGTGCTGTGTTATTCCATGCTCATCCCCGTCTTCTTCGTGGTCTCCGGCATGTCGATCGACTGGAACGTCATCACCAGCCGCCCACTGCTCGTAGTAAGCATCCCGCTGCTCATCCTCATCACCCGCGGCCTGCCAGTCTTCCTGCGCGAGAACCTCCACCACACCGGCTCCGAAATCGAGACTGTCCGCGAGCGCCTCCAAGTCGCCTTCTACGCGGCCACCGGCCTGCCGATCATCGTGGCGGTGACCTCCATCGCGGTCAGCTCCGGGATCATGGACAACGAGCAATCCTCGCTCTTTATCGCCGGCGGCGCGCTGACCGTGCTCATCTTCCCCATCCTGGCCAGCCTGTGCCAGGAAAAGGACCCGGTCACCGGCAAGCGTTCCACCTACCGTGCGCGCGTCGTGGAACAGACCCCGGCGCATGATTCCGAACCGACCTCCCTGGCCGAGCTGCGCGACCGCGACAACGCCGAACACGAGAACCTCAAGCGCCACGAGGCCAGCCACAACGGACAGGGGTCCGAGGCGGATAGGTCTGAGTCCTCTGGAGCTGAGGCTACTGGGGATGGTGTCGCACAGGATGGCGACGGCGGCGGCAAGAACGGATAGACTTTTGGGTATGAGCTACGACGATTCCCTGCGCCTGTCTGATGCCGAACGCAACGACGCCCTGACCGCTTTGGCCAAGGCCGTCGGCGAGGGCCGCCTCAGCGTGGACGAATTCGAGGAACGCTCCGATTCCGTCATGGGCGCACGCACCCGCCGCGACATCGTCCCCCTGTTTACCGACATCCCGGACCAGCCCATCGCCGAGCCGAAGATCTATTCCCGCGCCGACGTCGAGCGCGCCTGGGAGGCCGGCCGCAAACCCAAGCTGGCCACCGGGCTCATCGGCAGCCTGCTGCTGACCATCGGCGGGACCTCCGCATTCATCGGCGCCTTCGGCGCGGCCGGGGTCGGCGCCGCGGTGGGGTTGGTGTCTGCCTCCGTCGCCGCCTTCCTGCTCATCCCGGTGCTGTGGATCGCGCTCTACGTGCTCAAGGTAGGCCCCAGCTCCTGGCACGCGCCCAGCCCGCGCCAGGTAGAGCGCCAAAAGCGCAAGGAAATCCTGGCCACCCAGGCCGAGCAGCGCGCCCTGATGTGGGCCCATAACAAGCAGACCGCGGGCGAGCTGACCGGCCAGGCCCTCGACTTCGCCAAGCGCCGCGTGGACAACTGGAGCCAGCCCAAGGACACCAAGAAGCACAGCAATTAGGGCACTTCCCGGCCCAAATTTCGTCACCACGGTCCAAAAGATGGCACAATTGCGGCATGACTACCACGCCGAACCGCCGAATTTTTGACCAATCCGACAAACTCAAGGGTGTCGCCTACGACATCCGTGGGGAGGTCTCGGCCGAGGCAGAGCGCATGGAGCTCGACGGCCACAACATCCTGAAGCTCAACACGGGCAACCCGGCGGTCTTCGGCTTCGACGCCCCGGACGTCATCATGCGCGACATGATCGCCGCCCTGCCCACCTCCCAGGGCTATTCCACTTCCAAGGGCATCATCCCCGCCCGCCGCGCCATCGTCACCCGCTACGAGCTGGAGGACTTCCCGCACTTCGACGTCGGGGATGTCTACCTGGGCAACGGTGTCTCCGAGCTGATTTCCATGACCACCCAAGCGCTGCTCAACGACGGCGACGAGGTCCTCATCCCGGTCCCGGACTACCCGCTGTGGACGGCGGCCACCTCCTTGGCCGGTGGTACCCCGGTGCACTACCTGTGCGACGAGGAGGACGACTGGAACCCGTCTATCGAGGACATCAAGTCCAAGGTGACGGAGAAGACCAAGGCCATCGTGGTCATCAACCCGAACAACCCGACGGGCGCGGTCTACTCCCGGCAGACGCTGCAGCAGATCGTGGAGATCGCCCGCGAGCACAACCTGCTCATCCTGGCTGATGAAATCTACGACCGCATCCTCTACGACGGCGCGAAGCACACCTCCATCGCTTCCCTGGCCCCGGACCTGCTGTGTATTACCTACAACGGCCTGTCGAAGGCCTACCGCGTGGCCGGCTACCGCGCCGGCTGGATGGTGCTCACCGGCCCGAAGAACCACGCCTCCGGCTTCATCGAAGGCCTGGAGCTGCTCGCCGGCACCCGCCTGTGCCCCAACGTTCCGGCCCAGCACGCCATCCAGGTCGCGCTCGGCGGGCGCCAGTCCATCTACGAGCTGACCGGCACGGACGGCCGCCTGCTCAAGCAGCGCAACATCGCCTACGAAAAGCTCAATGAGATCCCCGGCGTCAGCTGCGTGAAGCCGATGGGCGCGCTTTATGCCTTCCCGCGGCTGGACCCGAACGTCTACGAGATCCACGACGACTCCAAGCTGATGCTGGACATCCTGCGCTCGGAAAAGATCCTCATGGTGCAGGGCACCGGCTTCAATTGGCCGGACCCGGACCACTTCCGCGTGGTCACCCTGCCGTGGGCGTCCCAGCTGGACAACGCCATCGAGCGCCTGGGCAACTTCCTGGCCAGCTACCGCCAGTAGCCGCGGTAAGCACGGTCCCAGCCCCGGAGTGATTTTTCGCTGCCGGGGCTACTTTGTGCGCGCACAGAATTGAAAACATTTACTATTAGTGGCTATGGCACGACACTCAGTAAAGCCGGCCGGTCTGAACCTGTGGCAGCGCCTCCTCTTAGGTCTGCTGGGGCTGGTAGTAGCCGCCACCGCCGTGGGGCTCGTCTGGCTCTGGCCTAGCACCGGCCCGGACACGAGCGAAGACTTCGACCGCGCGTACTCGCTGAACCAGCAGCGGGTGACCGGCACCGTCACCCAGGTCGATTCCAACGCCTGCGCTTCCCCGGCTACCGGCACGGCCTTTGATACCCCGCCGCGCACTACCGCCGCGGAGGCCGCCGGGGCCCACGATGATTCTTGCCGCCGCGCCCTGGTGGACCTGGAAGACGGGCCGGATGCAGGGAAGATGACTCAGCTGGTGCACTACGGCGTGGCCGGCGAGCCGGTACTTGAGGTAGGTGACCACATCACCATGACCCTGTCGGAAAACCCCGCCGACGGGCAGGCTCAGTACGCTTTCGCCGACTACGAGCGCAGCTCCGCCCTGTGGGCCTGGGGCCTGGTCATCGTCGCCGCCATCCTCATCTTCGCCGCCTGGCACGGGTTGCGTTCGCTCATCGGCCTGGCCTTCAGCCTGGCCATCGTCTTTTTCTTCCTCCTGCCGGCCATCACCGCGGGCCAGCCCATCATCCCCGTCACGATTATCGCCTGCGCGGCCATCCTGGTGGTGGCCATCCCCTTGGTCCACGGCTGGAACTTCAAGTCCGCCTCGGCGCTGGCCGGCAGCCTGGTCGCCCTGGCCGTGGCCACGGTCGTGGCCATCATCGCCATCCGGACGTCCCACCTGCAGGGCCTGTCCTCCGAGGACAACCTCAAGCTGCTGCTCTACCTCCCGCAGCTGTCCGTGGTCGGCGTGCTGCTGGCCGGGTTCATCGTCGGCGCGCTGGGCGGGCTCAACGATGTCTCCATCGGGCAGGCCTCCACCGTCCACGAGCTGGCGGCCATCGACCCGACGATGCCGCGGTGGCGGCTGTTCGTCTCCGCCATGAAGGTCGGGCGCGACCACATCGCGTCCATGGTCTACACCATCGTGCTGTCGTATACGGGTGCGGCGCTGCCACTATTGCTGCTCATCTCCGCGGCCGATGCCTCCGCCGGCCAGGTCTTGAGCAGCGACGTCATCGCCACCGAGCTACTGCGCTCCGGGGTGGGCGCGCTTTCCCTGGTCAGCGCCGTGCCGGTCACGACGCTGATTGCGGCGTTTACACACTCCGACCCAGGGCCACGAGATCCCAACCGGCCGCCTGCCATTCACGCACATTAAGCACGTTGCGCCCGTCGATGATGTGTTGGCGGGCGACCAGCTTGCCGGCGGCGACCGGGTCGAGCTCGCGGAACTGCTTCCACTCCGTAGCCAGGATGACCAGCTCGGTACCCTTAAGAGCCGTATCCACGTCGGGGGCGTAGTCCAGCGTCGGGAAGACCTTCTTGGCGTTGTCCATGCCTTGCGGGTCGTAGACCGTCACCGCCGCACCCGCCAGGGACAGCGAGCCGGCCACGGATAGCGCCGGCGAGTCGCGCACGTCGTCCGAGTTCGGCTTGAAGGAGCAGCCCAGCACCGTCACGCGGTGGCCCAGCAGGGAGCCGGCGAAAGACTCCTTGGCCAGGTCCACCACGCGGTCACGGCGGCGCATGTTGATGGCGTCGACCTCGCGCAGGAAGGTCAGTGCCTGGTCCGCGCCGAGCTCGCCCGCCCGCGCCATGAACGCGCGGATATCCTTCGGCAGGCAGCCGCCGCCGAAGCCCAGGCCGGCGCCCAAGAACTTGCGGCCGATGCGCTCGTCCAGCCCGATGGCATCCGCCAGGGCCACGACGTCGGCGCCGGCGATCTCACAGATCTCCGACACGGCGTTGATGAACGAAATCTTGGTGGCCAGAAACGCGTTCGCCGAGACCTTGACCAGCTCCGCGGTCTGCAGGTCCGTCACGATGAAGGGAGTGTCCTGGCGCAGCGGCTCGGCGTAAATCTCGCGGGCAATCTCCTCCGCGCGGGACTCGCCCTCCCGGCAGCCGATGACGATGCGATCCGGGGTGATGGTGTCCTTGACCGCGTAGCCCTCCCGCAGGAACTCCGGGTTCCAGGCGATCTCCACCTCGGTGCCCTCCGGGGCCAGCTCGTTAGCCATCTGCTGCAGCTCCGCGGCGGTGCCCACCGGCACGGTGGACTTGCCCAGGATAAGATGCTGGCCTTTGAGCAGCGGGACCAGCTTTTCGATGACCGCGCGGACATAGGTCATGTCCGCCGCGTAGGAACCGTGGCGCTGCGGGGTGCCCACGCCCAAAAAGTGGACGTTGGCGAACTCGGCGGCCGCGGCGTAATCCGTGCTAAAGCTCAGCGTCCCGCCGCCTAAGTTGCGCTCGAGTACCTCCGGCAGGCCCGGCTCGTAGAAGGGAACCTTGCCCGCTGCCAGGGAGTCGATTTTTGCTTGGTCCACGTCCACGCCGAGAACCTCGTGGCCGAGCTCGGCCATGCAAGCGGCGTGCGTCGCACCCAGGTATCCGGTGCCAATCACAGTCATGCGCATAAGCGGTTATCTTAAGCGCCCGAGTTGAACACAGGATTAAATCTGGGTGCCGGATCCTAAAACCTTAGCGAAAGTTCAGGTAGGACTTCGACGGGGTCGGCCCGCGCTGGCCCTGGTACTTCGAGCCCAGCGCCCCACTGCCATAGGGATCCTGCGCCGGCGAGGTCATCTTGAAGATCGCCAGCTGGCCGACCTTCATGTTCGGCCACAGGACGATCGGCAGGTTCGCCGTGTTCGACAACTCCAGGGTGATGTGCCCGGAAAAGCCGGGGTCAATAAAGCCCGCGGTGGAGTGCGTGAGCAGGCCCAACCGCCCCAGGGAGGACTTACCCTCCAGGCGGCCGGCCAGGTGCGGCGGCAGCGTGAACTTCTCCAGCGTGGCCCCCAGGACGAACTCGCCCGGGTGCAGCACGAAGGCGTCTCCGTCGGCCACCTCGACCAGGCTGGTCAGATCCGGCATCTCTTCCTTCGGATCAATATGGGTGTACCGGGAGTTGTTGAACACGCGGAAGTACTTATCCAAGCGCACGTCCACGGACGAAGGCTGGATAAGGTTGGCATCGAAGGGCTCGATCTGCAGCGATTCATCCTCGATGGCGGCCCGGATATCTCGATCTGATAAAAGCACGTGTCCGAGTCTACTAGCAGCTAGGCGACCCGGTTTTCACCCGGGGTCAGCGAGGGTGTAGAGTGTTTCCCAGCGCTTGATGTATGCCCAGCAATGGGCGCACAATTCAGGCTCTGCCGGCGTAGTTTAATGGTAGAACATCAGCTTCCCAAGCTGAGAGCGCGAGTTCGATTCTCGTCGCCGGCTCCACACATGAGCTACACCTTTTGGTGTGGCTTATTTTTTATAGGACGGCAGGTAGGCCCAAACTATCCAACTTTCCCTAGGTCTTCCCACACCGCGTGCGTAGCCGCCGACGGCACCCACCCCTCATGCGTCGTATGCTCCACTCCGGCGGACTTGACCCTTTAGAACAATTATGGATCTTGAAAGCAATGCAGAATACCCTGTTACTTAACCGCAATCATCCACAAGCAAGGACAATCCTGAAACACCGTCTCCTCTCAATCCCCCCTTGCCACGCTCACTGCACTCAGCTTGACAACCGGGACAGCCCACGCCACCGAGACCCCAAGGAAGAGAAGCTAGCGAATCAAGTAATGAACGCTGCTGATCCCAACGAGGAGTACAGCAAGCTCACCAACGAGGAGAAATCCATCTTCTTGAGGGCAATGAATCCCGTCGCAGTCGAACAGAAGGTTACTCAACCGAAACAGACAACCACATCGATTCGATCGGCAGGAAACGAAGTAACAAGCGTGGAGATCACCAACCAAGGTGGAGAAACCAAGACCCCGGGTTACACATACACCGGAGTGCTCAACAGTGGTGCACGACCGGCCGGTCCAGTCGGCCGAGCATATTCAGAGGTTGGCCTCAAACTGGGCGAGAACATTCCAGTAGTCAATCAGCTGCCGGCGCTCACACCGTGCATCAAGCTCACCGGCCATGCCGACGGCCACTCCGAATCGATGGCGGATGTAGGAGCCGGAAACGGATGTAGGGATATCTAATGGAGATACCAGTTACTTATGACGCACTATGGGTAGGAATTCCTCTCTTGTGCATTATCCTCGCTAGCATCGTTGCCATTTGGGAGAAGCAGCGCGGAAGTTCTACCACCCGAATATTCCTGTGGTGTCTTGCCCAATTCGTGATTCCCCTTGCAGGTTTCTTGATTTGGATCGTGTTCCACAGGTTTTCCTCTAAGAGGCAAACCTAAGTAATAAACTGTTTCCCGGTAGCCAACGAGGAATTGATGCCCTGACTTGCCCCGATCGTTAATGCCATCATCCAGCGGGCGCGGATCATGAGCGGCCCGTCCTCGATGACACGTAGTAGCCCGGCGAATTCGGCACGAGAAAAGGCTTGCCCCTCTGTGCTGTTGGCGCGGGACGCATCCATTCGGTCGCGAGGGTTGTGCGGAATTTTGCCCTCTCGTACCGAGTCCTTAAGCGCTCCGCTTAGCGTGAAGAATGTGGCTTAGCAGATGCGGCCGCTAAGTCCGTTCTTCTTCATTGCTTGCAGCATGCAGCAGATGTGATCAGGGGTGATTGTGTTGATGCGGTTTTTGCCGATATGGACGATATGCCCGCGGGTCAAGTCCGCCGGAGTGGTGAATCTACCCGGGCGGTTCTGGCTACGACAAAATATGCCCCTAAAATAATATGCCCCTAAAATAAAGAATTTTGGCAACCGGTATGAATACAGATTGCCGATGGATCACATTTCTTGCAAAGGCTGGGAACCGCTGAGAAAGTGCCGAAAGCTTGAAACTAAAAATGTTTTGACGGTAGTTGGTTTCAATAAGATACAGGATGGTAAACCTTACGGAGTGGTTACCACACGGAGTGGTTACCACCTATTGCGAAGGATTCGACGGCCGTTGCCCCCAGTGGATTATTAACTCTCCACAGATTAAATAACATGTATAAAGCAATGCCTATTTCACGGTCTACTGATTTGGCCGGCAAAGACATTTCTGGAAGAGATATGTCTAATTATGACCTAACTGATATCAACCTTGAAGGAAGCGTGTGCCGGGGATGCTCATTCCGAGGCTCCATGTTGGCATGGGCTAATTTGAAATCAGCAGATTTCACCGGCGCAGATTTTACGGATGCAATCCTTAGTGAATCAGATTTTCGTGGAGCGACGCTAACCCATGCTGACTTAACAGGCGCATATCTAGTTCCCATTATTGCTGATGAGGAACAATTTTCCGACTGCATAGGGGTTGAGGAATCTGCGATTGAGTTTCCCAGTTCTTGATCTGGTTTGTGCTCCCAAAACTCGGCTACAAACTCCGCTGACGCACAACATCGTCGCCGGCTCCATGCGTAAAGGCAGGACACCACTCGGTGCCCTGCCTTTTCTCATGCGGTCTTTAGACCGCGCTGTGGTTGATTCTTGCCTAGCTGCAGGTGACGATCGGCTGCGGGTCGTAGACCGTGGTGGTGGTCTCCCGGGAGATTTCCTGTCCGCTCAGGTTGCGGATGACGCGCGTGTCCGAGGTGGTAAAGCCCGGCGCGCCTGACGACGGCGAGCAGTCCTCGGCATCGACCTGCTTGGGCTGCGGCTGGGTCTGGGCCCACCGGCCGTTGTTGATGGATTCGACCTCGACGGTCTTGGTGCCCTTGAGCTGCACGGTGATTTCGCTGTTGCTGTAGCTAGTCGAAATCATCACTGGGTGCTCGGAGTTGTTGGTGAACTGCAGGTCGATAGCGCCCTCGTACACGGTGGCCTCGCGGCCGGCCGGGTAGCGCGAGATGTAGTAGGAGTGCGGGGTGTGGGCGGTATCTTCCATGCCTGCGAAGTAGGCGGCGTTGTACAAGGTGGTGGCGAACTGGGAGATACCGCCGCCGACGGCCTCGCCCGCGCGGCCGTCGATGATGATGCCGGACTCGACATAGCCCTGCGCGGTGCCGCGCGGGCCGGTGTAGCCGTTGAGCGAGAAGGTCTCGCCCGGGGCGAGGAAGGCACCGTTGACCTGGTCGGCCACGCGCTTGATGTTCTGCCCCGACGCGCCGGAGAAGCCGCCGGTGGTGAACTCCCCGATGACGTCGTCGAAACTGGCGTTTTCGGCCTGCTCGGTGGTGAACGTGGCGGGCTCGTCGCGGTACTCGGCGTCCCACTCGCGGTCCTTGTTGTCCTTGACGCGCTCGTCAAAGCCATCCATGGTCTTGTCCCAGTCGATGACCACGCCGTCGCGGTGCGGGGTGACCTGCTTGGAACCGCCGGCAAAGGAGATGGTGGCGTTCTGCTTGACCTGGACCGAAGGCTTGAGGGCCTCCCCGATCATCTCCTGGGCGCGCTCGTTGTTGATCTTCAGCTCCAGCTTGCCGTCGTGGGGCTCAATCGTGACGAACTGTTCGATCTCGTCCGGGGTGATGCGGGACTCGACGTCGTCGCGGCCGCGGGTGACCAGATCGCCAGCCACGGCATCGGCGGCGTCGCCCTCGGCCATCTTTTCCACCTCGTCCTGGGTGATGGCGGGCTCGGTTTCCTCCGCGTCCACCTCGACGCCCTCGGGGTTGACCCACCCCTCGGAGACCTCCGTGGCCAGCTCCTCGCGGTCGACGGACTGGCCGGTCACGGCGTCAGTGACGTTGACCTTGCCGCCGGCGAGATTAATCGCACCGTCCTTGGGCTCGACGGTCAAGTCTTGGTTGAGGCGATCGACGGTCGGCTGGAACGCAGCCTCGTCAACATCGGTGTCCACGTCGTATTCGCGCTGGGGCGCGAAGAAGCTGTAAACGCGGGCGAACGGGTTGAGGGAAGCGTTCTCGATGCCGTCCACGGCCTTCTTAAAGTCCATCCGCAGGCCGGCCTCGTGGGGGATGAACTCCGTGGTCTTTTCCCCGGCGGTGACCGTCACGGGCTGGTTTTCCACGTCCCCGAGCTCGTCCTCCAGTTTCGCCACGGCATCGCGGCGTTCCATGTTGGAAATATCTACTCCACCGACGGAGACGGCCCGGGGCGTCTTGCCTTGGTTCGCCACGACATCCATGGCGTAGGCAACGCCCGCGATGACGAAAAGGCCGACCAAGATGCCCAGGGCAATGGCCCAACCCTTCACTCCGCGTTTTCCGTTCGCTTTACTCACACGCACTACAGTAATGGCTTACCGGCCCTAATTCCTAGTCAGGAGGCCTAAAGTATTATCAAGACAACCGCGCCGGGGCGGGTAAAGAGGACACCGGGGGTGACATATGTAGCGGCCTCGGCGGCTACTCCGCGGGTGGAGCCGTCCCGGGATCCGCGCCTGGGGCGGGCTCGGGTTCCGTGTGAGATTCGGCCACGCGCAGGGCGGATTCAGCCACCCGCGCGGGCGGGAGTTGGCCGCCATCCACGGCCGCTTCCAGGTGGTTTAGGACGCTCTGGAAATCCACGGCGGTCGACCATAGCGCCTGGTCCGCGCCGGCGGCCAGGGAGGCGGTGACGGCTTCCTCTGGGGACATCTGGTCCGTAATCGCCTTCATGCCGGTGAGATCGTCGGTATAGGTCAGGCCGCGGAAACCGGCGTGCTCGCGCAGCAGCCCGTAGGCGTGGTTGTTGAGACTGGCCGGGGTGACCCCGTCGCCCAGCCCCGGCACCACCAGGTGCCCCACCATGACCCCGGCGCCCGGCGATTGGGGCAGCGCGACGTCGAAGGGCACCAGGTCGTAGCCCACCAGCTGGTCCAGCGGCGGGGTGGTTGCCATTCCCTGGTGCGTGTCCCCGCTGGCGCGGCCGTGCCCCGGGTAGTGCTTGAACACCGGCCGCACCCCGGCGTTGTGCAGGCCCCGGGCAAAAGCGGCGCCGAGCTCACCCGCGGCGGCCGGATCCGGGGAGAAGGAACGGTCGCCCACCACGTTCAGGCCACCGCCGTCGACGTCGATAACCGGAGCGAAGTCCACGGTAACACCGTGGGCGGACAGGGTCTGGCCCACCGCGAAGCCCTGGCGCTCGGCCTCTGCGGTCCCGCCGGCGACCATGTCCCGCGGGGTCGGGAAATCCCCCAGGATTTCCGAGAAACGCTGGACCCGTCCTCCCTCAAAGTCGATGGAGACATCAAAGTCGCGACCGACCGCCGCGCGCAGAGCGTGGATATCCCGCCCCGGGGTCTGCAACAACTCCGGGTCCGCCCAGCTGGTGATGAAGATACCGCCGGCCCCGGCCTTGAGCTTCGCCAGCGCGTCGTCGTAGTTGACCACGCCCGGCATCAGCAACGAGGCGAGCTGCTCGCGCCGGGTGGCCGGCAGCTGCACCGCCGGTGCCGGTTCCGGCTGGCTCGTGGAAGAGCTCGTCTGCGGGGCCGAAGAACTCGTTTTAGTTTCGCTGCTGACCACACCAGCCGGGGGCGCGGCCTGCTCTGCCTCGTCCGACGAGCAGGCGCTGAGCGCGCCACCACCGGCCACGAGGGTTACCACGGCAACCAGCGCGACCCGTGCACACGGGGTACCAATGCGGGTGGCAGCGAGCAGGCGACGACGCCACTGCGCGGGCCGGGGAAACGGAATCATGGCATATAGTCTGCCATTAGTCAGCCACATCACGCCCGAATGCCTACTAAGATGGCGGGCATGAGTAACGGCCAAACCATGTTAATTGCGTTCGACGGCTCGGAGCGCGCCGCCCGCGCCATGCAGCAAGCCGCTCAGCTGCTGCGCCCCAGCACGGTGGAGATCCTCACCGCCTGGGAGCCGGCCGCCCGCCAGGCCGCCCGTGCGGTTAGCCGCACCGGCCTGCACCAGTCGACGGTCTCCCCGGAGGCCACCGAGGAAGACCCGGCCTACGAGGAGGCGCTGGCCATCTGCCGCCGCGGCGTCGAGGTGGCCGAGGGGCTCGGCCTAGCGGGACGCGCCCACCTGGTCGAATCCGCCACGACTATCGCCTCCGCCATCGTGGATGCCGCCCAAGAGCTGGACGTGGACGTCATCGTCACCGGTACCCGCGCGCTGACGGGCTTCCGCTCCTGGTGGACTAACTCCACCGCGGACCAGATCGTGCGCAACGCCGGCATCCCGGTCTTTATTGTCCCGCCGGAAAACGACGAGGACGAAGAAGATGCCCCGGAATACTTCGAGTAGCTGCTAGGATTTGGTCCCATGGCAGTAGAATCCGACTCTTTGACAAAGCGCACGCTGGGCCCGGCCGTCGGCAGCGCCGTGGTCGGCCTGGTGCTCGGCGTGGTCACCATCGTGGGGATCGCCCAGTTCAGCGACGCTGATACGGTGCCTTCCGGCCACGCGGTGCCGGCCGATGACGCCGTGCTGGGCGGGCCTGAGTACGGCTCCCGCCAGTAGGCGTGCCCCGGCTGTCTACTAAACTCCGCCCCCACCTCGCCGGGTGGGGGCTTTTGGCGATCGTCGTCTTTGTCCTGCAGTTCGGGCACAACACCCAGGTCGCGGCCGACACCAAGCACGACCTGCTGGTCGACCCGGCGGGTTTTCTGCGCGGGGCGCTGACCCCCTGGACGGATGTGTTTACCCTGGGGCAGCTGCAAAACCAGGCCTACGGTTATCTCTTCCCGCACGGGCTCTTCTTCCTAGCCGCCGATCCCCTGCCGGAGTGGGTGGCGCTGCGGCTGTGGTGGCTGCTGGTGACCGGCGTGGGCTTTTCCGGGGCCTTCCTGCTGGCCCGGCGCGCCACCGACGCGGGCCCGGGCTGGTCGTTTATCGCGGCGCTGGCCTACGCGCTTTCCCCGCGCGTTATGACCACGCTGACCACGATCTCCTCGGAGACCTGGCCGGTCATGCTGGCCCCCTGGGTCCTGGTGGCTTGCCTCGCCCCGCGGTCGGGGCGCTGGCAGTGGGCGGCCGCGGTCATCCCGGTCGCGCTGATGGGCGCGGTCAATGCCACCGCCACCCTGGCCGCCTGCGTGCCTGCGGCGGTGGTCTTGCTCTGCCAGCGGCGCTGGCGTTTCTTCGGCGCCTGGCTGGCCGGCTGCGCGCTGGTCAGCGCCTGGTGGATCGTCCCGCTGCTGGTGCTGGGGCGCTTTGCGGCGCCCTTTACGGAATTCATCGAGTCGGCATTCGTCACCACGCGCTGGCTCAACCTGGCCGAGATCCTGCGTGGAACTACCAGCTGGTCCCCCTTCGTGGACACCGAGCGCACCGCCGGCGTGCTGCTGGTGGCCGAACCCGTCTTCGTCCTGGCGACCGTAGCCGTGGCCGCCGCCGGGCTGGTGGGACTGTGCCGCCTGCCGCGGACGTGGTCGGTGGTGCTGATAGTGGGCATCGCGGTGCTGGGTACCAGCCTGCCGGCTTACCGGGAGCTGCTCGACGGGCCGCTGGCCGCGCTGCGCAACCTGCACAAATTCGATCCGCTGGTCCGCCTGCCGCTGGTACTCGGCCTGGCGCAGCTAGGCGCGCGCCTCGGCTGGCCGCGGACCTTGCGCCCCGACCGCCGGCAGACCGCCGGGCTGCTGCTGGCCGTGGTGGTCGCGGCCAGCGCGTTCCCGGCCCTGTCCGGGCGCCTGCTGCCGCGCGGGGCCTACGATAAGGTACCAAGCTACTGGACCGCTGCCACTGATTTTCTGAACGAACACGCCGCCGGCACCCGCACGCTCATCTACCCGCCCGCGTCCTTTGCCCGGCAGGACTGGGGCTGGACCCGCGACGAGCCGGCGCAGCCGCTGCTTGAAGTCCCCTGGGCCGTCCGCGACGCCATCCCGCTTATCCCGCCGGAGGCCATCCGCGGCTTGGACGGGATTACCGCGGCCTTGGAACACGACCCGGCCGCGGGGGCGAAGGCCCTACAGCGCCTGGGCATCGGCGCGGTGCTGCAGCGCCACGACCTGGACGAGCCGGCGGCCAGCGATAGCTCGGTGCGCGCGGAAGACCTGCCGGGCACGGTCCACACCTTCGGCGAGGTGGACGTGGTGCTGCTCGACCCGCAGCAGGACCTGCAGATGGCTGACGGCGCCCCGGTGCGCGTGGCCGGCGGCGGCGAGGTCCTCGCCCTACTGGACATGGTGGATGCGCCCGGCGCGCGCGAGCTCGTAGACGCGGACGCCGACATCGTGACCGATACCCCGCTGCTGGTGGACCGCAACTACGGCACGCTAGACGGCCCGGTCTCCGCCCCGCTGGCCAAGGGCGATAGCTCCCGGGTCCACAACCGGCTGCGCGACTACCCCTCGGCAGGACAAACGGTGGCGGTCGAAGAACACGGCGGCCGCGTGGTGGCGGAGTCCTCGGCCGCCGATGCCGACTCCTTCGGCGGCGCCGATCCCGCCCGCTCCGTGACCGCCGCGGTCGACGGGCAGGACGACACCGCCTGGTGGCCGGCCCCGGGGCAGACCGGCTGGCTGGAGCTCCAGGCCCCGCAGGGCGAGGTCTTTGCCTCCCCGGTGCTCAGGCTCACCGCCACCGACGACACCCGCGCGACTGTCTCGTCCGGCTCCGCCTCCGTCGAGGTGGAGCTTAGCGCCGGCGAGGAGTCCACGGTGCGCGTGCCCGGCGGCGACAGCGCCGCGGTGCGCATCACCCCGCACGAGCGCGTCGGCATCACCGCCGCCGAGGTCGCCGGCCACCCCATCGAACGCGTCGTGACGGTGCCGGATACCTCACCTAACGTGGAGGCCTTCTTCTTCCAGCGGCTGACCGTGGACACGGGTGCCATCATCCGGGACTTCACCGCGCCGCGGGAGATGGAGCTTCCCCTGCGCGCAGGCGCTGAATCCGACGCCGACAAAGACGCCGAGGCGCCGGGGGTGCGCATCGACGGCCGCGACTACCGCCCGGGCGAGACGGTGCGGCTGCCGGCCGGCCCGCACCGGCTGGAAACCGCGGCGGCCTGGGTCCAGCTGGGCGAGCTGCCGCGCACTCCCCTTGAGCCCACCGGGGAGGCTATCGCCCCGGCAGACCACGAGCGCCTGCTGATTACCGGGCGAGCGTATAACGCCGGGCTCAACGGCTGGCTGGACTATGCCCCGCTGCAGGCCCGACAGGTGGACGCGGCCACCCAGGCTTTTGTCATTCCGGCGGGCGCGAGCGGCACCTTCCGCCTGACCTTCGCCGCAACGGGCGCGTACCAGGCCGGCCTTCTCGGCGGCGGGGCGCTGGGGCTGCTGACGGTTATCGCCTGCGCGGTGGTCTGTTGGCGCCGGCGCGGCGAGCACGTGCCGCGCTCCTTCCCGGAGCCGCCCCGGGCGCTGTGCCTGGCACTGGCCGCGGGCGGGCTCGCGCTGGTGGGCTGGCCGGCCCTGCTGGCGGGGATAGCGGCGTTCGCGGCGGTGCGCTGGACGACGCTGCCGGCCCCGGCCTTGTCCGCCGCGCTGCTGGCGGCCGCCGGGGCAATGCTGGCCCGCGCGCCCTGGCCGAGTGCGGGCTATGCCGGCGATTCGGCGCTGGTCACCGCCCTGTGCGCCGGGGCGGTCGCGTGCGTGTTCGCCGCTTCTTCCCGCACCGGCCACAGCGTCCGCACCACGCGCGCGCCGGGGCGTTCCACCCATTCGTAGCCGGCGGCGCTGACCACTACCGTGCCGGCCACCGTGGCCAGCCACACGAGGACGAAGTTTATGGCCCCGCCGCTAAACAGATCGATCCCCAGCAGCGGGAAGACCAGGTCCAGCACCGCCACGTGCCAGAGGAAGATGCCATAAGACCAGACTCCGGCCGCCTGCAGGGGCGCGGATTCCAGCACCCGCGAGCGCGGTGCGAAGATGAAGGGCAACACCACGCAGGCGGCGAAGACCCCGCCGACCAGGATGCGGCGGGCAAACTCGTCCGGGTCCGGGTGGGTCAGCCCGCGCGGGCCGAACCACTCCCGGCTAGCCAGCCAGATGCACCCGGCGGCCAGGCCCAGCCACATCCAGCGCCACGAAGCCACCCGCTGGACCCAGGCCGGAACGCGGCCTTCGGCCTCGGCGGCCAGCATGCCCACGGCGAACCACAAGGTATAGGCCGGCGGCCAGATCTGGGTATTAATCCCGTCCGGGTCCGCGTTCGCCACGAAGGGCAACAACGCCCAGCCCAGGCTCAGCGCGGCCGAAGCCGCAATCACCAGGCAGCGCACTCGGCGCCCGCCCGGGAGGAGTTGGGCGGCGATGGCCAGCAGGGGCATCGTTAAGTAGAAGGCGATCTCCACGCACAGCGACCACAGGTGGGTCAGCCCGGGGGCCAGGCCGTCTGGCCAGAAGATCTGGGTCGAGGTGAGGTTGGCTACAACCTGCTGGAGGCTCACCCCGGCGGCCGAGGGCAGGAAGGCCAAGACCGCGATCACGCAGGCCAGGTAAGCCGGCGCGATGCGGGCGGTGCGGCTGCGGTAGTAGCGCGACCAGCCGCGGGCGGCGTAGCGCTCCCGCCGGCGCCACAGGACGAAGGCGCTGAGCGCGAAGAAAACCGCCACGAAATAATCGAAGCGCTCGGCCCAGCCCCAGCCGGTGCCGGTCTGGAAGCTGACGTGGGTGACGATGATGCCCAGCGACGCGACCGCCCGCAGACCGTCTAGGGCGTCGAGCCGCTGCGGTAAGGTGTTATGCACGCCGGTGTGGGGCGCGGCGGGCTGGCGGTGCTTCGCGTGAGCGTGCGGCACGCTGCCTCCTTCCCTCGCCGGGGCATGGTCGCTTGGGGCTTCACCGCAAGCGTCCGTGCAACCAGAACCTGTAACTTTCCGTGATTGGACATGATACTGCAATGAAGCGCTTCCTCCGGCTCCGCGGCCGCCTGTTCTGGACCGTGGTGGCGGCAGCCTGCGCGCTTATTATCGGCGCGATGGTCCCCGCGATGTATGAGAACCAGACGCGCCAGCTTTCCCGCGACATCGACTACCAGGTAACGGCTACCTCCCGGGAGTCGATGGTGCTGGACTACCAGGCCTTCCGCGCCGGGAAGCCGAACTCGCAGCGCTCCGCCAGCCCCGCGTGCGAGCCGGCAAAGCTAGCCAACGGCCAGACGCAGTACCCGCTGGCCTGCTTCATCCGGGACGTGCCGATGGAGGTCGAGCGCCACACCCAGACCGGCAAGGCGGACGACTCCACGCTGGCCAGCTCCGAATCCGAGGTCACCACCCTCATCGACGACCACCTGGCCGCGCGCGTGAGCGAGTCTTCGGTGCTGAACCGGGAGTCGACCTTCCCGGCCTCCGGGCCTTCGACCGCGCTGACGCTGTCGCTGGGTGAGGGCGGCGACGAGATCACGGACCCCGGCTTCGAGCGCGACGGGCTGCAATACTTCTTCCCCGCCGACACCGAACAGCGCTCCTACCCGCTCTACGACCCGCTCCTGCACGGCTCGGAGCCGCTGGATTTCTCCGGCACCGAGAAGGTAGACGGCATCCCCACCTACACCTTCCAGCAGGACCTGCACGGCCGTGAGCTCGACCCGGAGGTGGAAAAGCTGCTGTTTTCCTCCCTCGCCGGCGCGAGCGCGGACGCGGAAGAGGCCACCGAGGTCGTCGGCCCGGCGGGGAACTTCTATTCGCAGGCCGACATGGAACGCTTCGGCTACCACCCGGAGGACACGGTCGTGCTGGAGCCGTATTACTCGGTCAGCCGCACGGTCTGGGTCGAGTCCACCACGGGCACCATCGTTAACGCCGTGACCCACGTGGACATCAGCTTTGCGACCTCCCCGCAGGAAGCCGCCCAGCTCGACGCCACCGACCCGGCGCGCGAGCGGGCCGTGGTCAACGCGCGCCTCGAGTGGAGCCCGGACAGCCAGCAGCGCGCCCTGGACAAGGTCGCCAGCACGGTCAACATGACCAAGGCGATGTCGATTCTCGGCTGGGGCGGCAAGGCCCTGGGCGTGGTCCTGCTCATCATTGCCGCGCGGATGTACATGCGCCGCCGCGCCGGCGAGGCGAACTAACCGCCCGCAGGTCCGCCCATGCCGCGCCTTCTTCCCGCCAGCCGCCCCGCCGCGGTGCGCGCGGCCTGCTTGATCGCGGTCGCCGCCGCGTGCATCGCTAGCGTTACCTGGCCTTTTGTCCTGCCGGGCGAGCTTGTCTGGCGGGACATGGTCGTGCCCGCGGATATGGCGTTCAGCCCCGCCAATTTCGGCGGCGGGGACCTGCCCGCCCGGGCTGTTCCCCAGGACGGGCTGCTCGCCCTAGCCGCCCAGCTCGTGCCGGCGCACTGGCTCGTGCGCGCGCTGGTCATCGGCTCGGCAGTCGCCGCCGCCTGGGGCGGCTGGCGGCTGACCAGGTTGTGCGCGCCGGCGGCAGGGCAATCTCCGGAAGTTGTGGCGGACCGGCACCTGCTGGGCCCGGCCGCGGCCATCGCCTTGTGCGTGGCCAACCCCTTGGTGATCGAGCGGCTCCTGCAGGGCCAGTGGTCCATCGCGGCGGCCGCCTGGCTGGGCCCTGCCATCGCCGCGGCGGGCCTGGCGGGGCGGCGGCCCGGGCAGTGGGCGGCCATGTTCGTCTCCTCGCTGACGCCGACCGGCGCGCTGTTGGGCGCGCTGACGGGCATCGCCACCGCGCGGCAGCGGCTAGCCACGGCCTGCTACGGCCTGGCGCTGTGCCTGCCATGGGCCCTGCCCGGCCTGCTGGGGGTCGTGCGCGGCACCGCGCCGGGGATGGATGCGGCCGCCGCCGTGGCGGCCTTCGCGCCGCGCGCTGAGGCCCACGCCGGGCTGCTGGTCACCGTGCTCGGTCTGGGCGGCATTTGGAACGCGGACGCCGTGCCCGCCTCCCGCCAGGCCGGTTTCGCCCTGGTCGGCGTGCTGCTTATCGCCGTGGTGACGCTCGGCTGGGCCCGGCTTTTCGGTGCGGGCCGGGGCGCGGGCTCCGTGCGCTGGCCGACCGGCGCCGGGGCGCTACTTGTCCTGGCCGCGCTCGGGCTGGGCGGGGTTCTGCTGGCTGCGTTATTCCCCGGCGCGCTGGCCTGGGTCGTGGACACGGTGCCGGGCGGCGGGCTGCTGCGCGACAGCCAGAAATTCCTGGCCCTGGCCGTGCCCGCCTACGCGGTGGGCCTGGGCGCGGTGCGCGGCCCGAGTGCCACGGCCGGGCTGGTGGCCGTGGCACTCTTGGTTCCCGATGCCGCCCGGGCGGTGGCGCCGCTGCAGCCGCGGCCGGAGGGCACGGACAGCGCCCTGGTCCACCAGCTGGGCGGCCGGGACGCCCTCTTCGTCGACCGGCCGGAGCTGGTGGAGGCCCCCGGCGGCGTGGCCGTGGATCCGTATTCCAAGGTTGCGGCGAAGGTCCAATCCGGCGCCTTGCGCGTCGACGGCGCTCTCCTGGACTACCCGGCGCCGCGCTGGGTGGCCGCCCAGCGCGCGTGGCAGGAGCGGGACTTGGGACGGTTGGAGCACCTCGGCGTGGGCGCGGTCGTCGAGGGCGGCCAGGTTGTTGCCGAGACCGGCGCCGGCCCGCAGCCGCGGCCCTGGGGCCTGGTCGTGGCCTGGCTGCTCACCCCGCTGGCGGCCGGGCTTATCGCGCGCTGGTTTTCCCGGTCACGCGCGCGAGCAAATCCATAAACCGGCGGCCGGTGGTCTCCCAGGAAAACTGGGCGGCGAATTCTTGCGCCCCGGCACCGAGGCGGTCGCGCTCGGCCGGGTCGGCGATAAGCTCGCGGGTGGCCTGGAGTAGCTGCGCCGGGGTCTCCACCAGCCGGCCGGTGGCCTGGTCGTGGACGCTGTCGCGCAGGCCGAAGGAATACCCCACTGTGGGCACCCTATGTTGGGCCGCCTCCATGACTGCTAGTCCCCATCCTTCCTTGCGGGAGGGCATAAGGTGCAGGTCCGCCTGGGCCAGCAGGGCGTGCTTGTAGTCCTCGGTTACCTGGCCGCGGAAACGCACGCGCTCGCCCAGCCCCAGCTTTTCGGCGTACTCGCGCAGGCTGTGTTCCCACCAACCGGAGCCGACGATGTCCAAGACCGCCTCCGGGATCTGCGCGACGGTGTCCATGGCGTGCTCGATCTGCTTGTGCGGCACCAGGCGCGACAGGGTCACCAGGTGGATGGCGGCCTCGCGCTCCAGGCGCGGCACGTGCGGCGGGATTGGATCCACGCCGTTTTCGATGATCTCGGCCCCCTGCACGCCCAGGGTCTCCAAGTCCTGGCGGGACGCCGGCGAGACGGTCACGTACGGCGCGCCGCGGTAGACCGCCGGCGCCACGCGGGACTCCAACCACCAGCCCAGGCGGGCCAGCACCGGGCCGGCCACGGGCCACTGCTCCTTGTGGAGGTGGTGGGTCAAAAGGACCGCCGGCACGCCGGCGACGGGACGGGCGAAAAACGGGATGCCGTTCTGGGTATCCACCACCACGTCGATGCCGCGCAGCGGGCCCAGCCCCACCCGGCCGGCCAGGATGGCGGCCAGGGCATAAGGGTAGACGCTGTACTTGCCGCCCACGCGCCAGTAGTTCACGCCGTCGCGCTTGTCGTGGCGGGCGCCGTTCATGTGCCGGGAGGTCCAGTAGATGACCTGGTGGCCGTGAGCGGCGAGGTATTCGCCGACCCGCTCCAGGTAGCGTTCGGAGCCGCCGCCCTGGGGGTGGGTGGAATCGCGCCAACAGAGTAGAAGTATTTTCATGTCGAGCTACTAGCCTAGTGGCTATGCGCTACACCCGAGCCCTGGCCACGCTGAGGAGATCCTGGCAACTCCTGCGGGCCTTCCCGCAGGAGCAGACCCACCCCGCCGCCTTCTACGGACCCCTGGCCGAGGACACCGCCGAGCTCATCGGGCGGCTGGCTCACGATGCCGGGCTCGCCCTCCGCGGCTCCTTAGTCCTCGACGTCGGCGGCGGCCCGGGCTATTTCGCCGCCGCCTTCGACCGCCGCGGCGCCCGCTACATCGGGCTGGAGCCCGACGCCGGGGAGATGTCCGCGGCGGGACTCACGCTGGCCAACAGCGTGCGCGGCGACGGCACCCGGATGCCCTTTGCCGACGGGACCTTCGACGTGGTCTATTCCTCCAACGTGGCCGAGCACGTCCCCGACCCGGAAGCGCTGGCCGAGGAGATGCTACGGGTGACCCGCCCCGGCGGCCTGGTGGTGCTCAGCTACACCGTGTGGCTGGGGCCTTTCGGCGGGCACGAGACCGGCCTGTGGCAGCACTACGTGGGCGGGGCCTTTGCCCGGGATTACTACACTCGCCGCCACGGCCACCCGCCCAAGAACGTCTACGGCACCTCGCTCTTCGCGGTCAGCTGCGCGCGCGGGCTGCGGTGGGCCGAAAACGCGCAAAAGCGCGGGGACGCCGAGCTGTTGTTGGCGTTCCCGCGCTATCACCCGCGGTGGGCGTGGTGGCTGACCCGCGTTCCCGGGTTGCGGGAGTTTCTGGTCAGCAACCTGGTGCTGGTGCTACGCGCCAGCGCCTAGACCCTTTAGGCGCTCTGGTGCTCCTCCACGCGCGACTTCAGGGCGTCGAACTGGTCCCAGACCTCCTGCGGGACGCGGGAGCCCAGGAAGTTCAGGTAGTCGGAGTTGTCCTGGATGTCGCCGGACCAGTCCTCGGCGTGGACGGCCAGGGCCTGCTTGACCTTGTCGATCTCCACGTCCAGGCCGTGCAGGTCCAGGTCCTCGGCGCGCGCGGTGGAACCGATGATGGTCTCCTCGGCGCCGACGTTGCCCTCGATGCGGTCGATGATCCACTTGAGCACGCGGGAGTTTTCGCCGAAGCCCGGCCACAGCATCTTGCCGTCGTCGCCCTTGCGGAACCAGTTGACCAGGAAGATGGCCGGCATGCGGTCGCCGCCCTTTTCGCCCATGTTGACCCAGTGCTGCAGGTAGTCGCCAGCGTTGTAGCCGATGAACGGCAGCATGGCCATCGGGTCGTGGCGCAGGGCGCCGACCTTACCCTCGGCCGCGGCGGTCTGGCCGGAGGCCAGCAGGGAGCCGATCATCGTGCCGTGGTTCCAGTCGAAGGCCTGGGTGACCAGCGGGACGGTGTCGGCGCGGCGGCCGCCGAAGAGGATGGCGTCGATCTTCACGCCCTGCCAGTCGTCGTACTCCGGCGCGGCGGTCGGGCACTGGGAGATCGGCACGCAGTAGCGAGAGTTCGGGTGGGCGGCCTTGGTGGCCGAGTCCGGGGTCCAGTCCTCGCCGGTCCAGTCGATGAGGTGGGCTGGGGCGTCGCCGTCCATGCCCTCCCACCAGACGTCGCCGTCGTCGGTGAGCGCGACGTTGGTGAACAGGGTGTTGCCCGGCTCCATGGTCTTCATGGCAATCGGGTTGGAGGCGTAGTTGGTGCCCGGGGCCACGCCGAAGAAGCCGTTCTCCGGGTTCACGGCGTACAGGCCGTCCTCGCGCAGGTGCAGCCAGGCGATGTCGTCGCCGACGACCTCGGCGCTCCAGCCCGGGATGGTGGGCGTGATCATCGCGAGGTTGGTCTTACCGCAGGCCGACGGGAAGGCGGCCGCGATGTGGTAGTTCTTGCCTTCCGGGTTGGTCAGCTTCAGGATGAGCATGTGCTCGGCCATCCAGCCCTCTTCGCGGGCCATGACGGAGGCGATACGCAGCGCGTAGCACTTCTTCGCCAGGATGGCGTTGCCGCCGTAGCCGGAGCCGTAGGACCAGATCTCCTTGGTCTCCGGGAAGTGGGTGATGTACTTGGTCTCGTTGCACGGCCAGGCGACGTCCTCCTCGCCCTCGGCCAGCGGGGCGCCGACGGAGTGCAGGGCCTGCACGAAGGCTCCATCGGTGCCGATCTTCTCCAGCGCTTCCGCGCCCATGCGGGTCATGATGCGCATGGACAGGACCACGTAGGCCGAGTCGGTCAGCTGCACGCCGAGCTTCGGGTCCAGGTCGCTAATGGGGCCCATGCAGAAAGGCACGACGTACATCGTGCGGCCGCGCATGGCGCCGCGGAAGGCGTCGGTCATCTCTTCCTTCATCGCGGCCGGCGGGGCCCAGTTGTTGGTCGGGCCGGCGTCTTCCTCGTTCTCCGAGCAGATGAAGGTGCGGGACTCGACGCGGGCGACGTCCGAGGGGTTGGAGCGGGCCAGGTAGGAGTTCGGGCGCTTTTCCTCGTTGAGCTTGAGCAGGGTCCCCTTCTCCACCAGCTCGCCGGCGAGCCGGTCGGCTTCTTCCTGAGAGCCGTCTACAAAGACCACTTGGTCCGGCTGAAAGAGCTCCACGTTCTCATTGATCCACGCGATAAGCTCCGGGTTGTCAGTCGGAAGTTGTCCAACAAGGCCTTTAATTTCGGCGGTCATCTAAAGTCTCCTGGGGTTAATTCTTCACGTTGTCAGACTTAAGCCATGACTTATGTCTTAGAGGGCATTCCACCTCCAGCGTAACGCGCCGGCCGGCGCAAGTACCGACAATTCGCCGGGCACTGGATATATCCACACTGTTTACCACAACTTAACCGAGGGTACGCCATACCGTCACCGGCAATCTCATAGTTTTCGTACCCCCGTCCGGGGGATCGACCCGGCGGGCCAAGCCGCCGCCCTACTCACGGCGCCACCCCCAAGCAGCCCGCCTTCGCCCGGCTGGTCATAACCGGCACCCCTCCGCGCCCGAGTTCGGTCAGAACTTGCGGCCTATTCCTTATGTTCTTTCCCCACTGCCGGCTCTGCGGCCGGCATTGCTGCCGTCGGCGGCGCGGCAAATTGCCAACTGCGCTGGCTAAGTGAACAATAGACCACGATGGATAACTCTAGTAACACCCCTACCGCCGTGGGCGAGATGCCGCCGGGCCGCCCGCTGCAGACCGAGTTTAACGACGGCCTGGACTACCCGCGCCTGGGTAACGTGACCTTCCGTCGTGGCAGCCTGACCGACAACCAGCAGGCACTTTTCGCCGAGCACTGGCCCCGCCTGGGCCGGGTGCTGGCGGACGAACGGATTGATATAGAGGAATGGTTCGGGCGCAGCGGCGCCAAGACCGTGGTGGAGATCGGCTCGGGCACCGGCACCTCGACCGCGGCGATGGCCCCGCTGGAGCAGGACACCAACATCGTCGCCGTGGAGCTCTACAAGCCGGGCCTGGCCAAGTTGCTGGGCCAGGTGGTGCGCCAGGACATCGACAACATCCGCATGGTGCGCGGCGACGGCATCGAGGTGCTCGCCCGCATGTTCGCGCCGGAGTCCCTGGACGGCATCCGCGTCTTCTTCCCGGATCCGTGGCCCAAGGCCCGCCACCACAAGCGCCGGATCATCCAGTCCGGGCCGCTCAACCTGTTCGCCTCCCGCCTCAAGCCGGGCGGCGTGCTGCACGTGGCCACGGACCACGCCGGCTACGCCGAGTGGATCGACGAGCTCGTCGAGGTCGAGCCCATCCTGCGCTACCGCGGCTGGCCGTGGCCCGAATGTCCGCAGCTGACCGACCGCCAGGTCATCACCAAGTTCGAGGGCAAGGGCCTGGATAAGGACCACGTTATTAAGGAATACCTCTGGGAAAAGAGGCCGCAGTAATGACTACCCGCAAGCTGCTGCTCGTCTGGGACGCGCCCAACATGGACATGGGCCTGGGCGCCATCCTGGGCGGGCGCCCGACCGCCGCCTTCCGCCCGCGCTTCGACGCCATCGGCCGCTGGACCGTGCGCGAGGCCTGGGACCTAGACGCCCAGCCGCACGCCGCGGTCTTTACCAACGTCACCCCGGGCGGGGCGGACGTCATCCGCCCCTGGGTCGAGGCCATCCGCAACGTCGGTTTCGCCGTCTTCGCCAAGCCCAAGGTCCACGACGACACGGACGTGGACCCGGACATGCTCGACTACATCGCCGCAAACCGCGACGAGCTCGCCGGGCTGGTGGTCGCCTCCGCCGACGGCCAGAATTTCCAGGAGACCCTGGAGGAGCTGGCAAACGAGGGCGTGCCGGTCACGGTGGTCGGCTTCCAGGAGCACGCCTCCTGGGCCGTGACCCACCCGGTCATCGACTTCGTGGACTTGGAGGACATCGACGGCGTCTTCCGCGAGCCGCTGCCCCGAGTCAACCTGGACAACCTGCCCGACGGCGGCGCCTGGCTGCAGCCTTTCCGCCCGCTTTCTGCCTTGCTCGACGAACGCTAGGAGCCGCATGTTTTATAGCTGGGGCCGTTTTTCTTATGCCCACCGCAAGCTCATCCCCGTTATCCTGATCGCGCTGATCCTGGCTCTGTTCGCTATCTTCGGCACCCGCCTGGAAGACCGCATGAGCCAGGAAGGCTGGGAGGATCCGGGCGCGGCCTCCACCGTGGCCGCCGAGCTCGAGCAAACCACCTTCGGGCGCGACAACAACGGCGACGTCATCGTCATGGTGGAAAACCCGGACGAGAACTTCGACGCCGCCCAGCAGTACTTCGCCGACATCAAGGCGCAGTACCCGGACCAGATTTCCCACCTCAACGGCTACTTCGACAAGAAGAACCCGAATTTCATCAACGAGGACGGGACCTACGCCTTCACAGCCATCGGGCTCAAAGGCGACGCGGAGCAAACGCTCAAGGACTTCCGCACCATCGAGCCGGCGCTGCACGAAACCGACCTGCCCGTGCAGGTCGCCGGCGCGACCGCGGTGGCCGATGCCCTGGACGACGGCATGTCCAACGACATCTCCCGCGCGGAGAAGGCCGCCCTGCCGCTGGTCGGCCTGTTGCTGCTGGTGGTCTTCGGCTCCGTCGTGGCAGCGTTCATGCCGCTTATCGTCGGCGGCCTGTCCATCCTCGGCTCGCTGGGCATTTTGTCGATCCTGGCCGGTTTCCTGCAGGTCAACGTCTTCGCCCAGGCCGTCGTCACGCTGCTGGGCCTGGGCCTGGCCATCGACTACGGCCTGTTTATGGTCTCCCGCTTCCGCGAGGAGCTCGACCGCGGCCGCAGCACCCAAGACGCCGTGGCGATTACCACCGCCACCGCCGGCCAGACGGTGGTCTTCTCCGCGGCCATGGTGGCCGTGGCCCTGTCCGGCCTCTTCATCTTCCCGCAGGCCTTCCTGAAATCCGTGGCCTACGGCTCGATTTCCGCCGTGGGCCTGGCCGCGCTGCTGTCCGTGACCGTGCTGCCGTCGCTGTTCGGCCTGCTGGGCAAGAACATCGACAAGTGGTCCATCCGGCGCACCAAGCGCACCGCCCGCCGCCTGGAAGACACCTGGTGGTACAAGCTGCCGGCGTGGGCCATGGGCCGGGCCAAGCTGATGACCGTGGGTATCTGCGCCCTGCTCATCGCGCTGACCATCCCGCTGATCAACATCGCCTTCGGCGGCATCAACGAGACCTACCTGCCGCCCAGCCAGGACACCCGCGTCGCCCAGGACACCTTCAACGAGGAATTCCCCACCTTCCGCACCGAGCCGGTCAAGCTGGTGGTGGAGGGCGCCGATAACCAGCAGCTGGCCGACGTCTACCTCCAGGTGCGCGACATGGACGGCCTGACCGAGCCGATGAGCCCGTCCACGGCCACCAAGGACGGCATCACGGTGCTCTCCGCCGGCATCCAGGACCGCGACGACTATGCGGACATCGTCCACCAGCTCGAGGCCGTCGACGCCCCGGAGGGCGTGAACCTGTACGTCGGCGGCACACCGGCGATGGAGGTCGAGTCCCTCGACGCCCTCTTCGACAAGCTGCCGTGGATGGCCATCTACATCGTCGTGGCCACCTTCATCCTCATGGCGCTGGTCTTCGGCTCGGTGGTCCTGCCCGCCAAGGCCATCATCATGACGCTGCTGACCCTGGGCGCGACCCTGGGCATCCTGACGGCCATGTTCGTCAGCGGCGTCGGCGCGGACCTGCTCAACTTCACGCCGGGCCCGCTGATGAGCCCGATCCTGGTGCTCATCATCGCCATCATCTACGGCCTGTCCACCGACTACGAGGTCTTCCTGGTCTCCCGCATGGTCGAGGCCCGCAAGAAGGGCGCAACCACGGACGAGGCCATCTCCTACGGCACCGCGCACACCGGCGGCATCATCACCGCCGCCGCGCTGATCATGATCGTGGTGGCCGGCGCGTTCGGCTTCTCCGACATCGTGATGATGAAGTACATCGCCTTCGGCATGATCTTCGCCCTGTTCATCGACGCGACCATCGTGCGCATGCTCCTGGTGCCGGCCGTCATGCACCTGCTGCGCGAGGACAACTGGTGGGCCCCGCAGTTCATCCACCGCGCCTACGAGAAGCTCGGCCACGGCAAGGAGCCGGCCGCTGCACCCGCAGCTGCCCCGCAGCGCGCCACGCGGGAGGAAGGCCACTGGGAGGAGATGCCGGCCCAGTCCGAGGCCGTCCTGGCTACCGATGCCGATGACTCCACCGACTACGAGCGCGAATCCGCGCGCGAGTCCGCACCGCAGGAGGAGCCCACGGCCCAGCCGGCCGTGGAAGATGACCGCGATTACCCGGCGCGGGGCAACCGCAACACGTCCACCGATGATTCCCTGGTACCGTTTAGCGAGCTAATGAAAAGACTAAACAAGGACCAGGGAAGGGACTAGGCGTTGAAAAAATGGCTGCAGTGGGTCGCCGCGCTTGTGATTCTCGCGGTGCTCATCTGGGTCTTTCGCGATGAGCTGGACTTCCTCCAGGACGGGTTCCGGCGGCTGCGCACCGCCGATCCTCTTGCCGCGGGGCTGGTGGTAGTCGCCTCCCTCGGCGCCATCGTCGCCATGGCGGAAGTCATGCGCCTGCTCATCCGGGCCGGCGGCGTGCCCGTCCCGCTGAAGGAGACCACCGCCATCACGCTGGCCTCCAACGCCTGGTCCACTACCCTGCCGGCCGGGCCGGCGTTTTCCGCCATCCTCACCTTCCACGTCCAGCGCGGCTGGGGCACCTCGGTGGCCCTGGCCGGCTGGTTCTTCGTGCTCTCCTCGGCCGTGTCCACCATGTGGCTGGTGCTCATCGGCCTGGGCGGGGTGGTCTTCCTCAACGCCCAGATGCAGGTGCTCTCCCTGCTGCTGACCCTTACCGCGGTGGTGGCGCTGTGCGGTCTGGTCTTCTGGGTATCCAACCACCCGCGCGCGATTGAGCGCTGGCTGTCCCGGCAGAAACTCCTGCGCGGCGGCAAGCGCGACGCGCTCATCAAGCAGGTGCGCAACCTCTCCGAGGTCCACCTGAACCGCTGGCAGTTCGCGCAGGTCGCCGGGTATTCCCTGGCCAACCGGCTGCTGGACATGGCCTCCCTGTGGGCGTGCGTGTGGGCTATCACCGGGGACGTCCCGGCCCTGCACGCCGGGGAGGACCAGACCACCCTGGCCGGCATCGCCCTGGCCTACCTGACCGCCAAGCTGGCCGGCTCCGCACAGGTCACCCCGGCCGGACTTGGCACGGTCGAGGCCGCCATCATCGCCTCGCTGGTGGCCACCGGCATGACGGCTATCGATGCCACCGGCGCCGCCGTCGTCTACCGCCTGATTTCTTTTGCCCTCATCACCGTCATCGGCTGGATCGTCTACTTCTGGCACTATGCTCGAAATGGACTGACCTATGCCGCCCTCAACCGAAAGGATCACGCCGATGCGTCCCGCACCGCTGCTTGATATCGTCGCCATCATGCTCTTCGCGCTCTTCGCGCGAATCGCCCACCCGCCTTTCACCTTCACCGGGCTGCTGGCCGCCTTCTGGCCCTGGGCCGTGGGCGCGCTGCTGGGCTGGGTCTTCATCACCAGCATCAAGGCCTCGCCCGGCCGCTGGATCGAGGGTGCCATCGTGTGGTGCTCCACCATCGTCGGCGGCATGATCCTGTGGTCCATCGTCAACAGCCAGCTGCCGCACTACAGCTTCCTGCTGGTCGCCTCCATCATGTCCGCCCTGCTGATGTTCGGCTGGCGCGCCATCGCCGCCTTCCGCGCCCGCCGCGCCGAGGTCGCCGAGATCAACGCCCAGCGAGCACAGCGCGCCCGCACCCGGACCGCCACCCGCCCGCCGCGTCGCTAACCGGGCGTTAATACGAAAAAATAGGCCGGCGCTGCGAACCCTGGGAAGGGCGCAGCGCCGGCCTTTGGCCTTTCGGCGGGAAATTAGCCGAAGATGTGCGCCAGCTGGTTGCCGATGGCAATGACCAGACCGACGATCTCGCTGACGATGTCCAAAGCGCTGCTCAGAAGCATGTTTCCTCCACTATTACTCGGCGAGCCGGCCACGGGTGCCGGAGATTACTTTAGACATATCGTCCCCGGCGCCCGGTTTCGTTACATCGGGGCGATGGTGTGCTTCTTCGGCAGGTCCCGCACGTCCTTGGTGGCCAGCTGGCGCAGGGCCTGGCGCAGGGCCAGCCGCGACTGGTTCGGCTGGATCATCGCGTCCAGGTAGCCGCGTTCGGCGGCCACGTAAGGCGCGGTCATGGTCTCGTCGTAGAAGTCCATGAACATCTTCTTGGTCATCGCGCGCTGCTCCGGGGTCTCGGCGGCCTCCAGCTGCTTGCCGGCGATCATGACCACGGCCGCGGCCGAACCCATCACGGCGATCTGCGCGGTCGGCCACGCCAGGTTGATATCGCCGGTCAGGTTCTTCGAGCCCATGACGGCGTAGGCGCCGCCGTAGGCCTTGCGGACAATCAGCGAGACCTTCGGGACGGTTGCCTCCACCACGGCGAAGGCGAACTTCGCGCCGCGGTGAATCAGCCCGGCCTTTTCCTGGTCCACGCCCGGCAGGTAGCCGGGGGTGTCGACCACGAAGACCAGCGGGATGTTGTAGGCGTCGCAGATGCGGATGAAACGCGCGCCCTTGTCCGCGGCATCGGCGTCGATGCAGCCGGCCAAGTGCATGGGGTTGTTCGCCACGAACCCGACGGCCTGGCCGTCGATCCGCCCGAAGGCGGTGATCATGTTCGGAGCGAAGTTCTCCTGCAGCTCGATGAGCTCGTCATCGTCGCCCAGCTGGCGCAGGAGCTCCTCCATGTCGTAGCCGGCGTTCGTGTCATCGGGCATAAACGCGTTGAGCTCGTCGTCCTCGGCGACCTCCTCGTCGCTGGGGGCGGCGAAGACGGGCGCCGGGTCGTAGCAGGTCAGCGGCAGGTGGTCCAGCAGGTCGCGGACCAGGTCGAAGGCCTCGTCCTCCGACTCGACCACGGCGGAGACGTTGCCGTTTTGCTCCTGCTGGCGGGCGCTGCCCAGCTCCGCGGAGGTCACGTCCTCACCGGTGACCTCCCGGATGACGTTGGGGCCGGTGACATACATTTCCGCCTCGCCGTCGACGGCGATGACGAAGTCGGTGGTCACCGGGGCGTAGACCGCGCCGCCGGCGGACTTGCCCAGCATGATGGAGATTTGCGGGCTGCGGCCGGACAGCGGCAGCTGGCGGCGGGCGATCTCCGAGTACATGGCCAGGGAGGTCACCGCGTCCTGGATGCGGGCGCCGCCCGAGTCCTGGATGCCGATGACCGGGCAGCCGATCTTGATGGCCATGTCCATGACCTCGGTGACCTTCTTACCGAAGGTCACGCCCACCGAGCCGCCGTAGACGGTCTTGTCGTGCGCGTAGATGCACACCTGCCGGCCGTTGATGCGGCCGTAGCCGGTGACCACGCCGTCAGAGTAGATGGCCTTCGGATCCCCCGGGGTCTTGCCCAGGGCGCCGGTCTCCACGAAGGAGCCGTCGTCGAGCAGTTCCTCGATGCGCTGGCGCGGGGTGGTGCGGCCGGCCTCATCGCGGCGGGCGCGGGAGCGTTCGCTGCCCGGGTCCTGGGCCTTGTCCAGCCGGGCGCGCAGATCCGCGAGTTTCTCAGCGGTGGTTGCCACGAATCTTTACCTCGATCCAATCCTCGATGTGCTTGCCCACAATGCCGATTGCGGGCTCGTCCGGCACGGCCAGGTGGTCGCCGGGCAGCTGGACGATCTCTAGATCCTCCACGATAGCGCCCCAACCGCCGTCCGGGTCAATCTCCGCGTAGCGCGGCTCGAGCTCGATCGCGCCGTCGTGCATGCGCTCCGAGCGGAACAGCAGCACCGGCACGTCGACGTCCGCCCAGCGGCGCATGTCCAGCTTGCCCAGGATCTGGTTGTCCACGAAGGAGGCGCGCTGGTGCTCCAGCACGCCGGCCGCCAGGCCGTGCTCCGAGGCGTCCGTGGTGGCCAGGAACTGCGCGAGCATATCCATCACTGCGTCCTCGCCGGCGGTCTCCAGCAGCTCGTAGGGCACCGGGAACTCCAGCCCGTAGGTCTTTTCCGCAAAAGCGGCGTAGCGCTCCCAGCGGGCCTTGGTCTCTTCCAGGGTGTCCGGCGCCGGATCGGAGGGCTGGGTGGTATCCAGCAGCGCGATGAACGCGACCTCGAGGTCCTTGTCACGCAGCTGGTGCGCGACCTCGTAGGCCAGCGCACCGCCGAACGACCAGCCGCCGAGGACGACCTTGCGGCCGCGGGCGTGCTTGACGATGTCGTCGATGTAGGCCTGCGCGCGGTCTTCCAGGCTGCCCTCGAGGCGCTCGACGCCGTAGACGGCGACGTCCTCGGGCAGGCGGCGCACCAGCGGCTGGTAGACCACCGTGGTCCCGCCGGCCGGGTGGAACATGAACACGGCCGGGCCGTCGGCCTCCCGCAGCACGCGGATGTTGCCCTCGACCTCGGTCTCCAGGCCCTCGCGGACCAGGTCCGCCAGCGGCTCCAGCGTTTCTGCCTCGCGCACGGCCGCGGTGGTGACCTCGACGCCGGCGCGCTCGGAAAGCCGCTCGGCAATCTGGGTGGCCTGTTCCTCGGTCAGCTCCGGCAGCGGGCTGGTCACGCCAGCCGCCGCCTTCCCGGTGATCGAGGCCCAGGTGCCGAAGACCATGCGCTCGGAGGCGTCGCGCGGGGCCACGCCCACGCCGGTGCCAGTGGTGGCCTCGGCGTCTGCGGCCTCGTCGGCCTCAGCGTTCTTTTCCGTCTTTTCGGCGTTGCCGGTTGCGGCTGCGGCGGTCTCCACGCCGTCGGTCTCGCGGCCTTCCACGGCGGCGGTGACCATGTCGATGACGTCGGCCAGGGAGGCATCGCGCAGCGCCTGGACCTGCAGCGGCGGGATCTGGAAGTCGTTTTCCACGCGGTTCTTGATGCGCATGCCCATCAGCGAGTCCAGGCCGAGATCGATTAGCGGCAGCTCGCGCGGCAGGTCGGTCACGTCGTAGCCCATAGATTCCGAGACGATAGCCGCCAGGCGGTCCTCCACGGTCTCCGTGGCCGGGTCCCAGCGCACGGCCTCAATGTCCGCGTCGGCGGACTGGTCCGGGGTCGCCTTCAGCGAGGCGGAGTCCGGCAGGTCGGCCACGCCGGGCACGGCCTTGGTCCCTAGGTCCAGGGAGGTGGCGAAGCCTTCCGCGACCAGGGTCGTCGCGCCGTCGCTGACGGCATAGGCGGCGACGGCCACGCCGCCGAGCGACTTGGTCACCACGGTGGTGACCTCGCCCTGGGCGGGCAGCGTGCCGGGTTCTTCCACGGCGACGAGGTGGGCGCCCGGGGACACGGCATCGATAGCCGCCTCCAGCAGCGCCAGGGCGCTCGGGGCCTGGTCGGCGTTGGTGGAAAAGGCGGTCTTGCCCTCCGGCAGGTTCACGCGCGTGCCCGGCAGGCCGGTGACCCCGGAGGACGGGCGGGCGTGGGTCCAGTAGCGCTGGCGCTTGAAGTGGGTGTGCGGCGCGTCGCGCACGGGCCCGTCGCCGAAGACGGCGCGGTAGTCCACCGGCGCGCCGGCGACGTAGAGCTTGGCCAGCAGGTCCAGCAGGGACACGCTCGGATCGACCTTGCGCTTGAGCGCGTAGAGCAGCTGCGCGTCTGCCTTGCCGACGGCGAAGGCGGTGGACATCATGCCCATCAGCGCCACCGGGTTCGGGGCGATCTCCACCAGCTGGGTGTGGCCGGCGGCAAAGGCCGCGCGGGTGGCGTCCTCCAGGAAGACCGGCTGGCGGGTCATGCGCAGCCAGTAGTCCTCGTCGTGGACGGTGGCGCCCGGGCGGTAGACCTCGCCGCGGTCGACGGAGCTAAACAGCGTGGTGTGCAGCGGGCGGGCGGTAATGCCCGCGATGTCGCCGGCGAGCTCGCCGAGGATCGGATCCACGGCCGAGGTGTGCCCGGCGCCCTTGACGTTGAGCGCGCGGGCGAACTTGCCCTCGCCCTCGAGCTTCTCCACCAGGTCCAGGACCTCCTGGCGCGGCCCACCCACGGTGGTCATGCCGGGGCCGGTGTAGACGGCCGGCTCGATGTTGCCGTCCAGGGCCGCGATGTCGTCCGCGGTCAGCTCGACGACGGCCATCGCGCCCTGGGTTTCCTCGGTCAGCTGGGCCTCGCCCTCGCCCATGAGGCGGGCGCGGTGGCAGGCGATCAGCATGGCGTCGTCTGCGCTGATGCCGCCGGCGGCATACGCCGCGGCGATTTCGCCCATCGACATGCCGATAACGCCGGCCGGGCGGGCGCCGAAGCTGGCCAGCAGATCCGTCAGCGCGATCTGGATCGCGGTGATGGCCACCTGGGCGGTCTCGGTGTTGTAGGTCTGCTCGTCGTCGCGGACGATGTCCAGGATGGACCAGCCGGACTCGAAGTCCACGATCTGGTCCAGCTCCTCCAGGCGGGCCAGGAAGTCCGGGGAGACGGCGATGAGGTCCTTGACCATCTTGCGGTGCTGGGAGCCGAAGCCGGAGTAGACGAAGACCGGGCCCGGCACCGACGGGGAATCCGCGGCGGTGACCCCGACCGAGATCTTGCCGGCGGCGACCTGCCGCAGGCGGGAGATGGCTTCCTCCGGGTCGGTGGCGTTGACCACCGCGCGGGAGCGGGCGTGGTTGCGCCCGGCCAGGGAGCGGGCCAGCGCGAAGAGATCCGCGGTGCCCAGCTGCTGGTCCTCGATGAAATCGGCCAGCGCGCCGGCCGCCTGGGCCCGGCGCGACGGCAGCAGGCCGGAGACCGGCAGGCTGACGGTGGCAGCGGTGGCATCGTCGGCGGTGTCGGTGGTGTCGGTGGCGACCTGGGCGGCGCGCTGCTGCGGGGTGCCCTGGTAGTCGCTGAGCACGACGTGGGCGTTGGTGCCGCCGAAGCCGAAGCCGGACACGCCGGCCAGCTTGTGGCCGGAGTACTCGGGCCACTCGCGGGGGTCCTCGACGACCTCGAGCTTTTCCGCGTCGAAGTCGATGTAGCGGTTCGGCGCGGAGAAGTTGATGCTCGGCGGCAAGGTGTCGTGGCGCATGGCCTGGATGACCTTGATAAGGCCCACCACGCCGGCGGCAGACTCGGAGTGGCCGATATTGGACTTGGCCGAGCCCAGCAGCGTGGGGTTCTCCGCACCACGGTTGGCGCCCAGGACCTCGCCCAGGGCGGTGGCCTCGATGGGGTCGCCCAGGATGGTGCCCGTGCCGTGGGCCTCGACGTAGTCGACCGTGGCCGGATCGACCTCGGCGTCGGCGTAGGCGCGGTGCAGCACGTCGACCTGCGCCTCCGGGTTCGGGGCGGTCAGGCCGTTGGAATGGCCGTCGGAGTTGATGGCCGAGCCCTTGATGACGGCGAGGATGTTGTCGCCGGCGGCCTCGGCGTCGCTGAGCCGCTTGAGCACCAGCACACCGCCGGCGTCCGCGCGCACGAAGCCGTCCGCGTCGTCGGAGAAGGCGTGGATGCAGCCCGTGGGCGAGATGACGCCGAGTTCGCCGAAGGCGGTGGACACGAACGGGGAGGCCATGATGTTGATGCCGCCGGCCACGGCGACGTCGGCATCGCCCTCGCGCAGGCCGCGCACGGCCTGGTGGACGGAAACCAGCGAGGACGAGCAGGCGGTATCCACGTTGACCGAGGGCCCGCGCAGGTCCAGCGCGTAGGAAATCCGGTTGGAGATAATCGCCGAGGAGGTGCCGGTCAGCGCGTACGGGTGCGCCTCCGCCGGGTCGGCGGTGATCAGCATCCCGTAGTCGTTGTTCGACGATCCCATGTAGACCCCGGTGGCGGTCCCGCGCAGCTCGTTGGCCGGCAGGTGGGCGTCCTCGAGCGCCTCCCAGACCAGCTCCAGCAGGATCCGCTGCTGCGGGTCCATGTTGGTGGCCTCCACCGGGGACAGGCCGAAGAATTCCGCGTCGAAGCTGGCGATGTCGTCCAGGTAACCGCCGGCGAGGTTCTGCTCGGCCATCTTCTGGGTCATCACCGGATCGGCGGCGTAGTCGGACCAGCGGCCAATGGGCAGCGGCCCGGTCGCGCCGCGGCCTTCGACCAGCATGTCCCAGAACTCGTCCGCGTTGTTGGCGCCCGGGAAGCGGCCGGCCAGGCCGATGACGGCGATGTCCTCGCGGCCGCCGGCCGGGGTGATCCGGCGCGGGGCGGACGCCGGCGCCGACTGCTGGGCCGGGCCGTTAATCAGGCGGTCGGCCAGCTGGGCGATGGTCGGGTATTCGTAGGCGACCGTGGGGTCAAGATCCACGCCCACCAGGTTTTCCAGCTCGCCGGACAGCACCACGGCGTCGCGGGAGGACAGGCCGAAGTTTTCCAGCGGCTTAGAGTCGGTAATTTCCTCCGCGGGAACGCCCGTGGTCTGGGCTACCCAATTACGGATCCAATCACGCAACTGCTCTACGGTCATACGCCATGCTTTCTTTCGCTTACGTTCATTAAGGGGATCACAAAGAATAATCGTCTTTGGTGAAAATGCTCCACCTTAGGCTATCGAACTCGGACCCCAAAACGTTAGTAGCAAGCGCCGGCCAGGCGGATGCGCAGGGCCTTGTTCGAGCCCCGCCGGGTTTTAGCCGCGCTGGGCCAGGTAGTGCTTCTTGGCCACGCGGCGGGCGATCTTGCCCGAAGAGGTCCGGTTGATCTCGTGGGCCTGCTTGAAGACGATGTCGTCCGGGGTCAGGCCGTGGTGGGCGGAGACCGCCGAGCGGATGGCCTCGGCCGCGGCGGCGTCGCCGGAGGGATCAGCCGTATCGGCGCGCTCGACCAGCAGCACCAGCTGCTCGGTGTCCGCGCCCTCGACGGAGAACGCCGCCACGGAGTCCGGGCGCACGTGCTCGCTGGCCTCCTGGACGGTGGACTCGATGTCCTGCGGGTAGTGGTTGCGGCCGGCCACGACGATAAGGTCCTTCAGGCGGCCGGTGATGTAGAGGTGGCCGTCCAGGATGGTGCCCAGGTCGCCGGAGGCCATCCAGCGATCGTCGTCCGGGGCGCCGGCCACGCGGCTATCCGCCAGGCGCTCGCCCAGGGTGTTGCGGAAGGTCGCGGCGGTGTCCTCGTCGCGCTCCAGGTAGCCGGCGGCCATGTTCTCGCCGTGGGCCCACAGCTCGCCGATGACGCCGTCGGCGACCTCGGCCCGAGTCTCCGGATCGACGATGGTCAGGTACTGCGGCTGCACCACCTGGCCGACGGAAGCGAAGGCCACGGTGTTCTCGGAAGCCTCGGCCACCTCGGCGCGGCCCTCGGCCAGGGCGGCGCGGTCGAAGTGGGTAATCAGCGGGCGCTCGTCGGTCTGCGGGGTGCTCACTAGGAGGGAGGCCTCCGCCAGGCCGTAGGACGGGCGCAGCGCGGTGCGCTTGAAGCCGTAGGGCTCGAAGGTGTTCAGGAAGCTGTCCACGGCGGACTCGGTGACCGGCTCGGAGCCGACGATGAGGCCGTCGATGTGGGACAGGTCCAGCTCCTCGCCGTCGGCCGGGGCGCCGTAGCGCGCGGCCAGCTCGAGCGCGAAGTTCGGGACCACGCCGTAGGTGGCCTGCAGCTTGTCATCGATCGGCTTGCGGTTGAGCTGGCCCACCCAGCGCTTCGGCTGCTGGATGAAATCGCGCGGGGACATCAGCTCGAAAGGCAGGCCCAGGATGGTCACGAAGACCGTGAGGATGATGCCCATGTCGTGGTGCAGCGGCAGCCAGGTGACCAGGCGCAGCGGCATCTTCAGCTGCGCGGCGCGGAAGATCTGCAGCACGTTGGTCAGAATGGAGCGGTTGGTCAGGATCACGCCGGCCGGGGTGCGGGTGGAGCCGGAGGTGTACTGCAGGAAGGCGGGCTGGTCCAGGGGCATGACCGTGGACATCGCCAGCTGCTGCTGGCCCTCCAGGGTCGACGCCGGGTTCTGGTAGGACGCCGCCAGGCTGTCCGGCAGGGAGTCGACGGAGAGCACGCGCGGGCGCTCCCGGGAGGGCAGGTCGGCGAAGTGCTTGCGCACTGCGGCCGCCGATGCCCGGTTGGTCAGCACCAGCTTCGGCTGGGCGTCGGCGAATACCGCCTTCAGGTGGTCGGCGTGGCCCGGCTCGTTCGGATCGTAGAGCGGGATGGGCGTCATGCCGGCGTACAGGCCGCCCAGGAAGCCGAAGAGGTACTCCGGGGAGTTGCCGGCCAGGATGGCCACCCGGTCGCCCAGCTTGCCGACCTGCTGCAGGCGGGCCGCCACGGACTTGATGCGGGTGTTGACCTCCTGGCGCGAATAGGTCACCAGCTGGCCCTCCCGGCTTTCGGAGTAGTCCCAGAAGCGCAGGACCTTCCGGTCACCGCCGCCGGTCTGCAGATCGCCCTGGTAGAGCAATTCCGCGAGCCCGGCGAGGGTCAGCTGCGGCGCGAGGGTGATCTCCCCCTTGTCGTTGAAGAACTGGCCCATGGCGGCGTGCAAATCCATGTCAGTAACGCTCCTTGAAATCCGATTCGGTTTATTTTGCTACTAAAATTATCAGACTAGGCGGCCGCCGTGTTACACCGCGGGCGGCCGGTTGCCCGCGGCATTGCCGCGGGCCGTTCTAGATGCCGTCGATGACTCCGCGGGCCCAGCCGACCACCCAGTCGTTGGCGGTCGTGCCTTCGACCACGTGCGGGTTGGAGGCGTACTGGGCGTGCACGCCGTTGGCGGCGATGAGATCGCGGGCGCGATCCAGGCCGTTGGCGGCATCGCGCGGCGCGTCGCAGATGGAGTCGTCCGGCGCGCAGATCTGGAAGGTGCGGTCCGCCAGCTCGCCAAAGCCGTTGGGGCGCGCGCCGCGCATGGTCGCGCCCGGCACGATGGGCTGGACCAGCTTGCTGA
Organism: Corynebacterium sp. LK2590; assembly: GCF_040946105.1. Taxonomy (NCBI): domain Bacteria; kingdom Bacillati; phylum Actinomycetota; class Actinomycetes; order Mycobacteriales; family Corynebacteriaceae; genus Corynebacterium; species Corynebacterium sp. LK2590. The sequence goes on from NZ_JAYWMH010000003.1 coordinate 242,277, forward strand.
TCGGCTCCAGGGCGATCTCCGCGCCGATGCCGTGAACCTCGACGCCCGGGTTGATGCCCACGCCGGGCTCCCGGCGGCCGTCGGCGATAAGCGCCACGCCGGCCACCGACTCGGCCGGGACCGCGCCCGTGCCCGCGCCGATCTGGTCGGCGACGTCGCCCAGGATGACCGCGCCCTGCGAGAAACCGGCCATGACGAACTTCGTCGCCGGGCAGGTCTCGTGCATATAGCGCAGCTCACCCTCCAGGGTGGAGGTGCCCTCCTGGCGGGAGTCGTCGTAGGACATCTCCTCCTGGGAGTTGATGTTCTTAAACTGCGCGGTGTACGGCAGGGTCCACACCTTCACGTCCTGCGGGGCGTAGGCCTGCTGCAGCGGCTGGGAGATCGAGAGCATGAACGAGCGCGGGTTGGCGGTCGGGTTGATAGGATCGTCGTCCGCCTTGGATTCCCAGGTACCGGGCGCGGAGATGACCTCGACCCGCGGGCACCAGTCCGGCTGCTCCGGGGCGGCCGGCTCGTCCTCGCCGGGCTGCGTGGCCGGCGGCTCCGACAGGTTGCTCGAGGAGGTGCTGTTGAAATAGTGCACCGCAGAGGCGCCCAGGATCACCAGCAGGATCACTACTGCCACCGCAGTAAGGGTCTTTTTCATGTTTTGTGCCTGTCTCGTCTAGCAGTAGACGGAGCGCGCTTCGTCCGTCAGGAACCGGGTCAGCTCTTCGTAATCCAGCTCCGTGCGGCCCTGCTCGATGAGCTGGCCGGCAATCGCGTTCAGGGTGATGGGCTCTTCCTCCACGCAGACCCGCTGCGCGGCGGAGACCAGCTGCGTTTCCACGCCGGCCGCGTCGATATCGCGCTCGCCGACCGCGCCGAGGAAGTCGGCATCGCCCGCAGAGGCATCGGCCTCCGGGAAGGGGATTTCGGAGATCTCTTCGGCACCGCGGTCCTCCGGGGCGCGGTCGCCGGCCGGCGCGGCGGCGGAAGGCTTCGAGCTGCTTTCGGCCGACTCCGACTCGGAGGCGGATGCCGACTCGGTCTCCGAGCCGCGCTCCAACGGCGCCACCGAGGTCGGGGCCGCGGCCTCGTTATCGTTGTCGACGGTGGCGGAACCGCAGGCCGCCAGGCCCAACGATGCCGCGACGGCCAGACCCGCAATCAATTTTCGCATGGCGCTGATGGTACTCCTTCCGGCTGGCGTTTAGGACTTCTGCACGCGGCCGAAGATCTCGCTCAGGGTGCCCTTCTGGAACTTCTGGGTCAGGCCGCCGGCCGGGATCTGCTCCGTGTCCGAGGTCGGGTAGCCCATCTCGCCCTGCTCGTAGCCGCGCTTGCCCCAGTCTTCGAAGATCTTGCCGTGCATGATGAAGTGCGCGCCGGTCTTCGGGGACCAGTAGATGTTGCCGTGCTCGAACTCCTGGAAGGCGCCGCCCTTGATCTTGATCTCGTCGCTGGTCGGGAAGCCCAGGCCGGTGGTCGCGCCACCCATCTCCTTGTACTTGGCGCCGATGGCACCGTGGACGATGTGGTGGGAGTTGTCCGGGTTACGGGTCAGGATGCCGTTCTCGAACTTCTGCTGGAAGCCGCCGTTGACTTCCTGCGGCGCGGAGGTCGGGTACTTGAGATCCCCGCCTTCCCAGCCGTTCTTGCCCCAGGCCTCGACCATGTCCTTCGGGATGGCATAGGCGCCGGTCTGGGCGGTCCAGTAGATGGAACCGTTCTCAAAGTGGACGAAGCGGCCGCGCTGGTCCGGGGTCTTTTCCTCGTTGGTCAGCGGGAAGCCCAGCCAGGAGCCCGGGCCACCCATCTCGCTGTAGCGGGCGTTGATGCGACCGACCAGGGCCTTGGCACCAGTCTCCGGGGACCAGTACGCGGTGCCCGCGCTGAAGTCCTGTGCCTTGCCGTTGTCGCCGGCGTCGTATTCGTTGTTCACGCACTCGCCGATGGTGCCGGACTTGGTGGCCGCGCCGATGGCGCCGATGGCCTGGCAGTCCGCCCCGCGGTCTTCCTTGGGGATAGCCAGGGCGTCCGCGATGGACGGCCAGGCCTGCTGCATCTCAAACTGCCAGTATTCCCAGCTGTGGACGCCGGACGGGCGGAAGTGCGCCTCCGGCTCCACGCCGGCGCGCTTGGCGTAGCTCATGAAGGTCTCGCCGGACATGCGCGAGATGGCCTCCAGGCCGATGCCGGCCATGTTGGCCGGGCCCTTGGCGACGGACTCGGGGTTGCCGAAGTCGTCCTTGCCGGAGCCGGCGGAGATGTAGACCTTCATGTCCTTCAGGTTTTCGATGCCCAGCTTCGGGTCGTGGTCGATCCAGTCCTGGGAGCCCGGCGGGCCCCACATGGCGTCCGAGTTGTACCCGCCGGCGTCCATCTGCGCGGCGCGGATTGCGGCCGGCATGCCGCTGCTGGTGGTGTCCAGGTAGCCGGAGAAGGAGCCCACGAAGTCGAACAGGTGCGGGTTGCGCTCGGCCAGGTTGACCGCGGCGGTACCGCCCATGGAGATACCCGTCACGGCGCGCTTGTGGTTGGAGCGGTACTCGTTGTCCAGGATCGGCACCAGTTCCTGGGTCAGGAAGGTCTCCCACTGGTAGTGGGTGCCGTTGTCCGGGCGCTGCCAGTCAGCGTAGAAGGAGGACTCGCCGCCCACCGGCATGATCAGGTTGACGTTGCGGTCGGCGTACTGGTTCAGGATGTTGGTCTCGATGGTCCAGCCGGACTCGTCGTCGCGGGCGCGCAGGCCGTCCAGGGCCCAGACCTCCGGGAAGGTGGCCTCCGGGTTGGAGTACCAGTCACGCGCCAGCTGGATCTGGACCTTCTGCAGCTTGTCCGGCATGGCCGCGGACTTGATGTAGACCATCAGGTGGCGGTTGGTCAGGTATTCCACGCGCTCGATGTCCACGCCCTCCGGCAGGCCTTCGACGTCCGGGTAGGTGGTGTCAATCGGGGTGCGCTCCGGCGGGGCCGACGGCGCGAAGGAATCCGACAGGCTCGACCCGGACGAGGAGGAGCTGAGGTCCCCCAGGCCCTGCTGGGCGGTGGCGTTAGGCAGCAGGGCGATGCCGACGGCCAGCGCCGTGGGCAGGGCCGCGGCGGCTAGCCCGCGGCGGGTACGAGTCTGGTACGTGTTGCGCGCCTGGCGCGGGGAGGGCTTCGGAGCGGATGTGCGCATGGAGGTATCCTTGACGTTCGACTAGTAGACAGACAGCGATGGAGTCCCAGCCAAAAGAGCCAACGAGGCAGCGCCCGCCGAAAACACGGCTAGCGCACCCGGAAACTCACGCAATCCGAAGGTTCCCCTCCTCCGGAGCACGTATCTGGGTTGTTGTGCGCTCAAGTTTAAGTTCAACTTGAGACTTTTCCTAGCCGACACGCCCGAAGTCACATTCTTATCCGGAAATAGAAAAATCCCCGCGCTAGGGCTAGCGCGGGGATTTTGGTTTAGTTCTGGTGCGGGTCTAGGACCGGCTTACCAAGCGTTCATCACGTTGAGGACGCGCGGCTTGGTCTTGTCCAGCTGGCGGCCGAACTGGTTCCAGTTGTGCAGGCCGACGTTCGGGTAGTCCGTGGTCAGGTTGACGCCGTCGGCGCGGGCCTTGAGCTCGTACAGGCGGGTCGAGACCATCGCGAAGGCCTCCAGGGCCGCACCCGATGCCTGGTGCTGCGGCAGGTACTTCTCATCGCCCGGGCCCGGGATACCGGAGGCCGCGGAGACGTAGACGTCCTTGCCGCGCAGGCCGGAGGTCAGGTGGAACGGGTCGTTCGCGAAGCGGCGCGGGCTGATCAGGGTGCCGTACATGGCGTTGATGTTAAACCCGCCGGCGTCCAGCATGGCCAGGCGCATGAAGGTCTGGGCGCCCGGCAGCGTGGTGGTCAGGTAGCCGGAGAAGGACATGGCCTGACGGAACTGGTTCGGGTGCTTGCTGGCCAGGACCATGGCCGAGGTAGCGCCCATGGACAGGCCCGCGATGGAGTTGTTGTTGCGGGCAACGCCGAAGTTGCGCTCCAGGTAGCCCGGCAGCTCCTGGGTCAGGAAGGTCTCCCACTTGTAGTTGACCGGGTTGGTCAGGTCGTAGGTGGCCGGGCCTTCCCAGTCCGCGTAGAAGGAGGACTCGCCGCCGACCGGCATGACCAAGGTGATGTTGTGCGGCTCGTAGGTGGCCGCGGCGTTCACGTCGTTGACCCAGGCGTTGGTGCGGTCGGTCGCGCGCAGGCCGTCCAGCAGGTAGAGGCCGGCGTTGCCGCCGCGCTTGGCCGGCTGGATCTGGACCGGGATGTTGCGGCCCATGGACTGGGACCACACGTCGCAGCGCTGGACCCACCAGCCCACACGGTCCCAGTCGCAGTGGCCGGTGGCGTCGGCACGCAGGTAGTCACGCGGGGCGGCTTCGGCCCGCTGCGGGCCAGCCACGGCGAGCATGGTGACGACCATGAGGATGGCCGCGACCACTGCGGTGACCCGGCGGGACGCGCGGGAGGCGAAAGACGTCAGTGTCATGTCTCTCCTTGCTTGTGTACTTTTTTGTTTCAGTTTTTACCGAAGGGTTCCTTCAGTACGTATCGAACGCAAGCGAAGTTGCGTTAACAATCACGAATTTATAACAGTGCCTGAGATTCTAGACGATTGCTGTCAATTTGTCTCATTCCGGCAGCTGCCTGGGGACTACTTGAGGTAGTCCTGAGCGTTGTCTGTAAACTGTAGCGTCCGCCCGTCGGTCAGCGAGAATTTGATGTTTTCGAAGAACCGCCCCGTGTCCAGCGGGTCGCGGTAGGTCGCGAAAAGCTTCTGGAAATCCGGGTGCTCAAGGGCCCGGCGGTTCTCAGCCACCTCGTCCTTGTCGTACCACGCCGGCAGCTCCTCGATGTCCACGGCGGAGTCCGCGGCCTGCCAGGTAAGCGGCAGGGACTTGTCGTGGCCGATTCGCCCGTCCTCGATCCGCGGCTGCCGCGCCGCCAGCGGCGTGGCCAGCCCGATGTTGTCCAGCACGCGCACGTTCAGCGGCGAATGCATCGAGGACATGCCCATATTGATGAGGTACAGCGTCGGCGGGTCGTTGCGACTGTCATCGCGCCCCGCGGTCGTCCAGGCGTTGTCTTCGATGGAGTCGCCGTCGAGGTAGCGGATGGCCAGCGCGTCGCCGCGCTCCAGCCCGTCGATCGCGTCATCGAAGCCGCGCAGCAGGCGCATCTTCTTAAAGTCCTCCGCGTCCTTCGGCGGGTTTCCGGGTTCCCGCTTGGTGGCGTAGGTCCAGTAGTCGCGCTCGTCGACGATGGAGATCTCGCCCTCGTAGACTTTCCAATCCACCGGGTGCCCACGCCAGGCCGCCACCGCGGCCCAGACCGCAATCCCGGCCACGCCGGCGGCGACCCAGTAATCCCGCACCGGCAGCACGAAGACCGGCAGCAGCAGCGCGAAAAGCGGCAGCAGGAGCATGCGCCCGTGCATGAAGTCGCCGCCCACCCGCAGCACGTAGAGCAGGTGGATCAGCGCGCAGATAACCAGGAGCACAACGACGACGGGCTGGCTGCGCACCGCGGAAAAGTGCGCGTCGCCGCGGAACTGGTAGACCGCCAGCGCCGCCAGCACCAGCAGGGGCAGCCAGAGCCAGTAGGGGCCGACGAAGTCGCCGAGGTAGTTGAAGCCGGCGCCCCAGGCGGAATCGGCAGCCGACTTGGCCACGGCCGTGTGCGGGGTCAGCAGGCCGTAGTAGCCCATGCGGAAAACCTGGTAGGCCAGCGGCAGCGGCAGCGCCGCGCCCAGGATGCCCGCCCAGTGCGCCGGGCGGCGGTGGGCCACCAGCAGGACGATGCCGGTCAGCCCGCCGTAGAGCGCCAGCTCCGGGCGCACCAGCCAGGACAGGCCGGCCCAGAAGGCCACCAGGTAGGGGTTCGCCCCGCGCACCCAGCGGGTCAGCAGCCACCACAAGACCGCCAGGTAGAAGATGGACAGGCCCCACTCCAGGCCGGAGGTGAAAAAGTCCCGGGCCGGCGGCAACGCCAGGTAGACCAGCGCGCCGGCGGGCAGGACCACCGCGCGCGTGGCGTGCCGGCCGCCGGTGTTATGTACCTGGGCGGTGGCCCACGTGCCGACCACCAGGGCGGCCACGGACAGCGCGATGGCCAGCCACATTGCGATGGCTTCCAGCTGGGCGCCGGTGACCAGACGGCCCAGGTAAATCAGGTACTGCCACAGGGTGGAGGTGTTGGCCTCCACCCGCTCCCCCGCGTTGAAGACCGGGCCGTTGCCGGCCAAGAGGTTGCGGACGGTGCGCAGCACGATGAGGCCGTCGTCGGCCATCCACCGGCGCTGCCACGCCGCGAAGAAGGTAATCGCCCCGATAGCTACACTGCTGGCAACCACCGAGAGGTGGGCCGCGCGGGGACTACCGATTTTTTGCATAACAGAGCAGGTTACCAGTTGTCCCCCGAATTAGATCATCGGGAAAACGTAGACCGCCATGGCAATACAAGCCAGCCACAGCAGCGCCAGAATCTGCAGGACGCGGTCCTCCAGCGCGATCTCGTCCGGCGCCCCGCCGTGGCCGCGGTCGACGTCCGCAGCGTAACGCAGGATAGCGATGGTAAACGGCACCATCGAAACCTGGTACCAGATGCCGGCCACGCCCTCGGCCTGGCTGGACAGCTCGAAGCCCCACAGCGTGTAGGACATCACAACGGCGGTGGCCGCCAGGGTCCACACGAAACGCAGGTAGGTAGGTGTATAGCCTTCCAGCGACTTGCGGATCTTCGCCCCGGTGCTCTCCGCCAGCAGGATCTCCGAGTAGCGCTTGCCGGAGGCCATGAACAGGGAGCCGAACGCGGCGACCAGCAGGAACCACTGGGACAGCTCGATGCCCGCGGCCACACCGCCGGCCATGGTACGCAGCATGAAGCCGGAGGAGACCAGCGCGATGTCGATCACCGGCATGTGCTTCCAGCCGAAGCAGTAGCCCAGCTGCAGCGCGATATAGACCGCGATGACCAGCGCCAGCTCCACGCCCGCGGTGGCCAGCAGCGACAGGCCAATGGCGCCGACGATGAGCACCGCCGCCATGACGTAGGCCAGCTGCACCGGCAGCACGCCGGCGGCAATGGGCCGGAAGCGCTTGGTCGGGTGCGCGCGGTCGGCCTCGACGTCGCGGGCGTCGTTGATGAGGTAGATGGACGACGCGCCCATGCAAAAGACCACGAAGGCCAGCAGGACGTCCAGCAGCACGCGGCCGTGGAACAGCGCGTCCGCGCCCGCGGCGGCCGGGGCGGCCAGCACGAGCACGTTCTTGACCCACTGCTTGGGGCGCAGGGCCTTGACCATGCCGTCGGCGAGGTTCTTCGGCGGCTTGCGCTTCCGACCCGTGTCTACGCCGGAGGTGTGAGGCTCCGAGTGAAAGAAGCTCTGGTTGCCGTCATCGTGCGGATGGGCGCTCATGCGGTTTTCCTTTCCAGCCGGCTTACAACCTGCGCCGTGGTGGCGCCCAACAGGGCGCCCACGGCAGTATCAGAGGGATAATGCACCCCCAGCACCATACGCGACGCCATCATCACCGGCACGCCCAGCCAGAAGCTGCGGTTACCGGTCACGCGGGCGGCCGCCACGAGGAAGGCCGTCGTCGACGTCGAGTGCGAGGACGGGAAGGACAGGCGCGAGGGCGTTTTCACCCCGACCCGCACGTAGCTGTAGTCCGGGCGGCGCCGGCGCACCACGCGCTTAATGACTACCGATGCCGCGTGCGCGCCAAAGGCCGCCACGCCCACCCCGGCCCACTGGCGGCGCCGGGGCTTATCGATGCCCGCCGCCAGCGCCGACAGCGCCATCCAGCCGAGCGCGTGCTCACCGAAGTGGCTCAGGCCCCGCGCGGTCGGCAAAACGCAGGGCACGTCGAAGGCGACGTCCTGGATGGCCTTGAGGACGTGCGACTCGGCATCGTTGAGCTGAGAAATGCTACTCAAAGATCTTCCTCCAGGATTCGCGGCTGGTCAGCGTCGGCAGGGCGGCGCGGTAGGTGGCGCGCAGCTCGTCGAAGTTGTTTTCAATCTCCTTGAGCAGCTCGCGGGTCTGCCCCACCAGATCCTGGGCCAGCTCGCGGTCGCGCTTGCGGAAGGCCACGCCGGTGCCGCCGGCGGTCGAGACCGTCGCCGAGTCCAGGCGCGAGAGCGTGAACCAGCGCGCCTCCTCCGGCGTCAGGTTCAGCTGCGGGGCCGCGTGGTGGGCCGGGTCTTCCTTGCTGGCCAGGTGCTTGATGCTCTTAAACAGCCAGGGCAGCTTCTTGATCTTGCCCAGGCGGCCGCCGATGTTGCGGGTCGGCACGCCCGGCGCGCCCGTCGGGGCCGGCAGCTCCGCCGCCGAGGGCAGGATCTGCGCGTCGGAGTACTGCGAGCGGATCTTGTTGATCCGCGGCAGGGAGGACTCCAGGATGTCGAAGAGCTGGTCCGGGCCGGCCAAAAAGTCCCGCATGGCCTCCAGCTGGATGGCCATGGTGGAGTACTCCATGCACATGGTGTGCTTGAGCGTGGACTTGAAGATGGAGCGGGTGATCCCGCGCGGGTCGCCGTCGTGGTAGATGGCGGCCACGATCAGTCGGTTGCGCAGGTGGAAATAGGCCTGCCAGTCGATGGCGTCGTCCTTGTCCGCCCAGGCCATGTGCCAGATTGCCGCGCCCGGCCAGGTCACGGTCGGGAAGCCGGCGCGCCCGGCGCGCAGGGAGTACTCGGTGTCGTCCCACTTGATAAACAGCGGCAGCGGCTGGCCCATCTTTTCGGCCACCACGCGCGGGAACAGGCACATCCACCAGCCGTTGTATTCGACGTCGACGCGGCGGTGCAGGGCACGCGAGTCGTATTTGTTGGGGTCCTTGTGCGACTGGGCATCGCCAATAGCTGACAGCGGGTACTTGGCGAAGTCGTGGTCGTAGACCGCGTGCGGGGCCGGGCCCCACATGAAGTCGGACTTGTTGACCTGCTCGCCGGTGGTGCGCAGCTGGCTGCGCTCCTGCAGGTTGAGCATCTGGCCGCCGACGATGATGGGGCGGGCGGCGTAGCGGGCCGCCTGCACCGCGCGCAGGATGGAGTCCGGCTCGATGGCGATGTCGTCGTCCATGTAGAGGATGAACGGCGAGTCGGTGTTCTCGATGGCCTCGAACATGATGCGGGAATACCCGCCGGAGCCGCCCAGGTTGCCCTGGCGGAACTCGCGGAAGCGCTCGCCGAAGTGGGCGACGGCGGCGTCGTAGCCCGGCTCATCCGCCGGGTGCTGGTTGCCCTGGTCCGGCATGAGCACGTAGTCGATGATGCCGTCGACGACCGGGTCCTCCGCCAGCGCCTGCAGCGCTGCCACCGCGTCGGTCGGGCGGTTGAAGGTCGGGATGCCGACGGCCACGCGCTTGTCCGCGGCCGGCTGGGTGGTGCCGTCGGGCAGCACCTGCTCGCCCGGGGCGTGCGGGGCGCACCAGGCGACCTGGGAGAGCTCGGTTTCGGTCTCGGCGGTGACGTCGAACCACAGCCAGCCGCCGTCCTCGAAGTTCTTCAGCGGCAGCTCGAAGTGGTGCTCGCCGTCCTCGACCAGGTGGTTGGCCACGCCGATGCGCTGCCCGTTTTCCTTGGAGCGGTACACCGAGACGTTCGCCTGGCCGTTCACGTGCAGCGACAGCACGATGGAGTCCAGCTGCGACCAGCGGCGCCAGTAGGACGCCGGGAAGGCGTTGAAGTAGGTCTCGAAGGAGACCTCTTCGCCGGCCGGGATGGTCAGGGTGGTGCGGTCGTGCCAGCTCAGGCGCTGGCGGTTCTGCGGAGACTCAATGAGGTAGAGCATGCGCACGTCGTTCGGCTCGCCGCGCTTGGGCAGCAAGACGCGTTGCACTGCTTCATATTCCTGGGGGTAAGTCACGATGGCTTCTTTTTCTCCAAACGTTTTTTACACTCTTCTAGCGAGTAAGGGTAGTGCCCCCAGGCGCCCAGCACGTTCTCACACACGGTCATGGGTCCGAATTCACAGCCGCCCGCCCGGATGCGGCAGGCACACAAAAACCCCGCCGCCACCCCGGGATAACCGGGATGGAGCAGGGTTTTGATCGGTTTCGGGTGCACCTTAGGCCTCGACGGCAACCTTTTCGTCCACCAGGTCGATGCCCAGCTTGCCCAGCATGTAGAGCACGCGGGCTTCCAGGTCGTCGGCCAGCTCACGGGTCTGCTCGACCGTTTCGGCCGGCAGGATGTCCCAGATCTTGACGTCCTTGCCCGCCTCGTCGCGGTGAACGTCGCGGCCCAGGTAGACGATGAAGTCCGGCATGGTGACCGTCCGGGCATCGTCGAAGTGGCGCGGCTGGCCCTCGGTGAGGCCCCGCTCGGCCAAGACGTGGCTCATGTGGCTGGCGTCCTCGTTTTCCGGGTGGGACACGGCCGCATCCACCAGCAGGGCGTCGCCGGCGTGCTTCTTGGTCAGCTCCACGGCGGCCTCCGCCAGGGCGTGGTCGGTACCGGCGGCAAAGCGCACGTGAATGCGGTGCTCGCCGAAGTATTCCATCACTTCCCGCTCCACCAGGACTGGGACGAACTCTTCCAAGACCGCGCGTGCGGAGTGCTTGGCGATGACCTCGTCCAGCTTGGCATCAATCGCCTCGGCGCTGTGCGCATGCCCGAAAGCCGCGTGCAGATCCTCGCGCAGGGTGTCAAAAACTCGGTTGTTATTCATCATCGCTATTCACCTGATTTCTTGTTATTACGGCGAAGTTTCATTGTCTTCAACCACTCGAGTGAACCTTTTGTTCCCTCAAAGTTAACCTGCCGTTAACCTTAGCAGATCGCTGGGCAATTGCAAATGATGGGCCTGAACCAAGTGTTTAGCGCGGGGTGGGATCGCGAAAGCGCCGCCGCTTCTCTGTGGAAACGACGGCGCTCACGATGCCGCGTGCCGGCTACTTCTTGTCCGCCAGGCGCAGCCAGGTATCGACCACGGTGTCCGGGTTCAGCGACAGCGAGCTAATCCCCTGCTCGACCAGCCAGTCCGCCAGGTCCGGGTGGTCGCTGGGGCCTTGGCCGCAGATGCCGACGTACTTGCCCTGCTTCCGGCAGGCCTCGATGGCCCGGCCCAGCAGCACCTTGACCGCCGGGTTGCGCTCGTCGAAATCGTGGGAGACCACGCCCGAGTCGCGGTCCAGACCCAGCGTGAGCTGGGTCAGGTCGTTCGAGCCGATGGAGAAGCCGTCGAAGTACTCCAGGAACTGCTCCGGGATAAGCGCGTTGGACGGGACCTCACACATCATGATGAGCTCCAGGCCGTTCTCGCCGCGGCGCAGGCCGTTGGCGGCCAGGGCCTCGGTCACCCGGCGCGCCTCATCCGGCGTGCGCACGAACGGGATCATGATCTTGACGTTTTCCAGGCCCATCTCCTCGCGCACGATCTTCATCGCCTCACACTCCATGGCGAAGCACTCCGCGAACTCCTCGGAGACGTACCGGGAGGCGCCGCGGTAACCCAGCATCGGGTTTTCCTCGTGCGGCTCGTAGAGGTTGCCGCCCAGCAGGTTGGCGTACTCGTTGGACTTGAAGTCGGACATGCGCAGGATGACCGGGTTCGGGGCGAACGCCGCCGCGATGGTGGCCACGCCCTCGGCCACGCGCTGGACGAAGAAGTCGCGCGGCGAATCATATGCGCCGGTCAGAAGCTCCACCTCGGACTTCAGTTCCTCGTCCAGGTTGGGGTAGTCCAGCAGCGCGCGCGGGTGGATGCCGATCTGCCGGTTGACGATGAACTCCAAGCGCGCCAGGCCCACGCCGTCGTTGGGCAGGCGGGAGAAGGCGAAGGCCTGCTCCGGCGTGCCGACGTTCATCATGATCTTCGGGCCGATCTCCGGGACCTGGTCGACGTCGGTCTCGGTGACCTCGAAGTCCAGGGAGCCGTCGTAGACGTAGCCGGTATCGCCCTCCGCGCAGGAGACGGTGACCTCGCTGCCCTCGGCCAGGACCTCGGTGGCATCGCCGGTGCCGACGACGGCCGGGATACCCAGCTCGCGGGCGATGATCGCCGCGTGGCAGGTGCGACCGCCGCGGTTGGTGACAATCGCCGAGGCGCGCTTCATGATCGGCTCCCAGTCCGGGTCCGTCATGTCCGCGACCAGGACCTCGCCCGGGTTGAAGCCGTGCATCTGCTCCAGCGAGTCGAAGACGCGCACCTTGCCGGCGCCGATCTTCTGGCCGATGGCGCGGCCCTCCGCCACGACGGTGCCGCGCTTGTCCAGGCTGAAGCTCTGCAGCACGGAGCCGCGGCGGGACTGCACGGTCTCCGGGCGGGCCTGCAGGATGTAGAGCTGGCCGTCCTCACCGTCCAGGCCCCACTCGATGTCCATCGGGCGGCCGTAGTGGTCCTCGATGATAAGCGCCTGACGGGCCAGCTCCTCCACCTGCTCGTCTTGCAGGGAAAAGCGCGCGCGGTCGGCCTCGGGGGCGTCGACGAACTCGGTGGTGCGCCCGACGCTGGCGTCGTCGGTGTAGACCATCTTGGTCGCCTTCGCGCCCAGCGAGCGGGAAATGACGGCACGCTTGCCGTCGCGCAGGGCCGGCTTGTAGGCGTAGAACTCGTCCGGGTTGACCGCGCCCTGAACCACGCCCTCGCCCAGGCCGTAGGCGCTGGTGACGAAGACGACCTGGTCGAAGCCGGACTCGGTGTCCATGGTGAACATGACGCCGGAGCTACCGATGTCCGAGCGCACCATCTTCTGCACGCCCGCGCTGAGTGCTACCGCGTCGTGGTCGAAGCCGTGGTGGACGCGGTAGGCAATCGCGCGGTCGTTGTAGAGGCTGGCGAAAACCTCGCGGATGGCCACCAGGACCGCGTCGATGCCCTGGATGTTCAGGAAGGTCTCCTGCTGGCCCGCGAAGCTGGCCTCCGGCAGGTCCTCCGCCGTGGCCGAGGAGCGCACCGCAAAGCTGGCCTTGTCACCGGACTCGGCGGCCAGCTTGTCGTAGGCAGCGCGGATATCGCTCTCGATGCCCTCCGGCAGCGGGGTGTCCAGAATCTCCGCGCGGATCGCCTTGCCGGCGGCCTCCAGCTGGCGCGTGTCCTCCGTGTCCAGGCCCTCGAGCAGCTTCGAGATCCGCTCGTCCAGGTGCGTTTCCGTCAGGAAAGCGCGGTAGGCGTCCGCCGTGGTGGCAAAGCCGTCGGGGACGTTGACGTTGAGGCGGGCGAGGTTGGAGACCATCTCTCCCAGGGAGGCGTTCTTGCCGCCTACCTGCTCGACGTCGTTCATTCCGAGTTCGGAGAACCAGCGAATATTATCGCTCATATTCAGGCATCCTTAGTATTAAACGGGGTAAGTGATGGCAAGCATTGTAGTCGCCGGGTGGGCCCGCGCGGGCGAAAATCGCGTGGGCAAAAAATCACACTAGCGACCGCTCGTTATGGATAGGTGCTGCAGAATCATCGCGGACATCTCTTCAACAGACTTTGTCGAAGAATCCACGTAAGGAATCCCATTAGCCTTCATCATCGCCTTCGCGCCGCGCAGCTCGAAGCTGACCTGCTGGCGGGAGGCGTAGCGCGAATTCGGCCGGCGCTCGTTGCGCACCTGGCACAGGCGCTCCGTGCTGGTGACGATCCCGAAGAGCCGGTCCTGGTACTTGCGCACCGGCCGCGGCAGGGTGGTCGAATCGAAGTCCTCGTCCACCAGGGGGTAGTTCGCCGCGAACAGGCCGTGCTGCAGCGCCAGGTACATCGACGTCGGCGTCTTGCCGCAGCGCGACGGCGCCAGCAGGATGATGTCGGCCTGCTCCAGCGCGCGCAGGGACTGCCCGTCGTCGTGCTCGATGGCGAACTCGATGGCCTGCATACGGCTGTTGTAGCGCTGGCTGTCGGCCAGGGTGTGCAGCTGCTTGGCCCGCCGTACGCTGGTCGTGCCCAGCGCCCGCTCGACGCTGCCCAGGTAGGCGCTCAGCAGGTCGATGACCGTGGCCTTCGAGCTCAAGATGCAGTCGCGGATCTCGTCGTCGACCGCGGTCGAAAACACCAGCGGCGTGCGCCCGGCGGCGACCTGCCTATCCAGCCGGGCCACCAGCTCGCGCGCGGCCTCCAGGCTGCCCAGAAACGGCACCGTGGTGCGCGTAAACGTCAGGTGCGGGAACTGCACGAGCAGCGCGTTACCCATGGCCTCCGAGGTGATACCCGTCGAGTCCGAAACGAAGAAGACGGGCACCACCGGCTTGTCCTCGCCGTTGACGGGAGGGTGATTAATCGCATCCATGATCCCATCCTAGTCCCCCTTGAAGAAGCCTGCGGCCCGCGCTATACAGGGCCATATGAGCACTTTTGCATTAGAGAACCCGAACACCGGACGTTCCGAAGAAGAATTCCCCCGCCTCGACGATGCCGCCCGCGACGACATCCTCGACCGCTCCACCGCCGCTTTTAACGAGTGGCGCACGACCAGCATCGACGAGCGCGCCGCCATCCTGGCGCGGACTGCGGACCTGTACGAAGAGCGCATCGATAAGCTGGCCGAGCACATCGGCCGCGAGATGGGCAAACTGACCCGCTGGGCCAAGGCCGAAATCCAGATCGTGGCGGATATCTACCGCTGGTACGCCGAGCACGCCCACGAGCTGCTGGCCGACGAGCACCTGCCGGCCCAGGGCGCGCACCACACCTTCGTGCGCAAGGAGCCGCTCGGCCCGCTGCTGGGCATCATGCCGTGGAACTTCCCCTACTACCAGGTCGCGCGCTTCGCCGCGCCGAACCTGCTGCTGGGCAACACCATCGTGCTCAAGCACGCCTCCATCTGCCCGCTGTCCTCCCAGGCCTGCCAGGACCTGCTCGAGGAGGCCGGCCTGCCGCAGGACGTCTACCTGAACGTCTATGCCTCCGGCTCCCAGATGGACGCGTTTGTCGCCGATGACCGCATCAAGGGCGTGTCTCTGACCGGTTCCGAGGCCGCCGGCGCCGCCGTGGCCAAGACCGCCGGCGAGAACTACAAGAAGTCCGTCCTCGAGCTCGGCGGCAACGACCCGTTCCTCGTGCTTGACGATGCCAACCTCGACTGGGTCCTCGACCAGTTCGCCCTCATCCGCATGTACAACACCGGCCAGGCCTGCAACGCGCCGAAGCGGCTAATCGTGCTGGAGGACTTCTACGACCACGCCGTCGAGTACCTGACCGAGAAGATCGGCGCCATGACCGTCGGGCCTTACGACGACGAAAACGCCGACATCGGGCCGCTGAGCTCCATCGGCGCCCGCGACGAGATCGTCGAGCGGCTGGACAAGGCCGCCGCCGACGGCACCGCCACCATCCGCGTGGGCGGTGGCAAGGTCGACCGCGACGGCGCCTACATGGAGCCGACCCTGCTGACCGACGTCGACCGCCACGCCGACATCGGCTGCAACGAGATCTTCGGCCCGGTGGCCGTCATCTACAAGGCCCGCGACATCGAAGAGGCCATCGCGATCGCCAACGACTCCGACTACGGCCTGTCCAGCTCCGTGTGGTCGACCGACCTGGAGCAGGCCAGCGCCGTGGCCGCCCGGCTTAACGACGGCATGACCTTCGTCAACGAGCACGCCGTGACCGCCGCGGGCCTGCCCTTCGGCGGCATCAACCGCTCCGGCTACGGCCGCGAGCTGGCCCGCTGGGGTGTGGGCGAATTCGTCAACGAGCACCTCTACCGCGTCAGCGGGCAGGACGATGCCGGCCAGTCCCCCGCCCTCTAATCGCCGCTAGTCTCCTAGTGGCCGCGCTCCTGCTCCAACGGCTTGCCGTCGTTGAAGTAGGGCGCGATTTTGTTGTCGAACATCGACAGCGCCGAGCCGATGGCCATGTGCATGTCCAGGTACTGGTAGGTGCCTAGGCGCCCGCCGAAGAGCACCTTGTTCTCGCGGGCCTCGGCCGCGGCGAGCTTGCGGTAGGCCTCCAGCTTGCTCCGATCCTCGGGGGTGTTGATCGGGTAATAGGGCTCGTCGCCCTTGTCGGCGAAGCGCGAGTATTCCTTCATGATGACGGTCTTGTCCTTGGGGTAGGCATCGCCGCGCTCGGGGTGGAAGTGGCGGAACTCGTGGATGCGGGTGTAGTCCACGTCGGCATCGTTGTAGTTCATCACCGGGGTGCCCTGGAAGTCGCCGGTGTTCAGGACCTCCATGTCGAAGTCCAGGGTGCGCCAGCCCAGATCGCCCTCAACGTAGTCGAAGTAGCGGTCGAGCGGGCCGGTGTAGACCACCGGCGCGTCCGGGTTGGCCGCGCGCAGCTCGTCGCGCACGTCAAACCAGTCGGTGTCCAGGCGGACCTCGATGAGCTCGTGGGAGGCCATGTTCTCCAGCCAGGCGGTGTAGCCGTCGACCGGCAGGCCCTCGTAGGTGTCGTTGAAGTAGCGGTTGTTGAAGGTGTAGCGCACCGGCAGGCGGGTGATATTCGCCGCCGGCAGATTCTTCGGGTCGGTCTGCCACTGCTTGGCCGTGTAGTTCTTGATGAAGGCCTCGTAGAGCGGGCGGCCGATGAGCGAGATCGCCTTCTCCTCGAGGTTCTTCGCTTCCTTCGGGTCGAACTCGCCGGCCTGGTCCTGGATGAGCTGGCGGGCCTCGTCCGGGCTGTAGTAGCGGCCGAAGAACTGGTTGATAAGGCCCAGGCCCATCGGGAACTGGTAGGCGGTGCCGTCGTGCATGGCGAACACGCGGTGCTGGTAGTCCGTGAAGTCGGTGAACTGGTTGACGTAGTCCCACACGCGCTTGTTGGAGGTGTGGAACAGGTGGGCGCCGTACTTATGCACCTCGATGCCGGTCTCCGGCTCCCGCTCCGAGTAGGCGTTGCCGCCCAGGTGGTTGCGGCGTTCGACGATGAGCACCTTCTTGCCCAGCTGCGAGGCCGCTCGTTCCGCGATTGTCAGGCCAAAGAAGCCGGATCCAACGATAATGAGGTCATAGTCAGTCATGCCTCCTAGCCTAAAGGAGCCCCGCCGGCCCGGCAGGTCTGCCACACGGGAAAACGGCGCGCCGCACTGTTCCCACTCGTCACATTTGTCACTCGGGTATCATTTTTCTCAATTGTTTACTATGCTTTACTGCGGACTCAGATCTGACTGATGCTTGCCGCCACCCCCTAGGCCCGGCAGGCACCACAATTTTAGGGAGAATTACCAGTGCAACTACGACGTCGACTTGTCCCCACGCAGTCGAAGTGGGCCACCCCGGTGGTGGCTATCATCGCTTCGGTGTCTGTGGTTGCCGCCGCAGTTTTCGCCGGCAACGACATCCTGAATACCCAATCTGCGGGTAACGGGCTCATCGAGACCACCACCAGCCAGGCGAACTTCGGCGACGGCGAGACCGTCGTCGTCGACGACCCGGCCATTGCCGCCCAAGGCGGCGAAGGTGGCCCCCGCGCCGTGAAGGAATTCCACCAGGACGAGCCCTTCTCCCAGTTCGCGCTGACCTGGGAAGGCGGCGACAAGGATCTTGCGGCCTTTGTGCGCCCGCAGCTTGCCGACGGCACCTGGGGCGAGTGGTACGACGCCGAGCCGCTGGGCATCGAGACCGGCGGCACCAACGGCACGGAGCTCATCTTCATCGGTGAGACCCAGGCCGTCCAGGTCTCCGTGGGCAACGTCAACCTCGGCGCCCCGTCCGAGGCAGAAGTCGCCGAGGCCGGCGGCCAGGCCAACCCCGACCGCGACTCCGACGCCGCCCCGGCCGAGGAGAAGCCTGCGGACAACTCCCGCGACAATTCTGCCGAGGCCCCGACAAAGGAAACCACGAGCCCGCTGCCGACCAACTATGGCGATATCGCTCCCGTCGCCGAATCCGTCGACCAGTCCGCGGGCATCGATGCCGCAGATCTGAACGCCGTCTTCATCGACGGCAACGCGCAGGAAGGCGGCATCGAGCCGACCGCCTTCGCCTCCAACGGGGCGCCGCAGGTGGTTTCCCGCGCCGGCTGGGGCGCCAACGAGGGCATCCGCTGCCAGGGCCCGACCTACGACGATCGCGTCAAGGCGCTGACCCTGCACCACACCGCGGGTAGCAACAACTACACCCGTGCACAGGCAGCCGCCCAGGTCCGCGGCATCTTCAGCTACCACGCCCAGACGCTGGGCTGGTGCGATATCGGATACAACGCACTCGTCGACAAGTACGGCACCATCTACGAGGGCCGCTACGGCGGACTAGACAAGGCCGTCCAGGGCGCCCACGTCGGCGGCTTCAACTCGAATACCTGGGGCATTTCGATGATCGGCAACTACTCCACCGCCGAGCCCACCCAGGCGATGCTTAACTCCGTCTCCGAGATCGGCGGCTGGAAGGCTGCTATCTCCGGCTTCGATCCGGCCGGCAAGTCCGTTGGCCTGTACTCCGGCGGCTTCCGCGGCTCCAAGTTCCCCGCGGGCTCTACCGCCTACGTGCCGGCCTTCCACGGCCACAACGATCTGCACAACACCGCGTGCCCGGGCAACAACACCATGAAGTACTGGTCCCAG
Organism: Corynebacterium sp. LK2590; assembly: GCF_040946105.1. Classification (NCBI taxonomy): domain Bacteria; kingdom Bacillati; phylum Actinomycetota; class Actinomycetes; order Mycobacteriales; family Corynebacteriaceae; genus Corynebacterium; species Corynebacterium sp. LK2590. Next base: position 260,714 of record NZ_JAYWMH010000003.1, read on the forward strand.
ATCCGCTCCAACGCGCACAAGAAGTACGAGGCCGTCAAGAGCGGCGGCAGCTACCAGCCGTCGACGCCGGCCCCGTCCACCGACAACTCCGGCGATTCGGGTAATTCCGGCAACGGCGATAACGCCGGCACGGCCGGAAACACGGGCGGCGCCGGCACCCCGGTCGAGTCCTCCGTGGGCGGGTCCTCCATGTCGACAGCCGACATCCAGGCCGCCGCCACCATCGCCGCCGCCGTCGCCGGCCTGGCGATTACCGCCGGCGCCCTGACGGTGCCGAACAAGGACCAGGAAGTCGTCGAGGGCCTGACCCTGGGCCAGGTGCCCGAGATTATCTCGAAGGTCGTCAGCTTCCTGGGCGACCCGGCACTGCAGCAGTCGTGGGGTTCCATCCTCAACGCCTTCGGGCCTCTCCTGGGCCTGCCGCAGGGCGGACTCGAGGTGCTGGATCAGGACACGTTCTACCAGCTCTTCGAGAACGGCGTCGTGCTCTCCTCCGGCGATAACTCGCAGGCCTACGCTCTGGTCGGCGAAATCGCCAAGGTCTGGGCCGAGGGCGACAACGCCCAGCAGCTGGGTATGCCGACGACGAACCAGTACTCGGTCGGTGGCAAGGCCGTCCGCGTGGACTTCGAAGGCGGCTACATCACCTACGACCCGGATACCCAGCAGGTGCAGCTCCACACCAACGATTAGCCTCCGGCGGGCACGCTGAATGGGCGTTCACGGTCTGTTCCGTGGACGCCTCTTCGCGTGTTCTTGTCGCGGTGTTCTTGCTGCTTTGCTGCGCGTCTGCCGCTGGGTGGGCCGCCGGCGCGCTAGGCCGGCACGCGTTCGGGTGGTATCCACACCACCCGGCCACCGACCCTCGCCATCCGGCCCCGAGTCTGCGCCGGGCCGGGCCCGTCCTCGTTGGCACCGTTATGGTGCGGACACAACGTCGCCAGGTTCGCCGCATTCGTCGGACCACCCGAGTCCCACGACTGCAGGTGATGGACCTGGCACTCATCGGCACCGGCCAAACACTCCGGCCAGGCACACACCGGGTGCTCCATCAACGCCAAACGCCGCTGCTTCCACGACGCCAAACGCTCATCTCGGTAACAATTAACGGGCCCTGCTACCGGGTCAAAGACCCCGACGTAGCCGACCTGCTCAAACGCCCGGGTCACCAACTCCGCACCACTAATCACCGCCCCGTTGGTTAGCTGCACCGTAATATCCGCGGCGTCCTGACCGCCGACCAAGTGCCCGAAAGCCTGAAGGTTTAACACCACGTTGGTCGTCACCGACGCGCGCACCCCAGCACCCTTGGCACCGTCGCCGTCACCATCGCCGCCGGTGAAGACCGCGCGGGCATCCTCGACGGTGCGTACTTGGGCTTTGATATCGGCGACGAGGCCGGCGTCGGCGATAAGGCGCATCGACCATAAGCCCTCGGCCGAGCGGCGGTAGATCACCCCCGGCTGCGGCGTCGGGGCGGGGCGGGCCTCCTGGATCTTGCGGCGGGCTGTGGCGGCCATTTGCTTGGCGTCAACCGGCTGGGCGGAAAGCTCTTCCATGATGCGCCAGGCATCGTTTTTGTTTTTGACCCGCCGCAGCACCCCGCGCAGTACGTCGAGCACGGGTAGGCAGTGCCCGTGGCGGGCGGCGTTCGCGCGCACTCGGCGCTGGCGGCCGGCGTGCTTGACCGGGCCGAAAAACACGCCGGCCAGGTCGAAAAGGCGCTCCAGCTCGTCGCGGCCGGAGCCGGCGGCCGCGCGCTCGGCATCCCAGTCGGCGTGCCAGGCGCCCTCCACGATGTCGATTCCGGGCTGGGTCACGGCAGCCACGAACCTAGAAAACAATCCCCCGATGTCATGCCCCACACCCTAAGGCAGGACCCACCACCCCGCAACCGGAACGGCTAGTCCTCCCAGCCCAGGGTGCGCTCGACGGCCTCGTTCCAGCGGGAAAAGAGCTGGTCGCGGGTGCCGGCATCCATCTGCGGCTCCCAGCAGGTATCCACGCGCACCAGCGATTCGAGCTCGTCCAAGCTGGACCACGTCCCGCAGCCCAGGCCGGCGGCGAAGGCGGCACCCAGCGCGGTGGTCTCGATTTCCTGTGGCCGCACCACGGTCGCGCCGAGGATGTCGGACTGCAGCTGCATGAGCAGCTCGTTTTCCACCATCCCGCCGTCGACGCGCAGCTCCTCGATGGCCACCCCGGAGTCCTGGACCATCGCCTCGACGACCTCGCGGGTCTGGAAACACGTCGCCTCCAAGGCGGCGCGAGTGATGTGGGTCCGGTCGGCGAAACGGGTGAGCCCCACGATGACGCCGCGGGCATCGGGGCGCCAGCGCGGCGCGAACAGCCCCGAAAACGCCGGCACGATATAGACCCCGCCGTTGTCCTCGGCCGCGATCTCCTCCGAGCTGGCCGCGTCCGGGATAATCCCCAGCTGGTCCCGCAGCCACTGGATGAGCGAACCGCCCACCGCGACCGAGCCTTCCAACGCATAGACCGGATCCCTGCCGGCGCACTGGTAGGCCACGGTGGTCAGCATCCCGTGCTGGGAGTATTTGCGCTCCGCGCCGGTGTTGAGCAGCAGAAAAAGCCCGGTCCCGTAGGTATTTTTCGCGTGCCCGGCGGAAAACCCGGCCTGCCCGAACAGGGCGGATTGCTGGTCGCCGAGTACGCCCGTAATCGGCACGTCCATGAGCGTGCCGCGGTGGCGAACGGTGCCGAAATCCCCGATGGAGGGCCGAATCTCCGGCAGGATGCAGCGCGGGACACCGACCGCATCGCACAGCTCGTCATCCCAGTCCAGGGTGTCCAAATCCATCAGCAGGGTACGCGAGGCGTTGGTCACGTCGGTCGCGTGCACGCGCCCGGCGGTCAGGTTCCACAGCAACCAGCTATCGATGGTCCCGGCCAGCAGCTCCCCCGCCTCGGCCCGCTCGCGCGCCCCGTCGACGTGGTCCAGAATCCACGCGATCTTCGGCCCGGCCGGGTAGGAATTGGCCAGCACGCCGGTCTTGCGCAGCCACTTGTCGGGCTCGTCGAAGCGGTTCGCGTTGCGGGTGTCCTGCCAGACGATGGCCCGGCAGATGGGCTGCCCGGTCTCTTTCTCCCAGACCACGGCGGTCTCGCGCTGGTTGGTGATCCCCAGGGCATCGATGTCGCTGGCGGCGATGTCGACGTCGACCAGCGCCGCCGAGACCGCCCGGCGCGTGTTGCGCCAGATCTCCCGGGCGTCGTGCTCGACCCAGCCCTGCTGGGGCATCAGCTGCCGATGCTCGTACTGCGCCGACCCACAAATCCGGCCCGTGGCATCGACGATGACGCACCGGGTGGAGGTGGTCCCCTGGTCGATGGCGGCGATATACGTCATGGGCTAGAACCACCTTTCCAGAACGCGGGCAACACCAGCCTGACCGTTGGTTTCGGTAATGATGTCGGCGGCTTCCTTGACGTCGTCGTGCGCGTTGCCCATGGCCACCCCGCAGCCGGCCCAGCGCAGCATCTCGATGTCGTTGGGCATGTCCCCGAAGGCGATGACCTCGCTGGCCGCCACCCCGTAGTGCTCGGCCAGGTAGGACACGCCGTGTTCCTTGGTCACGCCGGGGGCGGCGATCTCGAGGAGCCCATCGGGCATGGAATAGGTGACGTGGGCGTCGGTGGCATCGACAAGCGGGGCTAGGCGCGCGTACATCTGCGCCGAGGTCATGTCCAGGTTGCGGACGATGAGCTTGACCGCGGGCTCGGCGACGACATCGGCCCGGTCGGCCACGCCGTAGCCGGGGTAGTCGGTGCGGGCGGCAAAAGGGGCGTCGACGACGTACATGTCCTCGGTCGGGTCGGCCGCGGAGGTCCCGGCGCGCTCGGCCGCCACGGCGATAGATCCCAGTACTTCCTCGGCGCGCTCGACGATGCCCGCCATCACCGCCGGCGACAACTCCTCGGCGCGCACCACGCGGTCGTCCAGGGAGTCGTAGACCACGGCGCCGTTGGAGGTCACGCACAGGGGCCGGACGGGCAGCTGCTCGAGGACCGGCGCTATCCAGCGGTAGGGCCGGCCGGTGGCCAGGGCGAAGTGGGCGCCGGACTCGATAGCGCGGACGACGACGTCGCGGGTGCGGGCGGTCACCCGGTGCGCGGGATCGATGAAGGTGCCGTCAATGTCGCTGGCGATAAAACGCGGGGCGGGAACCACTACTAGGCCTGTTCCTTGCGGCCCATCCGGGACAGGCGCCGCAGCTGTCGGTTGGCTTTCTTGGCCAGCTTGTCGTCGGCCTTGCGCAGTTCCTTGGCGGTTTTGCGCTCGGCCTTCTGCTTGCGCTTGCGGGCCTTTTCGGCCTTGTCGGCGGCGTCCATGCGGTTGGCCTCGTCCAGGGTGGGTGCCACCCCGCCGCCGGCGGCCGGCCGCCACGCCAGGCCGTCCTCGAAGGGGCCGTGGTCGCGGTCGTAGTCGGCGCGCACCTGGTCCAGCAGGGCCTGCATGGCGGATTTGAGCCGGTCCATGTCGGCGACGACGTCACCGGTGACCTCGATGGGCGCGCCGACCTTGACGTGCACCGGCAGGTGGTTGCGGCCCAGGTTCTTCTTCCCGCCCTTGGTCCAGATGCGCTGGGAGCCCCAGCAGATCATCGGGATCAGCGGGACCTCGGCGGCCGCGGCGATGCGGGCCGCGCCGTTTTTGAACTCCTTGAGCTCGAACGAGCGCGAGATGGTCGCCTCCGGGAAAATGCCGACCAAGTGGCCGGCGTTGAGGTGCTCGACGGCGGCATCGACGGCGCCGGCGCCGCGGGCGCGGTCGACGGGCACGTGTTTCATCGTGCGCATGAACCGCCCGACGACGGGCACGTCGAAGATTTCCTTCTTCGCCATGAAGCGCACCAGGCGGCGTCCGCGCAGGTGGGCCGGCATGGAGCCGAAGATGAAATCGTAGTAGCCGGTGTGGTTCATCGCCAGCAGGGCGCCGCCGTAGGCCGGGATGTGTTCCATGCCTTCCACGGTGGTGACCACACCCTGCCAGTGCAGGACGCGGCGGGCCAGGCTGACGATGCCCTGATACATCGCCTCCGCGGCTTCGGCGTGCAGCCGGGTGTGCTCGGTGCCTTCCGGGATCCGGAACAGCCCGGAGCGCAGCTCGTACTTGGTCATCGGGTGGCGTCTTTCCGGGACTTTACTTCTTGGGCTCGAGAACGTCCTTGCCCACGAACGGGCGCAGGGCCTCGGGCACGACGACGGAGCCGTCGGCCTGCTGGTGGTTTTCCAGGATGGCCACGAGCCAGCGGGTGGTAGCCAGCGTGCCGTTGAGCGTCGCGGCGATGCGGGCCTTGCCGCTGTCGTCACGGTAGCGGGTCTGCAGGCGACGGCCCTGGAAGGTGGTGCAGTTCGAGGTCGAGGTCAGCTCACGGAAGGTGTCCTGGGTGGGGATCCAGGCCTCGGTGTCGAACTTGCGGGCGGCCGAGGAGCCCAGGTCGCCGCCGGCGACGTCGATGATGCGGTAGGGCACCTCGACGGCCGCGAGCATCTCGCGCTCCATGTTCAGCAGCTTCTGGTGCTGCTCTTCGGCCTCTTCCGGCTTGCAGTAGACGAACATCTCCAGCTTGTCGAACTGGTGCACGCGCAGGATGCCGCGGGTGTCCTTGCCGTAGGAGCCGGCCTCGCGGCGGAAGCAGGACGACCAGCCGGCATAGCGGATGGGGCCGTCGGAAAGGTCGATGATCTCGTCCTTGTGGTAGCCGGCCAGGGCCACCTCGGAGGTGCCGACCAGGTAGAGGTCGTCGCGCTCGAGGTAGTAGATCTCGTCCGAGTGCGCACCCAAGAAGCCGGTGCCGGCCATGATTTCGGGGCGGACCAGAACCGGCGGGATCATCAGCTGGAAGCCGTGCTCGCGGGCCTTCTGGGCCGCCAGCATCATCATGCCCAGCTGCAGGAAGGCGCCATCACCGGTGAGATAGTAGAAGCGGGCGCCGCCGACCTTGGTGCCGCGGGTGGTGTCGATGAGGCCGAGGGACTCGCCCAGATCCAGGTGATCCTTGGGCTCGAAGTCGAAGGTCGGGACCTCGCCGACGTGCTCGAGCACCACGAAGTCGTCCTCGCCGCCGGCGGGAGCGCCCTCGACGACGTTGGACAGCTGGTACTGCAGCTCGTTGACCTTCTCCTCGGCCGCCTTCTGCTCGTCTTCTGCGGCCTTGACCTTGGCCTTGAGCTCGTTGGAGCCTTCCAGCAGCGCGGGGCGCTCCTCCGGGGAAGCCTGGCCGATCTTCTTGCCGAAGGCCTTCTGCTCGGAGCGCAGGTCATCGGCCTGGGAGATGGCGGAGCGGCGGCGCTCGTCGGCGGCCAGGAGGGCATCGACAAGCGCGGGATCCTCACCTCGGGTGACCTGAGAGGCACGGACGACGTCTGGGTTTTCGCGGAGGAATTTTAGATCAATCACGCATTTGATCCTACCCCACGACCCTATGGTTTGTATCCCCAACTCGACACCAAAATCCCATTTGCTTGCGGTGGTAATAACCAGGGCCTTACGATGGGAAATATGACCAGCCATCCGCACCTGCCACCGCGGGACATCGTGGACGGGCCCATCCCCAAGCACGCGCAGCTGCGCGACATCCTGGACGAGGTCTGCCGGACCACGCTAAAACCGGGGGATTTACTCCCCGGCGAGCGCCTGCTCGAAGAGACCTACGGGGTCTCCCGCATCACCGTGCGGCGGGCCATCGGCGACCTAGTAGCCGCCGGCCGGCTGCGCCGCGTCCGCGGCAAGGGCACCTTCGTCGCCCCCAACCCGCTGGTCTCCCGGCTGCACCTGGCGTCTTTTTCCGACGAGATGGGCGCCCAGGACGTAACGGCCTCGTCGAAGATCCTTTTGTCCGGGCGCACCGCCGCCCCCGAGGAGGTGGCCAAATTCTTCGGCACCGAACCAAACGTGCCGCACACCCACCTGCGCCGCCTGCGGCTGGGCGACGGCGAGCCCTATTCCATCGACGACGGCTGGTACAACTCGGCCTACGTGCCCAACCTGCTAGAAAACGACGTCTACAACTCCGTCTACAACATCCTCGACACCGACTTCGACGTCCCTATCACCGAGGCCGACCAGACCGTCACCGCCATTGCCGCCGATGCCGAGGTCGCCGACCTCCTCGAAGTCGATCCCGGCACCCCGCTGCTGCACATCATCCGGCAGTCGCGCTCGCGGGAAAAGCCCGTCGAGTGGTGTTCCTCGGTCTACCGCACCGACCGCTATCGGCTGACCACCCGCGTGGTTCGTGCGCTCGAACCTTAATGGGAAGGTAAACTGGCAATCCTTATGAGCACTGTGAAGACTTGGCGTTCCGCCGCCGCCATCCAGATTGCGCTGTGTGCTGCGCTCATCGCGGCGGTTTTCGTGGGCTCCTACGAGGTCGTAAGCAATTCCCAGGACTCTGCGACCCAGGCCGGTGGCGGCGGGACCGGCGGCGAGGCCGGCTCCGAAACCGAGGGCCCCGCCCCGACCTTTACCACCGCCGACAAGGGCTCCTGCGTGACGTGGGACTTCAGCGGCTCCGGCGAGGTCACCAACTTCGAGCAGACCGATTGCGGCGAGGAGCACCGCTTCGAGGTCGCCTCCCGCGAGGACCTGAGCATCTACCCGACCAGCGAGTTCGGCGAGTCGGCCCCGCGGCCTGACATCGAGCGCCAGGCCAAGCTGCGCGAGGAGCTCTGCCACGGCGCCGTGCTCCAGTACCTGGACGGCCAGTACGATCCGTCCGGGCGCTTTTCCATCGCCCCCATCCTGCCGCCGAAGGCCGCGTGGGACGAGGGCGACCGCACCATGCTCTGCGGCCTGCAGACCACCGACGAGCGGGGCACCCCGCTGGAGACCAAGGGCAAGGTCGCCGAGGTGGATCAGGCCAACATCGCCAAGCCGGGCGAGTGCCGCTACATCGACGACAACCAGGTGCTGCACACCGTCGACTGCGCGGATCCGCACCAGCTGGAGACCACCCAGATCGTGGACCTGTCGGCCCAGTTCCCGGACTCCTACCCCGCCGACGAGGACCAGAACAGCTACCTCGAAAAGACCTGCACCGACGCCGCCATCGAGTACCTGGGCAGCGAGGAGGCCCTCTACCAGTCCACGCTGCAGCCGTACTGGGGTTCCATCTCGGAGGCCTCCTGGAACGGCGGGACCTCCTCGGTCAACTGCGCGCTGATGCACCCCAATGACCAGGCCGGCTTCTCGGAGATCACCGGTTCCGCCCGCGACGGCCGCGACGCCATGCTCATCGATGGCCAGCCGCCCAAGGAACAGCCCAAGCGCAACCCGCGCCGCGAGGACGCCGGCGCCTCTACCCCGGCTCCCGCACCGGCGCCGGCTCAGTAAGATCAGCAAAGATGTACGCCGTCAGCGAGGAGCGCTTCGACGAACTAGTCGACGACGCGCTGGATAAAATCCCCGAGGAATTCGCGCGTCGCATGCGCAACCTGGCCATCCTCGTGCGCGATTACCACGAGGACGACCCCTACACGCTGGGCCTCTACGAGGGCGTGGCCCTGACCGAGCGCACCCATGACCACACCGGCTTCCTGCCGGACGCCATCTTCATCTACCGCGGCGCGCTCCAGGACTACTGCAACAGCGAGGAAGAGCTAGCCCACGAGGTGGAGGTCACCGTTTTCCACGAGCTGGGCCACTATTTCGGCATCGAGGAAGAAGACCTCCACCGCCTCGGCTGGGGCTAGCCCAGGTCGGTGTCCGCCCACTGGGTGGCGGTCCAGTGGCCGAAGTCCTCGCCGCGCGGCTCGAGGACGGTGTAGCGGCAGTTCGGCAGGTAGCCGGTGAAGGCGAAGTCGGCATCGATGCCGGCGGCGTGCCGGGTCATCACGCGGATGGCCGCGCCGTGGGAGACGACGATGGCGTCTTTTTCGGCGCCGGCGGATTCGGCATCGGCCAGCTGGGCGGCCAGGTGTTCGAGGACCGGGCGGTAGCGGCCGTCGACGTCGGGGTAGGTCTCGCCGCTGGGCAGGCAGGCCGCGGGATCGCCGTCGATCCAGCCGCGCAGGGCGACCTGGAAGCTGCGGTGGGCGTCCTCGCTGTTGTCCATCTCGAAGTCGCCGACGAAAATCTCGTGCAGCCCGGGCACCACGTCCACGGCGACGGAGAACTCGGGCAGGCCGGCCTCCACCTCGAAGGCGCGCATGGCCAGCTGCGCGGTCTGCTGGGCGCGCAGAGCCACGGAGCAATACACCGGGCCCAGGCGCTCCGCGCCGACGATGCCCGCCAGCGCCCGGCCGGCGTCCTGGGCCTGGTAGCGGCCCCGTTCGGACAGCTCCGCGCCCGGCGGGCGGGTGTCGAGGCGCCGGTTGATATTAGATAAGGTCTGGCCGTGCCGAAGCAGGATGATTCTACCGCTCATACCTGCCTACTTTAGGGTCTTATGCGCCGGATTGCAGGGCGCGGACCCAGGCATCGGCGGCGGCGAGATCCGGCATCGTGGGCGCGGGGGCATCGGCCTGCCCGGCGGGCCAGGATCCGAGGAAGATGATCTCCTCGCAGCGCAGCCACAGCGCGCGCAGGGCCTCGGCGACGGGGCGGTCGTCGATGTGGCCGTACAGGTCCACGTAGAAGCGGTAGGTGCCCATCTTCCGGCGGGTCGGCCGCGACTCGATGCGCGTCATGTCCACCCCGCGGTGCGCGAACTCCTGCAGGGCGCCGACCAGGGTGCCGGGCTGGTTGGGCAGGGTGAAAATGACGCTGGTCCGGTCGTGCCCGGTGCGCGGCGTGGGCCGCCCCGGCGGGCCGACCAGTACGAAGCGGGTGGCGGCCCCGGCCACGTCCGCGACCCCGGCGGCGTGGGTGTGCAGGCCGAAGAGCTCGGCGGCCCGGGCGGGCACGGCCGCGCAGTCGACGTCGCCGGCGGCCACGGCCTGCGCCGCCGCGGCGTTCGAGCTCGCGGGGTGGAAGTCCACCTCCGGCAGGTTCTCGCGCAGCCAGCCGCGCACCTGCTGATAGGCCACCGGGTGGGTGCTAAACGTGCGGCACGCGGCCAGCTCCACCCCGGGCCGCGTCACGACGGAAAAGACCACCGGGATATCGACCTCGCGGTAGATCTGCAGCGGGGAGCCCTCGACGACGGCGTCGAAGGTCGCGGTCACCGCGCCGTCCACGGAATTCTCGATGGCCACGCAGGCGCGCTCGGCCCCGCCGGCGCGCACTAAGGCGCAGGCGGCGTGGGGGGAATCGACGGCGACGGGCTCAACGTCGCTGCCGGCCGTGAGCTCGCCCAGCGCGGCCTCGGTAAAGGTACCCGCCGGTCCTAGGAATGCAACCTTCATCGTCATGCGCTCTAGCCTAGCCGGTTAGGCTGTAGACCTATGGAATTCTCCCACGCGCAATTGGCCGCGGATTTGGCCGGGCTCGACCCCCGCGAGCACGGCTTTACCTATATCGACCACGAGCGGCTGGCCCACCCGGGCCCGCCGCGGCCCGGTCGGTTGAGCGGCTGGGTGTTAAGCGCGAAGGACCTCAACGACGTGGCCGGGATGCCCACCACGCTGGGCTCGGCTAAGCGCGCCTACTTGGCCACCGAGACCGATCCCTTCATCGCGGAGCTGGAGGCGGCCGGCGCCGACATCGTGGGCAAGTCCGCCGCCCCCGAGCTGGGCCTGCGCGTGGACACGGAGCCGGTGGATCTGCCGCACCCGGACAACCCCCGCTACCCCGGCTGCACCCCGGGCGGGTCTTCCGGCGGGGCGGCCATCCAGGTCGCCCGCGGGCTGGTGCGCGCGGCCCAGGCCAGCGATGGCGGCGGGTCTATCCGCGTGCCGGCCGCCGCGTGCGGGGTCGTCGGCTTCAAGCAATCCGGCAGGGAGCTGGGCGTGCCCGGGTTTATCACCCGCTCGGTCGCCGATACCGCCCTACTGCACGACCTGCCGTTGAAAACGCCCGGCCGGTGGCGTATCGGCGTGCTGACCCAGCCGCTGTTCGCCGGCGTGCGGGTGGCCGACCACATCCTGCGCGCCGTCGCCGAGGCCGCCGCGGCGCTCAAGGCCGCCGGCTTTGAGGTCATCGAGGTCTCGCCCTACCCGCATTCGGAGGAGACCTTCGCCGCCTTCACCCGCATCTTCTCCTCCCGGATGGCGGGGCTGGGCCCGCAGGAGGGCTACGCCGAGTGGGTCCGACAGCTGGGGCGCGGCTTCAGCGACGCGGAGGTCGACCGCGCCCACCAGCACGCCGCCCAGCTGCCGCAGCTGTTGTCCGGCTACTGGGCCGTCGATGCCCTGCTCACGCCCATGCTGGCCTTCGATCCGCCGCGCATCGGCGCGTTTAACCGCCTGCCGCACGCGGAGAATTTCGCGGAGCAGACCCGCTGGTCGCCGTGGGGTTCGCTGTTTAACGTCGCGCACCTGCCGGCGATTAGCCTGCCCTGGCAGGTCCCCAACCACCCGCCCGTCGGCGTGCAGCTGGGCGGCATCACGCTTGCCGATGCCGAACTCCTCGCCCTAGCCCACCTCCTCCACCCATGACGCCGGAATCCCCGACCCCGGCGGTCACGGCCCGGCGCACGCTGGTGGCCGAGGTCATCATCGTCCTGTCGCTGTCTTTTGGCGTATCCGGCGTGCGCTCGCTGCTGCGCCTGGTGGATTCGCTACTGGATCCGGCGCCCCTTTCCGAGCAGTCGGTGACGCTGAATTCCTCCCAGTCCGCCATCGCGTGGCTGGACGTCGGCCTGCAGCTGTGCTCGGCCGGCGTGCTCTTTGCCTATGGCGCCCTGGCGCTCTACCTGCTGCGGGTGGGGCCGGCGCCGGTGCGGCGGGCATCGCTGAGCGTAGGCGGGGACAGCCTGCGCGGGGCGGGGCTGGCCGCGCTGATTGGCCTGCCGGGCCTGGCCCTCTACGTCGGCGCCGTGCACCTCGGGCTGTCCAAGGTGGTTGTGCCCGCGGAGTTTTCCCACCCGCTGGTCGAGGCGCCGGTGCTGCTGCTGTGGTCGGCGGCGAACGCCTTCGGCGAGGAAACCGTCGTGGTGGCCTGGCTGATGACCCGGCTGAAACAGCTGGGCTGGAAGCTGCCCGCCGTGCTGGCCGCGACTTCTATTCTGCGCGGTTCCTACCACCTCTACCAGGGGATTTCCGCCGGTTTCGGGAACCTGCTCATGGGCGTGGTCTTTGGCTATTATTACCACCGCACCGGCAAGGTCGCGCCCCTTATCATCGCGCATTTTCTCATCGATGCCGTGGCGTTTATCGGTTATTCCCTACTCAGGGATCCGTCGCTTTTCGGTTTGTTGGGCTAGGTCTGGGCGCGGGCGCCTTGTAGGCTATAGCGCATGAATTATTCAGGACGCGACCATGACCGGGAATCCCGCCGCGCCGGCGATGACTTCGTGCGCGGGGCGGACGGTCGCATCCTGAAAGACCGCTACGGCCGGCCCATCCGCAAGCGGCCCACAGGCTCGCAGGCCGCGTCACATGCCGCCCCGCCGCGGCAAACGCCTCCCCGGCAAACGCCACCGCGGCAGACGCCGCCGCGGCAGGTTCCCCCGGCGCAGCCCCAGCAGCAGGCACAGCAGCAGCCGCCGCGCCAGAAACCGCTGCCGGCCTACGCGCAGCCGCACTACCAGCAGCAGTACCGCCAAGAACACCGCCAGGACTACCCGCCGCAGCCGGAGGCCCCGCGCCGCTACCGGGTGCCGGCGCCGCCGGAGGGGCATCGTCCGCACCGGCGCCGCAAGCGCACCAGCCCGGTCAAGGGCTGCCTGGGCTGCGCCGGCTGGGTGCTGGCCATCGTGGTGGTCGCCAGCCTGGTGCTGATGCTCTGGGCCGATACGCGGCTGACCCGCGTGGAAGCCATGCCCGAACAGCAGGTGGCCAAGACCGCCGGCACCAACTGGCTGCTGGTCGGCTCGGATTCGCGCCAAGGCCTCACCGAGGAACAGCAGGCGGAGCTGGGCACCGGCGGCGACGTCGGGGTGGGGCGCACGGACACCATCATGCTGCTGCACATCCCGTCCAGCGGGAAGGCGCAGCTGATCTCCATCCCGCGCGACTCTTATGTCTCCGTGCCGGGCTTCGGCCAGGACAAGGTCAACGCCGCCTTCACTTACGGCGGCCCGCAGCTGCTGACCGAAACCGTCGAGGGCGCCACGGGCCTGCACATCGACCACTACGCCGAGATCGGCATGGGCGGGCTGGCCAACGTGGTCGACTCCGTCGGCGGCGTCGACATCTGCGTGGCCGAGCCCATCAACGACCCGCTGGCCAACCTGGACGTCCAGCCCGGCTGCCAGAAGCTTGACGGCCCGACCGCCCTGGGTTACGTGCGCACCCGCGCCACCGCCATGGGCGACTTGGACCGCGTGGCCCGCCAGCGCGAATTCTTCGCCGCGCTGCTGGACAAGATCACCTCGCCGGCCACGCTGATTAACCCGTTTAGGACGGTCTCGCTGGTCAACCACGCGGCCTCGTCCTTCATCGTGGGCGAGCACGAGCACGTCTGGCACCTGGCCCGCGTGGCGCTGGCCATGGGTACCGGCGTGGAGACCCAGACCATCCCCATCGGCGGTTTCATGGACACCGAGGTCGGCAACGTGGTCCTGTGGGACGACGCGCAGGCTCAGCAGCTCTTCGATTCGCTGCGTTAGCGTAGGGTGACCTGGCGGGACTTCAGGTTCTGCAGCTGCTTGCGCTCGTCGGCGCTCAGCTGCGCATCGTTAGCGATTTCGGATTCCAGGGCGGCGTCGACGCGCTGGAGTTCGGACTCGAAGGAGGCCGGGTCGGCATCGGCCGGCAGGTCGAAGACTGGGGCGATGACGCCGTGGGTGCGGAAGACACCGGCGAACTTGGTGCCCTCGCCGAGGTTCATCTCCTCGCGGGCGGCCACGCGGGCAATCGCGTTGAGGAAAGGGGACTCGTCGTCGGTGGGGCGGACCCAGCGGATATAAGACTTGTCGCCGCCGGCGGCCCAGAAGGCGGTGCCGCTGATATCGGCGCCGACCGGGTGGGTCTCCACCACGGACTGGTTGGCGGCCTGCAGGGACTGCTGGACGGCCGGGTTGCTGGGAGCGCCCTCGGGCACCCACCAGGAAAAGTCCTGGAAGACCTCGACGTCGAGGTCTACGGAGGCATCGATAAGCTCGCTGAGCTGCGGCTCCGAACCGTCCGCGGCCGTGGACTCGAGGGTCTCGCCCGCGCCGTGGTTTTTCACCCAGTTCAGGGCGAAGGCCAGGTCGCGACCCGGGTTGTGGGTGTGCGACTGGACCTGCAGGGCCACGAAGGCGGCCCCGCCGTACTCGTCGTCCCGGATGAGCGCCGCCGATGCACCCGGCAGCACCGTGGCCAGGTACACGTCGCGGTCGATGCCCTTGACCGGCAGCTTCGCGTACGCCGAGGGGACGAACTCCTGCATGGCCACCAAGGTGGATTCCGCTTGCAGTCCGCCGAAGGGGCGCGGGTCCTTTTCTAGGGCAGCGCGCTCGGCCGCGCGGGCGGCGAGCTTGGCCTGCCGGCGGGACATGCCCTCCGGCAGATCTTCCTTTTTCTTCTTCTTTTTAGCCATGCCCCCTAAGATACCTGGCGTTTAATACTTAATGGCGTGGAGGGCGACTTCCGGCTGGTTCGTGGCCAGCACGTCGACGCCGTTGGCCCACGCCCACTTGATGTCGGCCTGCCGGTCCACGGTCCACAGGTAGGTCGGCAGCCCGTGCGCGCCGATGGCCGAGGGCTGTATCTTGGCGCGCATGAGCGACATGCCCAGGCCCGTCGCGTCCGGCAGCAGCATGTCCCGCCGGTTGACGTGGCGCTCCCAGTCGCGGCGCAGGTAGATGCGGTCCACCTGCGGCGCCAGCTGCCGCATGCGGCGGATGGCCCGGCGCGAGAAAGAAATGACGTGGATGCGCGGATCATTCAGCATGCCCGCATACCGTAGGCGCAGCACGACCTGCTCTTCCAGCACGTCGCCCGGGGTGCCGGGGTGCTTGGTCTCGATGTAGAGGTGCCGGTCGGTGGCGCGGACGAGTTCGAGCAGCTCGTCGAGGAGCAGCGGCCGCTGCCCGCCGCCGATGTCCGCGCGGGCGACCTCCGCCCACTTCATGCGGGAAATCACGCCGGTGCGGTCCGCGGTCCGGTCCAGCTTGGCGTCGTGGATGACCACCACGTAGCCGTCCTGGGTCAGGCGGACGTCGCATTCGATGCCCCAGATGTCCAACCGCAGCGCCGCCGCGAAAGATGCCTCGGAGTTTTCCGGGTATTTGCCGGAATATCCGCGGTGAGCCACGATATCCACGCGCGCAAGCCACCTCTTTTCTTCTGCCGCCCGGTTAGGTCTCTGGAGCCGACCTTTCACACTCTAACCCCGTTCCGGCTGTCCTGCAGAGGGGCCGAGGTTCTGCAATGATGGCAGGCATGAAACGCTTCCTCCGGCGCACGGGCTACCGCTTCGCTAGCGGTGCGCTGCGCGCGGGCATCTTCTCGCTCGAGGTCTTAAGCGATCTCACGCCGGGGGTGCGCATGACCGGGCGGCGCCGGCTGCCACAGAACATGGCCGGCGGGATCCTGGGCGCGGAGCTGGCCACGTGGGCGGCCATCTCGCCCTCGCTGCTGCCGCGGCCGTGGTGGGTGACCGCCGCGAACGTGGCCATCGGGCAGGCGGCCGGCCACTGGGCGGGCGCGACCGCGGCCTATGTGGCGAAGGAATTCCTGCGTTCTATCGGCAAGCGCCCGCAGGACCGGCTGACCTACCAGTACCGGCACCGGATCGCGCTGGGGCTGGCGGCAGTGACGGCGGGCATGACCGCGCTGTCGGTGCGCAACCAGCGCAAGCAGGCGCAGCTGGTGGACAAGGACAACGACCGCGGCCCGGCCCAGGCCCTGGCCGGTACCGTCGTGGGCACCCTGGGATATGGCAGCCTGCTGCTGCTGGGCGAGGCGGTGCAGGCCTCCGTCGACCAGCTGTCGAAGGGGCTGCGGCGCTGGCTGCCGGCGCTGGTGGCCTGGCCACTGGGCGCGGCCGGCCTGGCGGCGGTGGTCTTCGTCTTGTCCAACCGCGTGCT
Source organism: Corynebacterium sp. LK2590 (assembly GCF_040946105.1). Classification (NCBI taxonomy): domain Bacteria; kingdom Bacillati; phylum Actinomycetota; class Actinomycetes; order Mycobacteriales; family Corynebacteriaceae; genus Corynebacterium; species Corynebacterium sp. LK2590. The sequence goes on from NZ_JAYWMH010000003.1 coordinate 276,736, forward strand.
GTTTAGGACCTGGATCCGCAACGTGACCGCCCGCGCCCAAGAGCTCAACCGGACGGTTTTCCCGGGGTCCACCATGCCCTGGGAGCCGGAGCGCTCCGGCTCGCCGTGGTCCTACGAGCCGTGGACAGCCGTCGGGTTGCAGGGGCGCTCCTTCCTATCCAGCGGGCCGCGCGCGGACGACATCAAGGCAGCGATGGACTGCGAGCGCGCCCACGAGCCGATCCGCATCTATGCCGGGCTGGTGCCGGGCCGCTCCATCCGCAACGCCGCCCGCCAAGTCATCGCGGAGATGGAGCGCACCGGCGCGTTCTGGCGCAACACGATTGTCATCCAGATGCCCGCCGGCTCCGGCTGGCTCAACAACTGGTCCACCTGCTCCTACGAGTTCCTCACCCGCGGCAACTGCGCCACGGTCACGCTCCAGTACGACGTTCTGGCCAGCGTGTTTTCCTACGTGGTGGATCCGGACGGGCCCGTGCGGGCCGCTTGGGAGCTCATCACGGCGGTCAAGCACCGCCTGGAAGACTTGCCGGAGGGCGACCGCCCGCGGCTCTACTTCGCCGGCGAGTCCCTGGGGGCCTACGCCATCCTGGACAACTACGAGTCCGTGGACGACCTGCTCGCTGCCTGCGAAGGCGCCGTGTTTTCCGGCCCGCCCCGCATGAGCCGTTTTACTTCCGAGCTCCAGCGCGATCCCGGCTCCCTGGAGCGCGTGCCGGTCATCGATGGTGGCAAGCACATCCGCTTCGCCGCAGCCACCCCGCACACCCGGCACGACGCTTTCGGCCACAGCTACCCGCAGACCTGGCAGCGCCCGCGCGTGCTGATTGCCCAGCACGCCTCCGATGCCATCGTGTGGTGGGACAAGGCGCTGGCCTTCCGGCGGCCGGGCTGGATTCACGAGCCACAGCCCGACACGGCGTACGCCGACACCTTCAAGGAGATGTTCTGGGCTCCGTTTATCACCTTCTGGCAGATCGGGCTCGACCAAGTCAACTCCCTCAACGTGCCCGGCGGGCACGGGCACAACTACTTCTCCGAGATGTTCTGGTACTGGGACAGCGTTCTCGGCTCGCAGTCCCGCGTGGCGCTGACCCCTAGCCGGGCGCGCCGGATGGAGGAGTTCATCCGCCGCGACGCCTAGGCGCTCCTACCGCCCTATCCGCACTTGACGCCGGTGCTGTGGTGCGGGCAGTAGCCGTGCGGGTTCTTGGCCAGGTACTGCTGGTGCTCGTCCTCGGCTAGGTAGTACTCGCCGGACGGGGTATCGCCGAGCAGCTTTACCTCGGTGGTGGTCTCGCCGAAGCCGTGGTCGGCCAGCTTGTCCGCGTAACGCTCGACCAGCTTCTCGATGACCTCTTTGTCCTCCTGCGTGCGCGGGTAGAACGCCGAGCGGTACTGGGTGCCGACGTCGTTGCCCTGGCGGTAGCCCTGGGTCGGGTCGTGGGCCTCCAAGGCCTTGACCACCAGCTCTTCCAGGCTGATCTGCTGCGGGTCGTAGGTGACCTCGACGACCTCGGCGTGGTTGGTCAGGCCGCGGCAGACCTCGTAGTAGGTCGGGTTCGGGGTATTACCGCCGGCGTAACCGACCGAGGTGGACTCCACCCCGCCAGTTTCCCAGTACATCTTTTCTACGCCCCAGAAGCAGCCGATGCCCAGCAGGAGGGAGCGCTGCCCCTCCTTCCACGGGCCGGTAATCGGCGTACCGAGGACGGCATGCGTTTGTGGCTCGGGAAGCACCGGCTCTGCGCGACCCGGCAGGGTTTCTTGTGCGTCGACAATCTTCGGCGCCGGTCCAAACAACCACGACATGGTTTAGTTCCTTTCCGGATTAATTTCGGGACAATCTCAACGAACAATTTTGAAGTTGTACTGCGGGTTTATAGATTTTTGCAAGAATTTCGTTGCGAAATCTACAAACCAGCCTATTATGGGGCCCGTACCCAACGAAAGGATAATAATCATGGCTGTTTACGAACTTCCCGACCTGCCGTACGACTACGACGCCCTAGAGCCGCACATCTCCGCGGAGATTATGCAGCTGCACCACGACAAGCACCACAACACCTACGTGCAGGGTGCTAACGCTGCACTCGAGGCTCTCGAGGCCGAGCGCAACGGCGAGGCTAACGCTGACCGCATCCGCGCCCTGTCCAAGAACCTGGCGTTCAACCTGGGTGGCCACACCAACCACTCCATCTTCTGGAAGAACCTGTCCCCGAACGGTGGCGGCCAGCCGACCGGCGAGCTGGCTGAGGCCATCGACCGCGACTTCGGCTCCTTCGAGAAGTTCCAGGCTCACTTCGCTGGCGCTGCTACCAGCCTGCAGGGCTCCGGCTGGGCCGTGCTGGGTTACGACCACATCGCCGGCAAGCTCATCATCGAGCAGCTGACCGACCAGCAGGGCAACGTTTCCGTTAACTTCACCCCGCTGCTGATGCTGGATATGTGGGAGCACGCATACTACCTGCAGTACAAGAACGTGAAGGCTGACTACGTCAAGGCCTTCTGGAACGTCGTCAACTGGGACGACGTTGCCGAGCGCCTGGCTGCCGCTGAGAAGTAAGAAAAGCAACTCAGCGCCTTCCAGCGTTTCCAGCTAAAGGGCCGGCCCCCGCGCGGGGGTCGGCCCTTTTTCGATCCTGTAGGATGCGCGGAAAATCGGCTTCTACCACCAGGTCTGCGCGTATCCCCAGGACACCGTTCGCCTTCAGGCGCAAAGGCCGATGGATTGACATAGCAAAGCCCCCTTGACGGTAAAGCACGCTTAACATATACTCGTATACGTAAAGCACACTTGACTAAAACGCGGCCAGAGTAAGGCCAAAAGCCGAAGCAAGCCGGCGATGTCACTCAGGCCAGGAAAGGGGTAAACCATGGAAACGAAAACACGCCTCGGCCGGATGCGTTCCGGCGGCAGCCAGCGCAAGCTGATGTTGACCTCCGCTGCGGCAGGTGCGATGACCGCGGTCATAGTTGGCGCGGTTCTGACCACACTGACGGGCCACACGGGAGTATCCGCCGGGTTGACCGTCATGATATACGCCGCGTGCCTGTTCCCGGTGGGGTTCGTCGCATGGTGGGCTGTGTTGGTAGACCGCTCAACCATCGCGGGGGCGCCGGCCCAGCCGGAGAAATCAATCGAGTCTCGCTGGTACGACCAGGCAGCCCAAAGCACTTTCCACGTCTGCCTGTGGGCAGTAGGCGCGCTCGGAGTGGTCTCGGTATTCTGGGACTTCCAGGTCTCCGCCCACTGGTTAACCATCGGTCTAGGCACGTTCCTAGCGGTCGTTTTCTGGGGTTCGTACCTGCTCCACAAGCGGCGCGAGTCCTAAGCGCTATGAACAACCGGCTACGCGAGTACCGCGCTACACACAACCTGTCCCAACAAAAACTGGCCGACACCTTAGGCGTATCCCGCCAGACGGTCATCAGCCTGGAAAAAGGTCGCTACGATCCGTCGCTGCCGTTAGCGTTCCAGCTGGCAGCCTTCTTCGACTGCACGATCGAGGACCTTTTCATCCCGGATTAGCCCCCTGTTAGCCTCCGCTAACACCCGGCCTGGCAGCCGGGCGCCCCTCAGCCTGGCAGGCGAAGTCGCGGAACTGGGCGACGGCCGGGGCGTCGTCGCCGGGGCGCCAGACCAGGCCGAGCTCGCGGTAGGCTGGCGGGTCTAGCGGGATGACGTTGCGGGCCTGCAGGTACGGGTCTTCCAGCGGCAAAAGGGCGCTGCCCAGGCCGGCTTCGACGAGCCCCGCGACGGTGGTCAGCTCCATCGACTCGAAGACGAAGCGCGGGGTGATGTCGGCCGCGGCGACGAGGTCGTCCAGGAACATACGGGTCCCGTAGCCCGGCAGCATGCCGATGAAGGGCTCGCCGTCGAACTGCGCCATCGTGACGGTATCGGCGTTGCCCACCCAGTGCTCGGCGGGCACGGCAATGCCAAGGCGCTGGCGTTCCAGCAGCGCCCAGCTCAGCGCGTGCGGGGCGGCATCGAGCGGGCGCGGGCCCACGAGCGCGAGGTCGGCCTCGCCGGCCAGGACGCGGTCGACCAGCTCTTGGGCTGCGCCTTGGTGGAGTTGGAACTCGACGTGCGGGTAGCGGGCGCGGTAAGTGCGCAAGAGGTCGGGGACCATCCAGGTGCCCAGCGAGTGCATGAAATCCAGGCGCACCGTGCCCCGGTCGGGGTCCATCAGGCGGGCGACCTCCGCGGTCCCGCGGGAAAGCTCCGCCACGGCTGTGCGCGCGTGGGCAGAAAACCCGCGCCGCGACTGTTGAGCACCACGCGGTGGCCAACACGGTCGAAGAGGCTCGCGCCGGCGGCCTTTTCCACGCGTTGGATGCGCCGGCTGAGGGTGGGTTGGCTGATGCCGAGGCTGTCGGCGGCCGCCCCGACGGCGCCGGTCTCCGCGGTGGCAATGAAACCGCGCAGGTCATCCACATTCATGCAGGAAGTGTATCAACTCTTGCTATTTTCCACATTTTACACATAGACCCCGCGCGGGCATGCTGAGAATATGCCGAGAGCCATGCCCCGAAATACCCGCGCCACCGTCGCCATGCTCTGCGTCGGGTTGGCGGTCTTTTCCTGCCTGTATTCCACCCAGGCCATCCTGCCGGAGCTGGTCAGCGAGGTGGGCTTGAGCTCCACGGCGGCCGCGCTGACGGTCTCCGCGGCGACGGGCGCGCTGGCGGTCTGCGTGGTACCCGCCTCCATCCTCTCCGAGCGCTTCGGCCGCGGGCGGATCCTTTTGGTCTCCTGCCTGGCGGCCACGCTGGTTGGCTTCGCGGTGCCGTGGGCGTCCAGCCCCGCGCTACTCATCGGGCTGCGCGCCGTCCAGGGCGCCCTCATGGCGGGCGCGCCCGCGGTGGCGATGGTCTGGCTCTCGGAAGAGCTTAACGCCCGCGCGCTGCCGCGGGCGATGGGCCTGTATATCGCCGGCACCTCCATCGGCGGCCTGATGGGGCGCCTTATCCCCTCTGGCCTGCTGGAGCTGACCTCGTGGCGCTGGGCGCTGGCCGGTTCCGCGCTGGTCTCCTTCCTCTTCGCCGTCGCGGCGGCGTTCCTGCTGCCGAAGCAGCGCAACTTCACGGCCAAAGCTCTTAACCCCCGGCGCGAGTTCGCCGCCATGCTCGAGCACTGGCGGACCAAGGAACTCGGCCTGCTGTTCTTGGTCGCCCTGCTGGCGATGGGCTCTTTCGTCTCCATCTACAACTTCATCTCTTTCCGACTCATCGAGACCTTCGGGCTGCCGCAGGCGCTGGTCAGCTTCGTCTTCCTGCTTTATCTCTTCGGCACCTGGTCGTCTGCCCAAGCCGGCAAGCTGGCCGCCGAGCACGGCCGGGGGACCACCCTGCTGGGCGCGTGCGTGCTCTTCGGCGTGGGCATCGCGCTCACCCTGGGCCCCCTGGTGGCAACGATTGCCGGCATGCTGCTGCTGACCGTGGGCTTTTTCGCCGCCCACTCCACGGCCAGCGGCTGGGTCGGCGCCGTGGCTAAACACGACCGGGCGGAGGCCTCCAGCATGTACGTCTTTTGCTATTACTTCGGCTCCTCGGTGCTGGGCGCTTTCGCGGGAACGCTGTTCGGGGCGTTCAACTGGTCCATCTTCGTGGCCTTCTACGTGCTGGTTTCCGTGATCCTTATCGCCATCGCCGCAACGCTGAAGCGGCGCGCGGTGGGATAAACTAGAGAAATTATGGAGAAAATACCCAACAAGAAGTGGTCGGGGAAGAGCTGGCACCGCCGCGCCAGCAAGCCAATCACGCTGTGGATGATGGTCTTCATCCTGGCCGGGGCGGTGCACACCCTCATCCCTAATTACCGTTGGGTGCTCATCCACCTGTTCACCCTGGGCATGGTGACCAACAACATCGTCGTCTGGTCGCAGTACCTGACCGAGAAATTCGTCCAAGCCCGCCTGCCCGACTCGGCCCGCCCGAACCAGCTGCGGCGGATCTACATCCTCAACGTGGGCGTGGTTCTGGCCATCATCGGCCAGGCCCTCGACGACATCTGGGATCTGCACTTCATCCTCACGCAGCTGGGCGCACTCATCGTCGGCGCCATGCTGCTCTGGCACGGCGCTAGCCTGACCCAGCAGTGGCGCGGGATCGACAGCGCCAAGCGCTTCCGCCCCATCATCCTGGGCTACGTCGGCTCGGCGCTGTGCCTGCCCGTCGGCGCGTTCTTCGGCGCCATCTTGTCCATGGGCCTGTCCGAGCCCTGGTACGGGCGGTTGCTGACCGCCCACGTGGTGGCCAATATCGGCGGTTTCGTCGGCTTGGCCGCCGCGGCCAGCCTGACGGTGCTCTTCCCCACCATGTGGCGGACCAAGGGCATCACCACGCGGATGAACCCGACGCTCATCCTCCTCGCGGTGGGCACCGCCGTGACCATCGCGGGCGCGCTCAGCAGCCTCGCGTGGCTAACCGGCGCGGGCCTGGTGGTCTACGCCGCCGGCTGGCTGGCCAGCCTCCAGCAGTGGCTGCGCAACGTCGGCGCCGTGCTGGCCGAGCCGCGCGACCGGGTCAGCTACCCGGCGGTCTCCGTGCTGGCGGCGGTGACCTGGCTGGCGCTGACCATCGTCTACCTGGCCGTCCAGGTCTTCATCAGCGGCGACCCGGATCCGCTGCCGACGCTGCCACTGCTCATCGGCTTCGCCGGCCAGCTGCTCATCGGTGTGCTCAGCTACATCATGCCCACGACGATGGGCGGCGGCCCCGCAGCCGTGCGCGCGGGCCTGAAGGAGATGAACCGCGGCGGTCTGTTCCGCTCCACGCTGATTAACGGCGGGCTCATTATCTGGTTGATTACGCAAAAGTCCTGGCTCGCGGTCTTCTCCTCGGTGCTGTGCATCATCCCGCTGGCCGCCTTCCCCATCTTCATGATCCGCGCGGTCAAGGCGCAGAAGGCCGTGCTGATGAAGCAGGCCGAGGGCCCGGAGCCGGGGACCGAGTCCCAGTGGGGGCAGATCACTGCTGGTCTGGTGACCCTGGCGCTGCTGTTGGCGGTTTTTGGAGGTATCTAACGCCCGGCGCGCCCGCGCTCATCCAGTCGCGGACCGCGCGGGTGGCGCGCGTGTCGTCCGCGTTGTACGTCAGCAGTGCCTCGCGCACGGCGGTATCCCCGCGCAGCGCCGCCCGGCGCGCGGTCACGGATTCCTCGCCGGCGAAATCGCCCTGCCGCCAGTGAAAGCCCGCGTGCGGGGCCACGGCCTTGAGCCCTAGCCCGGACGGCCCAAGGAAATGGGCCTTGACGTGGGCGAACAAGTCGACCCACTCGGGCGAGGATAGGAAGCTTTCCACCTCGGCCAACGCGGGCTGACCGAAGCGCTTGGCGGACATGCGCATCCAGTGGTTCTCGCCGTGCGCGGAGTAGCAGTAGGCCGCGAAGGTCTGGCCCGCCGCGTGGGCGCGAGCCCGGATGCCCATCAGCCAGTCCCAGAACGCAGAGAAGTTGTGGGCCTCGGCCCTCCCGCCTAGCGGCTCCCAGGTCACGAAGGGGTGGTATTCGCCGGCATACCACGCACCCCAGAGGTAGGCGCCTTGGTCCAGGTAGGCCTCCATGTCCACGTCGACCTCCACGTCGGCGCGCGGGACGGTCGGCACGTCGCGGGCCAGCAGCGTTATCCCCTCCCGCCACGCGGCGGCGAGCTGGGAGGCCGGGTAGAGATCGGCATCGATAAGCGCCTGGACGCTGTCAATGCCCTGCTCGCGGTACGGGTCGGCCTTATCGCCGGGCAAGAACAGGCTGATGTCGTCGACGGCTGCCAACTCCGGCTCGCAGACGGGCCAGAACCGGCAGCTGGCGCATTCTTTGACCCGGCGCGGCGCCTGAGGCAGCGGGCGGGCCAGGGCGGTATCCAGCGCGGCCTGGTAGCGCTGCGTTTCGGTGAAGAAGGTCAGCTGGCGGTCCTGCCCAATGATCCCGGCCCGGCCCGCGTACTGCTCGCCAAGGGTCCGCTCCGCAAGCGCCAGCCGGTAGCCGTCGGCCACGTGGTGGCGCGCCTGGTAGGGCAGCGGCAGGGGATCGCTCAGCCCCAGCCGATGGGTGGGCACGCCCGGCAGCGTCTTGCCGGGCTTCTTCCGCGCCACGCGGTGGTTGGAGACCAGCACCGGGACGATCCCGTCCGCGGTGCGCAACAGAAGGTCGACGTTGACGGCTACCCCCTCGGCGATGAGTACCCCGCCGGTGATGTGGGTGTGCGCGCCACCTAGGGCGCGCTGGGTGGCGGCGGCGCGCTGGGAGGCATCGTCAGCCGGCAGGGGCCCTAGGTCCTTGCGGCGGACCTTTTTGCCCTGCTGGGGCAGCTGTTCAGCGACGGCTTGGCGGGCGGCGCGCAGCCTGTCGGCCCGCGCGGCGGCGGAGGCAGGGGCGGGAATTTCGGGGAAGCGCCGGGCCTGAACCCGCCGGTACTGGCACCCCACCAGATCCGACGCCGTCAACCAATCGCTCACCCGCCCGAGCTTAATAGACTGGGACAGGTAATGTTGAATGCAGCACTACACTGCAAACAAATAGTTCCCAAGACAACGACCTTCAACCACAGTGAGGACACAGTCATGAGCCTGCTCAAGAAAGTTCGTAAGCTCCGCGCCCAAGCCAAGGCAGAAGCCAAGGCCGCTAAGGCCCGCGCCCGGGCCGAGGTCAAGGAGGCCTCCAAGGCGGAGCGCCGTCAGCATAAGCTGCTGGCCAAGCAGGAAAAGAACTTGCTGAAGTCGGAAGAAAAGGGCCTGAAGAAGCGCCGCAAGCACGAGGAAAAGATGGCCAAGCAGGAGCTGGAGAAGCTCAAGGCCGGCCGTTTTAACTCCGACAACGTCAAGCGCTACGCCGGCGCCGCCCGCGTGGCCGTCCCGCTGCTGCTGCCGCTGGCCTACCGCGGCCTGGTGGCCCTGCGCGAAAACAACGAGAAGCGCCAGGCAAAAAAGGCCGGCGTCTCCCGCGACCAGCTCGCCTCCTTTGCCGGCCACGGCGCCTCCCTGAAGGCCCGCACCCAGGGCATCCGCAACTCGCTGGAGGGCACCGACCTGCCGGCCGGCTTCAAGCGCGACGTGCGCGACCGCCTCGACGAGCTCGACGCGGCCACAGACAACGCAGAGTTCATGACCGCCGATCAGCGCCGTCGCGCGCACTCGTCGATCAACACCGACATCGACGGCGTCACCTACGACATCCAGCAGCGCCTCACCACCGCCTAAAACGCGGCTTAACTAAGCCCACAGCAAAACCCCGGCTCCAGCATCTACCTGCAGGACCGGGGTTGAGCTTTGCCTGCGCGCCCGGGTGGGCGGCGCGGGTGGGCGTCTAGAGCACGCCCTGCTCGCGGGCGGCGGCTACGGCCGAGGTGCGCGAGCGCACGCCCAGCTTGTCGTAGATGTGCACGAGGTGGGACTTCACGGTGGCCTCCGAGAGCATGAGGTCCTGGCCGATCTGGCGGTTCGAGGCGCCGGCGGCCACCAGCTTGAGCACCTCCAGCTCGCGCGGGGTCAGCGAGGTGCGCGGGGTGCGCACGCGCGTCATCAGGCGGTCGGCGACCATGGGCGACAGGGCCGAGTCCCCGTCCGCGGCCGAGCGCACCGCGGCGAGCAGCTCCGCCGGCGGGGCGTCCTTGAGCAGGTAGCCGAGCGCGCCGGCCTCGATGGCGCCTAGGATGTCCGCGTCCGTGTCGTAATTGGTCACGACCAGTACCTTCGGCGGGTGCTCCATGCGGGAGCGGATGGCGGCGGTGGCCTCGGCCCCGCCCATCACGCGGGTGCCTTCCACGCCCGCACCGAAGCGCAGGTCCATCAGCAGCACGTCGATGCCGCCGGCCTGGGCCGCCGAGATAGCCGCTTCGGCCGTGGCCACCTCCCCGACCACCTCGATGTCGTCGGCCTCCTCGAGCACGGCGCGCAGCCCTAGTCGGACGATTTCGTGGTCGTCAGCTAGCAGAACCCTAATCACGTGGAGCCTCTCCTTTTTGTGGAAACACGTATCCTCCGAAAGTTTAATCTACCAAGGGAACGCTAACAGATACAGCCGTGCCGCACCCAGGCGTGGATTCCACCGAGATCGTCCCGCCGAGTTCCTCCGCGCGGCGCTGCAGGGCGCTGAGCCCGATGTGCCCCAGCCCGGCTGGCCGGTCACGGACTTCCTCCGGGTCGAAGCCGCGCCCGTTGTCCACCACATCGAGGCGGACCTCGTCGTCCTCGTAGGTCACGGTCACCCGCGCCCTACTCGCGTGCGCGTGCTTGACGACGTTGCCCGCCGCACCCTGGGCAATGCGCAGCAGCGCGGCCTCGACCTTCATCGGCAGCTGGCGGGTCTCGCCGTCGGTCTCGACCTCCATCTCCAGCTCGCCAGTGGCGGCGTAGCCCTCCGCCATGCGCTTGAGCGCGCCCGCCAGGGAGGTCTCCGACAGGCCGGCCGGCTGCAGCGCGGCGATCATGGCGCGGGCCTCCTTGAGGTTCTCGGCTGCGGTCGAGCGCGCCAGGTCCATGCGCTGGCTGGCGCGGACCGGGTCCTCGCTGGCGATGTCGCGCTGCGCGGCGTGCAGCAGCATCTGGATGGAGGACAGCCCCTGGGCCAGCGTGTCGTGGATTTCGTGGGCGATGCGCTGGCGCTCCGCGCTGATGCCGGCCTCGCGCTCGGTCTGGGCCAGTTGCGCGCGCGTCTCCACGAGCTCGGCGATGAGCTCCTCGCGCTCCAGGTTGATGCGGTGGAGCGTGTCGAAGGCGTAGTAGATGGCGATGGTGACCACCGCGGAGACCCCGGGGCCCATGATGCCGCCGAAGGTCAGGCCATCGGGGATCTGCACGACCACGGAGATCACCCCGGCGACTATCACCATGATGACGCCCCAGAACATCGACAGCACGCGCAGGTAGAGGAAGAACAGGCTAAAGACCAGGTAGATGCCGGCCGGGGCGATGGTCAGATCCAGCACCCACAGGGCGGTCAGCGCGGCCAGCCACAAAAGCTTGACCGTAAACGGCCAGAGGTGCATGTAGATGGAGCCGGCGAAGTAGACGGCGGCGAAGGCAGACAGCAGCACGAGGTTCGCGGCGGCCTCGCCCAGCGGCATCCGCACGGAGGCGAAGATGGCGATCACCAGCAAGGTGGCGGTGAGGATGTGGATGCCGTTGCGCAGGACATCCGCATCGCTCAGATTCTCCGCGGATGGGTGCTCTAGACTGGTACTCATGCCCAAAAGCCTACTTCCCGCCGTGCTCATCGTGGCGCTGGGCCTCGCGGCCTGCAGCGCGTCCAGCGACGCGCCGGAGAGCGACGACCCGGCCCAGCCCGCCGCCGAGCAGCCGGCCAACAGCAGCGACACCGCCCCGGAAAACCCAGCGGCCGAGCAACCCGGCGACGGCCTGCCGGTGGACGCCACGGCCGAGGCGACCGAGCCCGGCGAATGCCCCTACCTGGACGGCCAGTGGCTGGCCGAAACCAACGGCCAGCGCCTGACTGATCAGGCCATCGACCCCCGGTTTTCAACGCCCGCCTGCATCTTCTGGTCCTACCCGGAGGACCCCCAGGCGACCGTCATCGTCCGCGAGATGCCCGACCGCGACGCCGCCATGGACGTCGTGGACTGGGCCGCGCCCGTCGATGCCACGGAGCTCGCCGAGTTCGACGGCTGGTCCGGCGGCCGCGGGGTCCTGGGCGACCAGGCGGTCTTCGCGGTGCAAAAGGACAACCGCGCGGTAGTGGTCTGGACTAACCAGCTGCAGACCGTCAAGGCCGAGTCCATCGCCCGGGAAGCGATCACCAACCTCGGTCTCTAGGCGGCGAGGCGGGCCTAAACAGAGACGCCGTTGTACGGCATCAACGGGGAGATGGCCGGGAAGAGGACCTCCATGAGGAGGAAGAACACGCCCACGGCGATGGCGATAGCCAGCAGCACCTTCACGGGGGTAGGCCCCGGCAAGAGGTTCCAGAGTGCTCGGTACATGGTTTCTATTCCTCCTCCATCGCGGCCGGGCGCGTTGGGCTCGAGTCTACTTTCATCGCGTGGACGATCATCCGCTCCGCGTTCGAGAACTGCGGGTGGCAGGTGGTCAGCGTCAGCAGAGCCTCGGTGGGCTCCGGCCCGCCCTCGGTCGCGACCCCGGGGATGGGCGCGATAACGCCGATATCCCCGGGCAGCGTGATGTGGCGGCCGGGCGCCCCGGCGTACTCACCGCCGTAGATCTTTTCTTGTTGTTCCGGCGTGAAGCAGTCTGCCTGCTGCCCGTCGATGGGCAAGACCCGGTAGGTCACCCACTCGCCCCCGGTTTCGATGACGATGGCGTCGCAGGTTTCCAGCTTGCCCAGGTCGTTGAAGGGCGCGCCCTTGCCCACGCGGTGGCCGGCGACGGCGAAGTTGCCGTTCTCGCCCGGCATCTGGCTATCAACGTAACGCCCCGGGCCCTTGAGCAGGTCGTCCTCGTCGGTGCCTTCCAGGATGGCGAAGTGGTAGTCGGAACCGAAGCTGGGGATATACATCCTCGCAAAGGCCTCGCCCAGCTCCGGGTGGAGCTTGCCGCGCGGGTTGGTGCGTTCGTTCCAGCGCTGCTCCAGGTGCTGGTTGGCCTCGTCCTGGAGCTCGGCGGACTTCAGGTTGGTCCAATAGGCCTCATAGAAGGCGAACAACAGCAGCAGCACCCCGACGGTCATAAAGAGTTCTCCCATAACCTGCTGCCAGCTGGGGCGCGTGTGATTCATGCGCAATAGTGTAGCGCCTGTAGGCTAGATCTGCCTCATTCACCAGAGACTGCGGAAAGGCCTGCGCGCATGCTGACTATCTTCATGTACCCCGTGTCCGGAATCATGAAGCTGTGGCACTTCATCACCCACAGTTTCCTGGATGACCAGACCGCGTGGTTGGTCTCCATCGTGCTGCTCGTCCTCACCATCCGCGGGCTGATCGCGCCGCTGTCCTGGTCCTCGGTGAAGATGGGGCGCACCGGCGCGCTCATGCGCCCGGCCAAGCGCGACATCGAGCGCCGCACCGAGGAAGCCACGACCATCGAGGAGTTCAAGGCCCTCCAGGTCGAGACCGAGGAACTGAACAAGAAGTTCAACTACCGGCCGCTCATCGGCTGTATCCCGCCGCTCATCATGATGCCCTTCTTCCTGGGCCTCTACCAGGTGGTGCTGCGCATGGCGCGCCCGTCGACGGGCGACACCGTGGGCCTGCTCAGCGCCGAGGAGGTCGAGGCCTTCCGCGAGACGACGTTTATGGGCATCCCGCTGCCGGCCTTCGTCTCGATGCCGCACGATTGGGCCGCGGAGCTCGGCATCACCGGCGAAGAAGTCCGCCACGTCATCATGCCGTGGCTCATCGCCGCGCTCATCTTTACCACGGTGAACATGATGATCACCGGCTACCGCGCGTTCTTGACCACGCAGTTCGACCAGAAGGTGCCGCGGCGCATGTTCTACTTCGTCGTGATCATCATCCCGTTCGTGCCGTTTATGCTCTGGCACCTGGCCATGACCGCCCCCATCCCGGTGGCCATCATCTTGTACTGGGCCTGCACGAACCTGTTCACCCTGTGCCAGACGCTGGTCTTCGAGGTTTTCCTGCGGCGCCGGATGCCGCTGGGAACCGACGTCCACGAGCTGCGCCGCCAGAGCTGGAAGGACTTCCGGGCCAACCGGAAGAACAAGCCGAACCGCGCGGAGAAGAAGGAAGAAAAGGAAAAGAAGCAGGCCCGGCGAAAGATGCAGCAGCAGGCCAGCCGCGAGCTCATGGCCGAGCGCCGCGCCGCGCGGGAGGAAGCCGAGGGGCAACAGGGGGCATCGGCAGCCGGCAATGCGGAACCGGTGGAGGCCGACGCCGCCGAGACCTCCCCTGCCCCCGAGGAAGATATAGAAAAAGGCCCCCGGGAAGGGGCCTAGCGAAACCAAGCCTTAGATGGAGTAGTCCGCCGGCGGGGCCGAGAGCATCTCCTGAGCCAGGCTGCGGGCGGTCTTGAGCGGGGTGACGTCGCGCTCGAGGCGGGCCCCGGCGAGCCCGCCGTCAAGGAAGATAAGCAGCTGGCTGGCCTGCGCGTCCGAGGGGTAGCCGTTCTTCTCATTGAGCAGGGCGGTCATGGTGGAATGCATCCAGCGGCGGTGCTCCAGACAGGCCGCGACGATGCCGTGCTCGGACTCCGTCTCCGGGCGCGGGTATTCGCCGGCGGCGTTGAGGAAGTGGGAACCGCGGAATTCCTTGGCCGGCTCCTGCTCGATGGCCATGTCGTAGAAGGCCAGGATCTTCTCCTGCGGATCCTTCGCGTTGGCGGTTCGCTCGTTCCACTCGGCGCGGTACTGCTCGTCGAGGTTTTCCAAGTAAGCGATAACGAGCGCGTCCTTGGAACCGAAAAGGGAGTACAGGGATGCCTTGGCAACGTCCGCCTCCCGGAGGATGCGGTCGATTCCGATGACCCGAATACCTTCCGTAGTAAACAGGCGGGTGGCGGAGTCGAGAAGTCGATTGCGCGGGCTCGGACGGTTCCGACGCGATTTCTTTTCTGCCACGGCTATCCTTTCCACAAACAAAAACCGGTTCATCTACACAATATAGACGAACCGGTTTGTATGCGAATTTAGATTATTCCTTCTTGCTGCCCCCGCGGATCATGCCGACGATCCACAGCAGGATGCAGGCACCGGCGGTGGCCGTAATAATCTGCAGGAAGATGTTGCTCGGGTTGCCCTGGTTGATGAGCGACAGGATGCCGCCACCAATCAGACCACCGATGACACCGACGATCAGGTTAGTGACCAGCCCGTGATCCTTCTTCATAATCTTTTCTGCCAGCCAGCCGGCGATGATACCGACGATGATGGACATGAAAAAGCCCAGTCCCAGTCCCATAATATTCCTTCCAAAAGAACGCTTGACTTCGTAATTTACCGTTGGCGGACCCAGATAGTTGCCCGCCTACTTCCCATTGTGCCCGTTAAAACAGCAAAAAGCCACAGATGCCCTGTCATAATTTCGGGCAACTATGGCTTAATAGCTTTCGCCTAGGCTGAACGCTCAGGCTACTCGGAGTCGGGGCGCACGACCATCATCGGGCACGGTGCGGACTGCAGCAGCGCGCGGGAGGTCGAGCCGAGCAGCATGCCCTTGAAGCCGCCGCGGCCGTGAGAGCCGACGACCAGCAGCTGGGCACCCTCGGAGTTATCCGACAGGGCGCGGACCGGGCGGTCGCGGGCGATGACCTTCTTGACCGGCACGTCCGGGTACTTCTCCTGGAAGGAGGACAGGCGCTCAGCCAGCAGCTCGCCCTGCTCCTTCTCGACGTCTGCCCACTCAGCCTGGGCGGCGGACAGGCCGGCCAGGGAGGCCTGGACCTGCATGTCCATCCAGGTGTGGACGGCGACCAGCTCGGAGGAGCGGGCGTTGGCTTCCTGGAAGGCGTACTCGGTGGCCTTCTGGGAGACCTCGGAGCCATCCACACCGACGACGACCGGGCCGTACTTGTTGACCTCGTTGACGGCGTTGTCGTCGCGGACGACGACCACCGGGCAGGCCGCGTGGGAGACCACGGAGGCGGAGACGGAGCCCATCACCATGCCGGACAGGCCGCCCATGCCGCGGGAGCCCATGACGATCATGGTGACGTCGTGGGACATCTCCAGCAGCATGTCGATGGGGGAGCCCTCAGCCACGGTGTGGCCGATCTTCAGGTCGGGGAAGGACTCGTGCGCGATGGCGCGGGCTTCCTCGATCTTCTCGAGGGTCTCGTTCTGCAAGTCGTCGTAGAGCTCCTTCGGCGGAACCATGCCCTCCGCGTAGAGGAACTGCGGCATGGTGTAGCTGGAAGCAATACGCAGCGGGATGCCACGCTTGGTGGCGGTGTTAGCCGCCCACCGAACGGCGTTGTGAGAAGCCTCGGAACCATCTACTGCAACGACAACAATGTCTTCTTTAGTCATTATCCTTAGTCCTTTCTCCGGTGGGCCTTACACCACCAATTATAGCCGGTTATAACAACTTACGTGCGCGGCTAACCCCGAACTAGTCGATGATATGAGCAGCTTCGGAATTGGCCGGGAACAGCAAGGTGTACAAGCCCACCAGTACGTCGCGGAGAACGGCTCCGATACCATTGGAGGAAAATTCCAGAGCCGGCGCGAGGAGTGCATCAAAGTCCATGTCACAAAGGATAGCCCATCATCGGAAGGGATACAGCCCGTTAGGGATACAAAATGGACTAAACCCCGCCCGCGTGCGGGTACCGGAAGGCGGCATCACGGCATGGGACTTCCTCGCACACGTCATCACCAGCCAGCGCCACCGCCACCCGGAAGACGATGCCGCCGCTCTCCAGCGCCGCTTCGACGACCAGGCCGTAGTGCTCCGCGATGGGACGGTCCTCAGTCCGCACTCCATCCTCCGCGCCGGCCAGGACATCTACTTCTACCGCATGCCGGCCGAAGAAGCCCCGGTACCCTACGACATCCCTGTCGTCTACGAGGACGACAACCTACTAGTGGCCAACAAACCACCGTTTATGGCGACGATGCCCCGCGCCCGCCACATCGTGCAAACCGCGACCGTCCAGCTACGCCGGACAACCGGCATTGATGAACTGGCCCCCGCCCACCGCCTGGACCGGCTCACCTCCGGAATCCTGCTATTCACCAAGCGCCGGGAAATCCGCGGGGCCTACCAAACCATGTTCGCCGAGCGAAAGGTCCACAAGGTCTACCAAGCCATCGCCCCCGACGTTGGCATCAAACCCGGAACCGTCTGGCGCAGCCGGATGGAAAAGACCCCGGGCGAAATCCAGGGCCGAATCGAGGAAGGCGCACCAAACGCCGAGACCAATGTTGTCGAAGTCGAGCCCATCACCGACAAGACCGTCCTCGAAGCCATCCATGGGCCCCAGCCACCGTTGGCGCAATATACGCTAGCCCCCACCACCGGCAAAACGCACCAGTTGAGGCTACACCTTTGGGCCGCCGACGCGCCCATCCTGGGCGATCCCATCTACCCCGACATCCTCCCGGAGGACGCCGAGGACTTCCGAGTCCCCATGCACCTGGCCGCCACAAAGCTTAGCTTCACCGACCCGCTCGATGGCACCGAGCGCAGCTTCGAGGCCACCCCTATCGACCAGCGCATGTACTAAAGCACAGGCACCGTCCTGGCGCAGAGGCCGCTGTAGCTGGACAACCTCCGTGGACGATGGACCACAGCGGATAACGCCCCTACGCGTTCCCAGGCGGGGCTCTATAGTGGCGGAGGATCGAAAAAGGGAGGGTTTCCGGCCGGTGGCCGGGAACCCTCCCTCATTGGT